>JAFQEO010000011.1 GCA_017399005.1 Peptococcaceae bacterium | reverse complement strand
TGACGAGATGATAGGATTATCTATATATTCTTCTATATTTTTTTAATTTTCAGAGAGTTATAGGAAAAAAGTTATCATGTCGTCATAAATCGCATGGTTGAGCGAAATTTTCGTCATAAAGTCGTCATATTATCGTCATGTTATCTTGAATTTCGTCATGTTTTATTTCATGCAGATAATAAAATACGCCATACATATCTTTTTTACGTTCAATGTCAAGCCGGATATTGCTCACTGGTTTTTCGCCGTTTTCGGCACACCAGTGTACATAGTGTGGAAGATGGAAAAAGTGAAGGTTCTGTGTAGATGAAAAAACTGCTGCATGTATAACAGGTAATCTGTTGTAATGCAGCAGTTTGATTCTTATCGTTTTAGCGTATCTCTTCGGGATACTCTACGCCTTCGGGCAGTGGGTCCCAGTCGTTTAAGCCCAGGCTCTGTTTAAATCTAGCCTGTTCCCAGGTGAGATGCGGAGGGTCGGCTGCCAGATATTCCAGCAGTTCATCGATGCCTTCGCGGGTTACGTTGTTAATCATAAAGATTCGTTCGCAGCCTGCATTGGTCAGCCACTGTTTTACCATCGGGATATTGGCGTAAGGGGAATCCACTTTTGTGATAATACCAATCAGCGGACGCAGGATAAACGACCGGCAGTTTGCGCCAAACAGGCTGAATGGTTCATCTGCTGCCTGAACAATGGCAACCACATCGGCTTCAAAGGAGAAGCATGCCAGCCCTACACCGCAGACTTTGGATTCGGCGTATTCGCCCGGCGAGTCGATGGTGTCCTGTGCGGTATTTACATACTGGGTTTTTTCGTAGTGAAGGTCTTCACCTTTTAACGCCTGAGTCAGCGAGGTTTTACCGGCTTCACTTCGGCCCATCAGAAATAATTTTTTCATGTTAATCCAATCCCCTGTCTGTCAGCTTTTATGGATTTCGCACGGGCGGAAGCCCATAACTTCTACCATAAACCGGATGACTTCCTGTACTGCAATCTCTACATCGGCTAAAGCGCCGGTAATAATGAGAGAACCGCAGAACCGGTCCATAAAACCAATCTGGATGTCCGCAGCTTTTGCGGCCACATCGGCTGCAATAACAACCGATTCCCACGGTGTTACACGCACAAGCCCGATGGATTCTCCGGTGTGATCTTCGCCTTCATGAACACCGATATGCAGCCCCAGATTGTGATAAATACGAGGGTCGGTCGGTGTGAGGATATGTGCCATGCAGACTTCTTTGCCGGGAACGCGCACACGGGTCATGCGCAGCTTTTTGGATTTGAGCTGTTCATAATTATCGTGAAACATCTTTTCCAGAAGTTCTTCTTTTGTTATACGCGGCATGGCTGCACTTCCTATCGTTTTGTAATTTTGCAGACTACATAGCCCAGTTCATCGCGGAAATAGTTTACCACTTCTGTTAAAGCAGAGGTTACTTCCGAGATATCGCCGGTGATAATCAGAGTGCCGGTGAAACGGTCGGCAAAGCCCAGATAGATATTGCCGCTTTTTACTGCGATATCCGATGCGATTACAGCCGATTCCGGCGGTGTCATATTCATAATACCGATAGCGGAGGAACTGTAATCCAGCTGTGGATTCAGCCCCAGTTTCTGATAAATAATCGGAGCCGGACCGCCCATTACATGTGCGAATGTGATTTCTTTACCGGCTACGGTTTCCTGTACAATACGAATCTGTTCATCGTGATTATTTGCCATAATGTGTTTCCCTCTTTTCAAAACAGTTCTCAAACGCAGAGTTCTATATAAAATTCAGTATCTGACATGGTTCCATACTACTTAAAACATTTATTTATACCTCTAAAAATCATACTATTTGTAAATTGTGCTGTCAAGCCGAAATTCGCTGAAATACAGGTAAAATCAGAGGTTTCTGCAGCTGAGAGGGCTGCAGGTAAAAACGGTTAACAACTGAATACCGGATACAAAAATTATTTTTATGGACTTTGTGCATTTTTGTCTTTCTGTGGTGTATTTTTTCATTGACAAAGGGCGAAGAAAAGCATATAATGTCTTGCATGCAAGGAAAAATATCCACCGGGAGAGTACAAAATTATGCCTGAAATTATTAAAGAAAAAGGGAAATTCTACATTGTAGACGAAGCGATTCTGCCGGAAGCAATTCTGAAAACGGCAAAAATCAAAGAACTGCTGGCAAAACACAAAGACATGACCGTAAACGATGCGGTAGAAGAAGTGGGATTAAGCCGCAGTGCCTTTTACAAGTATCGTGACGGTGTATTTCCGTTTTACGAAGCAACAAAAGCCAAAATTATTACACTGCAGATTTCGATGGACAACAAAGCAGGGATTTTATCCAACTGTATCAATACCATCGCCCGTGCAAACTGCAATATTCTGACCATCAATCAGGGGATTCCAATTCAGAATGTAGCGATTGCCACCATCGCCTTTGAAACGGCACAGATGGAACAGAGCCTGGAAACGGTAATCGATATTATGGAACAACTAAGCGGTGTACTGCACGTAGAAATCGTAGGACAAAGTTAAGGGGGATAACATCGTGGAAGAAAAAGTTTTAAAAGTCGGTTTAATGGGCCTGGGTACCGTAGGTACCGGCGTGTATAAAGTAATTGAAAACCAGAAAGAAGAGTTTCCGCACAAAATCGGTTCCCGACTGGAAATTAAAAAAATTCTGGTGCGGGAAGATGCGATTCCGGATGCAAAATCCAGAGTGCGGGAAGATATTGAAGTAGTAGGCAGTTACGAAGATATCGTGAATGATGAAGAAATCGATATCGTAATCGAAGTAATGGGCGGCATTGATTTTGCCAAAAAATGCATCCTGGCTGCACTGAACAAAGGCAAGAGCGTTGTAACAGCCAACAAAGACCTGGTGGCTGTACACGGCAAAGAACTGCTGGATGCAGCAGCTGCAAACGGCTGCGATTTCCTGTTTGAAGCTGCAGTCGCAGGCGCAATTCCAATTATCCGTCCGTTAAAACAGTGCCTGGCAGCAAACAACATCAGCGAAGTAATGGGTATCGTAAACGGTACTACCAACTATATTTTAACCAAAATGACTCTGGAAGGCATGACATTCCAGGAAGCTCTGGCAAAAGCAACAGAGCTGGGTTATGCGGAAGCTGACCCTACTGCAGACATTGAAGGGCTGGATGCTGCACGTAAAGTGGCTATCATGGCTTCTATTGCATTCAATTCCCGCGTGGTTCTGGACGATGTTTATGTGGAAGGAATTACAAAACTGACTGCAGAAGATATTGCTTATGCAACCGAAATGGGGTATACTATTAAGCTGTTAGGTGTAGCTCGTCACAACGAAAACGACGGCATTGAAGTGCGTGTACATCCAATGCTGATTCCAAGTGTGCATCCGCTGGCAACAGTAAACGATTCCTTCAACGCTGTGTTTGTACACGGCGATGCTGTGGATGATGTTATGTTCTATGGCCGAGGCGCAGGTGAATTACCAACAGCAAGTGCCGTAGTCGGCGATGTGATGGATATTGCGCGCAATATTCAGTTTAACTGCAAAGGTCGTATTCGCTGTACCTGCTACAAAGAAATTCCAATTAAATCCATTGATGAATGCAGAAGCAGCTATTTCATCCGTATTCAGGCGCAGAACCGCCCTGGTGTACTGGCAAACATTGCAAGCGCATTCGGTATGTGCAATGTAAGTATCGCACAGTTCGTTCAGAAAAATGTGCAGGATGATGAAGCAGAGATGGTACTGATTACTGAAAATGTACTGGAGAAAGATTTCCAGACTGCGGTAGCATCGCTGAAAGCAATGCCGATTCTGAAAGAGATTTCTGCAATCATCCGTGTATATTCGGTATAAAGCAAAAGGAGCGGATTTCCGGTGAAACGTATTCGGATCCCGGCTACCACAGCCAATATGGGACCGGGCTTTGACTGTATAGGCATGGCCTTCGATTTTTACAATTATATTGATTTTGAACCGGTCGATGAAATTGGTTATTGTGAATTATCGTCTGACGGCGAAGCCGGCAGTATTGATTTAAGTAAGAATAATCTGATTTATCAGGCTTATGCCGCTGTGTTTGACTATGTACAGAAACCGGTGGCTGGTATTAAGATGCACTTTGAAAACAATGTGCCGTATTCCCGCGGGCTGGGCAGCAGTTCTGCTGCGTTAATCGGCGGTGTAAAAGTGGCTAATGAAGTGCTGGGCAATCCGCTCAGTGATACCGAGCTGCTCAATGTGGCACTGCAGTTTGAAGGGCATCCGGACAATATTGCACCGGCTCTGCTGGGCGGTGTTGTTATCAGTGGATTAGATGAGGAAGGCAGAGTGTTTTATCGCAAGATTACACCGCCGTCCAATCTGCACTGTACGGTAATTATTCCGGATTATCCTCTGGCTACCAGAGAGGCAAGGGAAGTACTGCCAAAAGAACTTTCCATGAAAGATGCCGTGTTTAATATCGGCCGTATGGCATTACTGGTAGATGCCATGCATACCGGCGATTTACAGCAGCTGGCGCTGGCAATGGATGATAAACTCCATCAGCCGTACCGTATGCCGTTAATCCGGGGTATGGAAGAATTAATTCCACAGGCGAAAGCACTGGGGGCGCTGAATGTTACCATCAGCGGCGCAGGGCCTACAATCCTGCTGGTCAGTGACGGTGAAAAGGATTTTTCTCCGCTGGCTGATCTGCTGAAGGAAAAAGGTGTAACTGCAAAAATCACTGCACTGCATCCAGTTAACAAAGGTGCAGAGATGATTGAGGGATAGGAGAGACAACAATGGCACTGATTGTACAAAAATATGGCGGTACTTCTGTAAAAGACGTAGACCGCGTAAAACATGTTGCACAGCATATTAAAAGTTTCCGTGATGCCGGCCATGATATGATTATTACCGTATCGGCTCCAAGCGGTGTAACGGATAAACTGATTGATATGACGAAAAAGTTTGAAAAACGCCCTCCAACAAGAGAAATGGATGTGCTGTTATCCACCGGGGAACAGATTTCCATCGCTCTTCTGGCAATGGCACTGAACGATCTGGGGATTCCATCCGTATCCATGACCGGCAGCCAGATGGGTATCATGACTACCGATGCGCACATGAAAGCAAGAATCAACTACATTAAAACCGACAAAATCCGTAAAGAGCTGGACGCAGGCAAAGTAATCATCGTTGCCGGTTTCCAGGGTATCACCGAAGAAGGCGAAATTACCACTCTGGGCCGTGGCGGTTCCGATACTACTGCTGTGGCTGTAGCGGCTGCTACCGGTGCGGATTTATGTGAAATCTATACCGACGTAGACGGCGTATACACCGCTGACCCTCGTATGGTGCAGAACACACAGAAACTGGCCATGATTACCCACGATGAAATGCTGGAACTGGCCAGTCTGGGTGCAAAAGTTCTGCATCCGCGTTCTGTAGAAATCGCAAAAATTCACGGCGTAAAATTAAGTGTACGCTCCAGTTATGAAACATCCAAGGAGGGAACCTTTGTGGTAAATAGAGATCAGTTAGAAAAAGAATTTGTGGTAACAGGGGTAGCCTGCGACCAGAAAGTAGCAAAAATCGGTATCTTTGACCTGGAGGATAAACCTGGCTCCGCAACAAAAGTGTTCCAGGCTCTGGCAGATGCCAACGTTAACGTAGATATGATTGTACAGAGTGCAATGCGTAATAACATGAATGATATCGCATTCACAGTGCCTCTGGATGAAGTAGACAATGCTCTGGAAGTTCTGAACGACCTGAAAAACAAAATGAGCATGTCTGACATCGTATCTTCTACCAATGTTGCAAAAGTATCCATCGTTGGTGCAGGGATGGTAAGCTCCACAGGTGTTGCAGCAAAAATGTTCTCCGTACTGGCTGCGAATAACATCAACATTCAGATGATTAGTACATCTGAAATCAAAGTATCCTGTATCATCGAAAAAGAAAACGATACACCAAAAAAAGCAATGCAGGCGTTACACGATGCATTCGAATTAGACAAAATCAACGGTTAATTCTCTGTCAGAGCCGTTGTGCAAAACAAAAAGCAGAGCTGCGGAAAGTGGCTCTGCTTTTTTGTGCTGTTCTGCATTCTGTATAGCCTGATAAAAACACCGCAGCTCTTTAGAAAATAATAATCGCAGCAATTTTCTGTTTTCCCTTCTGCGGGAACGGGTATGTCTATTACAGACAGATAAAAACATCCCGTGGATTAAAAACACGAGTACCATATAACAGGAGGGTATTACAATGAGAGTGGATTATAAAAAACTGATTACCGGATATATTACAGAACAGAACTATAAAGCGATTGTTGAGGAAGGCCGCGAAAATAATGCCCGTGCTTTACGCTATGTGCAGATGAATATATGGGGCGACTATCGCAATGAGCAGCGCTGGCATGCTATTTCTGCTCTGGAAGCTTTAGCAGAGGCTTATGCTGATCAATACGAAGAGATTTATCGCAATGTAATTCGCCGTGCAGTGTGGGCGATGGCTGATGAAAGCGGCAATGTGCCATGGGCTGCTCCGGAAATGATGACAGCTGTGATAAAAGCATGCCCGCAGCATTATAAAGAGTTTATCAAAATTATGATTACCAACGGTCTTGACAGCCCGATGTGTCATCTTGGCGTGCTTTGGTCTGTCGGTTATCTGGGACGGGAGTATCTGGATGAGATGGAACCGTTTATACATCGGATTGTAAAATTTCTGGATCATAAAGACGGGGAACTGCGAGGTACTGCTGTGTGGGCACTGAAACAATTGCAATATGAGCCTGCATTTGATAAAATAAACGGTATGGCTGACGATGATGCAGTATTCTGGATTTATGAAGATGGCCGGCTGCAGCAGAAAACCATCAGCCAGATTGTGGATGCCGGAGAAGAGGAGATTTGTGCCTGACTCTGCATGGCATGGAAACAGGAATTTATAAATAAAGGTTGATGACAATGGCGGAAGAACGTACACTGGCTTATCTGCACTGGGAGAAGCTGGTTCAGAATAATGATTTTGCGCAGGCTGACCGGTTTTATGAAAAAATGAAACAGGAGCAGCAGCTGGATGCAGAAATCTGTTTTGTGATGGGTTTGTGGTATCGTCAGCAGCAGCAATATGGTCAGGCAGCAGATGCATTTGTACAAGGGCTTATTTTAAAGCCTGACAGCAGCGATTTGTATTATGAACTGGCAAACACTATGCGCGAAATGGGAAGCGATGAGGGAGCAGAGCGGTATTATCGGCACTGCCTGGCACTTCGTCCGGATTATATTGATGCCTTGTACTGTCTGGGGCAGGTGCTGGCTTCTATGGAGAAACTGGATGAGGCTGCGGAATATTTCTGCAAAGCCCTGAATCAGGCTGCCAGTGTGCAGGAAATGATAGCCATTGCCGTAGAACTTTCCGGAATCGGGTTAGCCGATCAGGCCATTCATATTTATTTTATGGGGCTGCTGCAGGAGCCGGAGAATTATTATCTGTACTCCAACATTGGTATCGAACTGGCGGAACAGCGCGACTTTGCCGATGCGGTATTCTGCCACGAGAAAGCATTGCAGATGGATGAAAACAATGCTGACTTATGGTATAATGCAGCCTGCACCTATTCGCTGATGGGCGAGGCTATGCGCGGGCTTCTGGCACTGGAGAAAGCCATTCAGCTGGACGATGAAAATCGCAATTATGCGCTGCAGGACCCGGAACTGGAGTTTCTGCAGAAACATAAACGCTTCTGGAAACTGGTAAAAGCCAGTGATAAAGAATAAGTAGGAAACGGGCTGCCGGATAAAACCGGCGGCCTTTTTGTATACTTTGATGGCGTGGGAGCTGGTATGGAAGTTAATTACGGTTATGAGGCCTGAGACCGTGTGAAAAATACAAAGAAAAATTTTAGATTTTTTAAAAAATAGTGTTGACAAAATGTGCCCGCATCCGTATAATAAGTCATGTTGGTCGCCGGGGTGTGGCTCAGTTTGGTAGAGTACGTGGTTTGGGACCATGGGGCCGGGGGTTCGAATCCCTCCACCCCGATCAACAAAAAGCCGTTCAGTTGAACGGCTTTTTTTGTATCTGTTTTTAACATTGGACACCATATTTTTATGTTAGCGTTTATGCTGATATATTGTTGGCTCTGATGCTATACTGCAATTTTCTTTCTATTGGATGTATATACAGAAAGGAGAACAAGATGGAACAGGAACGTTTACAGAAGTATCTGGCATCGGCAGGGGTTGCCTCCCGCAGAGCCAGTGAAGCAATTATTAAAGAGGGACGTGTATCGGTAAACGGCAAAATTGTGACGGAACTGGGCACAAAAGTAACGCCTGGTGTGGACAAGGTGCTGGTGGACGGCAAACCGGTTCAGCAGGAGGAGGAACTGGTTTATATCCTGATGAACAAACCGGCTGGTTATGTGACGACTGTAAAAGATACGCATGAACGCAGAACAGTTATGGATTTACTAACTGGTGTACCATATCGTGTATTTCCGGTGGGCCGTCTGGATTTTGAAACCGAAGGGCTGCTGTTATTAACCAATGATGGTGAATTTGCCTATCGTATGACCCATCCAAAATTTAAAATGGTGAAAACCTATGTGGCAACCGTACAGGGCAATGTAACCGAAGAACGGCTTGAAATGCTGCGAAACGGTGTTCAGCTGGAAGACGGCATGACAGCGCCGGCTGAAGTAAAAGTTATCCGTCGTGAAAATCACAGAACGGTTGTGGAAATCTCCATTCATGAAGGACGCAACCGCCAGGTGCGCCGCATGTTTAAAGCTGTGAAAAACCCTGTGCTGGAATTAAAGCGTATTTCTATCGGGCCCCTGACTTTAAAAGGTGTGGAAGAAGGCGCGTATCGTTATCTGCACGGTGCGGAACTGAAAAAAGTAGGGCAGCGTCTGGGTCTGCATCTGAATGATGGTAAACCACAGGGGGCGAAATAAATGGGCGCTTCTGAAGGAAAGCAGACAATGCAGCATCAGACGATGCTGATTGCAGCCATTGCTCTGGGCGGCTTTTTATCGTTATATAATTCGGTGGCTTTAAATGTGGCTATTCCGACATTTGTAAAAGTGTTTGATGCCGATTTGGGTATGGTGCAATGGATTATGATCAGCTATACGCTGATGATGGGGGTGCTGAGCCCGACTGCCGGCTATTTTGCCGATAAGTTCAGCTGCCGCAATCTGTTCAGTTTCAGTATGCTGGGTTTTGCTGCTGTATCGCTTGTTAGCGGCTTCTGCAGCAATATTTATCTGATGATTGCAGTGAGGCTGGTGCAGGGTGCGCTGGCAGCCTTTATTGTGCCGTGTTCCATGATGATTATCTATCAGTTTGTACCGTATAAACAACGGGCAACTTTTTTAACTCTGCAAAGCATGGCCATGAGCAGCGGGCCGGCTATTGGGCCGGTATTTTCCGGTATACTGCTGACTTTTGCCGACTGGAACTGGGTGTTCTGGGTGAATGTGCCGGTGGCATTATTTACTGCGTGGGCTGTTTATAAAGGGGTTCCGTACGAAGTGCGCAATCGTTCGGAAAAACTGGATTATTTGAGTTTTATATATGTGATTTTCGGCACAGTGCTGTTTTTATTAAGTTTTAACCAGGTGGAAACCTGGGGTTTTGGTTCTCCGGCTGTATGGGCTATGATGATTTGCGGTGCCGTTCTGGTAGCATTGTTTGTGCGTCGTTCACTGAAAAGTGACCATCCTGTACTGAATTTTAAAGTTTTAGCCAGCCGGGATTTCAGTCTGGCATTGATTATTAACAGCTGCGTCAGCATGGCGCTCTGTTTAGTGCCGTTTGTACTGGCTATCTATTTTCAGAATATTCTGGGCTATACACCAATGATGTACGGCCTGATTCTGCTGATTCCAGCTGTGTTTTCCATTGCCGGAGGTCCTCTGGCCCAGTGGCTTTATAAACGGGTGGACAGCAAAAAAATTATTCTGACAGCCATGCTGTTACTGGCAGTGGGCAGTATTATGCTGAGCCGTACCACATTGCAGACTGCACTGGCAGTGGTAATCTTCTGGCTCTGTTTTCGCTATTTAGGCATCGGGCTGTCGTCTATGCCGGTTACGGATTACGGGATGAGTTCGTTGAGCCGTGAATTATCCGGTCATGGCACTTCCCTGATTAACTGGTTTAAAATGATGGCTACCAGCTTATCGCTGAGTATTTTCACTATGGTGCTGAATCTGCGTATTGCTCATTACAGCCAGACCATGGATATCATGAATGCGCAGATGAACGCCATTGATGATGTGTTTTTCTATTCCGGGATGATTCTGATGTTCAATGTGCTGATGAGCCTGACGTTAAAATCCAATCGCAATCTGGAACGATAAAATATAAATTAAAAGTTTTCACGCAGCTGGTATGTAATTAATGCCAGCTGTTACTTTTTTCTTGAAAACTATGTATGGAGTTGGTATAATGATAGTCGATAAGGCAATAGAGCCTTTAAGCCGGGCCGCGTTGTGTCCGGTTTTTTTATTGTCTTGTACAGCGAAATCGATAAATTTCTGCTGTGAACGATTATAAAATCCAAGTGTTCGGTTTCAAGGAGGTTATTATATGCCAATCGCAAAGAAAGACCTGATTCACCTCAGCGATCTGACTGTGGATGAAATCTATCAGATTTTCAAAAAAGCACAGGAAATGAAACAGGTGCTGGCAGGGGATGACAAAAAACATCCAATTCTGCGCGGGAAATCCGTAATCAATCTGTTTTATGAAAACAGCACCAGAACCAGATCGTCCTTCGAGTTTGCAGGGAAATATCTGGGCGCTGACGTTGTAAATATCAACACAAGCAGCAGCTCTGTAATGAAAGGGGAATCGCTGAAAGATACAGCGCTGACCCTGGACCGTCTGAATCCGGACGTTATTGTAATGCGTCATGGTGCCAGCGGTGCCCATGAAATTCTGGCAAGCCATGTAAAAGCCAGAGTTATCAATGCCGGTGACGGGCAGCATCAGCACCCTACCCAGGCATTACTGGATATGTTGACAATCTATGAACATAAAGGCGGTTTTGAAGGTTTAAAAATTGCCATTGTAGGCGATATTCTGCACAGCCGTGTAGCACGTTCCGATGTATGGGGGCTGCAGGCATTAGGTGCCGATGTAACCTTATGTGCTCCTCCAACTCTGATGCCGTCCAGAGCAGATCAGCTGGGTGCAAAAATCAGCTACAATATGGATGAAGCCATTAAAGATGCAGACGTTATCATTATGCTGCGTATCCAGCTGGAACGTCAGAAATCTGGTATGTTCCCATCTATTCGTGAATATGCTGCATTTTACGGTCTGAACGCACAGCGTCTGAAACTGGCGAAACCAGATTGTCTGGTAATGCATCCGGGTCCAATCAACCGCGGCGTTGAAATTACACCGGAAGTTGCCGACGGTGTGCAGGCTGTTATTGAAGAGCAGGTACACAACGGGCTGGCAATCCGCATGGCACTGTTAGCAATTATGGGAGGTGCAGCAGAATGATTTTACTGAAAAACGGTCACGTAGTGGACCCTGCGCAGAATCTGAACGGCAAAGCCGATATCCTCATCGAGGGGCAGACCATCAAGGCTGTAGGTGAAAATCTGCAGGCAGAAGGCGCGCAGGTAATTGATTTAGAAGGTAAAGTAGTAATGCCGGGGTTTATCGATATGCATGTGCATTTAAGAGAACCGGGCCGTGAAGATAAAGAAACCGTATTAACCGGTACACAGGCTGCTATCCATGGCGGTTTTACCTCCATCGCATGTATGCCGAATACTACACCGGTGGCTGATAATGAAACCGTAGTGGAATCCGTATTATACAAAGCAATGAAAGCAAACCTGGCAGATGTATATCCAATCGCATGCATCACAAAAGGCCAGAAAGGCGAAGAATTAACCGAAATGCTGCTGTTAAACCGTGCAGGTGCCATTGCATTCAGCGATGACGGACGTACTGTACAGCATAGCGGTGTAATGCGCCGTGCAATGGATTACAGCAAAGCGCTGAACGGCTTACTGATTTCTCACTGTGAGGATGAAGACCTGTTAGGCGGCGGGGTAATGAACGAAGGTATCGTTAGTACCGAGCTGGGCTTAGGCGGGATTCCAAACGAAGTGGAAGATTTAATCATCGCACGCGATCTGATGCTGGCAAAATTAACAGGCTGCCGTATCCACATTGCACACGTGAGTACAAAAGGCGGCGTGGAACTGATTAAAAAAGCAAAAGAAGAAGGCGTAAAAGTAACTGCAGAAGCTACACCGCATCATCTGTGCTTAACCGAAGAAGCCGTACGCGGCTATGATACTAATACAAAAGTAAATCCGCCTCTGCGTCGTGAAGAAGACAGAACGGTTCTGTTCCAGGCATTAAAAGACGGCATTATCGACTGTGTGGCAACCGACCATGCGCCACATACCATTCAGGATAAAGATGTGGAATATGCATTTGCAGCCAACGGTATCAGCGGGCTGGAAACAGCTGCTCCGTTAATCTGGACCAATTTTGTGGCAACCGGGCAGATGACTATGGAACAGATGGTAACTGCAATGTGCAAACGTCCTGCAGAAATTCTGGGCATCGAAAAAGGTACTCTGGAAGCAGGCCGCATGGCGGATATCGTAGTACTGAACCCGGATGCAGAAAAAGCTGTAGACCGCAACGAGTTTTATTCCAAAGGCAAAAACACACCATTCCACGGCACTGTGCTGAAAGGCTGGCCGGAACTGGTTGTAAAAGGCGGTAGAATTGTACTGAATCAGGGAGCATTATGCTAAGCTAAGAGGAGTGTAAGCTGCAATGAACGATAAATTAATCGTAGCACTGGACTATGCAACAGAACAGGATGCCATGGCACTGGTAAATCAGCTGGGCGATGCAGTAAGCTACTACAAAGTAGGTCTGGAGCTGTTTTTAAACACCAGAGGCAGCGTGGTAGATTTAATCAAAGCGCAGAACAAAAAAGTATTTCTGGATTTAAAATTCCATGATATTCCGAATACCGTGGCGCAGGCAGTAGCCTGGGCAGCATCTCTGGGTGTGGATATGTTCACACTGCATTCCTCCGGCGGTGAGGAAATGATGCGCAAAAGCGTGGAAACTGTGAACGAGGTATGCGAACGTCTGAATATTAAACGTCCAAACATGGTAGGTGTAACTATCCTGACCAGTTTCGATGAAGAAGGTATCGCAAAAGTGGGTTACAAAAACAACATTGCCGATACTGTGTTAAATCTGGCAGGGCTGTGCAAAACATCCGGCATGAGCGGGATTGTATGTTCTCCGCATGAAGCGGCGAACATTAAAGAAACCTACGGCAGTGATTTTATCACCGTATGCCCGGGTATCCGTCCGGCATGGGCTGCTGCAGGTGACCAGAAACGCATTACGACACCAGCTGATGCTATCCGTATCGGTGTAGACCATATGGTAGTCGGTCGTCCAATTACCAAAGCGGAAAACCCGCATGAAGCGGCGTTAAAAATCATTGAAGAAATCAACAGCGCAATGAAATAAGTAACAGCGTCAAAATTTAGAGGCCTTGTAGAAGTAATCTTCTATGAGGTCTTTTTTATCAGTCGTCAAAGGCATTGCACAGTCTGGATAAACTCATGTATAATAAAGAAAAATAACCGGGAGGGACTAATCATGGGAATGGTTTTACTAACGGCTCTGGGGGTAGGCGGTGCGACTGTAATCGGTGCGCTTTTAGGTGTTATTTTCAAAGATATATCGCACAAATTCAGTGATATTGTATTATCGTTTGCGGCAGGTGTTATGCTGGCAGCTGCTGTGCTGGGGCTGATTCTGCCTTCACTGGAGTATGGCGGAGAATATGGAATTATTGTGACGGTTGCAGGTATTTTCATTGGTGCGCTGGCATTGAATCTTATTGACCGTCTGGTGCCTCATCTGCACAGGATTGTGGGTGATGACATTGAAAATCATGAATACAATGCAGATTTGAGCAAAGTACTTCTTTTTGTTACAGCAATCGCAATTCATAATCTGCCGGAAGGTATTGCTGCCGGTGTGGGGTTCGGCTCTGGAAATATTGCCGATGCCATAATGATTGCAGGGGGCATTGCCCTGCAGAACATTCCAGAAGGTATGGTTATTATCGGGCCTATGTTAAGCTGCGGTATCAGCTTAAAAAAGGCATTTCTATGTGCTATGTTTACTGGTCTGGTGGAAGTGGCAGGCACCCTGCTGGGTTACTTTGCGGTCAGCTTTTCTGCGGCCATTCTGCCTTTTGCTCTGGCATTTGCAGGAGGCACGATGCTTTATGTTATCAGCGACGAAATGATTCCCGAAACGCATCACAGTAACACACCGGGCGTTACCTATGCCCTGCTGGTGGGATTCTGCGTAATGCTGATTTCAGATGTGCTGCTGGGATAAATATAGATTTATGTTATAAGCTGTGGGGAATAGCGGGAAAAAAAGTGGATATACAGAATAATTTAAACAGAAATAAAGTTCTGAAACAGAAGGAAAATGGTAAATGGATTTGGAATTAATGGAGTGTGTCAGAAAAATCTATATGGCAGAAAGGAAGAAACCAACATGACAAATGAAGAAAGAGTAGAAGATATTCTGGATGTAAATGCAGAAGCGGAAGCGCCGTTAAGCGTAGAGGAACTGGAAGCAATGTTAAAAGAACTGGAACAGGAAATCGGGCTGGAGGAAATGAACCGTCGTCTGACAACTGCAATGGAGTCTTATGCAGAAGCAAATCCTCAGAGTACAGCAGAAAAAATCCTGGTTATCCAGAAAGGCAATCTGGAAGACATGCTGATGCCGGAGGATAAAGCAGACTTTACCGATGCAAAAAATGTTGCGGATCTGTTGCATGCATACTATCAGAATGAAGGGGAAGATACCTTTGCTGCTGTCATTATGGAAATCGGCTGGTGCATGATGAATGATGGCGCTGTGCTGGTTCCAACTGTTCAGCATGAAGGCAGAGTGGATATGCCGCTTCTGGATGATGAAGAAAGCGGTCAGTGGATTGCAGTATATACCAGTGCGGAACATGCGAAAGCATGGCCGGATGATGCCGAAATGCGTCCTGCAGCCCTGGAAATGATGGTGCTGCTGGCAACTGCGAAAACCGGCTTTACCGGTATTGTAATCAATCCGGGAACAGCAGAACCTATGCCGCTGGAACGTGAAATTCTGGAGCAGATGGAAAGAGCCTGCAACGATACCAGAAAAGAAGAGGCACGTCTGGCGGAAGAAGAAAAAAACAACGCAGAAGGCGCAGCAGAATAATAGAATAATATAGAACAAACGCAAAAATCCCTCAGAGAAGAGCAGCTTTTAAAGTGCAGCCTTTTCTGAGGGATTCTTTATTAGTGGATTAACCAATACCGCCGTTTAAGGCACCTAAAATCAGTACCAGGAAGCAGACAGGTGTGAAAAGATATTTGCAGATAGGGAAGAACCATGAAAAGATAGGTTTTGTGCGGCCTTTGTTTACTTCGCGCTCTACAAATTCTCTGCCGCAGAACCAGAAGAACATGATAGCCGCAAGGCCTGCGCCTAATGGGCAGATGTAGATGGAAAGCACATCCATCCAGCCAGATACGATACCCTGAATGCAGATGGAAACCACCGCACCGAAAATACCTACAGAGAGACATGCTTTACTGCGGCTGAAGCCCAGTTTTTCCTGCAGAGCTGCAATTGGTGTTTCGTACAGGTTTAACAGCGAAGTCATACCTGCGAACAGAACAGCCACAAAGAAAATAACGGCAAACAGCGAACCTCCAGGCATGCTGTGGAACAGATTCGGCAGGAAGATAAACATTAACCCGGGGCCACCCTGATTCAGCTGAGTACCAGCAGTTGCCATGGCTGGAATGATTACCAGAGCCGCCAGACAGGCTGCCATGGTATCAAACAGCGCTACACGAGCTGCCGATGCCGGAACGTTTTCTTTATCGCTCAGGTAGGAACCGTAAATGATAGTGCCGTTCCCTGCAATAGACAGAGAGAAGAATGCCTGCCCCAGTGCAAACATCCAGGTGGCAGGGTCACGCAGAGCCACAGGGTCCACACGGAAAATATACTGATAGCCTTCCGATGCACCAGGCAGCGTAAAAATATAAATACCCAGGCCCACAAACAGAACAAAAAATAACGGCATCATGATTTTATTGGCTTTTTCAATCCCTTTGCCGATACCCAGCATCATGATGGCGATGCAGAGTGCCAGTGCTGCAATCTGCCATGCATTGTTGCCGAATGCGCTTGCCATAGAACCAAATGCTGCGGCATAGCCGTCTACATCGGTAGAGGAGAGGGTGGCACCGGTGAAGCTACCCACCGCATATTTTAAAATCCAGCCCATAACAACGGTGTAGCCGATAGCCATTGCCAGGGAGCCAATGGTAGGGATAAAGCCTAAAACCTCGCCCAGTTTTCGCATACCTTTGCGTTCTGCGGCAGTGCCGAATGCATTAATCGAACCGGAACGGGTTGCGCGGCCAAAAGCCATTTCGCCGATTACACCGGTGGATGCAATCAGCACAACAAAAATAAAGTAGGGAATCAGGAACGAACCGCCGCCGTAAAGGGACACACGGGTCGGGAACATCCACAGGTTGCCCATCCCTACTGCAGAACCGATACAGGCTAAAATAAAGCCCAGACGGGTTCCAAAAGAATCACGTTTCTGCATAATAATCTCCTTATGTTGTGAAAATCAATAACCCGGATATTATAGCACTTTCCAGAACAACTTGTCCACATCTTTTAACGCAAAGTATCATTGGCAAGCGCTGGCTAATGGGGTATAATAAAACAATATATACTGAAATAATAGAACAACTGTGAGTGAGATTGAAATAGAAGATACAAACAGGAAGGGAGAGGTTCTGTCTGGAACGAATCGATAAAATTATTGCATCACAGGGAAAATATTCCCGTAATGATGTAAAAGGATTAATAGCAAAACGTCGTGTTATGGTAGATGGGGAAGTCATAAAATCATCCAGCGTAAAAGCTGATCCTGAAAAAAGCCGTATTACGGTAGATGGTGTAGATATCAGCATTAAAAAGAATGTCTATTTAATGCTGAATAAACCAAAGGGGTATGTGTCGGCCACTGAGGATAAGGAGCATCAGACTGTTTTAGAACTGGTACCCGAAGAATATCAGGGCAGAGGAATGTTTCCTGCAGGTCGTTTAGACAGGGATACCACAGGGTTGATGATAATTACCGATGATGGTGTGATGGCTCATAATATTCTGGCTCCAAAAAAACATGTGCAGAAAATTTATCATGTGGAGCTGGATATTCCAGTTACACAGCAGATGGCTGATGGATTTAAAGCCGGTGTGGAACTGAATGACGGTGTCTGCAAAGAGGCAGGGCTTGAAATCACCGGTGAAAAAACGGCTACGGTCACATTAAAAGAAGGTCGTTATCATCAGATTAAACGAATGTTTGGCTGCTACGGGGCCAAAGTGGTGGAACTGCATCGTTTAGCCATGGGCGATTTGTATCTGCCTGATGATTTAGAGCCAGGAACCTGCCGGGAACTGACAGAAGCAGAACTGAAATTACTGCAGCAGCAGATTTAAGATAAAGTGGGGGAGAAATGTTATGGAGTTAAACGAAATTTATAAACATATTGACCATACCCAGCTGAAACAGACTGCCGACTGGGCATCCATTCAGAAATTATGTGAGGAAGCAATGGAAGGCTGTGCTGCATCGGTATGTATTCCGCCTTGCTATGTAAAACAGGCAGCTGATTATGTGCAGGGCAGAATGAAAATCTGTACCGTAATCGGATTTCCAAACGGATATCAGACAACAACTGTGAAACTGGTGGAAACAAAAGAAGCTTTAGCCGATGGCGCCGAGGAAATCGATATGGTGATTAACCTGTGTGATGTAAAAAACGGAAACTTTGCCCGTGTGGCGCATGAAATCAAAGCGCTGAAACAGGCCTGCGGCAATCGGGTATTAAAAGTGATTGTGGAAACCTGCTTTTTAACCGAAGAAGAAAAAGTAAAACTGTGCCATATCGTAACCGAAGCAGGTGCCGATTACATCAAAACCAGCACAGGCTTTGGCTCTGCCGGCGCCACGGCTGAAGACGTGGCATTATTCCGCAGAGAATGCGGAGCCGATGTAAAAATCAAAGCAGCAGGAGGCATCCGAAGCCAGGAAGATGCAGAGAAGATGATTGCAGCGGGGGCGGATCGGTTAGGAAGCAGTGCATTATTAAAACGCTAGAAACGCTAGGCAAAATTCCGCATAACAGCGTTGTTTTTGATTTTTCACGCCTTGCGTACCTTGAGTACGCGTCGCGCAAAAAATCAAAAGCCGCCTTGTTCTGCGAAATTTTTCCGTCGCGTTTGGTAATAGATATATACGTAGGTATATTTTGTATTGATCTGCAGCAGGGAGGGTGCCTATGAAAAAATACAGTATTCCAGTTTGTGTTGTAATATTAATTATCTCCATGTGTTTCTGTGCATTTAGTCAGACTCCGACTACACAGGTTGCGCTGCGTGAGGGCATCTGGCCTTATGAATTTACCGAGAGGGATAAATCCCTTTTGCGTGATTTCGGGCTGAATGTGGGCAGTAATGCGATGATGTATCAATTTAATGCACCGAAAGAGGCAACAGAGCTTCTAGTGCGTGTATATCAGGTGGAAAATAATCGCTGGCAGCTGCGGGATAAATTCGGTATCTCTATCGGTGAAGAACGGGAGCCCGTTGATCGTTTGAGTGGCATAATGACAATTCAGCGAAAGGAACCGTCAAAAATTGAATTTCAGATTAACTGTGCTGGAAATATGTATTTTCCGGTAACGTTGGAAGAAGTACAGGAAATGAAGTTAATGAGCTGGGGACAGCATTTTATGGATAGTTACTGGATTGTTCAGACTGGTAGAGAGATACCGGTTATGCTGCTGGCGTTTAATGAAGGTCATAATTTACAAATGTATAACATCGATATTTTTTCCGATGAGATACATAAAGAGATTGAATCGGAGAATACATTGGATATTTTAGTAACAGCGACATTTAATGAAACCAATCAGTATAAAAATATTGAAATTGAAGTATAACTTATAAAATTCAGAAACCCTGCAAGAATTTTCTGCGTGTCGAGATTAAAATGAACAGATGCGATGTCACGTTCTTTTTGCTGTGGACGAAGTCCACAAAGCAAAAGACGGGACGAGCAGATGTCCATTTTACGAGGGTGGCAGAAATTTGCTTGCAGGGTTTCATTTTTATTTTATCTTTTCTTTTTATTTTATTGCATTTTCTCTCTCGGACAGGTAACATAGAAGTCAAAGATATTTTGAAACGGAGATAGATGTATGGACAACGGATTAACCCATTTTGACAGTCAGGGCAATGCTGTGATGGTGGATGTAAGCGAAAAGGCTGCGACCCATCGCACTGCTGTTGCCAGCGGCAAAATTAAAGTAAATCAGGCAGTATACGATGCTATTGTGGAAGGCAGTGTAAAAAAAGGGGATGTGCTGGGTGTGGCTCGCGTTGCAGGCATTATGGCAGCCAAGAAAACCCATGAGCTGATTCCCATGTGTCATCCGCTGCTGTTAACCAAATGCACTGTGGATTTTGAACTGCTGCCGGAGGAACTGGCGGTAAAGGCCATTGCTACCGTAAAAGTAAACGGCCAGACCGGTGTGGAAATGGAAGCACTTACATCAGTTAATGTAGCACTCTTAACCATTTATGATATGTGCAAGGCCATCGATAAAACCATGGAAATGACAGACATTCATCTGGAAGAAAAAACAGGCGGGAAAAGCGGTACCTTTATCAACCCGAATGTAAACCGGGGGTGACTATATGCAGGATCAGTATGGGAGAGAGATTGATTATGTGCGAATTTCTATCACAGACCGCTGTAATTTAAGATGCACCTACTGTATGCCGGAGGAAGGCATTGAACATTATACTAGCCACACGGATATTCTCTCTTACGAAGAGATTCTGCGGCTTGTGCGCTGTCTTGCATCCCTTGGTATCAAAAAAATCAAGCTGACTGGCGGAGAACCTCTGGTACGGCTTGGCTGTGCAGATCTGGTGCGGGAACTGAAAGCCATTGACGGTATTGAACAGGTGACGATTACCACCAATGGTGTTTTGCTGGAGGAACTGGCAGAAGATTTAATCAGCGCCGGAATTGATGGCATCAATGTGAGTCTGGATACAGTAGAGCGGGACATTTTTGCAAAAATTACCCGTCGCGATTATTTTGATAAAGTAATGGCCGGCATTGAGAAAGTAAAGTCGCTGCAGTTTAAAAATCTGAAAATAAACTGTGTGCCGATTGCGCAATTTAATAAAAACGAACTGGTAAAACTGGCTGCACAGGCTAAGGATTATCCTCTGGCTGTGCGCTTTATTGAACTGATGCCGATTGGTCTGGCACAGGAATATACTGCAGTAAGCCGGGAAGAAATTATGGATATGCTGACCGAAGACTTTGGTGAGATGATGCCATATGAAGGCACACTGGGAAACGGTCCGGCTGAATATTATTCGCTGCCGGGTTTTAAAGGGCATATCGGGTTTATTGGAGCGATTCACAATAAATTTTGCGGACACTGCAACCGCATCCGGCTGACATCCAGCGGATTTCTAAAATTGTGTCTGAACCAGAATAAAGGCGGCGATCTGGCACCGATTCTGCGAAGCGATGCTAGTGATGAGGAACTTACAGAGGCTATGCGGCAGCTCATTTATCAGAAACCGCTGGCGCATCATTTTTATGAAGAAGACCAGAACGATACGGATTCTCGCCAGATGTTTCAGGTGGGAGGCTAATCATAAAGGAGGAGTCATTCATGTTTCAGGCAGCTATTATTACAGCCAGCGATAAAGGTGCACAGGGGCAGCGTGAGGATGTAAGCGGCCAGGTAATTCGTGAAATTTTAGAAGCAAACGGTTATGAAATTGTGCATCAGGTAATTTTGCCGGATGATCGCACTCTTTTGGCCGATGAAATGCGAGCCATCTGTGATAAAGGAAAAGCAGATTTGATTTTAACTACAGGCGGCACTGGATTTTCTCCGAGAGACTGGACACCGGAAGCCACGCTGGATGTTGCAGAACGTTTGGTACCGGGGATTCCAGAAGCTATGCGATATGCCAGCCTGCAGATTACAAAACGGGCAATGCTGAGCCGGGCAGTGGCAGGTATCCGCAAACAGACGCTGATTATCAATCTGCCGGGCAGCCCGAAAGCGGTGCGTGAAAATCTGGAATATGTGATTACTGAACTGGCACACGGATTAGAAATTCTGCGCGGCGAAGCAGGCGAATGTGCACGAAAATAAAAAGAGACTGAGACAAAAACGAAATTAAGCTTCAAATAAGCACCGTATATAGTGAAACAATAATTCTGATCACTGTGTATGGTGCTATTTTGTTGCATTAAAATAGTTTTGTTTCAGCCTCTTTTTTGTTTCTGTCTGGCTGAACATAGACAGAAACCGTAAAGGGGGAGTCTGTGGATTTTAAGAAAGAGAGGAGGGATCAATCCACAGACCGGTGGAGATATACAAGCTGACTTGCGAAACTTTCTTAACGGCTGATTCCGTAAAAAATCAGAGCCAGTACACCCGGGCCGGTGTGGGCTCCGATAACCGGACCGATTTCAGAAAGATAAATTTCTGCATTTGGATAATGATTCAGAATCAGTGATTTCAGATTTTCTGCATCTTCTATGCAGTCACCGTGACCGATTATAATCTGTGATGATGTTTTCGGCAGCCATTGTTTATTTAGCCGGTTCATAAGAACGGATAGCGCTTTGCGGCGTCCACGGGCTTTTTCATCTGTCTGAAGCGTTCCAGCGTGGTCGATATTCAGAACGGGCTTGATATTTAATACAGATCCCAGTGTTGCGGAAGAACCAGAAATGCGGCCGCCTCTGCGAAGATATTCAAAGGTGTCAATGGTGAACCAGTGATTGATATTCATGCGATATGCTTCTGCCCACTGTGCGAGGTCTTCGATGGATACTCCGCTTTTTTGGAGTCTTGTGGCTTCCAACACCAGAAAACCGAGTCCTACAGAGGCACAGAGACTATCTATACAGAGAATGGTTCGTTCTGGATATCGGATCTGAAGCTGTTCTGCACTAAGCAGTGCTGATTGAAAACTGCCGGATAAACCAGAAGAAAAACCAAGATAGATGATATCGCTCCCCTGTTTCAGAACGGATTCAAAATATTGTGTATATACTGCCGGCGAAATCTGGGATGTTTTTGCCTGAAAGCCGTTTCGCTGTAAATGACAGAACGATTTGTTGACCTGTATTTGATTGCTTTCCCAGTCGTAGCATTCCCCTGTTTCTGTATTCGAGACAGTAATCTGCATAGGAATGATGGTAATGCTGGATAGCTCTTTCATAAGTTCCTGCGGCAGATCCATGGTGGCATCGGTAAAAATGTGATAATTTTTTGCAGACATATAAATAATTCCTTTCTGATACGGTCATTGCATGTCATGATGAAACAGCTTGCAATGGCCGCATTATTAATAATGATTAACATTGATTATAAAAATGAAAACGGCAGTTGTCATGGGACAATTAAAATGGATTGTCAGGTTTTTTTATAAAATGGGGCGTTTTTGGGACAAATGATGCTATGTGTCATTTGAAAATAGAGAATCGGGAAAATAAAATAGGTAATAACAGACGATTAAGCAAGGAGAACTTCGTATGGATAACAATCAGCAGAGTGTAATGCCTATCATGATAGAGACAATAATGACACAGCAGGAATATGCAGTCGGGATTGATATTGGATCAACAACGGTAAAAATGATTGTGCTAAATGAACAGAATGAAATCTGTTATCGGAATTATCAGCGGCATTATGCCAATATCAGAGAGACAGTTGCAATGATGCTTCGAGATATCCGGCAGCAGACAGGATGCAATCGCTGTACAATTTCCATAACCGGCAGCGGAGGTCTGACATTATCCGGAAAACTGCACCTTAATTTTATTCAGGAAGTTGTAGCGGTAACCAATGCAATGCGTCAGGTTGAGCCGGAAACCGATGTTATTATTGAACTTGGCGGTGAAGATGCTAAAATTATTTTTCTCAAAAATGGTCTGGAACAGCGTATGAACGGGATTTGTGCCGGAGGAACGGGCGCTTTTATTGATCAGATGGCGTCTCTGTTGCAGATGGATGCAGAAGCGTTAAACGAATGTGCGAAAACGTATAAGGAACTTTATCCAATAGCAGCCAGATGTGGTGTTTTTGCAAAAAGTGATATACAGCCGTTAGTAAATGATGGTGTTTCTCGTTCTGATTTAGCAGCAAGTATTTTTCAGGCTGTTGTAAATCAGACTATTAGTGGACTTGCCTGCGGGCGTAAAATTTCTGGAAATGTTGCCTTTCTGGGTGGACCGCTGTATTTTCTTTCTGAATTGCGGGAGGCCTTTATTCGCACGATACAGCCGAAAAAAGTAATCGTTCCGGAAAATGCCCATCTGATAGCGGCGTATGGTACAGCTTTGCGAAGCCGGGAGGGAGATAGCTATGTTTTGGAAGATGTATTAGAGCGGCTAAAACATCTGGATGGAGATTTTTCGGCAATAAACTGTCTGCCGGCACTTTTTGCATCGAATCAGGAATATGAGGGATTTATAGAACGGCAAAGCCGATATCAATTAGCTGTATATCCTCTGGAAAAATATGAGGGGAATGTTTATCTTGGAATTGATGCAGGGTCTACTACAACAAAACTGGCTTTGATTTCGGAAAAGGGGGAGTTGCTGTATACCTTTTACAGTAGTAATAAGGGGGAACTGCTCGCGGTTATACAGGAAGCATTTCAGGAAATAAGCAGACTCCTTCCGGAAAAAGCAGTCATTGCCTCGAGCTGTGCGACCGGTTACGGAGAATCTTTGATGAAACATGCACTGAAGCTGGATGAGGGCGAAGTGGAAACCATCGCACATTATTATGCGGCCCGTTTTTTTGCACCGGATGTTGACTGTGTGCTGGATATCGGCGGCCAGGATATGAAGTGCATCAAAATTAAAAATGGATATGTGGATTCGATTATACTGAATGAGGCGTGTTCTTCCGGCTGTGGTTCGTTTCTGGAAACTTTTGCGAATTCTTTGGGGTACACGGCAGAGGCTTTTGCGGAGCTTGCCTGCAAAGCCGAGAAACCGGTGGATCTGGGAACCCGATGTACTGTATTTATGAATTCGAATGTAAAACAGGCACAAAAAGAAGGCGTAACGGTTGAAAATATCGCGGCGGGTCTGGCCTATTCCGTAATCAAAAATGCGCTTTTCAAGGTTTTGAAACTGACAGATACCGCATCGCTTGGAAATACTGTTGTTGTACAGGGTGGTACATTTTATAACAATGCGGTATTGCGAAGTATGGAATTATTATCCGGCAATCAGGTAATTCGTCCTGATATTGCAGGATTAATGGGTGCCTTTGGCGCAGCTTTGATTGCAAAAGAGCGCAAGAGGCAGCAATCCGGAATGCTTTCGATAAATGAAATTCTTACACTGAAGTATCAGACGAAAACCGTTCGTTGTCCGCGCTGTTCTAATCATTGCAGACTGACCGTTACAGAATTTTCTGATGGAAGAACGTATACATCTGGCAATCGATGTGAAAAAGGTGCCGAGACAAACTATTCTATGGATTTTGCGTTGGATAGAAAAAACATGATGAAGCCGCCGAATCTGTTTCAATATAAACAAAAACGACTGTTTCAGTATAAACCACTTGCAAAAGAGGAAGCCGCACGAGGAACTATCGGGATTCCGCGTGTTTTGAATATGTATGAAAACTATCCGTTCTGGGCGGTATTTTTTCGGGAACTTGGTTTTCGTGTTGTATTATCGCCTTTTTCCAGTCAGCAGATACTTCAGGCCGGGATGGACAGTATTCCAAGTGAGTCGGAGTGTTATCCTGCAAAGCTAGCTCATGGACATATCGAATGGCTGATTCGAAATCATGTGGATACAATCTTTTATCCATGTGTGACGTATGAGTGCAAAGAGGATGTGCATGCGCAGAATCAGTTTAATTGCCCAATGGTTATTTCATATCCGGAAAATATTAAAAATAACGTAGAGAATCTTGAAAAACAGCAGATTCGTTACCTGAATCCGTTTCTTTCCTTTGCCGACAAAGAGACTTTATCCAAACGGCTTTGCGAAATCATGTGTGAAGAATTCGGCATTGTGAAGAATCTTGTAAAACATGCGGCGGAACTTGCATGGAGAGAGCTTCAGCAATATCGCAGGGATATTCAGAATGAAGGCAGAAACGCATTGCAGTGGATGGAGGAACATCAGTGTAAAGGCATTGTTCTGGCAGGCAGACCCTATCATATTGATCCAGAAATTAATCATGGAATTCCGGAGATGATACAAAGCTATGGCTTTGCGGTATTATCCGAGGACAGTATTGCTGACAAAGGCCGAAGTGATATGCGGCTTCGTGTAACCAATCAGTGGACCTATCATTCTCGTTTATACAGAGCTGCTGAATTTGTCAGCCATCAGAAGAATCTGGAATACATTCAGCTGAATTCGTTTGGCTGCGGTCTGGATGCAGTAACGATTGATCAGGTACAGGAGATTCTTGCTGCGGCCGGAAAAATGTATACACTATTAAAAATTGATGAGGTAAATAATCTTGGTGCAGCACGGATTCGAGTACGCTCTCTGATTGCGGCGATGCATATGCGAAATACAAAATCAGCAAACGAAACAGGCTGCAGTCTGAACTATGAACGTGTGCAGTTCACGAAAAAAATGAAGAAAGAGCAGTATACCATTCTGTGTACCAATATGGCTCCATTTCATTTTCCGTTTCTTGAAGCTGCGATGCAAAGTTGCGGGTATCGTCTTGTAATGATGCAAAATGAAAACCAGCGTGCTGTAGACATGGGGCTGAAATATGTGAACAATGACGCCTGTTATCCGGCTACGATTGTGACAGGACAGATTATTGATGCGGTGCAATCCGGTGAATATGATACAAACCATCTTGCAGTAGCGATGGTGCAGACCGGTGGAGGATGCCGTGCCTCGAATTATGTCGGCTTTATTCGGAAAGCTTTGCACGACGCTGGTTACGGGTATATTCCAGTAATATCGGTAAATGCAAACGGCATGGAAAAAAACGAAGGCTTTTATTTTACACCGGAGCTTCTTGTAAAATGTGTACAAGGTATTATTTATGGGGATTTGCTGATGCGTATGGTGTATCGAATGAGGCCGTATGAAATCGTAAACGGAAGTATTCAAAAGCTGCATCAGAGATGGAGCAGTATCTGTATGCAGCAGCTTTCGCAAAAAGGTCTTCAACATTCCATGAAAGCATTTTATCAGAACTGTCAGAATATGATTCAGGATTTTGACAGGATTGCGATTCACGAAACATTGAAAAAACCTCGTGTTGGAATCGTGGGTGAGGTACTTGTAAAATTTATGCCGATGGCTAATAATAATCTTGCGGAGCTCCTTGAGGAACAGGGGGCGGAGGTTGTTATGCCTGATTTGATGATTTTTCTGGAATATTGCTTTTCCAACAGTATTTTTCGTGCGCGATATCTGGGCGGCTCTAAACGCACAGCATTGCTTTCTAAAACCGGTTTATATCTGCTGAAGCGCATTCAGGAGCCTGTATTTGCAATGCTGAAACAAAGCCGTCATTTTGAGGCTCCTTCCGCCGTGTTTGCGCTTCAGGAAAAAGCAAAACCAGTCCTTCAGGCTGGAAATCAATGTGGAGAAGGCTGGTTTTTAGCAGGAGAAATTATAGATCTGCTGGAACATAACGTGAAAAATATTGTCTGTGTACAGCCTTTTGGCTGTCTGCCGAATCATATTGTTGGCAAAGGCATTATGAAACAGATTCGACGAATGCATCCGCAGGCGAATATGATTGCAGTCGATTATGACCCGGGAGCAAGCAGAGCCAATCAGCTGAATCGAATTAAACTCATGCTGGAGAATGCCTGGTAATGGTATAATGAAAATGAAAGAATTATAAGTGAAGAATAGAATGTTTCCTGTGAATTCATTTGAGGGGATGATACGATGGGGGAAGCGATTAAAACAAAGCAGAAGCTGGCCGTGGCTCTGAAAAATCTGGCGGAAACGATGAAATTCGAGAAGATTACAGTAGCGGATATCTGTGAACAGTGCGATATTAATCGAAAAAGTTTTTATTATCATTTTCGGGATAAATATGATTTGATGAACTGGCTTTTCGATACGGAAATA
Organism: Peptococcaceae bacterium; assembly: GCA_017399005.1. Taxonomy (GTDB): domain Bacteria; phylum Bacillota; class Peptococcia; order Peptococcales; family Peptococcaceae; genus UBA7185. The sequence continues at coordinate 47,078 of JAFQEO010000011.1, read as the reverse complement.
ATTATACTGATGGATAAAATGGAGAACAACGGTTTAAAAATGCAGGAATATCGGCTGGAGGATTATAAAAACTGGCTGACACTTCTAGTACGATATTTTTATGCAAATAAGGCATTTTATAAAACGGTACTACAGGTGGAAGGGCAGAATTCTTTTTCGAAGCATTTCCGGGAATTTTTACAACCGATTTTTCAGATTCGCATGAAACAGATTTTTTATAATGACAATGCCGGGAATGTACCAAAGCGATATATGGATTTTGCAGTAGAAAATTTTTCGGATGCGTTCATTGGAGGATTGCAGCGGTGGATTTTTTCTGATAATCCGGTATCTCCTGATGAATATGTGGATATGTTTATGTTTTATTTAAGAACTATTTCAAAAGGACTTTCTGGCGAATTTAGTGAATTTGAAAAATAAAGTTATTTTATAGAGTTCTATTTTGAGCTCTGGCGCTTATCTGCGGCTGTCTGAACAGGCAGCCGTTTTTGTTATTTATAGATATATCTTGTGAAGACAGAAATCCATATTCCTTCCATTTCCTCTCTCTACATATCTGGACACAACATTCGGCCTGCCATCTATAGTCGAAATTCGGAAAATCCAGGAAAAGGCTTTCTGTCCATAATAACAATAGAGTACATGAAGAAGGCAGGACTTTTCTTTTTCGGAACGGAAATATTTTCATATCTGTTAGCAAATAAATGAAAAATCTGCCTTGATTGCTTTCGCAGAATACAATTCTGTGATATAATATTTCGTCAGGCAGTTTACTGGAAAAGGAGAGAGTGCATCAATGTTTTTCGGAAGTTCTATTACAACTATGGTCGCAACATTGCTGGCCGTACTGCTTGCTATCACCTTCCACGAAACCGCACACGGTTTTGTGGCATATAAACTGGGAGACCCTACGGCTAAAAATCAGGGCCGTTTAACCTTAAATCCGCTGGCGCATTTAGACCCGGTGGGTGCCTTACTGATGTTTGTAGCCGGCTTTGGCTGGGCGAAACCGGTGCCGGTGAATCCGTTTTATTTTAACGGTGACCGCACAAAAGGCATGATGCTGGTTTCTGTGGCAGGGCCTGTAACCAATCTTGTTTTGTCCTTTATTTCGTATTTTATTTACATTGCTGGAAACGGTTTTATGACTATTCCGTTTTTACAGGTATTTTTAACACAGATGATTCTGCTGAACATCTATCTGGCAATCTTTAATCTGATTCCAATTCCACCGCTGGATGGCTCAAAAATTCTGGCAGGGTTCCTGCCAAAAGCTGTGGCATATAAATATCTGACAACTGTTGAACAGTACGGTTTTCTGATTCTGATGGTGCTGATTATTTTTAATATCACGGATGTGATTCTGGTGCCGGCAGCAAATTGGGTGCTAAATCTGATGGAACTGATTCTGTTTGCGATTTTTTAAGTTTTTATGATACGGAGGCTGTCTATGTCAGACGGTAAAAAATATGAAATCCATCTGGACAATTTTGACGGCCCGCTGGATTTGTTATTGCATTTAATTGATAAAAATAAAATGGACATTTATGATATTCCTATCGCAGTGATTACCGAGCAGTATCTGGCTTATCTGGACGAAGCCAGGGAAATGGATTTAGAAGTAGCCAGCGAGTTTCTGCTGACCGCGGCTACACTGCTGAATATCAAAGCGAAAATGCTTCTGCCAAAACGTAAAAATGCCGATGGTGAACTGGAACAGGAGGAAGATCCTCGTGCAGAGCTGGTGCAGCGACTGATTGAGTATCGTTTTTACAAAGAGACGGCTCAGATGCTGCAGACAAGAGAACAGCATGAGAGCACCTATATGCTGAAACCTCATGATATTGAACAGATGACTAGCGAGCTGGAACCGGGCAATCCGGTGGAAAATGTGACACTGGATCAGCTGATGAAAGCTTTTATGCAGGTGATGGAACAGGCAGAAACTGTGGAGGAGGAGCATCAGCTTATACTGGCAAAAGAGGAGTATCTGGTGGAAGACAGCATTGCCGATATCCGACAGAGACTGCACAGAGAAAACAGCATTGAATTTACAACGCTGTTCCGGAAAGGCGACCGGAAACGAAAAATCATTACTGTATTTATGGCACTGCTGGAACTTTGCCGCTTAGGGGAACTGACCTTTCAGCAGCAGAATAATTTTGGTGCTTTGTGGATTTTTCCAAAACGAGGTGAAAACACTTGCAATATGTAGAGAAACTGCGGGCAACGGTAGAAAGTCTGCTTTTTATAACAAATGAACCGCTGATGCCATCTCAGATTGCTGAACTGGCGGAAATGGAAGAAGATGATGTGCTGGACGTGCTGGAATGGCTGCAGGAAGATTACAGCGATGATTCCAAAGGCATCGGCGTGATGAAGCTGGGCGATGGCTATATTATGGCGATTAAACAGGACTATCTGCCTTATGTGGAAAAACTGTACCGCCCGCAGATTAGTACATTGTCTATGGCGGCTCTGGAAACACTGGCTATTATTGCGTATAAACAGCCGGTAACACGCGGGGAAGTGGAACTGATTCGCGGTGTGAAGGCGGATAAAATTGTACAGAATTTAATTGCAAAAGAATTGATTGAAGAGAAAGGCCGCAAGGATGCACCGGGCCGTCCGATTTTATACGGAACCACCCGTAAATTCCTGCAGTATTTCAATATTGAAAGTCTGGACCAGCTGCCGGTGAACGAAATGCTGCATCTGGACCCTGCCGAAGCGGAATCGCTGGTGGCAGACGAGTTGGAATTATTAGAAATGGAACGATAGATATTGTTTTTTTCTGCCAGAAATAGTATAATAAAATGATTTAATTTGCATATAAATAAATGCTGATAGATTTTTGAAAGAATAACAGAATAGATAGAAACCAGCCTTTCGGGCTGATATTAGATAGATTTGTTGAAATCGGGGGGAAGCACTATGTGCGGAATCGTAGGATACATCGGAAAACAGAATGCGGTAGATATCCTGATTGATGGATTACGGAAACTGGAATATCGCGGTTATGATTCTTCCGGGATTGCCATTATCGAACATGATGGTATTAATGTTCAGAAAGCAGAAGGCAAACTGGTAAATCTGCAGGAACAGATTAAAGAGTACAATTTAAACAGCAACATCGGGATTGGTCATACCCGCTGGGCAACGCACGGGCGTCCAAGTGACTACAATGCCCATCCGCATACCAGCCAGAACGGTCGGTTTGCAGTGGTTCACAACGGTATTGTGGAAAACTATTTAACACTGAAAGAAACTTATCTGGCAGGGGAACATTTCACATCGGAAACCGATACGGAAGTAGTAGCACATCTGTTAGAAAAATTTTATAACGGCAGTTTTGAAGAAACTGTTGTGAAAGTGCTGGATGTACTGGAAGGCGCGTATGCACTGGTAATGGTTTGCGCCGATGAACCGGATAAAATTATTGCATGCCGCAAAGACAGCCCGATGGTATTGGGTGTTGGCGAAGGCGAAAGCTTTATCGCATCGGACGTGCCTGCACTGCTGGCATACACCAGAAACTGCATGTATATTGAAAAAGGCGAGCTGTGTGTGTTAACCCGTGACGGCATTACCATCAAAAATCATGCGCTGGAAGTCATCGAAAAAGAAATCCATGCCATTGAATGGGATGCGGAAGCGGCAGAAAAAGAAGGTTTTGAACACTTCATGCTGAAAGAAATTTTCGAACAGCCAACCGTGTTCAAGAAAACCATTGCGGGCCGAATCCATGGCGGCAATGTAAGCTTTGATGAATTTGAACTGACACCGGAACAGGTGCAGAAATGGAAAAAAATCTATATTGTAGCCTGCGGTACTGCATACCATGCGGGGCTGGTAGGCAAACAGGTTATCGAGAAACTGGCGCGTATTCCAGTGGAAGTGGAGATTGCGTCGGAGTTCCGCTATCGTGATCCGATGCTGGATGAAGATACTCTGGTAATTGTAATCAGTCAGTCCGGCGAAACTGCAGACACCGTGGCAGCACTGCGTGAAGCCAAAAATCACGGCTGTAAGGTAATGGCTATCACAAATGTGGTAGGCAGTGCCATTGCCCGTGAAAGTGACTATGTTATCTATATCTGGGCGGGTCCGGAAATTTCTGTGGCATCCACCAAAGCATATACTACTATGCTGATTGCCGAATATCTGCTGGGTGTATATCTGGCACAGCAGAAAGGCATGAACAATGCGGAAGAACGTGCAGCCATTCTGGAAGGGCTGCAGAACCTGCCGGAAATCACCGAACAGGTGCTGACCGAAGAATATCTGGCACAGATTCAGAATGCGGCAGAAGGCTTTAAAGATGCAAACGATATCTTCTTTATCGGTCGCGGCCTGGACTGGGCTATTGCGCTGGAAGGTTCGCTGAAATTAAAAGAGATTTCCTACATTCATGCGGAAGCCTATGCGGCAGGGGAACTGAAACACGGTACTCTGGCACTGGTAACCGGGGAAACACCGGTAATTGCAATCTGTGTGCAGGAAAGCACTTATGATAAAACAGCGTCCAATATCAAAGAGGTAAAAGCCAGAGAGGCAAACGTGCTGGCAATTATCAACGAAGGTGATGACCAGGCACAGAAATTTGTGGATCAGACACTGGCAATTCCAAAAATCAACAACTTTATCGCACCGGTGCTGGCAGTTATTCCGCTGCAGTTAATCAGCTACTATACAGCAAAAGCAAGAGGATGCGAAATCGACCAGCCAAGAAATCTGGCGAAGAGTGTAACCGTGGAATAATCTGACAGAAATGCTATACCGCCGGTATAAATTTGCCGGCGGTAATTTGTTGATAGAATTCAGAGCAGACAGGTATTGTATTTTTTATATTCCTAGTATATAATGGGAATATCGAGGTGTATTTATATGAAAATTTCTACAAAAGGTCGTTATGCCCTGCGTCTGATGCTGGATCTGGCTCAGTACGGTATGGAACAGGACTATGTATCGATTAAAAAAGTATCGCAGCGTCAGGATATTTCTGAAAAATATCTGGAACAGATTGTGGCGCAGCTGAGTCGCTCCGGTTTTGTGAACAGTGCCCGCGGCGCTCAGGGTGGTTACTGTCTGGCACGTTCTCCGCAGGAATATACTGTTGGTATGATTTTGCGCCAGATTGAAGGCAATCTGTCCACTGTAAGCTGTCTGGAGGAGAGCCCGAACAAATGCCGGAGATGTAATAACTGTGTAACACTGGAAGTGTGGCAGCAGATTAACGATGCAGTAAACAGTGTTATCGATAACATCACACTACAGGATTTACTGGAAAAACAGCTGGCACAGAGTAATGCAATTGAAGATGAAGGTAACTGGACACCACACAGACAGTAAGGTCTGGCTGGTATCCTGAACATTATATAGAGACAGACGGAAACATTCTGCCGGGTTGCTGTTATACAGCGATTCGGCAGTTTTTATTTGCGCAGAAGAATTGCCAATGCACTTGAAAAATATTTCACAAACTGTTAGCGGACGCAAACCTGCTGACTCAAAAAATAGAATAAATAATTCTGTTTTATAGAAATCTCTGCGAGTGTATCAGCAGTGGATACAGCCGAAAAATACCGAAATAATTAGCATAGACAAACTGCGGCGAAAAGAGGAAAAATGGTTATAAATAAAAACTATATCGGCATAAATGCAATAAATAAACGAACTTAATGTCAGAAATTAAATTTGTTTAAGATTGCGAAAATGGCTCAATAGAGCCACGAAATTTCGTGAACAAGAAATTTTGTGCTGACGTTCACGAACAACGCTAGACTTTTATTTATCGGTACTATATAATGAATCGTAGGTAAAACTATTTACTTGAAGCAAGGTTCAGGTAAATGTAATAAATATAAAGGGAGAGTGGTACTGTTGTTGCTGAATGAAAAACAGATTCAAAATGAAGAACTGAACAAAGAGTTCCTCAGACGCAGCGGCGTTGATGTATCGAAATGCTACCAGTGTGGTAAATGTTCTGCAGGCTGTCCTGTAGGCGACCATATGGACATTCCTACAAACAAGGTAATGCGTCTGGCACAGATGGGCCTGATTGAAGATGCTATGAAGAGTTCTGCAATCTGGCTGTGTGCTACCTGTTCTACATGCACAACCCGTTGTCCAAAAGGGGTTGACGTGGCTAGAGTAATGGAAACTCTGCGCATCATGGCAAAAGAACATGGCTATGTTGCAGAGAAAAATGTGGATAAATTCCACAGCGTATGGATGACTATCGTAGGTACAATGGGTAGAATGTACGAACCAGGCTTAATCGTTGGTCGTAACTTCTCCACAGGTAAAATCCTGCAGGATACCCAGTACGGTGTTCCTTACATCGCTAAACAGAAACTGAAACTGGTTCCATACAAATGCAAAAACATGGACGAAATCAAATCTCTGATTGCCAAAGCGGAAGCTATGGATAGAGAAGAAAGGGGCAATAAATAATGGATTACGCATACTATCCTGGATGTTCTCTGGAATCCACAGGCATTGAATTCCATGCATCTACAAAAGCAGTTGCAAAAGAACTGGGCATCAATCTGATTGAAATTCCAGACTGGAACTGCTGTGGTGCAAGTAGTGCCCATGCAAGAGGTCACTGGATTTCTCTGGCTCTGCCAGCTCGTAATATGGCAATTGCAGAAGCTGCTGGTTTAGATGTTGCTATTCCATGTGCTGCCTGCTATGCAAGAAGTAAAAAGGTTGAGTTAGAAGTAACTGAATCTGAAGAAGCAAAAGAAAAAATCGAAGAAATTATCGGTCGTCCTTACACTGGCAAAAGCAAAGCAAGAAACCTGACCGAAATTCTGCACAACGACCTGGGCGTTGACGCAATTAAAGCAAAAGTAGTAAAACCTTTAAAAGGTCTGAAAGTTCTGACATACTACGGCTGCTTAATGAGCCGTCCACCAGAAATCGCTTGTGACGATATTGAAGATCCAATTATGCTGGATGATATTATGACCGCTTTAGGCGCAGAAGTTCTGCAGTGGGGTTTCAAAACCGAATGCTGCGGCGGCAGCTTAACAGCATGTCGTCCACAGGTTGGTCTGGATATGACTAAAAAAATCATGGATGCTGCGAAAAAATCCGGTGCTGACTGTATCGTAACCGCATGTCCAATGTGTCATTCCAACCTGGATATGCGTCAGGATCAGCTGAGCAAAAAATACGGTGCTTACAACATTCCAGTATACTTTGTAACTGAAATGATGGGTGTAGCAATGGGTATGAATCCGAAAGATCTGTGCATCAACAGACATTTCGTTGAAGCTGAATCCACATTAGGTAAAATCGGTAAAACTAGTGAAGGCGGTGAAGCATAGTGGAAAGAGTAGGGGTATTTATTTGTCACTGCGGTTCTAACATTGGTGCCGTTGTTGACTGTGCAAGAGTAGCCGAAGCAGTAAGAAACTACCCAGGCGTTGCTTACAGCACAGACTATAAATATATGTGTTCCGAACCTGGTCAGGAAATGATTCAGAACGCTATTAAAGAACACAATCTGAACCGTGTGGTTGTAGCATCCTGTTCTCCTCGTATGCATGAAAAAACATTCCGTGCCTGCGTAGAAAAAGTTGGGATGAACCCATATATGTTCGAAATGGCAAACATCCGTGAGCATTGCTCCTGGGTACATGCCGGCAAAAACGAAGAAGCTACTGAAAAAGCTATTGACTTAGTTAAAATGGCTGTTTCCAAAGTATGCAAAAATGAAGTGTTACAGAAAGGTCATGCGCCTGTAACCAAACGTGCACTGGTAGTAGGCGGCGGCATCGCTGGTATTCAGTGTGCGCTGGATATCGCGAACAACGGTTATCAGGTTGATATTCTGGAACGTACACCATCTATCGGTGGTAAAATGTCTCAGATCGATAAAACCTTCCCTACAATCGACTGTTCCGCTTGTATCCTGACACCAAAAATGGTAGAGGCAAGCAGCCATCCAAATATCAAATTAATCACATTTGCTGAACTGGAAAAAGTAGAAGGTTACGTAGGTAACTTCGATGTTACCATCCGTTCCAAAGCTCGTTCCGTTGATATGAGCAAATGTACAGGCTGCGGTACCTGTATGACAAAATGTCCAGGGAAAGCCGACGACGAATTCAACATGAAACTGCGTAAACGTACCGCAATTTATACACCATTCCCACAGGCGATTCCTAACAAACCGGTAATCGACCGTGAAAGCTGCCTGAAATTCAAAAGCAGAAAAGAAGGGAAAGATGTTTGCGGTATCTGTGCAAAAATGTGCCCTGCTGGCGCAATCGACTACGAACAGGAAGATGAACTGTTTGTAGAAAAATACGGTGCGATCGTAATGGCTACCGGTTATGAACAGTTCGACCACAGTGTATACGGTGAATACGGCTATGGCAAATATCCAGATGTAATCTCCGGTCTGCATTTCGAACGTTTAGTAAACGCTTCCGGTCCTACCCAGGGTCACATCGTACGTCCATCCGACCACAAAGAACCAAAAACTGTTGTTATGGTTAAATGTGTAGGTTCCCGTGATCCGGAACATGGTAAAAGCTACTGCTCCAGAACATGCTGCATGTACACTGCTAAACAGGCTACCATGATTCGTGACCATTGCCCGGATACAAAAGTTTATGTATTCTACATGGATGTTCGTACTCCAGGTAAACTGTACGATGAATTCTACAACCGTACCAGAGAAGAATACGGCGTAGACTACATCCGCGGTCGTGTATCCAAAATTTATCAGGAAGGCGAACAGCTGATTGTTAAAGGGGAAGACACCCTGTTAGGTCAGCAGGTTGAAATCGCTGCAGACCTGGTAATTCTGGCGAACGCTATGATTCCAAACCCAGACTCTGAAAAAATGGCTCAGACCGTTGGTATCGGTTACGATAAAGACGGCTGGTTCACTGAATCCCATCCAAAACTGGGTCCAGTTGAAACCCATACCGCAGGTGTATTCCTGGCTGGTGCTTGTCAGGGTCCTAAAGATATTCCAGACTCCGTTGCACAGGCTGGTGCTGCAGCTGTTAAAGTTTGCGCACTGCTGAGCAAAGATCAGCTGGAAACAGAACCAACCGTATCCGTTGTTGATACAAAACTGTGTTCTGGTTGTGGTCTGTGTGTTCCAGTTTGCCCATACAAAGCTATCACTCTGGAAACAATCCAGGAAAGAAAAGGCGGCAAAACTGTTGAACGTCAGGTTGCAAATGTTAACAGCAGTCTGTGTCAGGGTTGCGGTGCTTGTACCGTTACTTGCCGTTCCGGTTCTGCAAACCTGAAACACTTTACAAACGCTCAGATCTTAGCGGAGGTGGATGCATTATGTCAAACAATGCAGTAGAAAATTTTGAACCAAAAATTCTGGTTTTCGCATGTAACTGGTGCACTTATGCAGGTGCTGACTTAGCTGGTACAAGCCGTCTGCAGTATCCGCCGAACGTTCGCGTACTGCGCGTTCCTTGCTCCTGCCGTGTTAACCCGCAGTTCGTTCTGCGCGCATTCCAGAGAGGTATCGACGGTGTTCTGGTAGCAGGTTGTCACCCTGGTGACTGCCACTACACAACTGGTAATTACTATACCAGACGTCGTTTCCTGTTAATTACCCGTATGATGGATTACATGGGCATCGACTCTCGTCGTTTCCACACCAGATGGATTTCCGGTGCAGAAGGTCCTAAATTCCAGCAGGTAGTTACCGAAATGATTAACGAAGTAAAAGCAATCGGTCCAAACGATAAATTCCGTGACGATGCGAAAATCGAAGTAAAGGCGGTGGAAACAAATGAGTAACATCCAGAATGAAATGAGAGCTGTTGCAAAAGAACTGCTGGAATCTGGTAAAGCTACTGTTGTACTGGGCTGGGAAAAAGGTACCATGCCATACGACTCTACTCCTGTTATGATTCGTTCCGCTGCTGATGTAGATAAATTAATCTGGGACGAATACTGTCTGCAGAACCTGAGCACCTATCTGATTGACTTTATCAATACTGAAGATAAAGTTGCAATCTTTGCAAAAGGCTGCGATACCAGAGCATACAACCGCCTGGTTCATGACAGACGCATCAATCCTAAAAACAGCATTGTAATCGGTGTACCATGCTCCGGCATGAAAAATCCGAAAGTTGCTGCAAAAACACCTGAAGGCGCTGAAGTGCCGATGGCAAATGCATGTAAAGAATGCCGTTATCCAAACCCTGTTGCGTGTGACCAGAAAATCGGTTCTGATGTAACACCTTGGTGTACTGCAAAAGACTTCTCCGATGTAGAAGCTATTGAAGCCATGGATGCAGATGCAAAAGCTGCATTCTGGAAAGAACAGTACAGCAAATGCATTCGCTGCTATGCATGTCGTAACATCTGTCCAGCATGTAACTGCACAAACTGCATCTTTGATCAGAGTGCATCCGGCTGGTGCAGTAAAGATGTTAACGCTTCCGAAAACCAGTTCTACGGTGTAACCAGAGCATTCCATGTTGCTGGTCGTTGTATCGAATGTGGTCAGTGTGAAGCAGTATGTCCATCCGACATTCCAATCATGCTGATGAACAAAAAATTCATTAAAGATATCGACACTCTGTTCGGTAACTACGAAGCTGGTCTGGTGACCGAAGGGACAACACCTCTGAACAGTTATCAGGTTGCTGACCCTGAAGAATTTATGTAAAAGGAGGCGGTTATTGTGAAAACTGTTGAAAAAGCAAAATTAGATGGATTTTTAGGACAGCTGGCTCAGAAATACAGTGTTCTGGTTCCAGTTGACTACAATGGCCTGACCCAGTTTGCACCATACAGTCAGGTACAGGAAGGCGTATCCAAATTATATCTGGACGGTAACGTAACCGTATCTCCAAAAACTGTTTATCTGCCACAGTCCGAAGCTATGTACAAATTCCGTGCTCAGGGCAAAAAACTGGCTATCGAAGAAATGCCAGCTATGGATAAACAGCAGGTAGTATTTGGTGTTCGTCACTGCGATACAAAAGCTATCCAGTGCCTGGACAAAGTATTCCTGGATGAAAAATTTGAAGATCCTCAGTATAAAGATAAAAGAGATAACACCATCGTGTTCTCTCTGGCTTGTAACAATCCAAAAGCTACATGCTTCTGTGAATCCATGGGCGTTGACCGTGCTCACGCTGAAGCAAGCGTAGCGGATGTTCAGGTTTATGATTTCGGCGATACCTACGGTTTCGTAGCAATCTCCGATAAAGGGAAAGCATGTCTGGATGCAGTAAGCGGTTTAGGCGAAGCTGCAGATAAACTGCCAGAACAGAAACCACAGAGCAATAAATTTGATCCATCCGGTCTGCCTGCAAAACTGGCTGGTATGTTCGAAGACCCAATCTGGGATGAATACAGCTTCAAATGCTTAAACTGCGGTACATGTACTTATGTATGCCCAACCTGCCACTGCTTCGATATCAACAACAAAATCCGTGGCGAAGTTGGTATGAAAATGCGTACATGGGACAGCTGCATGTTTGGTGAATATACCTTAATGGCTGGCGGTCATCAGCCACGTGTAGGTAAAAAAGAACGTGTTCGTAACCGTTTCCTGCACAAACTGCAGTACTTCAATGAAAAACACGATATGTTCCTGTGCATCGGCTGTGGTCGTTGCGTAGCAAAATGTCCAGTAAATCTGGATATTACAAAATTTGCGAAACAGGTAATCGGCTAAGAAGGAGGGTTTTTTGTGAAAGTAGCTTCTGCAAGTGACGTTAATAAACTGAACAATCTGGTTCCAAAAGTTGGCGTTATCAAAGAAATTCTGGACGAAACTCCAGACGTAAAAACCTTCCGTATTTCCACACCGGAAGGCGAAAGACCATTCACTCCAATGCCAGGTCAGCTGGGGATGTACTCCATGCCTGCAGTTGGGGAAGCAATGTTCTCCGTAACCAACTATGGTGAAGATTACATCGATATGTCCATCAAAAAATACAATGATGGTGTACTGACAAGCGTTCTGCATGGTCTGGAAGCTGGTCAGGAAGTAGGTATCCGTGGGCCATACGGCAACGGTTTCCCTATTGAACAGTTCAAAGGCAAAGACATCGTGTTTGTTGCCGGTGGTATCGGTCTGGCTCCAGTAAGAAGCCTGATTCTGTACTGCATGAGAAACAGAGAAGACTTCGGTAAACTGACCATTATCTATGGTGGTCGTTCCAAAGAAGACCTGTGCTTCAAAGAAGACCTGTTCGAAAACTGGCCAAAAGTTCCTAACACAGAAGTGTTCGTAACTATCGACCGTCCACAGGAAGGCTGGGATGGTCATGTAGGTTTCGTACCTGACTATGTTAAAGAAATCGCACCAAATGCTCAGATTGCTGCAGTTTGCGGTCCTCCAATTCTGATTAAACTGACTCTGCCAATCCTGTCTCAGATGGGTCTGCCAGACGAAGAAATTATCACAACACTGGAACTGCGTATGAAATGCGGTATCGGTAAATGCGGTCGTTGCAACATCGGCTCCAGCTATGTTTGCTTAGACGGTCCTGTATTCAGCCAGGCACAGCTGAATAATATGCCAAAAGAATATTAATCTTTTGAATCTAATTGCTTTACAAACTTTGCTAAAACTTTGCTGAATAGAGCGGGCATATGCCCGCTCTGTTTTTTTCTATGATTTTTTGTGATAGTACATAAAATTAACAGGGCAGACTGGTATCTGCCTGCATACTCTGTTATGATAAAAGAAGAGATAAAACAAGCATACAGCACATACAGCAGATTTGATAATCTGAAACATTGAATAGGGGAATAATAAAGAAGGTGGATGAAATGAGAGAATGGCTGAAAACCAATGAGCGGATTGTGTGCCTGATTGCCCTTCTGTTTCTTGCAGGCGGGGCGGTGATTGGCCTTGGCAGAGTGGAACTTCATAATGAACTGGAACGGGAAGTTTATATAGAGGAATTTCTGGGATATGTGGATGATGAAAAACACAGCGGCACTGTAACGGTAACCGCAGAAGATATGCCGCAGTGGTGCCGGAATATCGGCATTACTGGGGAGGAAACAGTGGAATTTGCCGACGGAATCAGCGGACAGATTGGAATTTTTGCCGATGTGATTTATTTTGAAAACCGCTATGAGCTGCGCACCTGGTTCAGCGGACGCACACTGGAAGGCGCATCAGAATTTTATTACAGGCTCAACAGCCCAATTCAGCTGGAGCCTGTATATCAGCCTTTAGACTGCCGGATTGATATAAACAATATCAGAGGTGCTGAGTACGATTACACAGCCTTTAAAGGCGAAAATACAGATGCAGAAACCAAATAGCAAAATTTCGAAATAGAATACAGCAGAAATAAAAAATAGCAGTCAGTATCGGCTGCTATTTTTTGTCTATCTGATACCAGTGTTCTTCCGTGAGAATATCCTGCATCGGCAAATCATATACATCAGCAGGAAGAGGTTTATTATGCATCTGACATTCATAAGCCAGAGCGATGCGTCTGGCAGAAGGCTTTACTCGTGCCAGATAGCGGTCATAATATCCGGCGCCAAAGCCCAGCCGGGTGCCGGTATGGTCAAAGGCAATACCGGGAATAATACACAAGTCAATTTCTGCAGGATTGATAATTTTCTGCAGAGCATCGGGCAGTTCACCAATGCCGTAACGGTTTGGAATCAGCTGGTTAAAAGAGGTCAACACACTCATTTCCATTAAGCCGCCAGATGGTGCACAGATTGGAAGCAGCATAGTTTTGCCTTCCTGCCAGCCTCGCTGATAAATAGCCCGTGTGCATACTTCATTCTGAAAGGAGAGGTAAAGCATAATCGTTTTACTTTCCTGCCAGTAAGACGATGCAAACAGTTTTTCTGCGATGCGTGTGCTGTACACAGCAACCTGTTCTGCGCTTAACTGATTGCGAAGCTGTTTATAATTGCAGCGCAGTTCATTTTTTTTGTTTTTTATCGGATTTTCCATAGAAAAACATTCCTTTCAGCAGGATTTTTTACCAACAGACGAGAACAAAATCATGGTACTGCGGATAAACTTGAAAAGCGGTAATTACGGCATTTTTTCGATATAACATCATTATAAATTAATTTTCCGTTTTGGCAATTTTTTTTGTAAAATCACTTGCATTTTTTTTACAAAATGATATTATATATAATGTTAGCACTCAGAAGGTTTGAGTGCTAACAAATCGAAATTAACCGTTAACAAATATGATTGATTCATAGTTCTATAATTTTAAGGAGGCTTTTTTATTATGAGTATCAGACCAATTGGTGACAGAATTGCAGTAAAACCTGTAGCGGTGGAAGAAAAAACAAAGAGCGGCATTGTACTGCCTGGCTCTGCACAGGAAAAACCGCATCAGGGCGAAGTTGTTGCAGTTGGCAGCGGCTATGTTTCTCAGGCAACCGGTCAGAGAATTCCACTGGAAGTTAAAGTTGGCGACAAAGTTGTATACGGCAGACATGCTGGTATTGATGTAAAATTTGACGGCGAAGAGCTGATTCTGTTAACTGAAAACGAAATTCTGGTTGTTATTGAATAAGAACCGGGTCGTTGTTCAGAACCCTTTGATAAGAACATGATTGACCGATTATTTTAGGAGGCAAATAAAAATGGCGAAAGAAATTCGTTTTGGCGAAGAAGCAAGAAAATCTCTGGAAGTTGGCGTTAACGCTGTTGCAGAAGCAGTAAAAGTAACATTAGGGCCTAAAGGTCGTAACGTAGTATTAGGCAGAAAATTCGGTGCTCCAGTTATCACAAACGACGGTGTATCCATCGCTCGTGAAATCGATCTGGAAGATCCATTTGAAGATATGGGTGTACAGCTGCTGAAAGAAGTAGCTACCAAAACAAATGATGTTGCCGGTGATGGCACTACAACCGCAACCGTACTGGCTCAGGCTATGGTACGTGAAGGTTTAAAAAATGTGGCAGCAGGTGCAAACCCAATGGTAATCCGTCAGGGTATGAATGTGGCTGTTGAAAAAGCAGTAGATGCAATCGGCGCACTGTCTCAGAAAATTGAAACCAAAGAAGAAATCGCTCAGGTAGCAAGCGTATCCTGCGATGACCAGAAAATCGGGGAACTGATTGCAGAAGCTATGGAAGTAGTAGGCAAAGAAGGCGTTATCACTGTAGAAGATTCCCAGACATTCGGCACCACACTGGATGTAGTAAAAGGTATGCAGTTTGACCGCGGCTACATTTCTCCATACATGGTAACTGACACAGAAAAAATGGTATCCGTTCTGGATAATCCATTGATTCTGTTAACTGATAAAAAAATCAGCAACATCCAGGAAATCCTGCCTGTTCTGGAACAGGTTGTTCAGGCAAACCGTCCATTACTGCTGATTGCTGAAGATGTAGAAGGCGAAGCATTAACCACCATGCTGCTGAATAAACTGCGCGGTACATTCACATGTGTTGCAGTTAAAGCTCCTGGTTTTGGTGAACGCAGAAAAGAAATGCTGAAAGATATCGCTATCTTAACAGGTGGTACTGTTGTAACAGATGAACTGGGCTTCAAACTGGAAGAAACCACTCTGTCCATGCTGGGCCGTGCTGCAAAAGTAACAGTTGGCAAAGAAAACACCACCATCGTAGAAGGTGGCGGCGACAAAGCTGAAATCGAAGCGCGTGTTGCTCAGATTCGTGTACTGGCTGAAGAAACCACATCCGAATTTGACCGTGACAAATACATGGAACGTATTGCAAAACTGGCTGGCGGCGTAGCTGTTATTCACGTTGGTGCTGCAACTGAAACTGAATTAACCGAGAAAAAACACCGTATCGAAGATGCTCTGGCTGCTACCAAAGCTGCAGTAGAAGAAGGTATCGTACCTGGTGGCGGTACTGCGCTGCTAAACATTCTGCCAGCTCTGAACGACATTAAATTAGATGTTGACGATGCACAGACCGGTGTAAATATTATTAAACGTGCACTGGAAGAACCAGTTCGCCAGATTGCATTTAACGCTGGTAAAGAAGGCTCCGTAATCGTTGAAAAAGTAAAAGCTCTGCCTATGGGTCAGGGGTATAACGCTCGCACCGATGTTTACGAAGATATGATTAAAGCTGGTATCGTAGACCCAGCAAAAGTTACACGTTCCGCTCTGCAGAACGCTGCAAGTATCGCATCCATGATTTTAACAACAGAAAGTCTGGTTGCTGATGTAACAAAAGAAAGCCCAATGCCAATGGATGGCGGTATGGGTATGATGTAATAACGAAAAGGCTGTTTCTCTTTTACAGAGGAACAGCCTTTTTCTATGTGCATGCAGGTGTAAAAGAAAAATATAACAAAGCGCATGGAATTTGTGTACTGTCGGCACATTCAGATGTCATACGGCATAAACTGAAGCAGAGGAGGGTGTGCCGATGAACTACAGGACGATTACCAGAGGGCTGACCTTGATGACGCTGGCAGCCGGGTTTTTTACAGGGTTTCTGATGCAGGCCTGCGAAGAGGACAGTATTCGTACTGCTGCAGCTGCCGAAAAACAGGTGCCTGTTTATTTTGTGGAGACGGAGGAGAAAAAGCTGGCCATATCTTTTGATGCAGCCTGGGGATGTGAGCATACGGAACAGATTCTGGATACGCTTCAGAAGTACGATGTAAAAGCTACATTTTTTCTGACCGATATCTGGCTGGAGGATTATCCGGAAATGGCGCGTAAAATCGCAGAACGGGGCCATGAAATTGCTATGCACAGTGTGACACATCCGCATATGAGCCAGATTAGTGAAGCAGAAGCTGCACAGGAAATCGATGGAAACCGGCAGACTATTGTGGATGTTACCGGTTATGAGCCGACTTTGTTCCGGTTCCCTTTCGGTGAGTATGATAACAAAAGCATTAATTTACTTCGGGAACGTGGCTATTATCCGGTTCAGTGGTCAATTGACAGTCTGGACTGGATGGAATCCAAAACAGCGGAGGATATTATCGACCGGGTAACACTTGGGCTGCATCCGGGAGCCATTATTCTCTGTCATAACAATGGAACATACACGGCAGAAGCTATTAATCAGATTATTCCTTACGCACAGCAGGAAGGGTATCAGTTTGTGCCGGTAGGTGAACTGATTTATCGTGAGGGTTATCAGGTGAATCAGCAGGGTATGCAGATAAAGCCAAAAGCAGAAAACAGTGATGAATAAACAGGCCAACATGCAAGAAAAAAGCCTCCTGCAGTTTGCAGGAGGCAGATTTTTATGCGCTTATGCGTGTGTTGTATCTTTGGTTTTGTAGATAGACAGGATAATGCTGCCAACCAGTACGGAGAAGATGAAACCGATAGAAGCCAGGATTGGAATGTGAATGTGGAACATCAGAATCGCCAGTTTCACACCAGTGAAAGCCAGAATGATAGCTACACCGTAACGAACATATGCGAAACGTTCCTGTAAGTGTTCCAGTACAAAGTACAGCTGTCGTAAACCTAAAATAGCCAGAATGTTAGATGTGTAAACAATAAACATATTGGTGGATACCGATAACGCTGCAGGCACGGAGTCAATTGCGAACATGATATCGGATGCTTCGATAACCATCAGAGCAGCCAGCAGTGGAGTTGCGTGCCACTTGTTATCGATTTTGGTAACGAAATGATTGCCAACAAAATCTTTGGTAATCGGCATGAATTTTGCCAGAAGTTTATACCCCATGTTATCGGTTACATCTTTTTCTTCTTCTTCATCGTCTTCGCCTTTGAACATTTTATAACCGCTGAAAATCAGAATGAAACCGAAGATGTACAGTACCCATGTGAATTTCTCAACAATACTTACACCAAGGAAGATAAAGATGAAACGCAATACAACGGCTGTCCAGATCCCCCATGCCAGTGCGCGGTGCTGATAGTCAACCGGTACACGGAATGCGGTAAATACAGTGATAAATACAAACAGATTGTCGATACTTAAACTGAATTCAATCAGATAAGCGCCTAAGAATTCAAACGCTGCCTGCTGCCCCATAACAAAGTATACGCCAACACATGCTGCCATTGCTAAAGCTACAAGCAAAGCAACTTTTTTAAATGCGGTTTTGGTAACCTGATCCATAATGAAAACCTCCTCTGTTTTCCGTAATAGGGTGTGTTTGCTGAACCGTAAAACAGAAAACAAAAAAGACCCCGATATCTGTTTACGGAACAAATATCAAGGTCTTGCTATCCGAATACTGGAGAATGTGCCGGACTGCTTATCAGTCGGTTGACGGCAACATCACTTGTAAGCTACTCCCCTTAATATCGTTATTATTTCATAAATAAGGAAATTTGTCAATGCTTTTTCATAAAATATTATAATATAACGACAAAAGAAGTTTGCGTAGACATGCACCTGGGAAAATAATCTTGCATTTTACCGGCAGATTGCGTAATATAGTAACATAATAAAATTTGTGGATAACGCCGGATTGCGGCATTATTCAGCAGCAGGAGGAAATAAAAAATGAACAAATTAGTAGTAGTCATTGATATGCAGAACGATTTTATTACCGGCCCGCTTGGGACTCCAGAAGCACAGGCTGTTCTGAAAAAAGTAAAAGCAAGAATCAGCCAGGCTGCAAAAAACGGTGAAACCGTTGCATTTACCCGTGATACTCACAGCGCAAATTATATGAATACACAGGAAGGCAAAAATCTGCCGGTAGAACATTGTATCCGCCATACAAACGGCTGGGAAATTGAAAAATCTCTGCAGATTCCAAACGCACATGTATTTAACAAAGATACTTTCGGCAGCCTGGATCTGGCACATCATCTGCTGGTGACTCCATACGATGAAGTGGAACTGGTTGGCGTATGCACCGATATCTGCGTTATCTCCAACGCACTGTTAATCAAAGCATACCTGCCTGAATTAAAAATTACTGTAAACAGTGCATGCTGTGCAGGTACTACACCGGAAAACCACGAAAACGCACTGAAAGCTATGAAACAGTGCCAGATTGAAATTATCTAAATAGTTATAATGGCAGAACATTGTTATAAACACAAAGTGCAGTATTATGAAACCGACCAGATGGGTATGGTGCATCACTCCAATTATATCCGCTGGTTTGAAGAAGCGAGAGTCGATTATTTAGACGCCATCGGCCTTCCCTATAAACAGATGGAGGAAGAAGGCATCGGCAGCCCCGTGCTGGAAATGCACTGCCAGTATAAAAGCAAAGTGACCTTTGGTGAAACCGTCACTATCCGTGTACGGATGAAATCTTATACCGGCTTACGGTTCTCGGTTGTCTACGAAGTTATCGGTGAAGATGGAAAGCTGCGTTGCACCGGCGAATCCGGGCACTGCTTTATGACTATGGCAGGACGCCCGCTATCCATCAAAAAAGCAAAGCCGGAATGGCATGAGCTGTTACTGCAGCATGCAGGAGAAGAATAAATTTAAATGTTACAGGCCTTCTGCTGGAAAGCGGAGGGCTTTTTTCTATTCTCTACGTTTCGTAGGTAGCGCAAATCTACTTTTGTGTGTATGATAGAGGCAAAGGAGCGTGGGGGTATATGAATCAGTATATTACAGGTACAATTATTAAAGAACTGCGGGAGAAAAACCAGCTGACGCAGGCGGAACTTGCGGAAAAACTGAATGTTTCCGATAAAACCGTATCAAAATGGGAAACGGGGAAGGGGTATCCGGATATTTCTATGCTGGAGCCTCTTGCAAAGGTGTTTGAGGTATCGGTAGCGGAACTTCTTTCGGGCAATGCAGTTCAGAATATAAATGTATCAGCCAATATTATGCGGTCTAAATTTTATGTATGTCCTGTCTGCGGAAATAGCATTCACAGCATGGGGGAAGCGGTGATTCACTGTCATGGGGTATCGCTCACACCATGTCAGGCGGAGGAAACCGATGAACATCATAAAATCTTTATTGAGCGGGTGGAAGATGACTATTATGTGCAGATTGAACACGATATGACAAAACAGCATTATATTTCGTTTATTGCCGCCTTATCGTCTGACAAAATTCAAATGGTGAAGCTGTATCCGGAAGGGAATGCCGAAGCCAGATTTGAAATGCGAGGGGTGAGGCAGATTCTGTTTTACTGCAACCGGGATGGTCTGTTTCAGGTGAAAGTGCATAAGGCGATTGACGGAAAAGAGAAATCCTATGATGATGTGGAAGAACGGCGTGCGTTAGAAGATACTGCGAAGCGGTTTTTTGGATGATGCATATAGATGCTGATATAAATGAGGATATAAGAAATCCCGGAATGGATTACCATTCCGGGATTATTTGCATGATTCAGATACAATTAAGCTCTGGTTTTTTTATGCATTTTGTTGTTGATTTCGTCGATGATAACTGCGATTGCGTTGTCACCGGAAACGTTCGCTGCAGTACCGAAGCTGTCCTGAGTCAGGTACAGAGCAATCATCAGAGTTGCGATAGGGCTGTCAACAGCAATACCGATCATTGGCAGGAATGGCAGAGCACTCATAACAGCGCCGCCAGGAGCCCCTGGAGCTGCAACCATTGCAATACCCAGTGTTAACAGGAATGGCATGAATACGCCTAAGGAGTAGTCCAGACCATTGATGTACAGCAGAGCAACGGAGAAGCAGGTTAAGGATGTAATGGAACCAGCCAGGTGGATGGTTGCACACAGAGGTACAACGAATTCACGAATCTGTTTGGATACACCGTTTTTCTCAGCGCTTGCAACGTTTACTGGAATTGTTGCAGCGGAAGACTGTGTACCAATAGCAGTTAAATATGCAGGAACCTGGTTTTTAATCATCATAAACAGATTCTTTTTACCGAAAACACTTGCAATGATGTACAGAACCAGCAGATAGCACAGCTGCAGTGGAATAGCAGTTACGAATACTTTCCACAGCAGGTTCATGATGGAAACAATCTGACCTGCATATGCAATGTTTGCGAATGTACCTGCGATGTAGATTGGCAGGAAAGGAATGATGATGCTGTTCAGCACTTTCAGGATAATCTGCTGGAATTCGTTAAACAGATTGTACAGAGTCTGTCCTTTGCCCTGGCTGCGCAGATAGGAGATACCAATCCCCATGATAAAGGCAAGAACAATAGCAGCGGTAACATCAATCATTGGTGCCAGCGGAATGCTGAAGTAGGAAGATAACATACCTGCACTTGGGTCGCCAACTTCACTTGCCATGCTGCTGCCCAGGAATTTAGGGAACAGTGTGGTGGCAACGGTGTAAGCAATAGTACCTGCCAGAATGGTGGAACCGTAGGCAATGGCTGTGGTGATACCCAGCAGTTTGCCGGCACCCTGTGTTAAATCGGCGATACCGCATACAACGAAGCTTAAAATAATGAATGGGATTACGAATTTCAGGAACAGAGAGAAAATAGAAGAAACTGTTACTAAGATACGAACCAGTACTTCAGGTAAGAACGCACCAATTAAAATACCGGCAATAATCCCGATAATAAGTTTTGGGACAAGGCCCAGACCTTTCTTTTCAGTAGACACGAAAAAGTCCTCCTCTAAAATGATAATTTTACAACCTCTCTAGTATAATACAGGATACAGGAAAAAGAAAGAGCGTTTTTGCATTTTTTTAATATTTATATATTTTTTTCGACAGATTACAGTCTGCTTTATTTTTTGAATAAAAAAGACGATTCTATCAATTATACACAATTGTTTTTGTAGTATGAACAAATTGCATAAGAGTCCGCATATAGTAAACAAATGTTGATTGTGTATAGCAAGTGGACAAAAACAGGTTGTGTACTTGTGATGAGGATGTTCTGCATAAATATACGAAATTGAAACAGTTTCTATACAGCATGGTGTTTATTAGAGCAGAACATGGAATATCGTTTACAGAGAATAAAAGTATGCTATAATGATTTGTAGATTTATGAAACGATACTGGCAGTGGAACAAATATAAAATTAATAAATGCTGAAGTGAAAAGGAGTGCAGATACGATGATTCTTACCAATCCCGATGAACAGGTCTGGAATATGCTGACTGGCGGTGCCGGTTCTACCGAAGGACGTAAAGAACTGGACAAATTAAAGCAGTTATTGAAGGCAAAGGATATCTTTTTTGTTGTGGACCATGATGACCGGTATCACTGGATCCGGTTTCGCAGCCGCAGAGATATGCAGATTATTCAGATAAAAGCCGATGTGCTGGCGAAAGGGGATGCGGCACTTCTGGAGTTGCGTTGTGCAGGAAATATTCATGACAGTCTGCATGCCGAGGAGGCACTGGAACTGATACTGGGGTATTATTTGCCGGAAGTATAATAGAAATTTTTATAGAAGTGCAGTAGAAAATTTTAAGAAACGGTATGAAATTCGTAGAGATATTTGTCGAAAAACAGAAAAAAGAAAAGATGTTGGGAAACGAGCAGAGAATGTGTCTGAATCTGGCAGCACAAATCTCTGCTCGTTTTGTGTACAGGCGAAATTTGTCGAAAGTATTTTCTTGCTATGTAAGAAGATTGGTGCTATGGTAATTTCTGCAAACAACAGGAAGGGGGATTCTATGGTACCAGTACAACACAGAAGTTATCGTATTGATGATGATTGTATCGAAGAACATACTGCTGCTGGGGTAATTAACAGGCTTTTGCAGGAGGCGTTAAAACAGAATGCCAGCGATATTCATCTGGAGCCCGGCACGGAAGGGCTAGTTATCCGGTTTCGATGTGACGGACAACTGAAAAAACAGGCCGTGCTGCAATCGGATTTACAGAATCTTATTTTAAATCGTCTGAAAGTGATGGCAGAAATGGATATTACCGAAAAACGTCTGCCGCAGGATGGTCATCTGGCGGTTGTCTGGCAGGAACAGCTTTATGATTTGCGTATTTCCAGCCTGCCGCTGTATCAGGGCGAAAAACTGGTACTTCGCATTTTAGGGCAGAGGGAACAGATGATGACGCTGGAACAGCTTGGATTTTCCGAAGAAAATCTGAAAAAGGTGCAGACTCTTTTGAAAATGCCCGGTGGTATGATTTTAGTTTGCGGACCTACCGGAAGCGGAAAAACTACCACGCTTTACAGTATGCTGGCTGCTTTGCAGAGCCGGGGGCAGAACATTGTAACACTGGAGGACCCGGTAGAATATGAGATGCCGGGGATTAATCAGGTGCAGATTAACGAGAGGACAGGGCTGACATTTGCCCGTGGATTACGCAGTGTTCTGCGCCAGGACCCGGATATTATCATGGTGGGAGAAATCCGTGATTTAGAGTCGGCAGAAATTGCAATACGGCTTGCCTATACAGGACATCTGGTGCTGGCTTCTCTGCATACCGGTAATGCCATTGGAGCCGTAAAACGTATGGTGGAGATGGGTATTGCACCGCATCTGCTGGCCTCCTGTTTAAACGGTGTGGTAGCACAGCGCCTTGTGCGGTGCAGCCAGGATGCTTCGGTACGAGGCCGCATTGCCATTCAGGAGGTGCTGGTCTGTGACCGGAATGTAAAGCAGCTGATAAGCCGCTACGATAATTTTCTGGACGCACAGGAGCAGATTGCAGCCGGCTATCTGTCGCTGGCGGAGGATGGACGCAGAAAAGCAGAGGAAGGAAAAACAGTACAGGCGGAACTGGATGCTGTGCTGGGACCTGAGTTATGAAAATTAAAAATACATTTCGATTTAAGAAAAAACTTTCTTTACAGCAGCAGCGCTTTTTATGCCAGCAGCTTTCTTTTGCACTGGCAGGCGGTTTGCCGCTTCCCGGGGCTGTTCAGCTGGTGGGCAGTGAGATTCATCCGGCTATATGCGCCAGATTTCTGCTGAAAATCAGCGAATCGCTGCAGCAGGGGCAGACTATGGCAGAAGCATTAAAACAAAGCGATATCGGATATTCGCCGGTGTTTCTGGAATTTGTGCTGGCCGGTGAACAGAACGGCACTATGCAGAAAGCCATGGAACAGGCAGCCGATTATTTTGAACGACAGAATCGAACCAGACAGATGCTGTTTTCCGCCATGTTTTATCCTGCGGTGCTGTTGCTTCTGATGCTGGCAGCTTTTGGCGCCATGTTCTGTTTTGTGGTTCCTACTGTAGTACAGACCTATGAAACATTTCAGGCGGAGTTGCCGGCTATGACGCAACATCTGATTCAGGTCAGCGGATGGGTCAGAAAAAACTGGATGCTGGCAGGCAGTCTGCTTGCGGCAGGATGCCTGATTCTTTTCTGTATATGGCGGCATATCCGCTCGATTCCCGTCTGGCAGAAGCGAATTACAACAGCTGTTCTGCATCTTCCTGTGGCTGGCAAACTGTATCAGCAGTACTGGTTTGTACAGATTGGTCAGGCGATGGGGCTGATGCTTTCCAGCGGAATGCTGCTGTCCTCCTGTCTGGAAGCTGTGCGTCAGATTTACCGTCGAAGCCTTTTTGCGCAGGAGCTTCAGATGCTGGAAGCTGCACTGCAGGAAGGATACTCATTCGACGCAGCCATTCGAAACTGTACTTTTGTTCCGTCTATGGCAAGGCAGATGCTGGCTGTCAGTGAACAGACCGGAGCTCTGCCAGAAACTCTGATTCAGCTGAGTCAGTATTATCAGCAGCAGGTTCAACAGCGCCTTCAGCGTATGACCAGCCTTCTGGAGCCGGGTTTTGTGCTGATTCTTGGCATCGGAATTCTGCTGATGGCGGGAAGCCTGTTTCTGCCTATGGTGCAGTCTTATCAGTATCTGCTGTAACAGGTTGCAGATGAAGTGGTGCAAGGAGGCAGAAGGATATGAGAAAACAGAAAGGCTTTACGCTGGTGGAAATGCTTGTGGTGCTTCTGTTAACCGGTCTGCTTTGCAGTATGGCGGTTCCTTCGCTTCTGGACGGCTGGCATCAGGCTCAGCTGGATGCAGCTGCCCAGCAGATTCATCGGGATATCCGATGGGCGCAGCGTGAGGCAGCCAGAGAACAAAGACAAACGGTTGTTACCTTTTATCGCGACAGGCAGCCGTACCGGTATAAAATTGCCTATCCCAAAATCAACCAGACGCTGCGTTATCAGACACTGCCCTGCTATGTGGATAAGCTTTCGGCGGCAACTCTGACCATTCAGCCTGATAAATCCATCAATAAAAACGGGCATATTCTGCTGCAGAAAGGAGAACATGAGCGCTATGTGTATTATTATCAGACAGGGCGTACACGCATCACCAAAGCGCCAACGGGATAACAGAGGATTTACCCTGCCGGAACTTCTGATAAGTCTGGTAATTTGTGCACTTCTGCTGCACAGTGCCGGGCAGTGGAGTGTGCTGAGCAGTCAGAGCCATGCTAGAAGCGCAGAGAACCGGCAGGCCGTTCTGATTGCCCAGTCGGTACTGGCCGGTATTGAACCGGAACTTCCGGAAGGCTGGTCAGTACAGAAGGAAACCAGACCGGCCGGATTATTTCTCACAGAACAGGAGCTGACTATCACACATGCAAATCAGACAAACACGCAGAGCTGGACCTTTTATTACGCAGGCGAGGAAACATCTGCGGAATAAAAATCGACAGGGCGGATTTACGCTGCCGGAGGTGCTGGTGGTTTTATGCCTGACCTCTATGCTGTTCACGTTTTTTCTACAGTGTTTTTTCTTCTGGTCAGAACAGTATCAGAATCGCAGTGCTCTTGAGGAACTGGAGGATAATCTGCTGATTGCTATAGAAAGTATGGCGCAGGATATTGGGCGGAGTACGGGAATTTTAACATGGGAACAGGAAAGCATCACGCTTTTGTCAGGCTATCACGAAAAGGAAACGGTTGCCTGGTCTCTTGGAAAAGATGGGCAGGCCGAAGAACATTTTTATGCTCTGGAAGGAAAAATTCTCTATCGTCTCGAAAGTACTCAAAGGGTGCGTCAGCCGATTGCTAATTTTATAGATACGCTGACGATATCCTGTCTGAACCGGCAGGGGCTGCCTGCACAGAAGGCAGAAGATGTTTATGCTGTTCATGTAAAAATAACCGGTGTCTGGAAAAACCGGACACTGAAACAGGAACAGATTATCCGCCTGGCCGGCACAGCGTATTTATAAGGAGGAATGCCCTATGCAGAAACACGAATTACAGGAGATTCTGAATACCGCACTGCGGTCGGGTGCTGATTTTGCAGAGATTTATATCGAACAGAAGGAAAGCACTGCTATCAGCTGCGAAGATGGAAAAATAGAAAAAATCAACACCGGTATCGACCAGGGAATGGGGATTCGGGTTATGGCTGGAGAAAGCACATCTTATGTGCACAGCAATGATGTATCGTTTCACAGCGGTATGGAAATGGCAAAACTGGCCGGTCAGATTACCCGGGAAAATGGTCCGAAGGAAACGGTACAGGAATTTCATCAGCCGAAAGCTGCAGAGTCTATAGATGTTAAAATACGGCCGGAATCGGTGGAGTTTGATAAAAAAATCAGCCTGCTGCGCACAGCTGACCGGGAAGCTAGAGCTATGAGCGATGCGATTCGCCAGGTGTCGGTAGGATACAGTGATGTGGTGCAGCATGTAACAATTGCCAATAGCCTTGGTACATGCGTGGAGGATGAACGGGTGCGTATCCGTCTGGCATGCAACAGTATCGCCCAGCGTGATGGACAGATTCAGACAGGGTTTGCCTCTATGGGCGGCACCTGCGGATTTGAACTGTTTGAAGAAAAATCGGCTGCTGAACTGGGTCGGGAATCGGCACAGAGAGCCTTAACTCTGCTGGATGCCGAACCATGCCCTGCCGGTCAGATGACAGTGGTGTTAAGCAGTGAGGCCGGAGGCACTATGGTGCATGAAGCATGTGGACACGGGCTGGAAGGTGATCTGGTACGCAAAGGGCTGTCGGCTTATGCCGGAAAAATCGGTCAGAAGGTGGCATCGGAAAAAATTACTGTGGTAGACGATGCAACCATTCCAGGAAAATACGGAAGCTATCGATATGATGATGAAGGGAATCCTGCGCAGAAAACTGTGTTAATTGAAAACGGTATTCTGAAGCAGTACATGAACGATTACGAAACCGCGCAGAAAACGGGGGCTGCATTAAGCGGCAACGGACGGCGCGAATCTTATAAAGAAAAACCGGTAACCCGCATGAGCAATACCTATATTGCGCCGGGTACCGATAAAGTGGAGGATATTATTGCATCCACTGAATATGGGCTTTATGTAAAACGAATGGGTGGCGGCCAGGTTAATACTTTAAACGGTGATTATGTATTTGATGTAGCCGAAGGGTATTTAATCGAAAACGGAAAAATCACAAAAGCAGTGCGGGGTGCAACTCTGGCGGGCAACGGGCCGGAAAGCCTGCGCAATGTGGAAATGGTTGGCGACGATTTTGGCTATGCCATTGGAACCTGTGGCAAAAACGGACAGAGTGCCCCTGTGGCAGATGCTCAGCCAACGTTGAAAATCCGCGGATTGACTGTAGGCGGCACCGGAAAGGCGAGATAAAACGATTATGCAGAAACAAAACAGCCAAAGCGGTTTTATTCTGCCGGTTACGCTGTTTTTATTATCCTGCGTGCTTCTGTGGGGCAGTGTTCTGCTGCAGACTCTGACCAGTCAGTATGAAGCAGATAACGGCATTATTTACACTGAACAGAGCCGATTGCTGGCTTATAGCGGATGGAATCTGGCTCTGCAGCAGCTGGATACCGATGGAAGTCTGGAACCGCTCCAGATAGAAAAAAGGAGCGGGTTTGCCGAG
Source organism: Peptococcaceae bacterium (assembly GCA_017399005.1). Classification (GTDB taxonomy): domain Bacteria; phylum Bacillota; class Peptococcia; order Peptococcales; family Peptococcaceae; genus UBA7185. The sequence goes on along the minus strand of JAFQEO010000011.1, from coordinate 19,423 downwards.
GTAACGATGGAGCAGCGTGAAGCATCGAATGAGATTGCAGTTTCTTCGGTTTCTAATGCAGGCGGCTATCTGCGAACGGTTGAAGGCAGTGTGCGTCTGCTCTGCCTGCCATGGGACAATATGGCGGAATGGCAGCTGACCGGGACACTGAACGATATCGAGGAACCATCGGTTTACTGTACCGGGGAAAGCCAGATGATACTGAATCAGTCTGTAAATGTACCACTGGCGATACAGAATAGCTTTAATCAGCCGGTGAATGTCTCCGTGACGGAGCCCGTTTACTGTGATGTGCTTTATATCAGTGGAAACCTGAATGTGGAGGCTCCGCTGGAGGCAGAGGCTGTTTATGTAAGCGGACAGATTAATGGAGCAGAGCAGATAATCAGTGACTGTATCGCAGAGAATTATACCGGTACGATGGATTACCGGGTGCAGGTAATAGCGCGCAGTGTATGACCATACAGCGCAATGCGCAGAATAACCGTTGCAATATTGAAGTTGCAGCGCTGAAAATAAGCTGAAAATAAAAAGATGCTGTGTCGTGCCGGATGCATGAGACACAGCACATGATACGATAGAATTTTTGCAGAAAGGATGAAAAGAATGGGAGATAATTTTCTGGAGTTTGCAAAAACAGGATTACAGAAAGCAAGGCAGATGGGTGCAGACCATGCTGAGCTGTTTGTGGTGCGAAACCGTGCCCTGGAAGTAGAAATAAAGGATGACAGCCTGGATCAGATTAAACAGTCGGAAAGCCAGGGCGTTGGCCTTCGTGTAATCAAAGGAAACCGGCAGGGTTTTTCCTTTTCGTCGGATTTTCGCAGCAGCGCACTGGACAAAATGGTGAGCCAGGCCATTACAAACAGCAGTTACAACGATGAAGAACCGGCACTCCGTTTTGCACAGCGCAGTGCACGGTATCCAAAACTGGACTTGTTTGATGAGGATATGGGAAATCACTCTCTTGAGGAAAAAATTGACCTGGCCCGCGATGCGGCGGAGTATGCCATGAACTATGATGAACGGGTGCAGCGCATTGAGCGGTCCGGATATGAAGAGGGCGATGTGGAGATGTGGCTGGCGAACAGCAATGGTGTAGCTCTGCATCAGCAGGGAAACTACTGCGGGCTGTTCTGTCTGGCAATCGGTGAAAAAGAAGGTGAACAGCAGAGCGGTTACGGGATGCATTCCTGTATTGCACTGCGTGAACTTTCAGCAGAGAAGGCAGGCCGCATGGCCGGGCGAAGAGCAGTTCAACAGCTTGGGGCATCGCCTGTGGAAAGCGGTGTGATGGATCTGGTACTGGAGCCTCTGATTACTGCACAGATTCTGGGTATTATCAGCAGTTGTTTTTCCGGTGAAGCAGTCTTGAAAAACAAATCATTTCTGGCTGGAAAAACAGGGCAGCTGGTGGCTAGTCCGGAACTGACTCTAATTGACGACGGTACTTTGCCAAACCGGTTAGGCTCCGGTGAATTTGACGGTGAAGGTACGGCTATGCAGCGCACCGTTTTACTGGAAAACGGCATACTGAAACAGTATCTGTATGACTGCCTCTCGGCAGAAAAGGCCGGAACGGTTTCCACTGGCAACGGGATGCGAGGCTCCTATAAAGGGACACCGCATATCGGCACCAGCAATTATTATCTGCAGGCTGGTGAACAGACTCCGGAACAGCTGATTGGTGCGGTGGAGCGCGGCATTTATGTAACCGAGATTTTAGGTGCCCATACGGCCAATCCGGTTTCTGGCGACTTTTCCTTTGGCGCATCGGGGATTTTAATTGAACACGGCAAGTTTAGCCGCCCGGTGCGCGGCATCACTATTGCGGGAAATTTCCAGCAGCTGCTGCAGAAAGTCTGCGGTGTGGGCAATGATCTGGTGTTCTATGGAAGCCAGGGCGCTCCGACAATCCGCATTGCCGAAATTTCTGTCAGCGGCACATAAAAAACGATAAAGGGCATCGCGTGGTTTACGATGCAGAAAACAGATTGTTAAGCAGAACGATAAAACTATAGAAACAATAGAGAAAAACAGAAGCAAAACCGTAAAATAATTGGATAAATCCGGTTTTCCGTCTTGTATGTGATAGGAATAATATGGTATTATGAAAGGCGAGGTGAGTATATTGCGCGTTTTAGTATTAAATGGACCAAACCTGAACCTGCTGGGTACCAGAAAGCCTGAAATTTACGGCACAACTACCCTGGCTGATATTGAGCAGATGATGCGTCAGCGTGCGGAGGAGCTGGGAATTGAGATGGACTTTATGCAGTCCAACTATGAAGGCGAACTGGTAGAACAAATCCAGAAGGCAAAGGGCAGATATCAGTATCTGATTCTCAATGCAGCTGCATATACACACACCAGTATAGCGATTCGTGATGCCATTGAGGCAGTGGAGCTTCCAACCATTGAAATCCATCTGAGCAATATTCATGCCAGAGAGGAGTTCCGGCATAACTCGCTGATTGCCCCGGTTTGTGTGGGCCAGATCTGCGGCTTTGGTGCGAAAAGCTACCTGCTGGCATTACACTATGTGGCGGAAATGGAGAAATAGGACATGAAGTGGAAACGAATTGAAAAAATACAGGCAAAAATGAAAGAGCTGGACCTGGACAGCTTTCTGGTAACAAGTAAAGAAAATCGTCAGTATCTGACCGGCTTTACCGGCACATTTGGCTGGGTTCTGGTAACACAGAGCAATGTGTATCTGATGACAGACTTCCGGTATATCGAACAGGCGCAGCAGCAGGCAAGAGGATGTAAACTGGTACAGTTCCAGCATCATGCTCCTGTGGTGACTCTGCGTATGCTGATGGAGGACCTGGAAGTAATTACTCTGGGCATCGAAAGCGACCGCATCACTGTGGAGGAATTTGAACTGCTGGCTAATCAGGTGCGTCGCAAGGCAATTACACCGCTGAAAGGCTTTGTAGATGAAATCCGCCGTGTGAAAGATGATGATGAGATTGCGCTGCTGGCACGGGCTGAAGAAATCAGCGATGAGGCATTTGCCCATGTACTGAAAGTAATCAAACCGGGTATGACCGAGCGGGAAATCGCTATGGAACTGGAATTCCAGATGCGCCGCAGCGGGGCATCCGGCGTAAGTTTTGAAACCATCGTTGCTTCCGGAAAACGCTCCTCCATGCCGCACGGTGTGGCCACCGATAAAAAAGTGGAAGTGGGCGACTTTATCACAATGGACTTTGGATGTGTATATCAGGGATATTGTTCTGATATTACTCGTACAATTGCATTGGGAAAAGTTGACGAAAAGCAAGAAACGGTTTATAATCTAGTAAGAAAAGCACAGGAAGATGCACTGCAGGCAATCAGAGCCGGGGTTACCGGAAAAGAAATCCAGGCAGTGGCGCAGAATGTGTTTCAGGATGCGGGATATGGTTCCTTTTTTGGGCATGGCCTCGGGCATAGCGTAGGGCTTGAAATTCATGAAGAACCTAGATTTTCTCCAAAAGCGGAGGAGGTAATTCCGGAAAACACGGTTATTACAGTGGAACCGGGGCTTTACCTGCCGAATTGGGGCGGTGTCAGAATAGAGGATCTGGTTGTCGTGAAAAAGGATGGCTGTATTAATTTAACCCATTCACCAAAAGAACTGATTATTTTATAGGAGGATTTTTGTATGATCGATACAAGCGATTTCAAGACAGGCTTAACAATTGAACTGGATGGTGACCCATGTAAAATCGTGGACTTCCAGCACGTAAAACCAGGGAAAGGTGCAGCGTTCGTAAGAACAAAAATCAAAAACCTGAAAACAGGTGCATCCATTGAACGTACATTCCGTCCAGGTGAAAAATTCCAGGATGCTATCATGGAACGCAGACAGATGCAGTATCTGTATTTCGACGGTGAATCTTATGTATTCATGGACAACACAAGCTTTGACCAGGAAATGCTGAACGAAGTTCAGATGAGCGGTGCAGAAAAATTCCTGCTGGAAAACATGGAATGTGTTGTAACCTACTTCAAAGGCGAAGTAATGGAAGTAGAACTGCCTAACACTGTTGAACTGCGTGTAGTTGAAACTGAACCAGTTATCAAAGGCGGTACTGTAACAGGCGGTAACAAACCTGCTGTAATGGAAACAGGTGCTGTAGTTCAGGTTCCTATGTTCATCGAAGTTGACGAAGTTCTGCGTATTGATACCAGAAACGGTTCCTACATCGAAAGAGCATAAGGAAAACTTAGACATTATCCGAACGGGCAGGAATCTGTCCGATTAAAATTGTGATTTGAAGGGAGTTTTTCGCGTATGGATATCTATACAAAAATGGCTTATCTGAAAGGCATGCTGGATGGCATGGATTTTGAAGATAAAAAAGAGAAAAAACTGTTTGCTGCAATGCTGGACATTCTGGAAGAACTGGTAGAAGCCGTTGACGATCTGGATGAAGAGATGGATGAAATGCAGGAATATGTGGAATCTCTTGACAGTGATCTGGAAGACGCAGAAGAACTGCTGGATATTATTGACGAAGATTTAAGCCTGGTGGAAGAAATTATCGGCATCGAAGATGAAGATTTTGGCTGCACATGCGGAACAGACTGTGACGAATGCGATTGCGAAGACGACTGTGACGAATGTGAATGTGATTGCGAATTTGAATTCGACGAAGACTACGATGAAGATGACATCATCGAAGTAGAATGCCCTGAATGCGGTGAATCCGTATGTTTCTTTGACACCATGCTGGACGAGGACGAAGAAGCAGAAGTTGTTGAAATTCTGTGTCCAAAATGTGATGCTGTAGTATATACCTTCGAAAGAGATTTAATTATCGACGAGGAAGAAGACGACGAAGAATAATTCGTTGCGCAGCAAGTGATATCTGAGAGCTCATGTTATGCATGAGCTCTTTTTTACATAACAAAAAGCGAGGAACAGAGTATGGATTTCTCACAGATGAAAACAAAAGAAATTGAAATCATTCTTCAGCAGACTGACGATACGGCTCTGCCGGAACTTGTACAGATGCTGCAGCAGGATTCCCGCAAGGCGGTACAGAATCTGGCGGCAAAATATCTGCGTCAGATGGAAAAACGGGAAAAAGAGCGTCAGCGTATTGCAGCTATGTGGGAATTTGAGAAACGGGCGAAAGCAAAAGGCTTCCAGTGGATTGCAGGCACCGATGAGGTAGGCCGGGGGCCTCTGGCCGGACCGGTAGTGGCAGCAGCCGTTATTTTGCCGGAAGATGCCGACCTGCCTGAAATTAAAGATTCCAAAAAACTGAGTGAAAAGCAGCGGGAACATCTGGATCGTCTGATTAAAGAACAGGCCGTTGCCTGGTGTATTGCATCGCTGAACGAAGAGGAGATTGACCGTTTAAATATTTTAGAAGCAAGCCGTCAGGCTATGCAGAATGCGGTCAAAGGATTATCACAGCCTGCCGATTTTGTGCTGGTGGATGGGCTGCCAAATCCACGGATTACACTGCCTTCCGAGGCCATTGTGAAAGGCGATAACCGCAGTATATCCATTGCAGCAGCCTCTATTATTGCCAAAGTGTATCGTGACAAGCTGATGGATGAATACGACACACTGTATCCGGGTTATGGATTTGCCGCAAACAAGGGGTACCCTACCGAGGAACATATGCAGGCTGTTCAGCAGCAGGGCCCGTGCGCCATTCACCGCATGACATTCCGCCCTCTCAGTGAACTGTATGGAAATCGTACGGAGTTGGATGATGCCGAGCGAATGAGGAAAATGGAAGAGAGAGCCCGCATTGATGAAAAAATTTTAAAAAATAACGAAAAAAATTAAAAAAAGGGCTTGTCAAAATTAAAAATCTCTGATATACTATCAAACGTGCTCGAGAGCAAACGCTCTAGAACACAGGCCGGTGTAGCTCAATTGGCAGAGCAGCTGATTTGTAATCAGCAGGTCGCGGGTTCGAGTCCCATCACCGGCTCTTATATGGGGGTATAGCTCAGCTGGGAGAGCACCTGCCTTGCAAGCAGGGGGTCAGCAGTTCGATTCTGCTTATCTCCACCATATGCGGAAGTGGCTCAGTGGTAGAGCATCGCCTTGCCAAGGCGAGGGTCGCGAGTTCGAATCTCGTCTTCCGCTCCACTTAAAAGCAGATTCTACGGAGTCTGCTTTTTTTATTTTCATCAATTAAAGTATATGGACTGACCGGGCAGAATCTGCTATGATAAAACTGGAACTGCAGGTCAAACGCAGAACCGCTATGCAGACATAAGGGAGGCTGGATGATTATGAACATGAAACAGAATTATTTGAAATACCGGGGATACCTTGGTATGATTTGTCTTTTGCTGGTTCTATTGCTGGTACCGGGGCAGGCGCTGGCGGCAGACTCTCCGGAAATCGGCGTACAGCTGAACGGAGAGGCAGTGGAATTTACCGATGCCGCACCGGTGAATGAAAATGGCCGTGTGTATGTACCGTTCCGTGCCGTATTTGAAGCACTGGATGCCAAAGTGGATTATCGTGCGGACGACGGGCAGATTATGGCGGAAAAAGACGGAACAAATGTCATTTTTAAAGTACAGCAGAATACGGTAACCGTAGATAATGGCAATGCTAATACTATTACCATTGATGCCCCTCCATTTATTCGTGACGGCCGCACCTATGTGCCGGTTCGCTTTGCAGCTCAGACTCTGGGGCTGGAAGTGGGCTGGGATTCGGCATCTTCTACCGTGGTGATGCTGGATAAGGCCGAACTGAAAGAAGCGGCAAAAGGCCAGTATACACTGATGGATAACTATCTGAAATTTGCAAAAATGCAGAATCTGACCGGGCCGGTGAAAGCAAACGGTAATCTGAAATTTGAAATGCAGATAGCAGACGGCAGCGGGCCGGACGCAGTGATGGTTCCTGTTAATGGAACCATGAAACTGAGTGGTATCAGCTCTGCAGAAAAGGCAGATATGGAACTGGCTGTTGCGATGAATCTGGATGATTTGAATGCGGCATTACAACAGAATGGAGAAGTAACAGCCGAGGACCAGGCAGTTATGGATGCACTGAAAAATATCAGCATGAAGATGCTGCTGGATAATGAAAAAGGTACAGCATATGTGCAGTCTGACATTTTTGCCATGGCCGGTATGGACGGCTCTGCCTGGTATAAAATGAATCTGAGCCAGATGGCAGCCGGATCGGGTATGAATGTACAGGCTTTGCAGCAGAGCGAAGCCGCTGCCGGGTTAAACAGCTATGAGGCATCGGTACTGCAGATGATTGACAGTCTGACGCCGGAAAATGCTCTAACCTGCGAAATTATGCTGAAAACACTGGATATGTACCGCGATGATGCATTTCAGAAGGTGGGCAGCCAGTATATGTCGTCCACGAAATATAATCTGAACGGTATGACCGTGTCTATGAGTATTACATTAAAAACAAACGGCAGCGCCGTAACCGGCTATCAGGAAGCCACTGCTATATATATGGGCACCGCTCCGCTTATGACAATGAAAACCGACCAGAGCGGCAGCCGGGCATCTATGGATATGACAATGAACGTGCAGGGGCTGCTGACTATGAAAGTGAACGGCGATATTACCTATAGCGCAGCACAGGAAAAACCGCAGAGCGCACCTCCATCCGGCGCTGTGATTTTAGACATGACGCAGAACGCTGCATAACCCGTTAAACCTGAAAAGAATACAACAGGCTGTTTCTGAAATTTAGAAACGGTCTGTTTTTTTGTTACCAAATCTTAAAAATTGTTTGATTAATGCTAAGAGGTAGTATATAATAAACAGTATAGTTTAGTATGTATGTTTCTGAAATTGGACAGAATATTCAGCACAGCAGCGTTTTGGAATCATATCATTCTGTAAGCTTGTTTTGAAAGCCTTTTGCAAGAATGAATCAGGAAATGGAGAATACCATATGAAACAGGTTTCCGTACTGCTGACAAGATATAACGACCGTATGTCCCAGTTTGTATACTGGATTAGCGGCCGAAATTACACGCATGTGTCCATTGCGCTGGAAGATGAGCCGGAACATTACTATAGTTTTAATTATCGCGGCTTTACCAGAGAAACTCTGGAGAAACACCGTGACCGCGGAGTAAAATACAGCCGGTGTTACCAGCTGCAGATTAGTGAAGAAGCATATAATAAAATCAAATCCCGCATTGATAAATTCCAGGCACACCGGAAAGAATACCAGTACAATCGCATTGGCGTATTTCTGTGTATTATCCATCTGCCGATACTGAAACGGGAGAAACATTATTTCTGTTCCGAATTTGTTGCAGAAACTCTGGAACACTCCGGTGCTGTGAAACTGAAAAAGAAACCGAACCTTTATTTCCCGAATCATTTCGTATCGCTGCTGGAAAACCATCCAAGCTGTGTAGGAATCGTACAGAATCTGGTGTAAAGATTCCTACAAGTTATAAGAAAACAAATAATCCAGTGCTGTCGCAAACCTGCGGCAGCATTTTTGTATATTCTGGACAATGTGCAAAAAATGCGTATAGATAGCACTCTGGTTTGTATGATATACTGATAAAAAATCCTATAAAAAACAGCATGATAACAGGAAGTGAATCCAATGAAAAAACGAACAATTGGTGCGGCATTCATAACACTGGCCGCAGGAGGATGGGCGGTTCATCGGGATAAAAAATATCCGCTGGCTGAAGGGTTTGGCCCGGTCAATAAATTTTGTGTGCCGGAATGCACAGCAAATATACCGCTGATTACAATCGGCAATCATACCATGCGGCATATGCGCAAACCGGTTATCCCTGATTCGGTAGAAAAAAGCGTATGGATGATACCGGGCAGTGATGGTAATGAATTACGGCTCACTGTTTATGAACCGGCTGAGAGTGGGGAACAGATGCCATGTCTGGTGTATCTGCATGGCGGCGGATTCTTTTTTGAGGAAGCCTGGTATCTGCACGAGATTGCGGCACAGTATGCGCAGGATGCAGCCTGCAAAGTGGTGTTTGTGCATTATCGCACCTCGGATATTGCACCGTTTCCTGCACCATTTATGGACTGCCGTACCGCTCTGCAGTATGTGTGGGACAATGCCGATGCTCTGGGAATTGACCGGGAGCGCCTGGCAATTGGCGGAGACAGTGCCGGGGGCGCTCTGGCCGGTGCCTGCACATTGTGGGCGCGGGATGAGGCCCATATTCCGCTGTGTTTTCAACTGCTGATTTATCCGGTAACCGACAGCCGCATGGAAACAGAATCAATGAAAAAATATCCCGACAGCCCATTGTGGAACAGCAGACTGAATAAACGCATGTGGGAGATTTATCTGCGCGAAGGCGACTGTAATACACCGGCTTATGCATCACCGGCTCTGGCTGAAAATTTTGCCGGTTTGCCGCCTGCTTATGTGGAAGTGGAGGAGTTTGACTGCCTGCATGATGAAGGCGCTCAATACGCAAAATCTCTGCGTGATGCAGGAGGTTCCGTACAGCTGGAGGATGTAAAAGGTACCTTCCACGGATTTGATTTCTTTAATGACCATCCGCTGGTAAAACAGATGATAACAAAACGCTGTGAAGCATTAAAAAACGCCTTTTACGGAGAGCATGATAATTTATAATTTGCGGTAAAAGAACTGCATATTAAAAATAACGGAAGCGAATGCAAGAAATCGCTTCCGTTTGTTTTACGACTATATAGCTGCCTGCATTTTAATCTGTTCTTCTAAAGCAAGAATTTGATCCCTGGAAACAGATGGTATGATTTTTAGAATTGTATCAATTGAAAAATCCTCTTTCAACATATTGATAGCAGTTTCCAGTAATCTTTCTTCTGCATATTCTTCAAATACATTTCCCATCTCGCTCACTGCTTTTTGCGATTCTTTAAAATTTACAAGTGTAGCCTCATGCAGATATATTTTTCTGTAACTGCAAAAGTGTTTCGCTAGACAGAGAAGGTAATACACGAGAAATTACTTCTAATGGTAGCCCTTCTTTAAACATATTTTTTGCGGCAACAAGCTGTTCTTCCTGAACACACTTATTTTTATATTCTTCAATAACACTGGACATAGACTGAACCCCCTTGTCTGAATGTTTCAGATAATTTACACGATTACATACTGTTTTAAAATTCTCGTGATATCCATTGCTGTCTGCAAAATACTGCATCAGCTCTGCAATATCCGAGCCATCATTAATCATAGTGTTTACATATACCTCATGAGTGCCGTTTTCTACATATTTATCGGTCCCTTTCACCACACGGCATACATGATACAGTGTCTGATTCATGTCAAACATATCAAACTTTGATATAAACACCACGCATACATCAGGAAAATCTCTGTAATGCAGCCCTTTTTCCATAAAAGCTGTATCCACATTGGAAATATTAAACCGTACACGCCGCTGATGGGCATCGTTATCTTCTTTCTGTACTTCAATATTAAAGATTCTGCCCGATTCATCGGTGCAAAGTACATCCAGAATCACCGAATGTGCCTCAATATTACGCAGATACCGCTGAGGCTGGCAATCGTTTACCTTTAAATCCGGTTTTTTCAGAATAATGCGAAGAATCTCTTCACAGGCTTTGCTATCTTCTGCTACTTTGTGGAAAAACAAATCGTCCATCAGATTCAACTGAGAAACCAGAGCCTTTTGTTCCGCAAGTGTTTTCACAAATATATCAACTCCTTATGCATATGAAATTGTGTACAATGGAGTAGTGTGACGCGCGCTGTGAGTACCATTGATTCTTGTATATATCTATTATACGATGTGCACTTCTACTTGTAAAGAATGAGTCTGGAAACAAATGGATGCTATATTCAACAAAATATGATTCAGCGTGAAAAAAATGTCGAAACATCGTAGGGGACGGCATCGGCGCAGAAAAGCGCGCCAGCTGGACGTCCCTAAATTTGCCGAAATATCCACATCAGGCTCGAAATAACCCAGGTATGATAAACTTAGTTTTTTGCTACCGATAAGAAAAACAGATATACCTTTGCATAGGGTATATCTTTTTGTTGTGCTGATTTCACAAACAGATAGAAATATGATAAACTGAATGCAGAAAAGCATTTAAAAATATGGGGAAGAATAATCAGCTTATGAACAATACCTTATTATATTACAATGAACATGCAGATAGCTTCACAATAGATACGCAATCCAGTGATATGACGGAACGGTATGCTCCGTTTTTAAGCCGGGTAAAACCGGGTGGGCATATTCTGGATTTGGGCTGCGGTTCCGGACGTGACAGCGCACAGTTTTTAGCCAGAGGCTATAAGGTGACATCTGTGGATGGCTCAGAGGAATTATGCCGTATTGCAGAAGCACATACCGGGCAGAAAGTATATCATATGCTGTTTGATGAAATCATCTGGCAGAACCAGTTTGACGGCGTATGGGCATGTGCATCGCTATTGCACTGCACCATGGAAGATCTGCCCGGTATTCTGCAGAAAGTATCAGACAGCTTAAAACCGGGCGGTGTGCTGTATCTGTCATTCAAATACGGTGACTTTGCCGGATGGCGAAACGGCAGATATTTTACAAACCTAACAGAACAGACCTTGCAGAAACTGATAAACACCGTACCGGAACTGCATCTGGAAACAATGTGGATAACCGGAGATGTACGCCCGGGCAGAGAACATGAACTGTGGCTCAATGCCATAGCGAGGAAAAGAGAATAATTTTATGAGATATGCTTCTGAGAGGGGCATATCTTTTTTTGTTGGGTGGTAGACAAAGATATGATACAATGAAAACAAAAACAGGGTGTTACATATATGACAGAGTATATTTCTCTGGAATAATGAAGCTGGATAAAAGATGAATATACTAAAAATGAAGTAATGGCACGGAGGAGGTTGTGAGGTGCAGCAGTATCAAAATAAGAATGGCAATTCTGGTATTTTAGCCTACGAAATCGGAAAAGATTATATTGATGTAGCATTTCGGGAATATGGTAAATATCGTTATTCTTATACAAGTACGGGTGAACAACGCGTAGAACAAATGAAACAATTGGCTATACAAGGGTGTGGTCTTAATTCTTATATTTCACGGCATGTGAAGAAAGATTACGAGAAGAAAATTTTAATAATTTAAAATTAAAATATAATTTCATAGTAAACACATTAATAATCGTAGCAAACAATGTAGTAAATAATAAAGGTGATAACTATGGCACAAAAAGAAATAGCATTTGATAAATTAGAAAATTCAGATTTATATGTGGATTGTATTTATAAAGGTGGTACTGCTCCAAATATGTCGGCAGAACCACTTAATAAGTTAATGCCAGGTTGCTCAAATTCCTCTGGCTTTCGAAAAGTAAAGCGAAAAGATGGCTCAAATAAATGGGCATATGTGGTGTTATATACATCTATGGAAGAGTTGGAATGGCCTGATTACTTAGACGAGGAAACAGGTGTATTTCGATATTATGGAGATAATAGAGAACCAGGACGAGCATTAACCGATACAAGCAAAAAAGGTAATTTAATATTAGAAACGACATTTGCTTTATTAAATGAAGGTGTAAAACTAGAAGAAATTCCACCATTTTTTGTGTTTAAGAAAACTGGTAATGGCAGAGATATTCAGTTTTTAGGTTTAGCTGCGCCAGGAAATCCTCATTTATCTCCAGATAAAGATTTGGTTGCTTTTTGGCGTACAATAAAAGATAAACGTTTTCAGAACTATGAAGCACATTTTACGATTCTGGATACTGGTGAAGAACCTATTAGCCGAAAATGGCTAGAAGCACTTATTTTTGACCATGACAATAATTTGGACTATGCACCAGAAGTATGGAAACGGTTTATAAAAGAAGGTCGTAATGGTATTAAAGCTTTAAAAGCACCACGTATCGTTACGATACCAACCAAATATGACCAACTACAAAGTGATGTAGAAGGGAATAAGTGCTTAGAAATTATTCGCAAACATTATGCAAGCAATCCGACTGGATTTGAAGCGTGTGCAGCAGACATTGTTAAAATGATGGATCCTAATTTTATTAGCTTTGATTTAACCAAACCTTGGCGTGATGGTGGCAGAGATGCAATTGGTCACTATGCAATTACACAAGGTGGAAAAGTAAATGCACCACTTAAAATTGAGTGTGCATTAGAAGCAAAGTGCTATAGCCCTGATAATTCTGTTGGAGTACGTCAAATGTCTAGATTAATCTCTAGAATTCGCTATAGACAGTTTGGTATTATGGTGACCACCAGTTATGTAGACAGCCAAGCATATAAAGAAGTTGTAGAAGATGGACATCCTATTTTGATAATAACTGCGTCGGATATTGCAGGGATTTTGCGTAGAAATGCAATAAATTCGTCTAACATTGAAAAATATTTGCAAACAATTGATAATGGTAATGTGTATTATACAAGTAAAGTTAGTGATTGTTCTACAGCGTTGTATGCTGCGGAGAATGATGCAGAGTAGCAAAAAAACTGTTTCGATAGGAGATATATTATTAATATTAACAATTTTCAAATAATTCATGTTATACAAATAACAAAGAAAGTAGAGTAGAAGTGAATGAACGAACAAGAAAAGATTGAGTTGCTTGAAACTGCAAAGAAACTATTTAGAGAAGATTACGCAAAAAATCATTTAAATAATACTAAAAAACTAAATAAATTGAAGGCTTTTAAAATAAATCCGTTTTTGCATAAGTATCTGACAATATTTGCTTTTGGTGAATATACTTATGAAAACAGAGCAAAGGCGCTAATTTATCCACGTGCATTTGGGACATCCTTAACAACGGGATTTGGAACGTTTATTCAAAAGAAAGTGATAAATGAATTAAAACAATCATATGGTTCAACTACTTCAGGTATGGATATTGAGTTTATTGATGCAATTGATGGTCGAAAAAAGTATTGCCAATTAAAAGCAGGGCCAGAGACGGTTAATAAAGGTGATATAAAACCAATAAAAGATAGTTTTCGAGGGATGATTAATTTAGCAAGAACTAATGGAATTGCAATTTCACCAATGGATTGTATAGTAGGAGTTTGCTATGGAAATCGTTCAGAATTAAATGAACATTATAAAAAAATTGACGAGGATTATCCAGTTTTTGTAGGTGATGAATTTTGGACACATTTAACAGGGGATGAACATTTTTATGAAGATTTGATAAATGCTTTTGCGGAAATTGCTATAGAGTTCAGTGCGTCAGAAGTAGTTGAAGAAACTGTTCAACGTCTAGCAGAAAATATAAAGCAAGTAGAAGAAAAACAAAATAACATGAACCAAACAAACATTTGTCTGTGAATAGATAGGGATATATAGCTTTTTGTAAATTATTAATCTAACGATTTCGTGAGATTTCTTGATTTATGCGAACATATATGCTATAATACAACCGATATAAAAAGAAGGTTTAGGGGGGGTATTCTTGCCAGTTTGTTATGATAAATTGTGGGATTTATTAGATAATCGTAACATGAAAAAAACGGATTTAAAAGATATCGCCGGTATCAGTTTTAATGTTTTAGCGAAAATGGGAAAAAATGAAACGATTTCGATTGAGAGTGTTGAAAAGATTTGTGTTGCATTAAATTGTGATATTGGTGATATGATGAATATTACAAAAGAATCTGTAAAGGTTCATAATAAAAAATTCACCTGTATTGAACTGTTTGCAGGTGCAGGCGGTTTAGCTTTAGGAATTGAAAAAGCTGGTTTTGAAGCCATTGGCCTGATTGAATTTGATAAAGATGCAGCAGATACATTAAAGCGGAATCGTCCAGAATGGAATGTAATTCATGACGATATCGCAAATATTAGCTGCTTGGATTTAGAGGAATATTTTAATATCAAAAAAGGAGAGCTGGATTTATTATCTGGAGGTGCGCCGTGTCAGTCTTTTTCTTATGCAGGGAAGCGATTAGGGCTGGAAGATGCTAGAGGTACACTGTTTTATCATTACGCAAAGTTTCTGGAAAAATTACGGCCGAAAATGTTCCTGTTTGAAAATGTGAAAGGGCTGCTATCTCACGATAAGGGCAGAACCTATCAGACGATTTTAGAAATTTTTGAACAGGCTGGCTACACGATTGCTGACCATCAGAAAAAAGTATTAAATGCATGGGATTATGGCGTTGCGCAGAAACGGGAACGTTTAATTACTATCGGAATTCGTAATGATTTAGTGGATAAAACAGAATTTGCATTTCCAGAGCCGCATCAGTATAAACCGGTTTTAAGAGATATTTTACTGGACTGTCCGGAAAGCGAAGGGTCTCCATATTCCGAATATAAGCAGAAAATTTTTGAACTGGTGCCTCCTGGTGGTTACTGGAGAGATATTCCAGAAGAAATTGCGAAAGAATATATGAAAAGTTGCTGGTATATGGGCGGTGGCCGTACTGGTATTTTACGCCGGTTAAGTTTAGATGAGCCATCGTTAGCAGTACTTACTTCACCGAGCCAGAAACAGACTGATCGGTGCCATCCATTAGAGGCAAGACCGTTTACCATTCGTGAAAATGCAAGATGCCAGAGCTTTCCTGATGAATGGCAATTTTGCGGAAGTGTAGGGCAGCAGTACAAACAGGTGGGTAATGCAGTTCCTGTTAATTTAGCATATGAAATTGCATTAAAAATCCGTGAAAGTTTGGAGGAACTGGAATGTGGCCACTAACATTTATCAGTGAAGAAAATTTTAAAGCGCATGTACAGAATACCATTCAGAAATATGGTGAAAAATTAGAAGCCTTCGATTTAAAACGGTTTAATAAAAATTTGATTGACCCGGTGAAATTAATTTTTGATAAAACGGTATATCAGTTAAGTTGGCCGGAAATTGTAAGCAATGAAATTTTCAGACAGCGTGATAAATCCAATAATAATGATATTGGTTATTTCCATCAGCGTATTTTTCAGTATATGGACAACTGCACGGTGCCAGATAACGGTGAAGAAGGTGGCTGGGATGTTATTTATCAGAATGAAAAAGGGATTGCGTTACCGGATGGCAGTGTTGTGAGTAGAATTTATGTGGAAATGAAAAACAAACATAATACGATGAACTCTGCATCTGCGGGAAAAACGTTTATTAAAATGCAGAATCAGTTGTTGAAAGACGATGATTGTGCCTGTTTTCTGGTAGAAGCTATAGCCCAGCGTTCACAGAATATTAAATGGGAAACTACGGTTGATAAAGTGAGGGTCGGTCACAAGCTGATTCGCCGTGTAAGTATCGACCAGTTTTATGCTTTAGTAACAGGGCAAGATGATGCTTTTTATCAGATGTGTATGGTGCTGCCAAAAGTGATTCAAGAAGCTGTGAAAGAAATGGATGCTACTTTTGTTCCAAATGATACGGTTATGGAAGAATTACAGGCAATTGCAGATGAACAGAATATTGAATCGAAAGAGTTATCAGTCGCAATGGCCGTATATTTGTTAGGGTTTAGTAGCTATATGGGGTTTGATCAATAATGAAAAGTTCAGCTGTTGAGCTGAACTTTTTGATTATCTAATTTTTTCTATAATCTTATATTAGGAATGTGGGAATGTAGGGAGGATAGATATATGTTCGGAATTACATATGATTGCTGGAAAGCGGTATGTGATATGTACTTTGATTTTAAGAGAATAAAGAAAAATTCGTTAAAAGCATATTTACAATGGTTCCCATTATCGAAACTAACTTCAAAAGAGAAACAGTTTTTGAAAAGTGAACAATTTTTTTTGAGTTATATACAAAATGGTGCATTTGTCATGTTGCCAGAAATGATGCATCGAACAAAAAATTTTTTACAAAAAAGTGATGGCAGTTTTCGTGACTCTTCTTTGGTAGCGCCAATACTGTATCTTGTGTTACAAGCAATTGGTAAAGAGGTATCTATGAAATATGTATCGCAACGGAATGAAGATGTTGCTGTGTTTTATGCAGGAAATTATGAATGTATGCGACCATCATATAAACAGGATTATGATGATTATTTTAAAGAAATCTATACCAATATTGAAGAGTACCAATACTTTATAAAAACGGATATTACTAATTTTTTTGCGGGTATAAATTTAGATAAATTAATAAAAAGAATTGACGATATTTGTAATCAGGATGAGTCTGAAATTTCTCAATTACAGTTAAATTTATATAAGGAATTACTATCATATTGTGGGAATGGAAAATTTCCGTTAATTGAAAATAGCATAGCTTCGTCTTATTTAGCAACTGTAATTTATTTAGATGGGTGCGATGTTTCTTTATTTGAATATATAGAAAGTTTGCAATTGTTTAATAAATTCAAGATGGTACGATATGTTGATGATTTGTATATTTTGTTAGCATCAGATGGCGAGTTAGATGAATTACAAAAAGTGTATTCAGACATAAGACGTGAGTATTCCTCGATTTTAAAAGAATATGGCTTGGCATTAAATTCACAGAAATGTTGTCTAAAAACAGTAGACAAATTAAATGACGAATTAAAAAAATCATTGTATGATGAACGCTTTAATAGCAAAAAATTTGAGATTTCTACGTTATATGAAGAAAAAGTTAATGACTTTTTGATAGAACTTGATATGGAAATGTTTCTAGATTATCTTACAATTGAAAAATATAATATGATAATAGAAAAATGTTTCACGATTGAGGGAATAGAATTTACACCTAATGAGGTATTTAATTATTATGTATATGAAGAAAATTCTATTTTCAAAGATGAAGAAATTATTTCCTGGATATTAAGTTTAATAAAAATGGATATTTCGTTTATAAGTCTAGATCCGAAACGGTTAACGGTTATGTTGCTTGCAACTGAAAATGAAAATGTAATAAAAGCATTTTTAAATGAACTTTTTGCACGCTATAAGGTAGGCAAATGGAATTCCTATGATACAACAATTGCCATTAATTATTTAATTCAACGTGGTTTTTGTCATGCGGACTTGCTGTCAGTTTTGCATGAAACTTGTCCTGCATTGTATTATTATTATGAAAAATATTGTCAAATTAGTTTTGTTAAGAGCATGAGTGATGATGAAATAAGAGGTTATTATAAAATTATTGGCGATGATATGAAAACGTTCTATCTATATTTTATGTATTTGATGGAAAGAGAAAAAAACAATAATATGCAAGCATTCGCGTATTTTAAGAATTTTTTTGATAGAGTTACAGCATGGTTTTCCTGCCATGAAGAAAATAGAAAATTTAAAATTGGGAAATTATATCAAGAAAAATATTTAAAGAGTTTTTATGACAGTGTTCCTGGCAGCAGTGATGTAATAAAGAAAGCTCATACCTTACGCAATGAAAATCCTGTATCTCATGCTTCGGCAAAACTCTTAGATGGTGATAGCACGAGTAGAGATTTGTATGATTCTATTGAGCAGATGAAACAACTTTTAAAACAATATTATGAAATGAAATTCAAATAATACCATCTTTTTTGATGAATAGGAGCATTTTTATGTACGACTGGAACGGAAACGGGAAACATGATGTATTTGATGATGCCATCTTTCATTCGCTTCTGGATGATGATTTAAACCGGTATCCGCCAAAGGGCGGGAAACGGCCTGCTTCATCGGATGATGACAGGGGTTGTGCTATAGGCTGCGGTGCTGCTGTAGGCATAGTTTTTTTCTCATATTGACATTAATGGGTATGTAACTGGTAGCCGTTGAATGCTGCTGATAACTTTTTAAACCATGCACAAAAATATCGCCTCTGGAGAGATATCTTTCCGGAGGCGATATTTGTTAACTGGAAGTATATTTCATAAATTTACAGATATTGATTGACGAATATCTGTTCGCATGATATACTCTATTTTAGAGTTGCCGTTTGGCGGTTGGTCACTCTCTAATGTAAGGGGGTGACGCCTATGATTACATGGATGGAGTTATTAACATTCTGTCTCGTTTTGATAGGAATTGCTTCCTTGTTCAAAAACAAGTAATAAGCAATGAAAAAGCCGCCCGGTAAGGACGGCTATACCAATTAATTTGGACCGACCGCCTTGGAGAAGCGGCAACTCCATTTATTGAGTATATGTTACCATACAAACATTTATTCGTCAATATATTTCGGTTGGATAGAATAAAAACTTTGCATGGTCAGGCAGGTAATTTTAAGCGTACAAAAAAATATCTGGCTCTGGAGAATCAATAAATCCCCGTCGCTTGAACTTCTTAAAGCAGAAGCCGAAGGCAGCCTGTCTAAGGGTGCGCAGCATGCCGTTTTACGGCACATATGCCCTTGACAGTCTGTTTCGGTTCTGCTAAAAGAGATTCCGGCGACGGGGAATTTTTATAATCTCCAGAGCTTCGGGGTATGGGGTGGAACCCCGTGAAGAATGTTTTAAGGTTTTCTGTGTTTTAAATGTTTTCAGGTGTTTTCATGTTTTGATGACAGGATGACGAGATGACAGAATTATCTATATATT
>JAFQEO010000002.1 GCA_017399005.1 Peptococcaceae bacterium | reverse complement strand
TTATCCTGTCTCCAAATGTGACACTGCACCACGCAGAAACCGTGGATTTGCAGTTTGCATGGAGCGACCACAATCCGGTAAATATCGAAGTAGAACTGCAAACAGAATAATTTATGTATCATTCGGCAGGGGTGTCGGCTAGTACCCCTGCCGTTTTTTTGTTATGAATTTCTCTTGTTTCACTTGCCATCTTCATTTCCTCCTTTTTGTTTTGTTTTCCGTCAGTTCGTCCTGACATCATGTATCTTACCGGAAAGGGAGAAATGTCTCAAAATCAGTAAATGAAAATTAACTGGTACAGCCTGCAAATTAACGGGAACAAAAACCAGATTAACCGGTACGAACTGCAAATTAACAGGAACAAAAACACGATTAACGGAAAGTTGAAACAATTTTTTAGAGCTGTTTTCAGGCATAAAAAAACCACATCCGCTGTTTTGCAGATGTGGTTGATTTCAAGCACTCTATTCTTTTTTCTTTGCATTATATGGCACATCCGGTTCTGCTACAACTAATTCCCCGTTCAGGACCGCTAATACATACTCCAGAGGCAACTGTAATATTTCTGCTATCTGCTCCGGTGTATTGATTTGGCTGAACTTGCGAATCATTTCATACTGTTTTTTCATTTCGCCCATTTCCTTGCCATCTTCAAAACCGTCTTCAAAACCGTCTTCATAACCTTCTTCTTTGGATACGGCTAACGCTTCATCCATATTCCATCCTGATAACAGCATATTGGCCACCTCCGTTCCATGTGTTTCCAGAAATTCTTTCATAATATCGTGTTTCATCCCATATTCAATAGCCTGTTTTATGGCCTCCTCCAACGTTAAACCATCGGCCAGATTCATTTTTATCAGCCCTATAAACCGGCTGTACTCGGCAAGACTTTTACTGCGTCTTACAATCTCCGCATTCACTTCATAATTAATGTTGTATATGTCTATTTTCAACTCCAGTTGCGGATTCACCTGCTGGAAAATAAAAGAATCCGACAGTTTCTGCTCCCCATATTCCGGATACGGTTCGTTTCCGTTATACAGTACGATAAACCTCGGTACTGGAATTTTCACCCGTTTGCGCTTATAGAGCGGTTTCTGCTTTGTAATTTTCTCATACACTCTGGCGCTGTATAAAAATAATCGTAATGCCATATTTTCATTAATCGTGGACTGATGTTCGATTAACACCACAATCTGATTATCCAGCACAAAGGATAAATCATTAATCTGGTTTTTGTACAGCACATCTGTCAGCGTGTTGATTTCCACCTGTGTATCTGGCGGATAGTCTGTGTTCGCCACTGCGTTATAAACTTCTATCAGCCGTTCCGGCTCACTCAGATACAAAGAAAATACACTGTCCCGGTAATTTCGGTTTGCGTGTTCTGTCATGCACATTCCTCCTGTGTTTCAATTCGGAATTGTCTGCCCTGCTGTCGTATATTTTACTGCGTTGTATACTGTGATTGTTTCTAGTTCTGCACTGCAGTTCCTGTATTTAGAATACCATATATTTACAGAATTTGCAAGCGGATTCAGAAGGATTATTATCGTTTTTGCAAATCCTTTAACTGCTCCTGCACAACCTCCTGCATATACGCTGCATATTCGGGCAATGCCTGAATATACGGCTGAATCCATTGCTGGATTTCTTCTGTAATCTGATTCAACTACTGTTCTGTAATACTGTCGTAAACACGGCGATATTCTGTTTTCTCCTGCGCTGTATACATAACTATCCTCACCCTTGCACAAAATTTTCAGGAAGCTGAATTTTAGATGTTCTCAATTCTATTTTATGCCTCATTGGCATATTTCAAAAGAGTATTCCTGCACAATTTATATAATGATATTGAATTTGTGTGAAGGAGGATTTGGCTTATGTTTGAACGATTGCGTGAATTACGCGAAGACCACGATTTATCGCAAACTGATATCGCAGCTTATCTGGGATGCAGCCAGTCCGTCTATTCCCGTTATGAATCCGGAGAACGAATCCTTCCGGTTGATGTGCTTATAAAACTGGCAAAATATTATTCGGTCAGCACCGACTATCTGCTCGGCTTAACCAATATCCCCGAACCATATCCACTTACCAGAAAATAAAGGTGATAACAGTATGATTGATTACAGCCCATTATGGGATACCTTAAAAGAACGCGGTATTACACAGTATTATCTGCTGAAAAACGGTATTGATAACAAAACACTGGATTCGTTAAAAAAGAACAAAAATATTACCATGCTGACACTGGAAAAGCTATGTACCATCATCGGCTGTACACCAAATGATGTTGTCAGATTTATCAAAGAATAACCGGAACAGGAATTGAATCCCTGTATCCGGTTTTTTATGTGCGTATAAAAATACACTCGTAATCGTAGCGGGTTGGTTTGTTGTGCATATAGGTGCTGTACAGTTCATCGGTAAGCGCTTCACTCCGGCGCAGCTGGGCACTGGTGGTTGGCCGCTGATTGGCTCCGTAAAAAATCATTGCATGTTCATCCGTTTCGTCTGCGCTTCTTCCTCTGCTACTATTACTACATAAAGTTCTTTCCCCTTCTCTATCTCCATCGTTGTCTTTATCGCTTTCTCTATCGTTATCTCTTTCTCTATCTCTATCTAGTTGAAATTGCTGACAGTCGTTAACGGTCGTTGAATACTGTTTAGATTCCACCAGTTTCTCAAAAGTGTTATTTAACGATTTTTCTGTTTTCGAAATGATTCGCTATGTTTCTGCAAAAACAGCAAAAAAACGCCCTGCTTCATTCCGGTCAGAACTTAACGGAATGAAACAGGGCATTACAATTCTGCAATTTGCTATTATATTTTGATTATGTTTAGTTTTTTCTTACTCGTATTTTATCCTTCCAGCTGACGGCCCAGTTTGCGGTAAATCACAAAGGTTAATACACTGATAATAATCCCTTTCAGCAGGTTAAACGGTGCCACGGCAAAGAGGATGAATGTTTTTAAATCCACAATGGCCGGGTTCAGGGCGTTGCCCATCTGGATAAAATATTCCAGCGGCTGGCCGAATACGGTTGCATATACCGGCAGCAGTACAAAATAGTTTACAACGGAGCCTAATGCCACCAGACACACGATGCCGGCTGCCATGCCCAGAATCATGCCTTTTGTGCTGTGCATTTTTTTATATACCCATGCAGCTGGCACCACAAAGGCGCAGCCTACAAGCAGGTTGCCCACTTCGCCCACACCGCCGGTGATGGTGCCGTTTAATACAAAGTTCAGTAAAATTTTAATCAGCTCGATAATGGCCCCTGCCATTGGCCCCATAGATAAGGCGCCAATCATAACGGCCAGTTCACTTAAATCCAGCTTGTAAAAAGGCGGCGCAAACCACAGCGGTGTTTCAAATAGCATCAATACCCCTGCCACAGCTGACAGCATTGCAATTTTTGTAAGCGTGCTCAGTGCCATTTTCTTTGCCGGTTTCTGTGTGTGTGTTACGGTTTCTTTTGCTGTTTCTCTTTTTTCGGTCTGTTCCATTACAGATCCCTCCTGAATATCGATTTTGCAGAGGCACACAAAAAAGCCTCTGAAAATCTTCAAAGGCTTGGATATCACTGTCAGATAACGGTATACAGTTACACCGCCGGCTGCACTATGATTCTTCTTCCATCCAGACTGTACTGTCGGTGCTGGAATTTCACCAGCTCAACCCGAAGGCTCGCGGACTTTTACCGCCGGTGGGGAATTACACCCCGCCCCGAAGATTCTTTGTATAGTTGTATGATACTATGAATGCTGCTGCTTGTAAAGCAATTTTGTAAAGAATACAGCATACAGAAAAAATACAATCCAAATACAATTCAAATACAATTGCAAAACAGCTGCTTTAAAACTGTTCCATTCGCTCTCTGGCTTTTGCCAGCCGGACACTTTCGGTCATTTCCAGACGGAACAGCACGGCCTTGTCCAGAATGCGGTCTGCGGTGCGGTCACTGTATGCACTGATAATTTCGTTGATACTCAGGTTGGAGCTGATAATCCATGGTTTGTTGCGGTAATTGCGTTCTTCCAGTAAAATCACCAGCTGTTCAACCACAAACTCGGTGGTTCGTTCTGCGCCTAAATCGTCGATAACCAGTAAATCACAGGTTCGCAGCTGTTCCAGCATTTCCTCAAATTTCTGCCGGTTTTCCTCAAACCGGTATTGCCGAATCAGTTCAAACAAATCGGCAGCACGGCGGTAAATCACTGTATTGCCGTTTTCCAGCACAGCATTGGCAATTGCCGCCGACAGATGGGTTTTCCCTCTGCCTACACCACCGGTTAAAAACAGGCACTGGCTGGCGTTACCCTGCTTAATCTGTTTCACAAATTCTCTGCACCATTCCAGTTTATGGTTCATATCCTCCACATTTTTGTAATAACGGGACTCAAAATTAGCAAATGTGAAGTTTCGCATAGCCTCCGACATCCCGCTGCGCAGGAACAAATCCTCCAGCCGCTCTCTCTGATAGCAGCTGCAAAGCACTCCCGGCTCGATATAGCCGCGGTCTTTACATACCGGGCAATCCCACTGCGGTTCATAAAGCTGCTCTGTCAGGCCATTCTGTGTAAGCAGCTGATGCCGCTGTTCCATCAGCATTTCTATTTCCTGCTGCAGTTTTTCCTGCTCAGTCTGATTTTTCTGCAGTACTCCGGCACGAATCATCGCAATATTTTTCTGGCCAATGCTCTGGTCCAGCTGCTGCAGCATCGGCAGCTGCCGGTAAGCTTCGGCAATGCGCTCCTCACACTGCTGCTGTTTGCGCAGCCGCAGCTGATCTCGATTTATCACAGGCTTCACCTTCTTTTCTTTACTTCTTTCCTTTACTTCTTTTCTCTATTTCTGACAGCAGCCGGTACAATGCACCGGTTCTGCCGGAACATTATTTTTCCAGAAAGCTCAGGTCACGGCCTTCCGGTTTGAATTTCTGTGTTACAGCCGGATTCTGTTTTTTCACGGCGGTCGTTTTTCCTTTTGTTTTTTCCAGCCGCTGTTTTTCCTGTGCCAGCGCTTCCGGTGTGGTAATTCCTTTTTCCGCCCACTCTTTCAACACAGCATCCAGATAATTAAACGACGGATTATCGGCACTGGTGGTTTCATCCACCGCCAGCAGAATCATCTCATGGGTAAATTTCCAGCTGGCACTCCATTTCAGATACATTTCCTTCTGCGGTTCGCTCGGGCTGTTCTTTTTGCCCAGTTTGCGCAGCACTTCTGTGGTTTTATAAACCGTGCTGTTTAACCCGTCCACAAAGGCCTGAAAACTTTTTTTGTCCCGCACCTGTGCCCCGTAGGCCATGCGGCAGAAAAAGCCGAATTCGTATTCCTTCCGGTGGTCCCGGTAGTATTTTACATATATATCGTACACTAAATCGTAGGACCAGTTGTAGCGCTGTACCGCTTCCTGAATATTCTGTTTATCCCGCATCGTCAGAAAAACAGCCAGTGTCTGCTCCAGCTTTTTCACCAGCTGGGCATAATTCAGCTCCGATGTACTGTAGCTTTCGGTATCCTCTGCCATGTAGCCTGGCTGCTCACCCAGGCTGACACTGATTTTATCAAACATTGGCGAAAAATCCACCGTTTCCGTATCGGTAAACCAGTGAATCAGCCCTTTGCTGTGCAGCGTACGAGCCGCCTCCACCGCATAGCGGTCATTGTTTTTAATCTGCGTCGTTCCGCAATACAGCAGATACATGATTTTTCCCAGATCTTCAAATGTCAGCCCCAGCGGTTCCATCAGCCCGAGCAGACGGCTTGGAATGCTGATACTGCCGCCTTCAAAAAACCATGCGGTGATATTCTGTTTGCTCATACTCTCACCTCTTACGCTGTAATCCCGATAATACGCACATCAATGCGGCCTACACTCAGATTGGTCATTTCGTCTAAATCCCGGATGGTATTTATCTGAAACTGCTCAATCGCCGGCTGCATCGGAATTCCGAATTTAATTTTCATTTCACAGTAAATGCTGACACCAAACTCATTCATATCCACATGAATTTTAGCACTGCCGTCAAATTCATTCTGAATCTGCAGGTTGTACCTTACAATCTGTTCAATGGCATTTTCGGAAATGGTTAAGCGGCCCATCTGCGAAAACCGCGGCCGTACAATGCATTTATCCTCGGAGGATACACGGGATTTATCGATATCCGCATCTTTTTCTTTGCCTTTACTTTTGCTTTTGCTTTTGTCTTTGCCCTTGCTTTTGTCTTTGTTTTTTTGAGTGACAAACCCCCAGATGGAATCAATCCAGTAGTTCGGCATATCTTTTTTCACTTCGATGCTAGGCAGCGGAATAACATGTTTGCCTTCCCGGCGCATACTCTGTGCCAGTTCAATCTGCTCCGGTGTAACAATGTCCTGAATAAAAATTTTATTTTTTACCGGAGGCAGGTTCAGCGCCGCTGTGATTTTGTCTATCATCTTCTCCGATGTGCCGAGAATCAGAATTTTTTTGGGCTGCAGATGCGCAATGCGCTCTCTCACTTCTGCCGCATGCATCGGGTCATGAAAAATTGCCCGTTTTACGGCAGCCACGGTTGTTTCTTCCGCTTTGGCGGAAGTGCCTGCCATCTTTTTGCCGTCTTTAATTAAAAGCCCGTCATCAATCATCATTTCGATGCCGTATTCCTCCAGCACCGAATTGGCATTATGGCTTTTTCCGGTACCGCTGGCACCGATTAATGCATAGACTTCCATACCTCTTCCCCCCGTAACGGAATTCTTCCTGTATATTCAACACCCTGCAGGTCAATGCCGCAGGTATACACATAAACTTCCACACCGGCCTGTACTGCCAGTTTCAGGTTTTGCTCAAATGCCGGGTCGGTCTCCCGGTTTACATCAAACACACGAGCCTCATTGCCCATCACCAGAAAGATAACCGCCGCATCAAAGCCATTCTGTTTACAGGCTGTCAGTTCCTGCAGATGTTTGCTGCCGCGCTCCGTTGGCGCATCCGGGAAACGGGCGGTATCACCCTCCAGCAGATTAACCGACTTCACCTCGGCATAACATACCCTGCCGTTTCGCTGCAATCGAAAATCAAACCGGCTTTTGCCGTAGGTTTTTTCCCGTTCTACCATCTGAACACCGGTAAAACCCGGCAGAATGTTCTGCTCCAGCCACATACCTGCAATGTCGTTGGCCAGATGCGCATTCAGACACACGAACCGTTCTCCCTGCTTCACCAGCAGCAAGGTATAGGCTGTTTTCCGGTTTTCTCCGGCAGCCGGCTGAATCCACACCGATACCCCTGGCACCAGCAGTTCTTTCATGCGGCCCGAATTGGGCACATGTACCTTCACCCGCTGCCCGTTCAGTTCTACTTCTGCCCGAAACCGGTTATCCCGCTGAATAAAGGTCGCTTCCAGAAGTTCCCCCAGCGGATATTTCTGCAGATGCCTCATGCTCTTGCTTCCTCAACAACGGCCAGAACAAAATCTGCTGCCGCTTTCATTGCCGGAATTTCCAGATATTCCTCCACACTGTGAATTTTACACATTCCGACCCCTACATTGGCAGCCGGAATTCCGTTTCCGCAAAATACATTGGCATCGGTGCCGCCGCCGGATTTCACCAGTTTTGGCTCCAGGCCAATTCGTCTGGCTGCACGGCAGCCTAACTGTACAGTCGCATCTTCCGGCGATAAATCTACAGCGCTGTAACTTTCCTCAATTTTAATTTCCACGGTGCCATTCATTTCTTCTGCAGCTTCGTTGCAGCAACGCACCATATCGTTAATAATTTCATCCACCCGTTCTTTTTTCAGGCTTCGCGCTTCACCAAAAATCGTTGCCTCCGGTGTCACAATATTGGTTGCACGACCGCCCTCAATCATCCCGATATTGGCACAGGATTCTTCATCCAGACGGCCAAGCGTCATAGCAGCAACCGCTTTCGATGCCATTACAATGGCATTGATGCCTTTTTCCGGTTCCAGGCCGGCATGAGCTGCCTTGCCTTTAAAAGTTGCAGTAATATCGATGTGATACGGCGATGCCACACAGATTTCACTCGGCATCCCCTCGCTGTCAAACAGAAATGCCGCATCTGTTTTCGGAAATCCTTCCAAATCAATATATTTTGCACCTAACAGCCCGATTTCTTCCGAAATGGTAAACACAACCTGAATCGGCCCGTGGGCCATATGGTTTTCCTCAATGGCAGTTGCAGCTTCTAAAATTGCCGCAATCCCGGCCTTGTCATCACCGCCCAGCACAGTGGTGCCATCGGTGCGGATAATATCGCCCTCCACAATCGGTTTTACGCCGCATCCCGGCGGAACTGTGTCCATATGAGAGCAGAACATAACGGTTTTCCCTTCTGTATTGCCCGGCTTGTAGGCAATAATATTCCCCGCATTGCCGCCTGTCTGTGCATTGGCATGATCCTCTTTTACCTCATATCCTAACGCACGCAGCTTTGCAGCAGTATAATCCGCCACCGGACGCTCAGATTTACTCTCCGAATCCAGCTGCACCAGCTCTAAAAAAGTCTGTATTAATCTATCTCTCTGAATCATCGTCATCATCCTTTTCGTTTGCTTATCTCGCAACTTACAATCTAAAGTTTATTTTAACACAAATCCCGCAGGAAACCAAATAAAAACAGCATCCGGCTTTTACTAGTATGCTACCCAGTTCCAGAATTTGTTTTGCAACAGCGGTACAACTATGTTATGATACCAGTGTAGATTGTTTTATATGCTATTCCTCTGACACAACTCATTCTTTTTTCGATATTTTACGATGGAGGATACACTATGACACAAGAAAAAAATAATAACTGGCTTTTACGCATTGGTAAAACCCTTCTGATTCTACTTGCGGTGCTTTTGTTTGCCTTTATCGGCATCGCAGTTTTCTTTTCCGTTATCTTTGCTCTATTTATCCCTACTTCCGAAGTAATAAACAAAGATGATGTACCACTTACCCTGGGAGAAGTATGGACAGTCGATGACCAGTTTTCCATCTGGATTGACTCTATTGAAGAAGTGTCCGCAGAAAACGCACAAGCCATTTTTCATGGCATTGAAAATACGGAAGACAAACGCTATTTTGATATCACATTCTCCTTCCAGAATATTAACTTTGGAGGCTGTTATCACGAAGAAGAACTATATTATGATTATCTGAATGTGCGAACAGGTGCAAGAGCATGTGATGAAAATGGTGAGTCTGTGTACCCGGCTCCATTAAAGGGCTATGACAAAAACGACTACGGTACAACATGGCAGGACGGAGTAAAAATTCCGGTTACACCTGGCCTTGTCTCCACAGATAATCACATAATTGTTGAAATTGGAAACGCTTCTGCCGAGCAAATTCAACCATCATATTTTGCTGTTCGCTTTGTAGTACCGACTGAAATTCTCAGTTCTGAAGCCTGGATTCAATATCGCCGGGACTATATCGTTCCAGTTCCATAACACAAAATAAGGAAGCTGTGAAATCACGGCTTCCTTTTTCACATTTATTATTTGTCCACCTTTTCACAATAGATTTTTGCAACCTGCAACACTTTTCTATTGCAAAGTTGCTCTCTAATCGTTCACTTCTTGACTAATTATATCCGAAGTAACCTTCGAAAAACACATAATGCACTACGTACTTGTTTCCGGGGCAAAATAAAAATAGAGCAGCACCAGTTGCGGTACTGCCCTATTATAGAGGCGGGTTTTGCCCAAGCCTCTTTTTTACCTATACCTTTATTCTTCTGTCAGTTTTACATTGGCGATGGCATTTTCTGCAAATCTGGTTGTTACGATTTTTTCATATTCGGCACGTTGTTCCAGCTGTCCTGCCAGTGCCATAACATCCATCAGTTTATCCAGCGCTTCCGGTTCCAGTACCGGATTGGTATCCCACGCTTCGATGTCTTTGTATCGCTGTACAATGGTTACCATATCTTCCGGCGAGATATCCTCAAAATACGGCTGCAGCAGCGGTGCAATGTCTTCTGCGCTGTTATTGGCCACAAACTGCTGGCCTTTGTAGATGGCGTTGGTAAATTTCTGAATGATTTCCGGATTGGTTTCCATATAGGATTTTGTCGCCGAATAGGCTGTAAACGGAATATTGCCCGAATGAGCGCCGATTGCAGTTAAAATATAGCCTTTCCCTTCCCGCTCAAACTGGGTCGCCGTAGGCTCAAATAATGTTACAAAATCTCCTTCACCGCTTGCGAATGTACCGCCCATAGCCGCAAACTGAATATCGGTACGCACATTCACCGTTTTGCTCTCATCATCCACACCGATATCCAGCCCGTTAGTTTTGAGTACATATTCCAGCGTCATTTCCGGCATCCCGCCTGCACGGCCGCCGATAATCTCCGCCCGTTCCAGCTGCCCCAGCTGTTCCAGTGAAAACTCCTCCACCGGTTCTCTGCCTACCAGAAAACTGCCGTCACGCTGCGTCAGCTGTGCAAAGTTTACAGCATAATCCTCCAGTTCCTGACCGGCCACATAAACAGAGGCCTCCGGCCCCATCAGCCCTACCTGAATCTCATCGGAAATCAGTGCCGACATAACCTTGTCAGCTCCCTGCAGATTAATTAAATCCACTTCCAGACCTTCCTCTTCAAAATAGCCCAGACTCATAGCCGCATAACCCGGCGCATAGAAAATAGAATGTGCTACTTCCCCTACGGTTACTTTCTGCAGTTGCTGTTCCGGTTCTTCCTGTGGTTCTGTTCCGGTGCCGCAGCCCGCAAACAGCACCATTGCCATACACAGCATCCCTGCTGTCAGTTTCTTTGCTCGTTTCGCTTCTTGTTTCATTCTCTTCACAACCATACCTCCTAAGATTTTTTTATCTGATGTTCCAGTAGATTAATCAGGCTGTTCAGAATCCATGCACACACAGCCAGAATCACTACGCCCATCATCACTAAATCCAGACGGAACACCTGACTGCCGTACACAATCAGATATCCAATACCGCTTCTGGAAACCAGAAACTCCCCGACGATTACGCCAATCAGGCAGAGGCCCATATTGATTTTTGCAAGGCTCAGCATATTATCCCGGTTGGCGGGAAGAATCAGTTTGCGCAGAATCTGCGCTCTGGTAGCGCCAAAACTTTCCAGCATGCGTATTTTATCGGCATCTACACTGCGAAAATCAGTGTAAGCGGATAAAATGGTCACCACAATACAGATGGATACCGCCACCGCAATAATGCCGGTTAACCCGGCACCGAACCAGACAATCACAATAGGGGCCAGTGCTGTTTTTGGCAGCGCATTCAACACCACCAGAAACGGGTCCAGAATTCTGGAAAGCACCGGCCACCACCAGAGCATAATGGCCACCGCAATACCGGT
Organism: Peptococcaceae bacterium; assembly: GCA_017399005.1. Classification (GTDB taxonomy): domain Bacteria; phylum Bacillota; class Peptococcia; order Peptococcales; family Peptococcaceae; genus UBA7185. The sequence goes on along the minus strand of JAFQEO010000002.1, from coordinate 67,500 downwards.
AAAGGTACCTATAACGAAACCCACAAAGGTTTCCCACATGGTGATACCGATATGCGCCCAGATTGTGCCGTTGCTGAAATAAATCCAGAAAACCTCTATAATGGCTGACGGGCTGCTGAACAGGAAGGTATCAATCCAGTCCATACGGGCGGCAAGTTCCCATAATGCCAGCATAGATAGCAGAAGCAGAATCTGCAGCAGCGTGATTTTCTGTTTTTTTCGCCGGCTGGTTAAGAGCCATGCGTCATGGGCTGCTTTTGTCTCGACACTCATTGCCACTGTGCTGCCATCCTGCCGCCAGGCATCGCCATAATCATTCATCGTCTGCATCCTGCATCATCTCCTCCCAGATGGTATTGAAATACTGCTGAAATTCCGGCGCCTTTCGGGAGGCTAACGGTGTACGCGGCTGCTCTGTAGTCAGTTCCAGCCGATACACATTTTTCACACGAGCCGGGCGCTGGCTCAGCGTATAGATGGTGTCGGCAAAACTGATTGCCTCACTGATGTCGTGCGTTACAAGCAGTGTGGTTTTTTCCTCCTGCTGGATAATCGTTGCGATGTCCTCGCTGACCATCAGCCTAGTCTGCGAATCCAGCGCCGAAAACGGTTCATCCAGCAGCAGAATATCCGGATCTACGGCCAGTGTGCGAATCAGCGCCGCACGCTGACGCATCCCGCCCGACAGCTCCGCCGGATAGCGCTTGCGAAACTCCCACAAATCGTACGTGCGCAGCAGCCGCTCCACTTTCTGCAGATGTTCTTCTGATTTTCGCAGATTCTGAATCTCCAGCCCGATACACACATTGTCGTAAATTGTTCGCCAGTCCAGCAGATGGTCCCGCTGAAACATATAGCCAATACTGCCAATGCGTCGGATGGTTCCGCCGGTCGGTTCCATCAGCCCGGATAGAATATTCAGAATCGTGCTCTTTCCACAGCCGGATGGCCCCAGAAGCGCAGCAATCTCCCCCTGCTGCAGCTCAAATGTAATATCATCCAGAACATGCACAACTCCATCCTGATTGAAAAACTGCATGGAAACATGACTGGATACCAGTAACGGTTCTGCTTTCATCTGTCCTCACTTCCTTATGTAAAGTCTCTATAGTATATTGTGAAAAACGATAAAGGGTGAACAAATTAAAATCGACCCGCACATTCCAGATAATGCTTCCAGCTTGCACTGTCCATCCCCAGCCCAACCGTCATCTGCTGCGCCAGTTCCAATATGTTCTGCAGTTTCTCTGCCATTTGTTTGCCTCCTTTTCGTTTTGGTTTTATGTATTTTGGGAAATAAAAAATCGCCTGAATAAACTAATCCAGACGATTTTCTTTACTACTATATCAGAATTTATCTAATATTTCTTTGTAATCAACCTTCAATATAATAGTGGCTCTTTTTTATTCAACGTACACAATTTCTGCTTGAGAAATCCAACGATTTAATTCACTCAAATAATCTTCGCAAATTTCTTCAGACATAACAGCTTCACCATAAGTCACATCTATTTGTTCTTCTTGCAAATATTGTTCAAAAACATTTTGAGATATCAAAATTCTTATAATATTGTATCTTTCATATGTGTTCCAATACTCATCCAAAGATAAATTATTGTTTTTACAAAACTTTTCTGCTTCACTTACAAGAACCGCTTCATTTCTGTTTGCAAAAAGCATTTCGTTAATCTCTTCTTCTAACGGAAGCACATTGTACTCTTTTGCAACACTTAATAATACCTTTTCTTTTATCAATACATCCAGAATTTCCTGTTGAGTTCTAGGCTGCGGTGAAACTTTGTCCAAAGATAATCTAAACTGCATTTCTGCATTTGTTACCGGAATCTTATTTACAAATAATATTATCTGTTCATCCTCAACTGCCACAACTCCTGTTAAACTATTGTTGATAATAGTCAAGTCGCTTAGAGAAGAATCAATTACTGTACCAATTTCATTATAATCAATCTGTTCTGAGGCTCGTAATCTAATTGGTTGTAACACTATAGAAACTATGGCAGCACAAATTATAACACAGATTATAATTTTTCCTTTCATATGCGTGGTAGTATTATTTTCATACATTAATCTCCTCACTCCTTCTAATCAATTAGTAAAAATATAATCTAGGACATTCCGTATAATTATTTATTGTAGGTGTAAACGAATCTGGAATAAAGAAAGATGCTCTAATTTGTGCATAATAAGTCATCATATCATATGGAACTGTAAGATATTCAGAACTTGTAGACTTGGCACGATAATGAATTATCATGCCTGCCGGATCAATAACTGCTCCAAAAGGGCCAGATACATTTGTGGAATCTATTTTTGATCCATATTCTGTATATGCACTTACATCGTGAAATAATGCTGTCCCATTCCCGATATCCGGTGGATAAACTTCATTGTTTGCAGGATTCGTGTAAATACTTACACTATGATTTTTCGCATAAGCATTATTTCCACTTTGTGTCATTGTGCAGCTATGATTGACATTAAACCAAAAAACCTTGCTTCCATAATCACCGTTCCAGCCCGCAAAATAAAATCTTTCACTATCACTTAATAATGGCATTATACCACTATCATCTGCGAGGGCAACTTGCGACACGCACAATGACACAATGACTAATACTAATACCATTATTACTACTCTTAATTTTCTATTTATCACCATAAAAACACTTAACTCCTTTCCTACATCAAATCTTAGTTGGCAGAACTTCTTCTATTTGTTGATATCTACACGTTACTATATTTTAAGTTTTTCTCTGAGAGCTAGTAAATACTTTTTACTTTTTTAAGTTGACAAACGCTTTTATATTTTTCACCACAACATTATTAACTTAAAATTTTACTGTTTATCTTCCCATAATAACCATATAAGAAAAAAAGTAATTACTGGTATTGATAATAAATATAATAAAATCACTTGTATATTTGTTGTTTCCAGACTTGTTAAATAGATGCTTCCTAAAACCCATACGACCACAACTAGATATACAATTTTTTGAATAATAGACAATTCTATATTTTCATTTAACCGAAATCCTTTTTTTATTATAATTAAACCGCTGCTTAAAAAAATCAATAAAAATAGAACTATCGTCACTTTACTCATTTCTCATTCACCCTCGTTCTATGAAATATGTGCTCTATTTTTTGCAACATAGAGCACATATTTTTTATTCTTTAAATTTTAAATTATTCAATATTTCCATTATTTCATCAGATGACAAATTGCTCTGTCCCTTTAAATGATAGACATCGTGCAGCCAGACAAAATTATACACTCCATCTTCGAAAATCAGTTCAACAGCTTCTGTACCTATACATCTTGTTTCTACTTCAGCATCTTCAGTATCCACAATGTATGTAATGTCTTTACTCTCTGTAATCATTCTCTGTGTCATTTTAAAATAATTATTCTGACTCTTACAGGAAACATATAAACTCGTCTCTCTCAATCGTGTCTCTACTTCTTCCATCCCATCCGGCAACCACCCAAATGTCACTGGAACAAATTCTGCATCGGCTGTTTCGCTGGAATGATAACGATATTCGGTGTATTCGGTTACGACTGTTTCAATGACTTCCACCAGTTTCTGATAACCTGCCAGCACGATATCGGGCATAGCAATGCATGATAACATAAAACATAACAGCACTGCTACCAGGCCGTTACGGGTATAGTACCGCCAACCCATAGGCACTTTCACAGGAGCAATCCTGTCTGCCTTTACCTGTTCGATTAACTGAGCCATATTCTGTTCAAAGGTTTCCGAAAACGTATAGGCTATACAGACAGCCTCATCAGGCAGCTGCGCAAACATCCGGTCATCTGCCCGTTTTGCTGCAATTCTCAGCTGTTCTTCTGTAAATTTCATCCCGTCATACCTCCTTCAGCATCTTGCGAAGCTGGCGCCGTCCTCTGCTCAGTAACTGATCCACTTTTGATACACTATATTCCAGAATCGCTGCAATTTCTTTACTGCTGTATTCTCTCGAATATTTCAAAAGAATCACCTGCTGATACTCCAGCGGTAATTTTAAAATGGCTTCTTCAAGCAAATACTGCTTCTCATTCTCATGTTCGTTTGTCACTGTCACTTCGCCCACCTCTTCCATGGACATGGTGTGCTGATATTCCCGATTCTGCCGTGCATATAAGGTCATCGCTTTTCGTTCTACTGCAGTCACCATCAGCTGCTTTGTTCGTTTTGAATCCACATCCCCAACGCTGTCCATATTTCGTGCAATCTGCATAAACGCAATATTGACGGCATCTTCTGCCAGATGGGAATCATGCAGAAGTGCTTCTGCACAATGATACATTAAACCACGGTAGCGATGATACAGCTGCTCAAATTTATGCTGCTGTGATTCATCCTCTATCATGGCAAGACATAGCGCTAATATATTCAACGGCATCACCTCGAAAACTCTTTCTATATTCTATATCCACCAAAGTCACGGATTTCTGACAAAATTCTGAAAAAAATTATAGAAACAGTTTACCATATTTCAAAATATTTTTCTCTAACACAAAAACCTCGGTAGAAAAATTCCGCAGAGGCCAGAGAAATCTTACTCTTTTTATTTTCAACATTCAAAACCTATTGAACATTTGTTCGTTTTATGTTATACTGCCATCATGAGTTGCCTGGATGGTAATGGCGGTTTCTCTAAACAAATCTCAGCTGCGTCTCACTTGAACGCAGACTAATTTGCGAGGAGGGATACCAATGGATTTCGTAACAGCATTAACAGTATTAGCATCTATCATCACAATTTACGAATTTCTCAGTGGTATCTTCAAAAAGTAGTTTGTTTTTGGACAAACGAAAAACACCGCCTGTACTTTTGGCCGAGGACAGCGGTGTTATCGTTGATACCATTGTTTGTTTTTAGTTAAAAGAGAAACCGTCAGTTATTACGGGCAACTCTTTTTCTATATTTATTATACGGCTGCAGCTGTACAATGTCAACACAGATGGTTTCTGGAATATAAATCCAGATATCATACAAAAAATCCCCTCATGGAACCTCCACAAATATATTTTTTTCTGCTATACTAACTGTAGAAAGCAAACACGCAGAGGAGTGAGTTTTATGAAGAATTTTCATTATCATATGCCGGTAGATCTGTTTTTCGGGGAAGGACAGCTGGCACAGCTGGCACCGCAGATGAAACGGTTCGGCAGCCGGGTGCTGCTGGTATACGGCGGCGGAAGCATTAAACGAAACGGCCTGTATCAGAAAATTATGGATATCTTTGCAGAGGAACATATCTCCCACTGGGAACTGGCCGGTGTGGAGCCAAATCCGCATTTAACAACCGTTGTGCGCGGTGTGGAACTATGCCGGGAACACAATATTGAGCTGATTCTGGCTGTGGGTGGCGGCAGCAGCATTGACTGTGCCAAAGTAATTGCCGGTTCGGTTCATTATAACGGCAATCCGTGGGATATTGTGCTGGACAGCAAACTCTGCACATCGGCTCTGCCGTTAGGTGTAGTGCTGACACTGTCGGCTACCGGTTCGGAGATGGACCCGATGGCAGTTATCACCAATACCGATTTAAACCTGAAATACGGCACAGGTTCTCCGCTGTTTATTCCAAAGTTCTCGATTCTTGACCCGACATTCACCTATACAGTGCCTGCCAGCCAGACAGCTGCCGGTACCGCTGATATTATGAGCCATGTATTTGAAAGCTACTTTACATTAAATGACGGGGCATATCTGATTAACCGTTTAGCAGAAGGGATTCTGCAAACCTGTATTCACTATGCACCGATTGCCATGAAAGAGCCAGACAACTACGAGGCTCGCGCAAATCTGATGTGGGCATCCAGCCAGGCAATCAACGGCCTTCTGAAAAACGGCAAAACAACTCCATGGAGCGTTCATGCCATGGAACATGCCCTCAGCGCTTATTTTGATGTGACACACGGTGTAGGCCTTGCTATTCTGACACCGGTATGGATGGAATACATCCTGAACGATGATACTGTGCAGATGTTTGCCGAATACGGCTGGAATGTATGGCATCTTGACAGAACCGCTGATAAATGGGACATCGCCAGAGCAGCGATTGCAAAAACCAGCGAATTTTTTGCATCGCTGGATATCCCGATGACATTGCGGGAACTGAACATTCCGGAAGACATGCTGGAAACCATGGCAAAAAATGCGCCAAAAGGCGGCGACACCATTCACGGCGTTGTGCCTCTGCACTGGACCGATGTGCTGGAAATCTATAAAAAAGCCTATTAAACACAAAAATACTGCCTCCTGTTGGTTCAGGAAGCAGTATTTTTTATGCAGATATTTTATTTCATAGTTTATTCATGAATTAGAGGCAGCCTTTTTCGTCGGAACACTGCAAATCCTCCTGATGGATAATCAGGAAATCATTCTGCTGCAGAGCTGCAATCGCTTTTGCTTCATCGTCTACACGGAATGCACGATACGCCATACCTTTTTCCCGGCCTGTAAACGCATACGTATATTTTACATTGACACCGGCGGCGGTAAAGCTGTTCAACACTTCATACAATCCGCCTGCACGGTCCGGAACCCCAACTGCCAGAACGGTGGTTACCGAAGTCACATAACCGGCTTTGCCCAGCGCCTCTTTGGTGCTTTCAAAATCATCTACAATTACCCGGGCAATACTGAAATCCGGCGCCTCTGCAATGGAAAATGCGCGAATATCAATGTTGTTCTCCTGCAGCACTTTTGTAAACTGCATCAGCCCGTCGGTGGTGGTTTCTAAAAATACGGAAATCTGTTTTACTGCCATGATGAAAACCTCCTGGTCATTGTTTTTAGCCTCTGCCCTTATCATACCACCAATTTGTCATTATGCAAGAAAAACCTGCTGTAAATCAGAAGAAAAATTGTATAACAAGGGAATCCTTCGATAACAGTACTATTGCTGAAAAACACTCAGAATAAATTTATCAGTAAATTTATTGACATTTTTATCGATACTATATACACTAAATATGAAGGGAGATGATACTTCATGAGCAATATCCGAAGTGCAATTGAAAATACCGTTTCTATTTCTTTATTTAACAGAGGTCTGGCTGGAAAAATATTTGAAGAGGTAAAACATTCCGGTCCAAAAGTCGTTATGAAAAACAATACCGCAGAATGTGTTCTGCTTTCACCCGAAGAATACATCTGCCTGCTTGATGAAGTCAATGATGCACGTCTTCTGGCAACAGCAGCCAAACGTATGCAGCACTTTGATCCATCTTTACTCATTACGCAGGAGCAGATGGACAAAGAATTCGGTTTCACCCCTGCTGATTATGCGGATACAGACGAGGTGGAGTTTGAATGAACTGGTCTGTATCCTATCTACCGGAAGCATTAGAAGATTTTCGCAAACTCGACGGCAGTCAGAAAATTTTAGTGCGTAAAGCCATTCAGAAAGTCAGTCAAAACCCACTGCCCGAATCAGAAGGCGGTTACGGAAAACCACTTGGAAACAAAAACACTTCTAACCTTGCCGGTTTTCTGAAAATAAAACTGCGTGGGGCAGGGCTGCGTATCGTATATCAGTTAATCCGTCAGGAGGATGCATTACTGATTGTTATCATCGGGGCACGAGCAGATGACGAAGTATACGAACTGGCATCCGCCCGTGTAAAAAAACATGGTTTATAGAGTATACAATTCACCAATCATGAATAAGAAAAGCAAGGATACTTTCCGCTGAAAATTTCCTCGCTTTTCTTATTTATTTTGTTTTAACAGAATTTTTACAACTCGCTCAGATTATCCAGCATGGCAATAAGGTCATCCTGCGAGGTATATTCGTACGCTCCGGCATCCAGTTCCATTCGCTGTTCTGCGCTGAGCCTGTCCACAGGCACATCGGTTACCAGAAAGGCTCCTCCGTCGGTTCCAACTGTGCCAGGGCCAAAATAAACCGCCAGATACTGCCCGCTCTCGTTGATGCCCAGATGGTACATCTTCTGGTGCTTTTCGCACAGACCCCTCACATTGCGGCAGATGGTAACTACATTATCGTCATCCTCGGTAATACTCCATTCAGGAATGGGGTAACGGTTCAACAGTTCACTGAGCGACAACTCCAGCAGCATAGCCTCGGTTGCCGCATCGCCAGGCTGGCTGATTGCTTCACAGTCCAGCTGATACCGTTCACAAAGTTCATGCCGCTCCTCCCACTGAAAACTGCGCGGCTTCTGCGGCTCGATATCGGCAGATACAATGGGCTGTTCCGGCAGATTATAATGGTTCTCGTACACTTCGTTCAGCAGAAACCCCATGGCTGCCGAGCACACAAAGAGTACACAGGCCATTGCCAGATAAAATGTTTTTTTATACGGTGTTTCCATAGTCATCATTCCATTCTGTAAATTCATGGTTCCTGATTACTATGTCCACATTTCTCTGTTTTTATACAAATCGTTCCAGTTTCTCGTCCAGAATCCAGAAATCTGCCGTCAGATTCACAATACCCGGATTGGCTGTCATCTCGTCCAGAAAGCTCAGAATCTGTGTGATGGTTTCGTCATCTTGTACCGGTATCAGATCCCGCGGTACCAGAATGTTTCCGGCCCATACCAGGGGAATATCCTCTAAATCCAGAATATCGATAACGGACTGCAGTTTTGCCGATTTCACCACAATTTCCATTAAATCGCCGTCGTCAAAACGTACATCATCGGCTCCGGCTCCAATGCCTTCCAGCACCAGCGTGTTTTCATCCACACCGCTCTGAAATTTGCTCACCAGCACCTGGCCGCGCTTCTGATACATCCATTCCACACGCTGCCCGTATTTTCCGCCGTGACGGGCAAAGCAATCTGCCAGTTCTGTTTCATCCAGTCCCGACACCCCATAAAATATAAACGATGTATTGCCAGGCCCCATGCCCTGATACAGAACAGGTTCTTCCCCTTCACCGTTACGATATACACATCGTTTCATCCAGTTTGTATAATCAGCCACAATATTCACCTGCTCTCTAAATTGCCCCAACCGTTTCTGTAATGTTTTTATAAAAGTTCTATAAAAATGCAGGGCGGTTTTCATCGCCCTGTTCTTATGCCAGTCGTTTTACACGATGCCCCGTTCTGCACTGTCTGCGGCGCTGATGCATGGTAACAAGGCAGTCGGTAAAAAATAACTGAAACAGCCCGCTCCACACAGAAAATCGGCCTGTAATGCGCAGCAGCAGATTCAGCACCGGCTGCACCAGATGCACCACAAGCTGCGCCAGAAGCATCCAGCACAGCGCAAATTTTAAACAGATACGGCCATCCATCTGCAGCGGTTCCCGGCTGTAATCCCAGAATTTCAGCCGATAGCGCGTTTCCAGCCACCAGCTGCTGATATATTCCACCAGCAGAGGCAGAAGGCAGCTGTACCATCCAAAATGTTTTCTGTCATAGCGATAACTGCCGTTCAGCAACACACCTGCAAAGCCGTACATAGGTTTTACCGGCCCGTGCAGAAAATTGGGCTTCTGAAAGGTACCCTCTTTTACCAGATTAAACAGCCCTTCCAGCAGCCAGCCAAGAAAACTGTACAGCAAAAAAACCTGCCCGGTTCGTCGCAGCATATCAATCCCTCCGTTTCCGTTGTCGGGATTAGCATGAGACAGACCACCGGGCTTTATTCGTCATAATCACCGTATACCGGCAGTTTTTTATACCAGATATGGCGATGTTTTGCCGGCCAGAATACTGCCAGCACTGTATAGATTTCCAGACGGCCAATCAGCATCAACGCACTGCACAGCCATTTGGCCGCAGTCGGCGCTGACGAAAACGATTCAATCGGTCCAAGTGTGCCAAGTGCCGGGCCAACACCGCCCAGGCAGGATAAGGCACAGGTTAACGCACTGATGAAATCCAGCCCCATGCAGCAAAGCAGCAGCGTAGAAACCAGCACAATAACCATAAACAGATAAAAGAATGTGGTAACACTGTGAAGCGTCTGTTCCGGCAGATTTTTTTCACTGGATTTCAGCGTACGCACTAAACGGGGATGCAAAAACCGCTGTACTTCCATACGTGCCTGCTGCACCAGAATAATATGCCGGTCAATCTTAAACCCGCAGGTGGTAGAACCGGCACAGGCACCGGAAAACATCAGCAGCACAAGCAGAATTTGAGCCGCCGGAACCCACAGTTCGTAGTCAGCGCATACAAAGCCGGTCGTTGTCAGAACAGATGCCACATGAAAGGCGCTGTGCCGCACCGCTGTCATCACATCATAGCCGTACTGCGGCAGAATATCCACTGTTATCAGTAGAATCGCCAGCAGCATCACAGCGGTATATACCTTGAACTCTCGGCTTTTCCAGAAAAATTTCAGCGAACGGTTGCGGAATGTTAAATATAAAAGCGTATAGTTGACACCGGCCATATACATACAGAATGCAATGACCCATTCCAGAAGCGGGCTTCCATAGGAGCCGATACTGAGATTCCGTGTAGAAAACCCGCCGGTTGCCACAATGGAAAAGGCGTGATTGACCGCATCAAACACATTCATACCGCACAAGAGCATGAGCAGAAAGGTAATCATCGTATTAAAAATATATAGTTTCCATAAGCTTCGGGCACTGTCGGCAATTTTAGGATGCAGCTTGTCTTTTACCGGCCCTGCCGCCTCTGCCTTGAAAATCTGCATGGCATTGGCACCCAGATTGGCCAGAAGCGCCACAAACAGCACGATAATCCCCATACCGCCCAGCCAGTGGGTTACACTGCGCCACATCAGGATGGCCCGAGGTGCCCCTTCAATATCATCCAGCACCGATGCACCTACCGTTGCAAAGCCGGACATGGCTTCAAAAAACGCATCCGCCGCATTATCAAAGGTACCAGCCAGCAGATAGGGAAGCATCCCCAGAAGCGCAGCCAGAATCCATCCGTAAGTTACAATGGCGGCGCCGTCACGCACCTGCAGATGTACTTCTTTCTGTGCAGGGCGAAACACCTGCACCAGAAACCAGCCAAGCCCCATTGTTACCGGCAGCATCAGCAGAAATACCCATCCGCAGGTTTCCCGGTAAAACGCAGCTGTCATGAGCGGAAATACCATACTGAAAGCCACAATCATCAGCAATTTGCCTACATTATGCCAGACCGCATTTCCTTTTCGTTGTTTCTTCATTTATTTCTCCCTTACCATTGGTTCCAGAATGGCGTTTTCTTCAAACGCTTCCAGCGGCATAGCATTTTTTTCCTGTCTGCGTTTCTGCAGCGGAGAACGGAACAACACCAGCACCGTATAGATTTCCAGACGGCCTAAAAGCATTAATATACTCAGAATCCATTTGGCTCCCGCTGATGCACTGGAATAAGACTCCATCGGCCCCCAGGCACCCAGCGCAGGCCCCACACCGCCTAAACAGCTCATTACCGCTGTCAGCGAATCAAGCATTTCACCGCCCAGCATACATACCAGATAGGTGCCTGCTGCAATCAGAAACAGATAAATATAAAAGAATGTCATCACACTCAGCACCACGTCATCATCCACCAGCTGATTATTGGATTTGAGGCGTGTCACCATACGAGGATGCAGAAAACGGCGAATCTCCTGCACCGCCTTCTGTGCCAGAATGACATGACGGTCAATTTTAATCCCGCCGGTGGTAGAACCGGCACAGGCCCCGCACAGCATCAGCAGTATCAGAATAAACTGCGCCGGCAGTGCCCACTGTTCAAAGTCACAGGTAATAAAACCGGTGGTAGTTAAAATGGATACCACCTGAAAAGCCGCATGACGAAATGCCAGCGGCAGATTACCGCTATAATCCGGCGCAATAAACCACAGAACCGCCCCGGTTGCCAGCACTGCTACCACCAGATATACCTTCAGTTCCAGACTTTGCACAAAACAGCGCAGGCTGCGTGTGCGAAGGGCATGGAAATACAGCGAATAGTTAATCCCGGCGATAAACATGGAAAATATGGTCACCCAGTCAATCAACGCATTATCATAATGGCCGATACTGAGCACTTTTGTGGAAAAACCACCGGTAGATATAACCGAAAACCCGTGATTTACTGCATCAAACAGTCCCATACCTGCGATACAATACAAAGCAGTTACAAGCACAGTTGTCAGCATATAGATCCCCCACAGCACACGGGCAGTTTCTAAAATTCGAGGCTCAAGCTTACTTTGTACCGGGCCGGAGGATTCCGCTTTAAAAATCTGCATGGCACCAGTGCCGTGCCCGGCCATCAAGGCCACAAACAGCACCAGAATCCCCATGCCGCCCAGCCAGTGGGTCATACTGCGCCACAGCAGTACACACTGCGGTGTTCCTTCAATATTATCCAGCACCGAGGCCCCTACCGTCGTCAAACCCGACATGGTTTCAAAAAATGCATCTGTGATATTATCAAAGGTTCCGGTCAGCAGATACGGCACCATGGCAAACAGTGTTACCACAATCCAGCCGTAGGTTACCAGCGCATACCCCTCACGCAGGCTGATGCGTTTGCGTGTTTTCAGCCGTGTCAGTTCATGAAGGCCAAGCCCCGCCAGCACCGTTACTGACGCCATGCGCCCAAAATCGGCAAATTCGGCCTCGTGGTAATACAGCCCTGCCGCCATCGGCAGCAGCATAGCCGCACCTACAATCACCAGCAAACTGCCGATATTGCTTAACACATAACTCTGTCGCATGCTTTATGCCTCCTGTCGCAGGAAATACTCCACCTTACGAACCACAGCCGCCGCCGCAAAAATAATAATACGGTCACCCGGCATCAACACGTCATTCCCGGAAGGAATCACCGCATCGTTATTGCGGAACATGGCACCAATCAGGATACCTTTCGGCAGCCCTAAATCTTTAATCGGCTTGTTAATCAGCCGTTTCATATGAGCATTTACAATAATTTCGTATACTTCGGCAGAGCCTTTTTCCAATACGCTGATGGATAAGAATTCGCTGTTTCGTACAAATCGCAGTACCGCCTCCGCCGTCAGCAGGCGGGGACTGATGGCGATATCAATGCCAACCGCCTCGATTAACGGCATATAGTCCGACCGACGTACCTGGGCAATAATCTTTTTCGCACCAAGCCGTTTGGCCATCAGCGACACCAGAATATTCAGCTTATCATCCTCGGTTAACGCAACAAACAGGTCCGTATCCTGCACCCCTTCATCCTGCAGCAGGTCAATATCACTGCCGTCACCATTTAAAATAATGGCTTCATCCAGCTGCCCTGCCAGGTGTTTGCAGTGTTTATAATCTTTTTCAATAATCTTGACTTCCAGGCCTCGTTTTTCCAGCAGCTGTGCCAGATAAAACGCCACACGGCTACCGCCCATCAGCATTACCGAACGAATCGTACGGCGCTGGAACCCCAGCACCTTTTCGACTTCCCGCATCTGGTCTGTACGGCCGATTAAAAATACACGGTCACCCTGCATAATTTTATCATCGCCTCGCGGAATAATCAGGCTTCCGTCACGATAGATTGCCGCAACCAGAAACTGATGCTTTCCGCGCAAATCTTTCAGCGCATATCCAATGGAAGAATTGCCTGCTTCGATTAAAAGTTCCAGCAGAGTAATTTTGCCTTTGGCATAATAGTTTACATCCACCGCTTCCGGCACCGAAATAATTTTGGCAATCTCCGCTGCCGCAACACGCTCCGGATTAATCATCAGGTCAATATTCAGCGCCGGATTGCTTGCCAGCTTGTTGTTGCGATCGTACTCCGGCTTACGCACACGGGCAACTGTTTTTTTCACACCATACTGCCCCGCCAGCATACAGGACATCATGTTCAGCTCATCGTTTTCTGTTACCGCAATCAGCAGATCCGCACCCTCGATATCGATACTTTCCAGCAGACGGGAATCTGCCCCGTTGCCCATCATCACCTGCACATCCAGGTTTTCCTCCACAATCTGTTTACGCTCCTCATCCTTTTCGATGACATAAACATCATGCCCCTCGTTCGACAGCGTTTCTGCAATGTTATATCCAATTTTACCAGCACCAATAATCACAGCTCTCATGATGGTATCCTCCTGATTCCCCAGCCTGGGATTCATCTAATGGTCATAGTTGGTTATATTATATCACCTTTCATTCCGCTTGCAACAGCAGAATCAGCGTTATAGATACCATAAAAAAGAATCGGACATACAAAAAAGACAGCCTCTTCCGAAGCTGCCCTCACTCATTTTATCTTCTCAACAAATTTCCAGCCAGAAGCCCAATCAAGGCCGGGAGCAAACAAATTGCAAAAGCATCTGCCAGATAACTGCCCCACCAGATATAACTGCTGCTTCCCTGATGAACATACAGCGCATCTTTATATGCCATTCCCATCATAAAGCAAATAAGCGGCCATAGCCTCGACAATGGACGGCTAGATTTCGGCAACTTCCAGCTCAGTAAAAATGCCACCATAAAACAGAAAAACATAATAAACAAAAATGTCCAGTGGCCTTGTACAAAGATTAACTCTGGTAAAACAGTGGTCAGGAACGTAAATGTCCATAATAAAACCGCTAAAGCTCCAATGCCAATCCAGATCATACATTCTGCCAGATAACCAGCAAAGGCTTCTCCCGATTGTCCAAAAAATTCAAACAAAATCTCGGGCAATATTGCAATTGCAATTACAATAAGCAACAAGACAAGCCATTTGATTTTTGATTTCATACGCTGCACCCCTTTTTGCAAATATAATTCTGTACTTTTATGCACTGCTATTCTACGGAATTTCGATGCACAATTAGTACTTAAAATGTATAATCAGCCTGAAAACAAACGCCCTGCTGCAATGTTTCCATTGCAATAGAGCACCATATACATTTACTTTGGTAAAAAAATTTTCACTTTGAATTTCTGTTCTTCCGATTCGATACGGAAAATGCCAGAATATTTTTCAACCGTGCGCCGGATATTATGAAGACCATATCCGTGCTCCTGTTTATTTGCTTTCGATGTTACAAACAATTTATTTTTCTCTGTTTTCAAATACGGGTTCTCAATATAGATAGAAATTCCATCTTCCTGGTCATAAATCACAAGCCGAATTATTTTATTATCTGCCATCCGTTCTACGGCTTCAATGGCATTGTCCAGACAATTAGCCAGCAGAACCACTAAATCCATATCGGATATCTCCAGATTATCTATCTCTTTCGGCACAGAAACGTCCAGCGTAATTTCTTTTTCTCTGGCTGCTTTCGCTTTGATACTTAGAATCGTATTAATTGTTTTCTGATTAGTATAGTGCATTTTATTCTGCGGCAGAATCTCTATCAGGGAATCAATATAGGTTTTTACTGTTTCTATATCATTGTTTTCCGCCTTATATTTCAGAAACTGCAGATGATTCTGCATATCATGTTTGATGCTGCTTACTTCTATATCCCGCTCAATCAGCGTTGAATAATACTCCTGCTGCATACTTTCACGAAGCTCTGCCATTTTTAATTGCCACCTGATTTTCTCCATACGCATCTGCCGGTCAAGTAAAAAAAACAATGCAATATTGGTAGCTATCATTGCACAGGAAACAAACAAATATCTGGCATATGCTGTTTCTGTCTGCAAAAGTTCTGTCGCATATCCTAACTGACACAGACATACAGTAGTGACAATCGGCAGAATCATATACACACACAACAACCCTGGTCTTCCATAGTAATCATTCTGTTTCTTGAATGATACAATAAAAAACATGATTCCCGTCACCATTGATTTTGATATAAATACGCCTTGAACATAATTATGCAACTCCGGCGAATTCATTTTTAATACCATACCACTATACAGCAGTGTTAATATTGCACCGGAGAAAAACTCACAACTCAGGTTAATCCCATGATTCAACGCCACAAAAAACATTTTTAATAAAAAACCAGCTCGATAAAACTGTGCTACGACAGTAAAATTCAAGAAAGACAAACACATTCGCTCCGTTACTGTAATAGGTGCACTTGAATATGCCATATTAACAACTCCGGCTATGATATATAAAATGCATTCTTTTCGTTTATCCAGTCTGCATTCCCCTAAAAATGCCTGAAACAGATATCTGGCCAGAAGTATTTCAACAATAACACAAATTGCATCTATTGCGATTCTTATCATGGCTTATAATCTCCCGTCCGATAATCCAGAAAAACCTGTTCCACAAAATCCTTCTGTTTTCTGGAAACAGGCAGTGTGTATTCTCGCTCCTGATATTTCAGCACAACCTGCTGCCGATTAATTCTGCGCATATATTTGATATTCACCAGAAAGCTCATATGAATCCGCACAAAATTTCTGGAACGCAGTTCCTGCTCTAACTGCCCAAGTTTCAGTCTGGTAATATATACTTCACCAGAAGTCAGCCGAACCGTCACCTTGCGATTGTAGCTTTCACAATACATAATTTCTGAGGTAAATAGCTTTACGGTTTCTTCCATTCCGTCTGCATTGATTACCGGAATATGCACTGCATAATGCGCATCCTGATATGCTCGTATCACCTGACGGAACAATGTTTTTAGTTTCACAGCATCTACAGGCTTGTCCAGATAATGCATGGCTGACACATCAAAAGCATCCCGCATATACTGGTCATATGCTGTCAGAAAAATAATCTTCACATCGCAATCCATCTGCCGAATCTGTTTTGCCGCTTCCATTCCATTGATATCATTCATCTTGATATCCAGCACAAGCAAGTCGTATCGCATTCCTTGTGCATATGACTGCAGCAAATCCTCTGCCGACAGAAATATCTGTAACTCGTAAGCAAAATTACAATCCACAGATTGCTCCCAAATCGTTTTTATTTCATCACACTGTTCCCGTATATCATCACAAATTGCAATTTTTATCATGTGTTTTATCTCACCTGACCTTTCTACATTTTGGCAATTAATTTATTATAGCATATAATCCTGACAACTGTATTTCTAGTGTATAAAAAAGCAAAAATACTACATAAATAACACAAAAACGCAGCCTCTTCCGAAGCTGCCCTGTTTGTCTTGTTTTTTAATCTGCCAGCACATCATTCTCATTCTGCTGCGCAGTCATTTCTGCCTCTGCGGCATCGTATCGTTTCTTACATCTATAAAAGCAGATTACCCACGCAATATTCACTAACAAAATACACACCATCAGTACTGTCATCAAAAATATCATCCCTGAGTCGATATGAAAGATTCCTGTCAGCGGAGCTGTCAGTATACAAAGCAGAAATGTTGCAATGGCATTGATTTTCCATGCCTGCATCAGCTTATCTTCACCCAGATAAGCCCCTGTTTCCCATTCCAGTTCCGCTATGCCCCGGGTAATTACATACATCAGGTACAATGGAATTACCGTAAAAAACACACTCACAAATACTAAGAGCATCATAAAGAGTTCACTTTCAATTGTGATTATTTCCAGATGCAATAAATCACTAAAAGCAACCACACCCATAAACAATGCCCAGAAACGTGCTTTGCTGAAATAACTGTTTCGTTCTCTAAATTTATTTACCCCTGCAAAAATCAGCAAATATCCTATAAAATCAGGCATAATATCAAATCCATTGATTCTGATATTAAGAAATACCAGAAGATATCCAAATAAAATATATGACATCGACTATCACCTCAACCCGTTTTTATTATACAGCCATATTCTCCCACCGTTTTTCTGCAGCCAGGCCCAGCAGTATTCCAGGAATACACAAAAGCCAGTAATAATCCAGAAATGCTATCATTGCAAAATAGTGTACTTTGCCCAGCATAGCCGTATCCAGCAAAATATTTGTCACAATCAGCAGCATCATCAGTGTATACACAACCAGAAAAATTGCGGCTGTAATGCCAAATTCTCTGTATGGCAGCTGCAAATCATTACGAAACATGTTTTTTGCTAACAAATAAACTACCAGGAAACCTGCTGCATAATAAAATAACGGTCTGGCAAACATTAAACCAACCATATACAATTCACTATACTGATAACGATAATACCATTCCTGCATATTCATCTGACAGAAAATTCTGCATATCGCGCAAACGATTAATAATGCCATATGAAATCCAATGAGCTTTTTCTCCTCTGTCATATACAACTGCTCCCCCTGATGTATAATTATCTGCGTGGCGACCATTATACCATACTGCAAAACAACATACAGCGCCAATGTAAAATTAACAATTAAACTGTATAATTGGCACAAAAAAAGTTTCAGCAACCGGATGTATCCCCATAATCGCTACTAGAACTGCCACCGTAATGTTATTTTCACATTTCTCTCACATTTTCTGTTTTAATTTAGTTTTTACTTACTTGTACTTTTATTTTACTAGTTTATAGCTAGTGTTCACTATATTATACCATGTGTTATTTGCATTCACAAGTCCATAAAATATAATTGGGTGATGTCCATGAAAAATGATAATATGTCAAAATATAAAGATGAATTTATTGCCGTAGGGTTAAAAATTGGATATGTGCGCCGTCAAAGAGCTATGACACAGGAACAATTAGCTGAAAAAGCAGGGATATCTGTCGGTTTTCTCAGCCAGGTGGAGGCACCGAACATGTCCGTAGGGATTTCACTGGCAACACTGTTCGCTATTTCGGAAGCACTCCAGGTGCCGCCATCGAAACTGTTAGAGTTTGATTAAGTCTATATCTATATAAAAGGCGGAAACTTACAAAAAACAGCGCTTTATCACAGTTTGTACTGCAATAAAGCGCTGTTTGCATTTTGGCAGAACAAAAAAGACAGCCTCTTCCGAAGCTGCCCTGTTTTGTCGGGTATTTTTACTTTTCCGGAAAAACAAAAAAGACAACCTCGATTGAGATTGTCTTCATTGCAAGCCGGTGATGGGACTCGAACCCGCGACCTGCTGATTACAAATCAGCTGCTCTGCCAATTGAGCTACACCGGCATAAAAAAAATGGGAGTTGACGGGATCGAACCGCCGACATCCTGCTTGTAAGGCAGACGCTCTCCCAGCTGAGCTAAACTCCCAAAATGAATGACATGTACGGGATTCGAACCCGTGAATGCCAGCGTGAAAGGCTGGTGAGTTAAGCCCCTTCTCCAACATGCCACATTCATTCATTTCCGTCACCGTCAGGCGACTTTGATATAATAACATCTTTATTACAAAGTGTCAACACTTTTTCGAAAAAAAGTTTTAAATTTTAAAAAACTTTTTCTAAAAAGCAGTTACCAGAATTGCCTGATAACTGCTTTACTTTTATTCTTTATTCTCTTTCATACGCTCCAGTACCAGGCGGTAACCGTCGGCACCATAGTTCAGGCAGCGTTTTACGCGGCTGATGGTGGCGGTACTTGCACCGGTTTTGCTGGCAATCTCGGTGTAGGTTTTGTCTTCATCCAGCATTTTTGCTACCTCCATACGCTGTGCCAGTGCTTTGATTTCCGACACGGTGGAGATATCTTCGAAGAACCGGTAAAAGTCCTCTCTGGTTTTCAGCTGCTGCATTGCCTCAAACAGACCGTCAATCTGTTCATCTTCCAGTTTACTCTGATACATACCCTGCACCCTTTCTGCCTGTAACGCTTTAGTATGTTAATATACTACTACATCCAAAAAGAATTGTCAAACAAATTATCCGCCAAACAATGCGCCCAGCATAGCAGCAGTGCCAATTAGCAGCACCGGATGCAGCTTGAATTTATGCACACTTAAAAAACCGATAACCGCCAGCAGAATCCCCAGCCAGTCCAGTCGGATACCGGCTGCACCGGTCTGTACCAGCACGGTTCCGGCGATTGACCAGGCTGCATAGAAAATCAGCCCTACTACCACAGGCCGGATGCCCATGGTAAACCGTTTCCACAGTCGTCCGCCTTTTTCGGTAAGCAGAAGCCGTGTTACCAGCATCACCAGAAAGAATGCCGGCATCATCAGCCCTGTAGTGGAACATACCGCCCCGGCAATTCCCCCCATTTTAAAGCCTACATAAGTTGCCACATTAATACCCAGCGGCCCCGGTGTGCTTTCCGATACCGCAATAACATTGATAAATTCCTGCACGGTCATCCATTCTCTGCCGATTACTTCGCCCTGAATAAAAGGCAGTATACCGTAACCACCGCCAAAACAAAACAAGCCAATCATAGCAAATACAAAAAACAGCTCCAGATATAACGAAATCATTCACGGTCACCTTCTTTCGCCGTCTTTTCGGCAGCATTATTCCGGCGATTCTGTGTCATCAGATAACCGGCCAACGCACCGCCCAGAATCAGCACAACTGGATGCACATCCACAATGGCCAGTGCCAGCGCCACAGCCACCAGAACCATCTGCATTCTGTTTTTCAGGCACGGTTTTCCCATCTTCACTGCTGCAGCTGCAATCATGCCTACCACAACTGCCCGTACCCACTGAAATGCACCCATTACATGAGGGTTACTGCTATAACGAAGAATCAGATTTGCTAAAAATACAATAATCAGAAACGATGGCAGCGCTACACCCAGGGCACACACAACGCCTCCGATTTTGCCTTTTCGCTGAAATCCTACTGCTGTTGCTGCGTTAACCGCCATCATCCCCGGCAGCGACTGGGCAATCACCAGCAGCTCCGACAATTCCTGTTCCTCAATCAGCTTATGTTTTTCACAGATTTCATGCTGTATAATGGGAATCATCACATAACCGCCGCCAAAGGTAAAAGCGCCAATTCGAAAAAAAATCCAGAACAGCTTCCATAATTCCTGCACGATGACTCCTCCTTAACAAAAAATAATAAAAGACCGACCAGTTTTCCCGGTCGGTCTTTATGTACCCCCACACAGCCGTAATACCCAGCGTTTGAACCTGCATGTGCAGGTGGGTATCTTCCTGTTGTATTCATCGTTCCGACTAAACATACCCGGCATCAAGTCCCACAACAGAGAATCAGATTCCCTTATAGAAAGTGTTGGTAAAAACATACCAGGCATTTACGCACCTAGCAGGGAGGTTTTAACCTGTTTTTATGATAGCATATCACAGAAGTGATTGCAAGATATCCGAAAAGAAAAATTTTTACAATCTATTGATTCTGTTAATATCATACATTTCACAGTACAGAAATTAACGCATGCCAAAGTTTTCCAGCACGTAGTCCATATCTTTGTCACCGCGGCCGGACAGATTGATTAAAATAGAACCGCGTTTCATTTCTTTTGCCAGTTTCATAGCATACGCAACGGCATGAGCACTTTCAATGGCAGGGATAATCCCTTCCAGGCGAGACAGTTTGAAGAATGCATCGATGGTATCCTCGTCGTTCACCATGTCGTATTTTACTCTGCCCAGGTCATGCAGGAAAGCATGTTCCGGACCGGAAGACGGATAGTCCAGACCGCTGGCTACCGAATAAACCGGAGCCGGTTCACCGTTTTCATCTTTCAGCATAATGCTGTTGAAACCATGCATAATCCCTTCTGTACCATACGCCAGACTTGCCGCATGGTCACCCAGTTTCGGACCTCTGCCCAGCGGTTCAATACCGTAAATATCTACCGGGTCGTTCAGGAAACCTGCAAAGAAGCCCATAGCATTGGAACCGCCGCCCACACATGCCACGATGGCATCCGGCAGTTCGCCTGTCATGCCGGTAAACTGTTCTCTTGCCTCGATACCGATAACACTCTGGAACTCACGCACCATCATCGGGAACGGATGCGGCCCCAGTACGGAACCGATGCAGTAAATGCTGTCTTCATGTTCCTGCACATAGGCATCGAAAGCAGCGTCTACCGCTTCTTTTAAGGTTGCCAGCCCGTGTGTTACCTCAATAACATTGGCACCCAGAATTTTCATTCTGGCTACATTCGGTGCCTGTTTTTTAATATCAACAGCACCCATGTAAATATCGCACTGCAGACCGAAATATGCCGCAGCAGTAGCCAGAGCCACCCCGTGCTGCCCTGCACCGGTTTCTGCAATTACTTTTTTCTTACCCATATATTTTGCCAGCAGCGCTTCACCCATACAATGGTTTAATTTATGAGCGCCGGTGTGGTTTAAATCCTCACGTTTTGCATACAGCTGCACATTCCCCAGAGAATTGCTCAGCCGTTCCAGATGGGAAATCGGTGTTGGACGCCCCTGAAACTCCTTGCGGATGCGGCGCAACTCGCTGATAAACTTGCTGGATTTGGCGATGGTGTAGTAGGCTTCTGTGATTTCTTCCATAGCCTTCTGCAGTTCTGCTGAAACATAGGAGCCGCCATATCTGCCGTAAAACCCTTCCTGATTTGGATAGTCTTTTAAATAAGTATCAAAATCAACGCCGTTGAATTTCATAAGTAATCTCCCCCTCGTTTTTTGTGTTAGCTAATATTATGCATTTTCTATGGACAGATGTCAATTCTGAAAGTACAAATAATTGGTATGAATTCAGAATACAAAAAAAACAAGCCACAGAGTATCATTTCCCTAATCCCTCCGCATATGTACAGTACATATCGTGTTCATCTGCAGTCGGAATTTGGGGAAATACACTCTGCGGCTTTTATATTAATTATTTTTCACCAGAGATGACGATAATTTTTTATTGTGGCAAGGCAGCTTTTAAAAATTCGAGAGATGCATACCTCTGTAGTACGTAAGGTGAGAAAATTTAAAAACAACACAGCCACAATGAAAATCACCCGTTCTCTTTATGCGCGTACAGTTGCGTTGAATTTCTCTTCCAGCACTGCAAAGATTTTATCGTATTCGGCACTTACTTCTTCTACAGTCAGGGTGCGGTCTGCCTGGAAGGTCAGAGCAAATGCGATGCTCTTATGGCCTTCTGCAATCTGGCCGCCCTGGTAAACGTCGAAGATTTTCACATCATCCAGCAGTTCACTGCCTGCACCGCGGATTGCTTTTTCCAGATCGGATGCAGCAACGGTTTCTGCTACTACCACAGCCATGTCACGGGTAGATGCAGGGAATTTAGGCAGAGGTTTTACCTGAATATTCGTGGAGCCCACTTCTACCAGAACATCTACATCGGTTTCTGCCAGATATACGCGATCTTCCACTCCGTAGTTGTCAGCGATGGTTGGATGCAGTTCGCCGAATACACCGGCTTTCTGACCGTTTACGTACAGATATGCAGCACGGCCTGGATGGTAGATGCTGTTATCTTTGCATGGAACATAATCCACATCTGCGATTTTCAGTTCTTCCATCAGTTCTTCGATTACACCTTTCAGGTAGAAGAAATCGTAGTTGATACCGGACTGTTTCCATGTTGTCAGGGATTTGCCTTTCATGGCAATGCCCAGTGTCCATTTTTCGTTTGCCAGAGTATCTGGTTTCAGTTCGCCTTCCAGCAGGTAGATTTTACCCAGCTCGAAGATAGCAATATCGTCGTTGCGATGATTGTGGTTAAACAGAACGGTTTTCATCAAACCAGGCACAATGCTGGTACGCATATGGCCCTGTTCTTCGGACAGCGGATTCAGAATCGGAACGCTGTTGCGGCGAATATCATCAGCTGGATAACCCAGTTTTTCATCGTTGTTTTTATTGATGAAGCTGTAGTTCATAACTTCGCACAGGCCTAAACCAGCCAGTTTGTTAATCAGAACATCACGCAGTTTCTGCGCAGGTGTCAGAGTGCCGCGGCCGGATGTGCCGTATGGCAGGGTCTGTGGAATGGTATCATAACCATATACGCGAGCTACTTCTTCGATTAAATCTTCCGGAATGGAGCAGTCTGGACGGTAGCCTGGCACTTCCACTACAATTGCAGCACCATTGTCGCTTACAATGTTAAAGTTTAAGCTTGTCAGAATTTCTTTGATTTTTTCATCGGAAATATCGGTACCCAGCAGCGCATTTACTTTTGCCAGCTGCAGTTCGATGGTAACCGCTTCGTGTTTTGTCGGATAGTTATCAACAGCACCGCCAACCACAACACCGCCGCCGGTCATCTGCATCAGCTGTGCAGCACGTTCTGCAGCAGTCAGTACAGTTTCCATGTTGATACCTTTTTCAAAGCGAATGGATGCTTCAGAACGCAGCCCCAGTCTGGTGGAGGTACGGCGTACGCTTGTCGGCTGGAAGTATGCGGATTCAATAAACACATCTACAGTAGCGTCGGTTACTTCGGTATTTTCACCGCCCATAACCCCGGCAACCGCAACAGCTCTTGCACCGTCACAAATTAACAGCATGTCGTCTTTCAGCTGACGTTCCTGACTGTCCAGTGTCACAATTTTTTCATCGGCAGCAGCAGTACGCACATTGATTTTATGGTCTGCCAGTTCATGATAATCGAATGCATGCAAAGGCTGGCCGTATTCCATCATAACATAGTTGGTTACGTCAACAATGTTGTTGATTGGACGCATACCTGCACACTGTAAGCGATGCTGCAACCAGAATGGAGATGGCTGTACTTTGATGCCGCGAATCATTTTGCCGGCATAACGGTGGCACAGTTCCGGTGCTTCGATGGATACATTCATCAGATTGTTAATGTCATCATTATCCGCAGTAAATTCCGGCTGAGGCAGACGCACTTCTTTTCCTAATAAAGCACCAATTTCTTTTGCGATGTTCAGAACGCTCAGGCAGTCGGAACGGTTTGGTGTTAAATCCAGTTCCAGAATATAGTCATCTAAACCTAAAATTTCAGTGATTGGAGTACCCAGTACGGTATCTTCCGGCAGTACCAGAATCCCGTCTTTCTGTTCCGGCGGAATCTGTTCCGGATCGATACCCAGTTCTTTTGCGGAGCAAATCATCCCGTTGGATTCTACACCACGCAGTTTTGCTTTTTTGATTTTCACGCCGCCAGGCAGTTCAGCGCCAACGGTAGCGAAAGGAATTTTCTGACCTGCAGCCACATTTGGCGCACCGCATACAACCTGAATATTGTTTTCACCGTCGGTGGTTACATGGCACAGATTCAGATGAGTGTCAGGCACTGGAGTTTTGTCCAGCACCAGTGCTGCGATAACACCGCTTACCCCTTTATTGGTAGGGATAACATGCTCTACAGCCACACCGGCTCTTGTCATTACTTCTGCCAGCTGGTCAGCTGTTAACTCAATATCTACATATTCTTTTAACCAGTTATAAGAAACCTGCATTGCTTCTACCTCCCATTAAAACTGACGCAGAAAACGCAGATCGTTTTCGTACATCAGACGTAAGTCGTTAATCCCGTATTTCAGCATAGCGATACGTTCCACACCTAAACCAAATGCAAAACCGCTCACTTCTTCCGGATCATAGCCACCGGCACGCAGTACATTTGGATGAACCATACCGGCACCCAGAATTTCCAGCCAGCCGGTGTTGGAGCACATACGGCAACCTTCGCCGTGGCACATGCAGCAGGAGATATCAATTTCCACGCTAGGTTCTGTAAACGGGAAGTAGCTTGGACGCATACGGATTTTTGTGTCTTTGCCGAACATTTCCTGGCAGAAGGACAGCAGTAAGCCGTTCAGGTCGCTCATGCGGATATTTTTATCTACCAGCAGACCTTCAATCTGGTGGAACATTGGAGAGTGAGTTGCGTCATCGTCTTTACGGTATACTTTACCAGGGCAGATAACTTTAACAGGCAGGGCACCCTGTTTTTCCTCCATGCTGTGTACCTGTACGCCGGATGTCTGGGTGCGCAGAACAATTTCAGGATTGATATAGAAGGTATCCTGCATATCGCGGGCAGGGTGATCTTTCGGCAGGTTCAGCGCCTCAAAGTTATAATAGTCGCTTTCGATTTCAGGACCTTCTGCCACTTCAAAGCCTAAGCCCAGGAAAATCTGTTTTGCTTCGTCGATAACTTTGGTGATTGGATGTTTTGTACCGTGGTTTACAGCACGGCCAGGTAAGGTAACATCCAGTGTTTCAGAAGCCAGTTTTGCTTCCTGCAGTGCAGTTTTTACTTCCGCCATTTTGCGGTCCAGAACCTGGTTGATTTCGTCACGCACTTCATTAGCCAGCTGGCCAACTACCGGACGTTCTTCTGCACTTAATTTGCCCATCCCTTTCAGAATGGTGGTCAGTTCCCCTTTTTTACCCAGGAAACGGACTTTCTGTTCGTTGAGGTAATCCATACTGGTAGCTTCTTCTAAAGCCTGTACAGCAGCCTCTTTGATTTTAATCAATTCGTCACGCACAATTGTAACCTCCTTCAAAATACAGCTCCCGGCTTTCGTAATCTTCCCGGAGCCAGGCAAAACAAAAGACCTCCGTCACAAAGGGACGAAGGTCTGATTTCGCGGTACCACCCTAATTCGCCGGCTGTATTACAGCCCGGCACTCTCAAAACCGTTAACGCCGGCATACGTTCCGCTTACACATCCTCACAGTACACTGCAGGACTTCAGCCGGAAAGCTCCGAGGCGAACCCGTTCATTTTTAACAGTACAGGGCTTTCAGCCAGTGACCCCGCTCTCTTTGACTGCCTATCCATGACGGCTCCTCATCAACGCAAATTATTTTACTTCCAGATATTATAGCAAAACAGACGCTAAAATGCAAGCAGTTTCTTTATTCTCTATGCGCTTTCTGCGCTGCACTGTAGGTTTACTGTTCCGGTGCAGGGCCATTTAACTGACGGTCCATAAATTTTTTCAGGAACTGCCCGGTGTAGGATTCTTCCACCTGGATAACATCCTCCGGTGTTCCAGTGGCCACAATCCGGCCGCCCCCCTTGCCGCCTTCCGGTCCCAGATCAATAATATAATCAGCCGACTTGATTACATCCATGTTGTGTTCAATTACCAGAACGCTGTCGCCGTCGGTTACAAGACGGTTCAACACTTCCAGCAGTTTATGGATATCAGCAATATGCAGCCCTGTGGTCGGCTCATCCAGAATATACAATGTTTTTCCGGTGCTTCTGCGGGAAAGCTCCGTAGCCAGTTTTACACGCTGCGCCTCACCGCCAGACAAAGTTGTTGCCGGCTGCCCCAGTTTTACATAGCCAAGCCCCACATCCTGCAGAGTTTTCAGTTTGCGATAGATTTTTGGAATGGCTTCAAAGAATTCCACCGCCTGGTTTACGGTCATGTCCAGTACATCGGCAATATTTTTGCCTTTGTAGCGAACTTCCAGCGTCTCACGGTTGTATCGTCTGCCTTTGCACACTTCACAAGGCACATACACATCCGACAGGAAGTGCATCTCAATTTTGATAATACCGTCACCGCTGCATGCCTCACAGCGACCTCCCTTGATGTTAAAGCTAAACCGCCCCGCTTTGTAGCCGCGCATTTTTGCATCCTGTGTCTGAGCAAACAATTCCCGGATGCTGTCAAACACACCGGTATAAGTAGCAGGGTTTGAGCGCGGTGTACGCCCGATTGGCGACTGATCGATATTGATAACTTTATCGATATGTTCCAGCCCCTGAATAGCTTTGTGTTTCCCCGGATGCATTTTAGCATTTTTATACAGGCTGCGTGTCAGCGCCTTATAGAGAATCTCGTTAATCAGAGAGCTTTTCCCCGAACCAGACACCCCGGTTACGCAGGTGAATACACCAAGCGGAATCTTCACGTCAATGTTTTTCAGATTATTTTCCGCAGCACCCTGAATGGTCAGCCACTTATCCTCCGACGGCACTCTGCGCACCGGTGGAATCGGAATCTGCCGTTTGCCGGACAGATACAGCCCGGTAATGGAATTTTCATTTGCCTTAATTTCCTCCAGAGTACCGGAAGCCACAACCTGACCACCCTCCAGACCGGCACCCGGCCCGATATCTACAATGTAATCAGCAGCATACATAGTATCTTCATCATGTTCTACCACAATCAGCGTATTGCCCAGATTGCGCAAATGTTCCAGCGATTCAATCAGGCGGGCATTATCACGTTGATGCAACCCGATACTCGGTTCATCCAGTACATACAGCACACCTACCAGCCCGGAACCAATCTGTGTAGCCAGACGGATACGCTGTGCCTCGCCGCCGGATAATGTACCAGCCGCACGACTTAATGTCAGATAATCCAGCCCCACATTCACCAGGAAATTAAGACGGGCTTTAATCTCTTTTAAAATCTGGTGACCAATCAACTGCTGTCGCTCGGTCAGTTGCAGATGTTCAAAAAAATCGGCAGCTTCCAGAATGGTCATATCAGTAACCTCGGCAATATTATATCCGCCCACTTTTACCGCCAGCACTTCCGGTTTCAGGCGTTTTCCTTTACATACCACACAGGCATTTTCGGTCATGTAGGTTTCAATTTCCTCGCGCACCCAGTCGGAGGTACTGTCTCGATAGCGACGTTCCAGATTTGGAATCACACCTTCATATTTGCCAGTGTGCACCTTTTCTTCGCCGAACAGATTGATATAGTTAAAGTGGAAGCGTTCATCCGCTGCAGCGCCGTACAGCACCAGTTTCTGATGTTCCTCGCTCAGTTCCTTCCACGGTTTATTTAAATCCAAACCGTATTTTTCTGCCAGAGCGCCCAGTAACATAGCGTAGTAGTTGCTGATACCACCCTTGCTCCACGGTGCCAGTGCCCCGCCGTTAATCGACAATGTATCATCGGGAATTACCAGACCTAAATCCAGCTCCATCTTGCTGCCTAACCCGTCACAGGCAGGGCAGGCCCCGTACGGATTATTAAAAGAAAACATACGCGGATTGATTTCCCCAACGCTGATGCCGCAATCGATACATGCAAAATTGGAACTCAAAATCAGTTCCTCATGCTCCATTACATCGATTAACACCAGTCCGTCAGACAGTTTCAGCGCAGTCTCCAGCGAATCTGCCAGACGACTTTCAATGCCTTCCTTCAGAATAATGCGGTCAATCACTACTTCGATGTTATGCTTTTTATTTTTCTCCAGCTTGATTTCCTCTTCCAGCTCCCGCATCTCGCCATCCACGCGAACACGCACATAGCCGCTTTTTTTCAGCTGTTCAAACGTTTTCTGGTACTCGCCCTTCTTTCCTCTGGCGATTGGTGACATAACCTGAATTTTTGTGCGTTCCGGATAGGTCATCACCTGATCTACCATCTGCTCTACCGTCTGCTGACTGATTGGTTTGCCGCATTTTGGGCAGTGCGGTGTCCCTACACGGGCAAACAGAAGGCGCAGATAATCATAAATCTCGGTAACAGTCCCTACGGTAGAACGGGGATTGCGGCTGGTTGTCTTCTGATCAATGGAAACCGCCGGTGACAGCCCCTCGATGTAGTCTACATCCGGCTTGTCCATCTGACCCAGAAACATACGGGCATAAGATGACAGCGACTCCATATAGCGCCGCTGCCCTTCGGCATAGATGGTGTCAAAAGCCAGCGACGATTTTCCCGAACCGCTTAAACCTGTCATCACAATAAACTTATCGCGAGGCAGCTCAATATCTATATTTTTCAGATTGTGCACACGGGCACCCTGAATTTTTATCACTTTATTCTGACTCATATAAATTCCTCTCTATAAACATTCAGAACATAATTTGCAGGATTCTTATTTCGGGCGGTTGTGGCCAACCGTCCCTGCAATTATATCTGATACTTTATTCTTCCTCCCGCAACTGACGGATTTCGTCACGCAGCGCGGCAGCTTTTTCGAATTCCAGTGCTTTTGCCGCAGCTTTCATTTCCTTTTCCAGTATGCGAATCCGTTTTTCCCGTTCTTTTGCAGAAAGTTTCGGTTTCACTGCTATATAATCTTCCGTCTCCTCGGCCACCATAGTTGCCTCAATGACAGCCCGGATATTTTTCTGAACAGTTTTCGGCGTGATACCATGTTCCTTATTATATCGCATCTGCAGTTCCCGGCGGCGTTCCGTCTCATCGATGGCTTTCCGCATAGAACCAGTAATGGTATCACCGTACATAATAACCTTGCCCTCGGCATTTCGAGCCGCGCGACCAATGGTCTGAATCATGGATGTCTCCGAGCGCAGGAAGCCCTCTTTATCGGCATCCAGAATTGCCACCAGCGACACTTCCGGTAAATCCAGCCCCTCACGCAGCAGGTTAATACCTACCAGCACATCAAACTCGCCCTGGCGCAAATCACGCAAAATCTCCATACGTTCAATGGTTTTTACTTCCGAGTGCAGATACCGCACACGCACACCAACGCTTTTCAGATAATCTGTCAGATCTTCCGCCATTTTTTTTGTCAGCGTAGTTACCAGTACACGCTGGTCTTTCTCCGCACGAATGCGAATTTCCTCCAGCAAATCGTCAATCTGATTCTGCACCGGGCGAACTTCTACTTCCGGATCGACCAGACCGGTCGGGCGAATAATCTGTTCTACAATCTGCTGGCTGTGTTCCCTTTCATACGGCCCTGGTGTGGCACTGACATAGATTGTCTGACCGGTTTTCTGTTCAAACTCGTCAAACCGCAGCGGCCGGTTATCCAGCGCTGACGGCAGACGGAATCCGAAATTTACCAGATTCTCTTTTCTGGAACGGTCACCAGCGTACATACCGCCAATCTGCGATACCGATACATGAGATTCATCAATAAAGGTAATGAAATCCTCCGGAAAGAAATCCAGCAGTGTATTCGGTGTAGAACCCGGCTCTCTGCCTGCCAGCGGACGGGAATAGTTTTCCACACCGGTACAGAAACCTACTTCCCGCAGCATTTCCATGTCATAGCGAGTACGCTGTTCAATGCGCTGTGCCTCAATTAACTTATTCTGTGATTTAAAATATGCCACCTGCTGCTCCATTTCTTCCTCGATGGCCGCAATAGCAGTATCCATATATTCCGGATCGGTAGCATAATGAGTATTCGGATAAATACTTACATGGTTGCGCAGCCCCAGCACATGACCGGTAACCACATCAATCTCAGCAATGCGGTCTACTTCATCTCCAAACATTTCCACCCGGATAGCCCGTTCGCTGGCATTGGCCGGCAAAATTTCAATAATGTCACCTCTTACCCGGAAGGTACCGCGATGGAAATTCACATCGTTACGCTCATACTGGATTTCCACCAGCTTGCGCAGAATCTCGTCACGGTCATAATTTAACCCCACACGCAGCGACAGCGTCTGTTCCCGGTATTCTTCCGGCGAACCCAGACCATAAATACAGGACACGCTGGCAACAATAATCACATCACGTCGTTCCAGCAGCGATGCAGTAGCCGAGTGGCGCATCTTCTCAATTTCCTCGTTAATCTGCGCGTCTTTTTCAATATAGGTATCAGTAGATGCCACATAGGCCTCCGGCTGATAGTAATCATAGTAGGACACAAAATACTCTACCGCATTCTCCGGAAAGAATTCCTTAAACTCACTATACAGCTGTGCCGCCAGCGTTTTATTATGTGCAATCACCAGCGCAGGCCGGTTAGCCTCTGCGATAATATTTGCCATGGTAAAAGTTTTCCCCGAACCGGTAACCCCCAGCATAATCTGCTTCGGATATCCCGAATCCAGGCCGTCAACCAGCCCTGCAATCGCCTTCGGCTGGTCACCGGTCGGTTTATATTCAGAAACCAGTTTAAAATCAGGCATAGCGCCATCTCCAATCATCATATCAGAATCTTTTGCAGAATCAATTCTGTCTGGAATGTATGTATTGTTTTCTTTACTCTAATAAAATACCTGTTTTTCCGATTGATTAAACGCTGTTCTCCACAGAATCACACCTAAAACAGAAGATATGTTCTATTATAGCATATTATATTATAATAACAAGCGAACAGCATGAAAAAAGCTGCCGCAGTATTCGAAAATCTCTTCCCGCATACTGCAGCAGCCACTATCTTTCTATTTGATATTTGTTTTTCATTTGTCGTTTTTTTCTGTCATCACAATGGCTCGGATCGGACAATTTTGGGCACAGATTCCACAACCTATGCAGCAATCTGGTTTTGCCAGTTCTGCCGTAGTATGAATATCGCCGCGAAATTTCGGCATCCCAATCCGCAGACACTCCATTGGACAGGCTTCGACACAGACAGAACATCCGGCACATTCTTTCTGGTTGATGACAGGCCATTTTTTCTTTTTCAATTCATTTTTATTCTGCTCTGTCATAGTATCAGCCTCCTCCCGCCGGTGACAAAAATACAACCGTATCTCCGTTTTTAAAACGATAATGTTTCTTTGCTTTACCGCCATTTATCAGTACCAGCAGATCATCCGCTTCTTTGCGGCTGATTCCTGGCAGCATTCCTTTTAAATCATGCAATGTAGTTACCTGCTTCTCGTCCAGTTCCAGCGATGCTACACCTGTTTTCAGGCGTACAATACCCAAAAGCTGCACCTTATACATGACTGTTCTCCTCGATTTCCAGCTTTTTCAGAAGCCGTTTCGTTGGCAAGCCATTTTTATCCCATCCTCTTGCACGATAATATACTTTTTTCAGTTTCGCCAGAGGAACTTTTGATGTCGGGTCAGCAGCATCCTGCAGCACATCGGTCAGGCGTTTCGGCAGAGCATCTTTCCCGGCATTTACACCAAACCGGCGGTTTACTTCACGTTCCAGATTATACCCCCGTTCCCCGCAGCGCAGATATCTGCCAAAGGGCATTTTCATCCCGGTCACATATTCAAAGGCCTTTGTGTGATGGAAAACCGGCAGATGAATTGCAGCAATCTGCGGGAATTTATTTAAAATGCGGACCACTCCGCCACAATACGGAATTACCGTATTGACCAGGCGGGCATACCAGCTGTTGGGATGATTTAAAAGCAGCTGTGGAAACATGGCATAGCTGGTAAACAGGCACTGCCCCGATGCAGAAATCATTTCCATCAGATTCTGAAACATCATAGTTAAATCAGCTTTTCCATGCCAGGTGGTAGGGTTGGCATACAGTCCCAGCCCTTCTACAATAACCAGATAGCCACCGTTTAAATGACAGCCGCCCCGGTTACTGACCGCATAACCCAGACCCAGCCCTGCCGCTTTGCGCGGCTCATAGGCTGCCAGTTCCATGCCCTTTGCGTGAATGGCAAAATCCTTACCGCCGTATTGTTCTGATAATCGTTTACTGCCCTGCGCCAGTTCATCGCCGATGCCTTCCCTGTGAGCAATTTTTTCAAAAACAGCAGACAGGTTTTCTGTATCTGCAAAGGATAATCCATTATTCCATAGACCTTTTTCGTTTGCTTCCATAGCATAGGCAATGGTATTAGCAGTGGAAATGGTATCCATGCCCAGTTCGTCCAGTTCATAGTTCCAGCGCAGAATAGCTTCCAGATTGTTATTTGCCAGATTACTGCCCAGAAGCACCAGTGTTTCCAGTTCCGGCCCTTTTACATGTTTACCGTTCACTTCCACAGTGCGGGCACAGCGAATCGGACAGGTCAGACAGCCTTTATTCACAATGTTATATTCTTCGGCTAAACGCTCACCGCTTACTTTTTCAAAATCGTCAAACTGACCGGCACTGTAATTTCTGGTAGACAGCAAACCACGCATCTGCATAGAACTTACCAGCCCAGCCGTACCCATATACGGGAGCTGTTGCCCGGTCAGCGGATGTTTGCGCAAATAGCGGAACCATTTCTGCGTGTGGTTTATCATTTTTTCCTTTTCAATGACTTTGACTTCCTGATTCCCGCTGGCACAGACTGCCTTCACATTCATCCAGCCCAGTACAGCACCGGTACCACCGCGTCCCGCCACGCGTTCATTGGACACAATTCCGGCATACAGCACCTTGTTTTCTCCGGCAGGGCCGATGCAGATTTTCCCGTTTTTACGAACCCGACCGTTTGGCAGTTTTAATTTTTCGTCCAGAGTTGCCTGCGTCTCTGAAGTTTTCATACCCCATAAATCATCGGCTGCATGAAACTGCACCTTGCCATTGCTGATTTCCAGCCATACCGGTGTATCGCTTCTGCCGTGCAGAACGATAGCATCCAGCCCGGCTTTTTTTAGATAATAGCCAAAATTACCGCCACAGTTAGAAGATGTCAGATAACCAGTCTGCGGAGACAGTGTAGAAATATTAAACCGGCTGGAACTCGGTGCTCCAGACCCGGTCATCGGACCGGTGGAAACGACCAGCAGATTATCCTCGGAAAACGCTGTTTCGTTTCCGGTCAGATGGTCAGCCAGAATTTTTGCCGCCATAGTTTTACCGCCGATATATAATTCCCGTTCCCGGTCAGAAAAAGGATATTCCTTCACTTCCTGTGTTGTCAGATTAATATCCAGAATGCGACCCATGTAGCCACCGTATGTGGTTGTCACAGCGTTCACCCCCGCAATAAAATTTTATGTACATTTTGCCGATTCCGCATTGCTGTTTTGCGCAAAATCGTCTGTATCTGTAATTATATCGTTTTCTCTTTTATTTTATCGTTTTCAGAAGAGAAATCATAATACCGGTTTCCCTTGCTTTACTATAGGCACCACCTATATCGGTACATACAGATACAACAAAAGGCCGTCCCGTTCCGCAAAACTTTACAGTGTCAGGACAGCCTCCTATATTCGCTTTGTATTTCCTGTTTATTGCACCCTTACTGTGCATTTTCGCTGACATAATCAACAACAGCGCCGATATTTTTGATTTTTTCAGCAACTTCATCCGGAATCTGAATCCCGAATTCATCCTCCAGCGCCATAATTACCTCAACTACGTCCAGGGAATCGGCATCCAGATCATTAAAAGTTGTTTCCAGTGTGATTGTTTCTGCATCAATCCCTAACTGTTCCGCAACGATTTCTCTGATTTTTTTGAAATAGTCCATCCCCGTCACCTCCTTCCGTCTATGGAGCATTACTGTTATTAGTCTTCGATGCTCTTCTCAAAATTTCCTTTTATTTTTTCCACAAAATTGCTTTCACAACAATGATAAGCGATATCAATGGCTTTGTAAATAGCTTTTGCTTTGGAACTGCCGTGACACACAACACTAACACCGTTTACCCCCAGCAGAGGCGCTCCGCCGTATTCGGCGTAATCCATTTTGCGTTTTAAGCCGCGCAGCGCCGGTTTCATCAGGCCAGCCCCCACAGTACAGCGCAGCGAGGCTTTTACCTCGGCTTCCAGCATAGTCATGATAACCTTTGCCATGCCTTCCATGGTTTTCAGCACCACATTGCCGGTAAACCCGTCACAGGTCATAACATCGGCAGCACCGGCAGGTACATCGCGGCCTTCAATATTGCCGATAAAATTAATATTATCCAGTTCTTTCAGTTTCTGATAAGTTTCCTGAGTCAGCTCACTGCCTTTTGTTTCCTCTGCGCCGTTGTTAATCAGCCCGACTTTTGGGCTCTCAATTCCGCCTACACACTGCATATAAATGCTTCCCATCTGCGCAAACTGCACCAGATTTTCCACATCTACATTGGTATTGGCACCGGAATCCACCAGCAGTTTGCCACCGGTCATGGTTGGAATCACACAGCCGATAGCCGGACGTTTTACGCCTTTAATGCGTCCCAGCCCAAACAGCGCCGCCACCATCTGACCGCCTGTACTACCCGCCGATACAACCGCATCTGCAGTGCCCTCTTTTACCAGCCGGGTTGCCACTGTGATAGAAGCATCTTTTTTCCGGCGATATGCATTGGCCGGATGGTCTTCCATCTCAATTACCTCGGTAGCTTCCACCAGTTCAATTTTACTGCGATCCAGACTGCTCTGTTCCGCTAGAACCGCTTCAATTTTATCAATCTGACCTACCAGATATAATTTTTCAATATAATCGTACTCCTGCAGGGCCTGCAAGCCGCCCAGCACAATCTCTTTCGGAGCATAATCCCCGCCCATAGCGTCTAAAGCAATTTTCATACGATTTCTTCACTCCTGCTCGTGCTCTGTGATTTTTACAAGCTTTTCCTTATTATTATAGCATATCACGCTGTCCGATGAACAGTATCAAAAAACAGATGCCTCGAATCGCTGCATCTGTTTTCTGTAACAGAATCTCCTGTTCTGTTTTATTCCTGATTCAGAGCATCCAGAGATTTCTGGATTTCATCTTTACCGTCCTGCACTACATCATAGTAAATCTGCAGCTGTTTTTCGATTTTTTCCATAATATCGTTGGCATAGTTAAATGCACCCAGAGTAATGTCATGTGCTGCCTGATTTGCTTCATCCAGCATTTCTTTTACACGGATTTCCGCCAGACGATAGATTTCGGTTTCGCATACCAGATCCTGTGCACGCAAATGTGCTTCTTCGATAATACGTTCGTAATCTTCCTGCGCTTTTTTCTTAATCTGTTCTTCTTCTTTTTTTACCCACTGTGCATCGCGGATGTCATCCGGTACGCTGGAACGAATCTGGTCAATCAGCTGATACAGTTCATCCGGGCTGATAATGATTTTGTCGTTCTGCATAAATGCGCGTTTGCTTCCTTCAATTGTGCTTTCCAGCTGGTCTAATAAATTATAAATACTCACGGTGTATCCTCCTCGATATCTTTATATTTCATATAGACGACACGAGTATCGCCATAATTTTTTTCTTTATATATAAAGAATATACTATTTTCCACTGAAAGGGAAGTATTTTTTGCACATTCCAGCAGAATCATGCCATCCTTCGCCAGCAGATTTTCCGACGCAATTTTCTGCAGCACAGTTTCATATAAACCGCTCTGATAAGGCGGGTCTACATAAATCAGATCAAACTGTTTTCCCTGGTGCCCCAGTGCATTCAGAGACGAAAGTGAATCGCCACGCATCACACGGCAGCGCTGCTGCTGCCCGCAGGCAGTAATATTTTCCTGAATCACTTTTAAGGCGTCGGCATCTTTTTCCAGAATCACTGCTTCCTCAGCACCACGGCTCACCGCTTCCAGTGAAATACTGCCTGTGCCGCCAAAGACATCCAGAAACCGGCAGCCGTATAATAATCCATCGATTGAACTGAACACTGCCTCTTTTACACGGTCGGCAGTGGGTCTTGTTTTCATGCCCGGTACACTTTTCAGCTTGCGTCCCCGGTTATGTCCTGCAATAATGCGCACTATTAAATCACCTCATTTTATATTATAACACAATTTAGCAGATTGCACAGATTTTATCGGACATAATACGCATTGTTTTTTCCATACTAACATTGCACGACAAAATCCAATGCTCCACCCTTCCGCAAAAGACTGTTGCTGTTTTCGCAGAGTTTTCCCTCGCTCTGTAACGGCGGCGGTCTTTTTGTCTGCATTTTTATGTTAAAAAGGCTTTTGTATAGTTTCCCTGTTTCCGATAAAACTATCACCAGTAAGAAAAGGAGGCCGATTATATGGATAAATCCGCTGAAACAAAATTTTCACTATATCAGCAGTGGGGCATGCTCCCGGAACTGGCGCTGGAAGCTCACGATCTGCTGCGGGGAGACCGCGGCGGTGAAATTCCCGGTGTGCGTCTGACCGAAGAAGTTGAAGATATTGCTACGGTACACACCGTTACTGTTTTAAACAGTCAGGGAAGCCGCATTATGCAGAAACCCGAGGGTATCTACGTCACCATCCACTGTAAAGAACTGGCCGTCAACCACCATGGTATCCTGGAATCTGTCAGCAATCTGGTGACGAAACATCTAAAAAAATTTATAACACTTTCTTCCCTGGAAGCTCCTGTTCTGGTCGCCGGGCTTGGAAACTGGAAATCCACACCTGATGCGCTGGGTCCTCGTGTTATCAGCCAGCTGATGGCAACTCGTCACCTTTACGGCAAAGTGCCAGATGAAATTCTGGAAGGTGTGCGTCCGGTTGCCACTATCGCCCCCGGTGTGCTCGGCATGACCGGCATAGAATCCGCCGATATCATACGAAGTGCCGCAAAACAGATAAAGCCGGAGCTGATTCTTGTTATTGACGCACTGGCTGCCGGTGATATCAGCCGCATCGGCACTACGATTCAAATCAGTAATACTGGTATTTCGCCCGGCGCCGGAGTTGGAAACCAGCGTTCCGGAATCAACAAAGAAACAATGGGAGTTCCCGTTATCTCTATAGGAATCCCGACGGTTGTCAAAGCCCGTATCATTGCCCATCAGGTTCTGGAAAGCTTCTGGGAACAGCTGCATCAGCGCCCTCAGCTCAGCCGTATGCTGAAAGAACTGCCGGAGCCTACTGTCCGCAATCTTATGCAGTATGCACTGGAACCCTGCCAGCACAATATGGAAGTCACTCCAAAAGAAATTGACGACCTTGTGCAGAACTGCAGCACAATTATCGCAAGGGCTATTACAAGAACACTACATCCTGACATGAACGAAGACTTCGCTGCTAATTTTTTCTGATGCAGTAACCATTCCTGTTTTCAGATAAAATAAAAACAGAGCTGTTTTTCATATGCAGCAGCTCTGTTCATCATTATTCTGAATCGTTTATCTGTCTGTGTTTTTATTGCGCTTCTATGTTCCATCTGCAGCAGTCAGCGATTTGCCCATTGCCGGACACGACATTCTCTGTCGAACCAGCATCACTGCCCGCAACAGATAAAAACGCTTCTGAAGCTGACAAATTCAACTCTTATTTCTGGTTTGCAATCTGGTCTACGTACTGACGCAGTTCTGCTAATTCATCAGCGCTGATTCCTTTACCGTCATACAGAGATGCAACCAGGCTTTTCCAGGAATTCTGGTGTACTCTTTCCAGGAAGGATACGCTTTCCATCTGCAGGTAATCTTCTTTCGATACTGCTGGAGAGAAGAAGTGGAAACGACCTCTTTTTTCAGTGGTCAGGAATCCACGATCCACCAGACGGGACAGGAAGTTCAATACGGTTGTTTTTGCCCATGTTTTCTGACCAACCAATTTTTCCAGAATATATGGAGAAGCAACTGGCTCCCCTGCATCCCAGATAATCATCATCAATTTCAATTCACTGTCCGGTAAACGTTTTAAGTTTTCCATAAATACAACTCCTTCAACATTGCTACATTTTCTTTTATAATATCGTCTACTATGACTTATAGTAACATTCTATAGTATCAAACTAAATCAGTCAATGCTAATCTGTTGATTTTCTCCATCTTTTTCGTAAAACAGTTCGTTTTATATAGCGAAATACAGCATCTTCGCCTTTCTCCTTCAGCATGAGAAGCAACTGTTCCAGAAGTTCCTGCGTTTCCGGATGCATCAGATACGCCGATTTGGATTTCTCATAATAATCATAGGGGTCACTATCGGTATACAGCTCTTTCCGATAGGTTTTGCTGGCCGCAACACGGTCGCAGAACATTTCTGCCACATATCGCTCCGGCATGCGATTACCGGTCAAATGATGGTTTCCTTCCGGGCTATAGTCAATCCAGTATTCCAGATGGTGTTTATTTCGCCCTTTATGATGCAGCCAGGCAGAACTGTACCCTTTTGCCGCTCGTTCTGCCTCATTTGGGCTTCGGTTTCCCTGAAAATACCGGGCACCTGCCAGAAACTCCACCGGAGAAAATTTGGATAAATCGTGCGTTATCCCCTGATAATACAATCCAACTTTAAAACAGTGCTCCATCACCAGCTTTTTATGATGGGTGATAGTTTTAAAATGATTCAGCCATTTCATACAGATTCCTCGCCTTCCGGGCAGCCATTCTGCCGAGCTTTTCATTTGATTCTGATATTATTATATTATAGCAAAAACAGCATAAAAAAGAAAAGAAAATGTGCAGAGTACTTGTATTTTATCCCAGAATCATGCTATGATAATAAAAATATGTTTAATTTGAGGTGACGTCTTTATGGAAGCTTTAACAAAGCAGACATATGAACAGTATGTGTTGAATGAGAAACAGACCTGTCTGGTTCTGTATGTAAAAGAAGGATGTCCAATCTGCCAGGAACTGCATCCATTAATCGAGGAAATTGCCGAAGGCTATACAGGACAGCCATTTCAGTTTTATTATGTAGACGCTATTGCAGAAGAAGAATTATACAAAGAAATGCGCCTGCAGGGAACACCGACCGTTCAGTTCTACCGTGACGGTCAGGTTACAAACAAATTCACCGGTCTGCGCGAATACGAAGAAATCGAATTTTTAATCGACCGTACCATGATGGGAAAATAGTAAAAAATCCGCTGTATATACCATACAGCGGATTTTGTTTTTCTAGTTATTATAATACAGGTTGTCCGATGGATATTCTGCCGCGCAGGTAACATCCACGCCCAGTTTACGCAGACATTCCTCGTCACTTCTGCTCAGAATAGTGGTAGAATGTGCCTGACAGCCTTTTAAGCCGCTTAGATGGTCTAAGCAGACCTGAGCCATTGGATTGGTAGCTGCACAGATTGTCAGCGCAATCAGCATTTCTTCACAGTTTAAGGCAGGATTCTGACTTCCCAGTGTATCTGATTTCAACTTGCGGATTGGTTCCAGAATCACCGGCGACATCAGATGAATTTCATCTGCAACATGCGCCATCACTTTAATCGCATTGAGCATAGCTGCAGCAGTCGCAGTCATCAGTTCCGATGTTTTGCCGGTTACCACGGTGCCATCTTCCAGTTCAATGGCAACTGCAGAACAGATATGGTTTTTCTCGGTCTGTCCGTTCTGCGCCAGACGGCGTTCCATTTCATGCGCCGCATTGCAGGCTGGTTCCACCACTTTGCGGTCAAACGGCTGCAGCCCCAGTTCCTCCATAATCAGACGAACACGTTCAAATGTAGCGTAATCTACATAGCCTTTTTTGTATTCGCAAGCTGTTTTGAAATAGCGGCGGATTACTTCCTGACGTGATGCTTCTTTTACCACTTCATCATCCACAATACCGAAACCAACCCGGTTTACACCCATATCAGTCGGAGATTTATAAATTGCCTCCTGTCCGGTAATACGCTCAATAATACGTTTTACCACAGGGAATGCCTCAATATCACGGTTATAGTTGGTTGCGACCTCACCATAAGCATCCATATGAAACGAGTCAATCATGTTTACATCTTTTAAATCGGCCGTAGCTGCCTCATATGCAATGTTCAGCGGGTGTTTCAGCGGTACATTCCATACAGGGAAAGTTTCAAACTTAGAATAGCCGGCAGTTTTACCGCGTGTATTCTCATGATACAGCTGGCTCAGACATGTTGCCAGTTTACCGCTGCCAGGACCTGGTGCAGTCACTACCACAATCGGTTTGGTAGTTTCGATATATGGATTCTGGCCGTAGCCTTCCTCGCTTACGATGGTATTAACATCCACCGGATAGCCTTTGGTTGCCTGATGTTTGTATACTTTGATGCCTCTGCGTTCCAGTTTGTTAATAAACACCTGCGCTGCCGGCTGATGATTATAGCGGGTAATTACCACACTGTTTACTTCCAGTTCCCACGCACGCAGATCATCAATTAGACGCATAACATCCATATCATAAGTAATCCCGAAGTCCCCGCGAATTTTGTTTCGTTCAATATCGCCTGCATATACACAGATAATAATTTCTACTTTATCTTTCAGTTTGTGCAGCAGTTTAATCTTTGCATCCTCGTCAAAACCCGGCAGTACACGCTTGGCATGATAATCACCCAGCAGTTTTCCACCGAATTCCAGATAGAGCTTATCGTAATCGTTTACACGTTCCAGAATATATTTGGACTGCTCCTCCAGATACTTTTTCGCATCAAACCCTACTTTCATATCCCGCAGACTCCCTCCATAATTTTTTATCTATGGTCATTTCTCATATGGTTTCACTAATCATTATATTATAGCAATTTTTCTGTGAAAAAAAAAGTAGGCGCATCGCTTTTTCAGCATGAATTTACAAAAAAATCAGGTACATCATAAGATGTACCTGATAGTCTGCTTTTTTTACAGATTAGTCTTCATCGAATAAATCTTCGACCGCTTCCTTCATTTTACCGAAGAAACCTTTATTTTTTTCGTTTTTTTCTTCTTTTTTTTTGCTGTCTTTTGCACTGTTATCAACGGGCTCTACAGTCTGAAAGGTTGCAGACAGCTGCTGCAGTAAATCACGCTGTTCGGCAGTCAGATTTTTTGGTGTTACCACTTTGATGGTTACGTACTGGTCGCCTTTGCCGTAACCTTTAATATTTTTTACACCTTTACCCTTCATGCGGAATTTGGCACCGCTCTGTACACCGGCTGGAATGGTAAGAGTTACATTACCTTCCAGAGTCTGCACCTGAATATCGGCACCTAACGCTGCCTGGGCAATATTGATCTCCTGTTCCATGTAGATGTCATCCTCATCACGGATGAATACCGGATGACTGCGTACATTGATGTAGATATATAAATCGCCGTTCGGGCCACCCTGTTCCCCAGGGTCACCTTCACCACTCATGCGCAGACGGGAACCCACATCCACACCGGCTGGAACTTTGATTTCAATTTTTTTGTTAACACGTTTTTTCCCTTTCCCGTTACATTCCGGGCATGGGTCTTTAATCATCTGACCAGTACCACCGCAGGTCGGGCACACTTTTGCAGTCTGCATCTGCCCAAACGGTGTTCTCTGCATGGTGAAAATCTGCCCGGTACCGTTACACTGGGTACAGGT
Source organism: Peptococcaceae bacterium (assembly GCA_017399005.1). GTDB lineage: Bacteria > Bacillota > Peptococcia > Peptococcales > Peptococcaceae > UBA7185. The sequence continues at coordinate 25,087 of JAFQEO010000002.1, read as the reverse complement.
TGTCGGGCTGGTGCCAGGTTTTGCACCAGAACCCTGACAGGTACTGCAGTTTTCCCATTTTGGCAGAGTGATGGTCTTCTCAGTACCAAATACAGCTTCTTCAAAATCGATGGTCAGGTCATAGCGCAGGTCAGAACCTTTGCGCGGTCCTCTCTGCTGCTGACCGCCGCCGAAACCGCCGCCAAAGAACATGTCAAAAATATCATTCATACCGCCGAAATCCTGGCCGCCAAATCCACCGAAACCGCCTGCTCCGCCGCCAAAACCGCCAGGGCCGTCATGACCAAACCGGTCATACTGTTCGCGTTTGGTGGAGTCGGACAGGGTTTCGTATGCTTCATTGATTTCTTTAAATTTTTCTTCTGCTTCTTTGTTATCCGGATTTACATCAGGATGATATTGTCTGGCCAGTTTCCGGTAGGCTTTTTTCAGTTCATCATCGCTGGCGTTTTTTTCTACGCCGAGTACCTCATAATAATCGCGCTTTGCCACGACTGGTCCTCCTCTATTCAATCTCGTTCCTTCTGCACAGAAAAGCGCATCCGGAACTGCGGTGCTAACCGGCAGCTCCCCTGCGCTTTTCCTCAGCAGGATATACTATCTGCTTTTATGCAATTATACGTCTGATTAAACTTCTTTGTATTCTGCGTCGTATACGCCGTCTTCCTGCGGTGCAGACTGACCGCCCATATCAGCCTGTGCCTGCTGTGCAGCTGCGTACATTTTTTCGGTCATTTTGTACAGAACATCCTGCAGAGCTTCGGTTTTAGCTTTAATTTCAGCAGTGTCATTGCCTTCCAGAGCAGCTTTCAATTCATCTTTAGCCTTGTTGATATCTGCTACTTCAGCAGCATCTACTTTGTCGCCCATGTCTTTCAGGGTTTTTTCTACCTGGAATACCATAGCATCAGCATTGTTGCGGATATCTACTTCTTCCTTACGTTTTTTATCTGCTTCTGCGTTCATTTCTGCATCTTTAATCATCTGATCGATTTCTGCATCACTCAGACCGCTGCTGGATTTGATTGTGATTCTCTGTTCTTTGCCAGTGCCCAGGTCTTTTGCAGATACGTTTACGATACCGTTTGCGTCGATATCGAATTTAACTTCAATCTGTGGAATACCACGTGGAGCTGGTGGAATATCCATCAGTGTGAAGCGGCCCAGAGTTTTGTTGTACTGTGCCATTTCACGTTCACCCTGCAGTACATGAATGTCGGTGGATGTCTGGTTGTCAGCTGCAGTTGTAAATACCTGCTGGCGGGATACTGGAATTGTGGTATTGCGTTCTACGATTTTTGTAAATACACCACCCAGTGTTTCAATCCCTAAGGACAGTGGTGTTACGTCCAGTAATACTACGTCTTTTACTTCGCCGGCTAATACACCGCCCTGAATTGCAGCACCAATTGCTACACATTCATCGGGGTTGATACCTTTGAATGGTTCTTTGCCCAGCAGATTTTTGATTGCTTCCTGTACTGCTGGAATACGGCTGGAACCGCCAACCAGAATAACTTTATGAATATCGTTTGCAGATAAACCTGCATCTTTCAGAGCCTGACGAGTTGGACCCATTGTTTTTTCAACCAGGTCAGCTGTTAATTCGTTAAATTTTGCTCTGGTTAAAGTTAAGTCCAGATGCTGAGGACCGTTTTCATTCATAGTGATGAATGGCAGGTTGATGTTGGAGCTGGTTACTGTGGACAGCTCGATTTTTGCTTTTTCAGCAGCTTCTTTTAAACGCTGCATTGCAGTTTTATCGTTTGCCAGATCGATACCGGTTTCTTTTTTGAATTCTACCAGCATCCAGTCGATTACTTTTTCATCAAAGTCATCGCCGCCCAGACGGTTGTTACCGCTGGTTGCTTTTACTTCGAAAATCCCATCGCCCAGTTCCAGAATGGAAACGTCGAAAGTACCGCCGCCCAGGTCGAATACTAATACAGTCTGGTCGTCCTCTTTGTCCATGCCGTAAGCCAGAGATGCTGCGGTTGGTTCGTTGATGATACGCAGTACATTTAAACCTGCAATTTTACCTGCATCTTTGGTAGCCTGACGCTGGCTGTCTGTAAAGTAAGCTGGTACAGTGATAACTGCTTCTGTTACAGCCTCACCCAGATATGCTTCTGCGTCTGCTTTCAGTTTCTGCAGAATCATAGCGGAAATTTCCTGTGGTGTATAAGCGGTGCCTGCTACGGTTACTTTGTAGTCAGTCCCCATATGACGTTTAATAGAACTTACAGTGTTATCTGGGTTTGTGATTGCCTGACGTTTTGCAACCTGACCTACCAGACGTTCCCCTGCTTTGGAAATACCCAGTACAGATGCTGTTGTACGGTTCCCTTCGCTGTTAGGAATTACAACTGGTTCGCCGCCTTCCATTACTGCTACGCAAGAGTTTGTTGTCCCTAAGTCAATCCCGATTACTTTTCCCATTTTAAATCTTCCTCCTAAAATTTTTCACAATGTGTTCTGTGTTTCTATAATTATTTAGATACTTTAACCATACTTGGACGGATTACCCGTTCTTTTAGCATATAACCGGCACGCAGTTCTTCCACTACGGTATCTTCCGGCACTGTGTCATCGTCCACCTGCATGATAGCTTCATGCAGATTTGGATCAAACGGCTGGCCAACTGCTTCAATTTTTGCCATGCCTGCCTGTTCCAGGGTCTGCACCATCTGGCGGTAAATCATTTCCACACCTTTTACCACATTCTGCGCTTCCTGGCTTTCTGCCGGGCTTTTCAGCGCCAACTGGAAATTATCCAGTACCGGCAGTAGTTCTCCCATCAGTTTTGCATTGCTGTATTTCAGCAGATCATCTTTTTCCTGTGCGGTGCGGCGTTTATAGTTTTCAAAGTCTGCAGCAGTTCGCAGAAAACGCTGATTTAATTCTGCCAGATCAGCAGCCAGTTTTTCAGGGTCCAGAGCTTCTTCCTGTTCTTCCGCAGTTTCTTCAACGGTTTCTTCCTGTACATCTTCTGCCAGTTCTTCCTCCAGGATTTCTTTTTCCTGTTCTGTCATGTGATGAGTCACACTCCTTTATTTGCTATGATATCTTTCTATATTTGCTGATATTCTTTTTTCTTTACAATAATGTTAATTCGCAGAATCGCCTCGGCCACTTCCCCAGCTGTTTTCAGCCCGTGCAGCTTTACATATAGCGGGTCTACAACCCCCGAAATGTATAAATCATCAATTCGTCCGGTATCACAGTTGATACTGAGATGTGTATTCTGCTGCAGTTCCTGTGCTCTGTGCACATCACCCAGTTTTTCCAGAGGATTAAACCCAGCATTGGTTACAATCTGCATAAACGGTTTTTTCAGTGCTGCGATTACACAGTCTGCACCAAATACCGCCATACCAGACAGTGCATTTTTATTCTGCTCCAACTGTCTTGCCACAGCCAGTTCTGCGGCACCGCCGCCAGCCACCAGCCCGCGCTGTAATGCCGACTGCACACTAGCTGCTGCATCCTTTGCAATGCGTTCTTTCTCGCCGACCACTTCACCGGTGGTTGCACCCACTAGAATGGTAGCCATAGCTTTGCCTCTGCCACCTAGCACCTTAATGCTGTGCAGTTTCTCACTGCCTATAATATTGGATGCCGTTCCGAACTGTTTTTTCAGTTCCTCAGCTGATTTCTGCAGACTTGTGCGTTTTAACATCTTAGCACCGCAGTGTTCTGCCAGTTCCTCCAGTTCCCGGTGAGGCACTCTGGCCACAACCAGGACCCCGGCTTCTTCCAGCATTTCCGCTGCTGCGTCATCAACGCCCCGATCCGCAAATACTGCCTGCACACCGGTGCTGATTAATTTCTGTATATTGGTTTTGAACTCTTCTTTTAACACCAGATACTGCTGAAATCCACTTTCTGTTGCCAGTGCACTACTATTCAGTTCCTCCTGTTCAAGTGCATCATCCAGCACCATCACTTTGAGGTCGCCCTGCAGTTCCAGAGGCATCTGCCGTGTCAGGCGCTCTTTGGTGATATATACGCCGTTCAGCACTTCACTGTCGGCACCCTCCACCGCATGCACCTGCTGCGAAAACCGGAAACCGGAATCCAGAAGTTTTTCCTGCCCTATCAGTCTGGCACCTTCCATAATTAGCGATGCAATGGATGTATCCTCCCTGCCTGCTACATAAGCGATATTATACAGCTGGCCGGTATCCAGGCTACCTACAAGAACAGCTTCCCGCTCCATCAGACGGCAGGCTTCTTTTACACCGTACCGCAAGCCGGTTAATACCTGTGCCACGGGCACTCCTTTCTTCACCTGCTCCAGCCCGGTTATCACCATCTCACCAGCCATCAGAGCCGCTGTTGTGGTGCCGTCACCAACCGCATCCTGCTGTGCGTTAATCGAATGGATTAACATACGAGCCACCGGATGGCTGACTTCCATCAGATTCAGAATGGTTACACCGTCATTGGTAATTACCACATTACCTGCCTGATCCACCAGCATGGTATCCAGCCCTTTTGGACCGATAGTGCTTTCCACTGCTGTCATTACCGCACGCACCGCATTGGTGTTATTCTCGATTAAATCAAATTTCTGTTCCCGCTGCTCACTCATGGCTGCCTCCATTACTCATTTTCCTGGTAAGCCTCCTCCAGTGTCTGCGCCATGGTATTCAGCATCGACACCGCAGTAGCATAATCCATTCGTGTTGGCCCAATCAGACCTACTTTCCCAACGGTTTCCCCTTTGACTTTATAACTTGCTACAATCACACTGCAATCCTTAACTTCATCCAGCCCCGTTTCAGACCCGATTTTTACCGTAATACCGGTTTCGGTGTCACCTTCCATCAGCTGGCTTAATACTTCCTGCTGTTCCAGCGACTGCAGCAGATTTTTTACTTTATTCACATCCTTGAACTCAGGCTGCGACAGCATATTCAGACCGCCGTCCAGATAAATCTTTTTATCTTTGCCCTGCACATTCAAGATAGAAGATAACATTTCTAATGCACAATCCACAACCTGACGCTGACGAGTCAGATTCTGAAAAATATTTTCCAGAATGTTGCGCTGCCAGTCATCCACTTTCAGGCCACGGAGGTTCTGGTTAATCATCATAGATACTAAATCCAAATCCTCTTTTGTCATGGATTCCGGAATCTCTAAAAAGCGATTTTCAATTTTGTCCCCTTCAGTGATAATCACCATCAGAGCCTTGCCCGGTTCCACCAGCAGAAGCTGCAGAAGTTGCAGCGTAGAGCCTTTACTGTCGTCCAGCATCATTACCGTAGTACAGTTGGTTACTTCCGCCAGCATTTTCATCGAATCCCGCAGCACATCACTAACCTGTTGCTGTTTATCTTTCACCGCCTGCTGAATCAGCTGTTTCGCTTCCTCCTGAATATCGCTCTGGCTCATCAGATAGTCCACATAATAACGATACCCTGCATTGGACGGTACACGCCCTGCCGACGTATGCGGCTGTTCAATCAGACCCATTTCCTCCAGGTCCGCCATTTCATTGCGAATCGTCGCCGAACTGACACCTAGATTATATTTCTTGGAGATGGTTCTGGAACCTACCGGTTCAGCAGTTTCAATATAATCCAGCACAACCGCCTCCAGGATTTTTTGCTTCCGGCTGTCCATTTCCATGTTCTCCACCTCTTTCCGAGTTTTTGTTAGCACTCTTTTTATTCGAGTGCTAACAGTGAATAGTATAATACGATTAGCCCATAAAATCAATGGATTTTTTCAAAAATTTTTTGATAATAATGTTAAGAAATTGTGGTGAATTCTTCTCAACATAAAAACCACCGGAACAGATAGTTTTTTTCCATTCCGGTGGTTCATTATGCATCTTCAATTGTTTCCTATGCTGGATTCTCAGAAAGAATTATCAGCATATTTTTCAATCACATTCACTAAACTCGCTGAATCATTTAACAAATCTAGTTCAGTTTTCTTCTGGTAACAATTAAACCAGCCATTGCAAACAACATCAGCATTACATATGCTACTGCATTGCTGCTGTCTCCAGTTTTTGGCGCATCGCCTAAATCTGGTTCTGGAGTTACAGGTTCTACCGGAGTTCCAGGTTCCTCAGTGCCAGGTTTTTCTTCTTCGCCTGGGTTATCTGTTGGATCTGGTCCTGGTTTATCAGGATCGTTTGGAATTCTGGTATTTGTGATGGTCCAGTGACGGTTATTATCTACAGTCATACTGGATTCATAACCTTCCGGAACGTTGATTTCTCTTACATCCCAGTCTGTGCCATCATTTACAGTAGTCCATTCATACTGCCAATTGTTATCTGCATTCAGAATTACGGTTTCATAAACTTCACCGTTTTTCAGAATTTCTACTGTGATAAAGTCAGGACGGTCATTTACAATGTCGCCTTTCCAGACTTTTGTAACGGTGCGTTCAATGTAATGTGTTACATCTCCGCCGCCACCGCCGCCATTATCATCATAAATATTCAGGAACAGGTATTGCATGCCATCTTCATAATCCACAAAACCGTATACACGACTATTATCTTTTAATAATTCGTCTGTTGCTGCATCATAGATTTCTGTTTCTTTGTAGTTTTTCTGTGTTACTTCATCCAGAATTTCCACAATACGATAATCTATTGCACTGCCGGTAGTTGCTTCAATATCAAAGTAAGCAGTATCGCCATGTGCAAGTTTGAATGCTACTTTCCAGTAACCATCTTCATCCCATTCCAGTGCACATGGGGTTGTAGAGCCGTTCATGAAGATTTTCAGTGCAGACGGAGTCGTCGTTACCACTGCTTCCGGCACCTCTAATGCATTGTATGCACGAGCAGCTGTAATCAGATTCCATACTGCATCGTAATCCAGCGCCAGAGCAAAACCGTCTTCTTCATCCAGACCCAGTTTCAGCATAGCCAGTAACTCGTGTACATCCAGTTCCGGATATTCCATACTCAAATCATGAATATCTGCTACTACATCACTGGTCACATTGCTAATCCATTCATACATACTGTCTGTTGTTACATCGGCAGGTGTTACTACCGGGCCGTTCTCTTCAAAGAGAATTGCAGACGGACTTGTATGATTAAATTCCAGAGCCATAACAGCCTGACTTTCACCGTCATTCTGTTCGGTCAGATAGAATGCGTACTGAGAAGGAGAAGTTACCAGCATAACGCTGTTTTCCGCCTCATCAATCGCATCGTTCAGAGCAGTTGCTGCATCCTCTAAAGTCAATTCATCCCGTAAGTTAAACAGCATATTGCTGCCTTCCGGATGAAGCTGTACATGCAGTTCAAATTTAAATTCTGCATTCACAGGAGCTTTATCACCCGTAACTTCTTTTGTTACAGAGATGCTGCCTGGCGCACCTAACTGCAGAGTATTTGTGATAACAAAACCATCTGTCATGTTACCAGTTACAGCACTGTCATAGCCATTTACAGGAACTTCTTTCACTTCATAGATAAACGCTTTATGATTTGCATCATATTTCGGTAAATCTTTGAAGGTCAGAGCCCAGCCATCATCCTCACTGATATTTACTCTACTGTGCAGAACATCGTTCTGATAGAGTTCTACGGTGATTGCCGATGGACTTGTTACATCCATACCATTGAAATCCCATACTTTCTGTACGGATACTTCAGTAGTACCGCTTCTGTCATAAGTGTTGATGATATCAAAGTGATAATCGTCAATCTGTACAACTTCTGCATCAAAGCCATCTACTACAGTTACTTCTTCCACGGTATATTCATATACATGACCATCTGTTAAATCATATTTATCCAGACCGGTAAATGCATAAGTCCAACCATCTTCAGCAGTTACTGTAGCAGTATCTGCTTCCACACCATCACGGAACAGCTTAATCGTAATTTCAGCTACTGGTACTTCCAGATCCTCTGGAGCATCCCAGATTTTTTCACCAAACACTTCTACATGCTGCTGTTTAATGATGTTTGTAATATCGTAGCCATAATCACCACTATAAGTAGTATCATAGCCAGCTACTTCATTTTCACTGATGGTGTATCTGATTTCCTCACCATCTGCAAATTTTGGTAAATCTGTGAAGCTGTATGACCAGTTATCTGCGGCTGTCACATCAACACTCTTAACAAATTCACTGCCTGCAAACAGATTTACAGTAATACTTTCAGGACGAGTCCCTTCTGCATTGTTACCATCAATCCAGGTTTTTTCACCGGATACTTTTACAGTTTCTGTTGCGTAACTGTTGGTCAATGTTGTCACTGTGCCATTTACACTTGTATCTGTCAGTTCATAACCATCCGGCATGTCACCTTCTGTCCAGGTGTATTCGATTTTCTGACCAGCTTCATATACTGGCAGATCATCTACAGTAGCACTCCAGTCATTTGCTTCGCTCAGAGTTACCTCTGTACCGTTGCTCAGAGTAACAGTCAGACTATCTGGACGTTTGCCGTCCTGATTATCTGCGTCATCCCATACCTTCTTAACAGTTGCTTCAGTTTCTTCTGGCATATGAGTATTGGTGATTTCAAAACCATCAATTAAAGCAGTATAGCCATCTACCTCGTCTTCAGTAATAGTATAAACAATTTCTTCGCCATCTGCATATTTCGGCAGATTTGTGAAAGAAGCTGTCCACTGGTTTTTACCGTCAACAAGAACTTCATCGTTATCGACACCGATTGTCAGTGTTTCAACTTCAACACCATTCGCAAACAGTTTAACAGTTACTGTTTCAGGTCGAATACCATCTTGGTTGTCCGCATCATTCCAGATTTTTGTTACTGGAATCGAAATGGTTTCTGGTATATAGGTATTTGTGATAATCAAATCGCCTTTTGTAATACTATTCGCTGTCTCATCAGCAACATCATACGCTACCACATAACCATTTTCTACAGTACCGCCTGGTCTTACATGATTGTCTTTATACATTTCACGAACAGTCCATATAATTTTCTGACCGTTGTGGTATTTAGGCAACTCTGTAAAGGTGTATTTCCAGTAATCCGCTGCACTCAAAGTAGTCTGATATTTATCTTTATACTGTTCTGGTGCTGTTTCATACGGAGAAACACCATTTGCATACAGTCGAACAGTTACTGTTTCAGGGCGCTTACCGTCCTGATTATTATTGTCTGCCCAAACCTTATGCACTGTAATACTGGTTTCTTCGACTTCATGATAGTTGGTTAAGCTCAATGCCCATGTACCTTCTGCTACATCTTCGATAACCTCGTCTACCTTAATGATGTTATCACCATCATTTGGATCACTATCATAGCCAGCAGGAATATCTTCCACTACTTTATAAGTAATTTCAGTACCGCCCTGCTGAGTGTGGTTCAGATACTGAGGCAGGTTGTCCCAGATATAACCCCATTCCAGATTGCTTGCTCTGCCTACAGCCGCTGTCAACTGTACATTACCGTCAACAGTAGAGAAGAAATCCGCTTTATTACTAGCTGTCAATTCCGTGCTGTTTGGTGTATCTGTTGGAGCGTTATTGTCTGGAACGGCAATCCATTCGTTACCGTTATCTGTCTTGTAATACAGCTGAACAGTAATTTCGTTTGGACGTTTGCCATCTTGATTATCGTTATCTTCCCAGATTTTGTTCACCAACAAACTGCGGTGTGTTAAATCATAGGTATTTGTCAGATCAATTGTAATAGTATAAACACCATTTACAACTTCTTTCGTAACATGTTCGCTAATTACATATTCATTAGCATGTTTATCAAGTTTTTCTGCCACATCCCATACAATTTCTACACCGTTTTCATATCGTGGGAGATCTTCCCATACGATAGTTTTGCTTTCAAACTTCGCCGGACCGTTAACAGGATTCTGTGGTTGTTCTTTCCATTCAAATCCTTTTGTCTCACCAGCCACAGCATTATTATTTTTCAGCAGTGTTACTTTAACATCTCCGTCAACAGGAAGTGTTACATTGTTTTCACCTGCAGGAACTACCCATGTTTTATTCACTACAACTTTTACAGTTTCCGGTTCATAAGTATTGGTAATGGTTGCATGATGGATTCCATCTTTACCAATCCCGTTATCGATATATGCAAAATCATAAATAAATGTTTTATTATCCGCATTTTTAAAGATAACTTTGCCGTCCGTAGCATTTACATAAATAGCTTCTCCAGTCTGACTGGTTTGTTTCTGGAGTTCGCCCCATGTGTATTCAATCTGTCTACCATTATTATATACTGGTAAATTAGCTATAGCTTTTGCCCATTCAGTACTTTGATCTACTTTATGAACACCAGGGAATCCAGCTACATTACCGACAGCATTGCCAGAGGCATCAGAAGTAACAACAACACCATCTGCTAACAGGTTCACATAAATTTCATGTGGTCTGCTGCCATCCTGGTTATTATTATCATTCCATGCTTTCTGCATTTTCACAGTAATGGTTTCCGGTACATAGCTGTTGGTGATGGTAATAGCCCCATCATTGGCTCTTACATAATTTACAGTGTATTCGCCAAGCTGATGACCATTTGTAACAACAGCATTATTAGATGGATTTACTTCACGGACACGATATACAATTTCCTTGCCATTATTGTATTTGTCTAAATCTTTCCATACATACGACCAGATTGTATTACCGTTTTTATCAGTATCATTAACTACGCCATCTAATTCAGTATCCAGTGTGATTTGAGCGTTATTCACTTTCACTCCGTCCGCATATAACTGCAGAGTAATCGCATCTGGACGTTTGCCATCCTGATTATTATTGTCATTCCATACTTTTGTAATTGGAATATTTACTATTTCAGGAGTATGTGTGTTTGTCAGAGTTGTAACAGTACCGTTTGTTACAGTTTCTGTCAGAGTGTAACCATTTACAGAAGCTTCTGTCCATGTATAATTGATAACTTTTCCATCTTTATACATTGGCAGATTACTTACGGTTGCTTTCCAGCCATTTGCTTTGTTTAGAATTACCTCTTTGCCATTGCTTAAAGTCACTTTTAATTCAGCAGGCCGTTTACCATCCTGATTATCAGCATCATCCCAGACTTTTTGTACAGTTGCTTCTGTTGTTTCAGGCTTGTAACTGTTTGTTACATTATAGCCGTTAACTTTTGTTGTATACCCGGCTACAGGATCTTCACTGATGGTATACACAATTGCACGACCGATTTCACCAGCTGCATATTTTGGATAATCGTCAAAACTGTAACTCCAGTCGTTAACGGCTGTTACAGTATCACTTGCAACGATTTTACCGTCAGCCAGCAGATTAATTGTAACACTTACCGGACGTTTCCCATCCTGATTGTTCGCATCATCCCATGTTTTTGTACCGACAATATCAACAGTTTCAGGTGCATGCGCATTAATAATATGCCATACGCCATTAATCTCCTGATGCATATCTTTCAGTACATAACCGGAATCTGCTGGTAATGCCGCTTCCTGAACGGTATAAACGATTGGAACACCGTTTTCATTTTTCGGCAGGTTGGTAAAGTGGTGATACCAGTTATTTCTGTCCATTAAAGTTGCTTCATCAACAGTTTTCCCGTTTGCAAGAAGCATAACTCTAATGCTCTTAGGTCGAATACCATCCTGATTATCTGCGTCTTCCCATGTTTTCTGCACATGAATATCTACCATTGCAGGAGCATAGGTATTTTTAACGTCATATCCATTAACTGTCTGCGATGTATATCCAGGTACAGCTTCTTCTGTCACTGTGTATACCACTTTGTGACCGTTTACATACGCAGGAAGATTTTCAAATCTGTATCCCCATTCCCCTGCCTCATTGGCAGTTGCAGATGTCTGTTTTACCTGATTTGCCCATAACCAGATTGTTACTGTAGAAGGACGTTTGCCATCACGGTTATTATCATCATCCCAGATTTTCTTACCTTCGATAGTAATCAGTTCTGTATTGATAACATCATTACCGTTTTGTGTCACCTGATAACGTACATCTTCCCCATTTACATTGATTGTGATTTCCCCATTTACAACGCCTGCTTCTGCTACGTTGTAAGCATATACATAACCTTCGGCATCATATTTATCTAATCCACTGAAGGAATAGGTATCACCTTTCCATGTAACTTTCGCATTAACGGTTTCTGGCTCGGCGCCTGGTTTATCGCTGGTTCTTGTTAATGTTAATGTCAACTCAGATGCATTGTCGTGATTTCTGTCAACGCTATCCTGCCAGATTTTTGTACCTGTAACAGTGATTTGTTCCTGTTTTACACTGTTTTTAAGTGTATAACTATTACTTGCATCAGCTACAAAGGAATCAGCAATATAATCGATACCGTTTACAGTGATTGCTCCATTCACAACACCGTCTTCCAGTACACGATACTGGTACAGATAACCGTTTGCATCATATTTTGCCAGATTGTGATAGTGGAAATCATTATCGCGCCATACATAACGAGCGTTATCTACGGTCGTCCATATTTTTCCATCGATAGTTCTCTGCAGAATCAGCGTTAATGCTTCTGCATTATTATGCGTGATATTCCCGTCTACCCATACTTTTGTACCGAGTACTTCAGTTGGCTTATAAAAATCATCCAATCTGTTCACTACATCGTAATCGTCAGTATGATATTCGGTAATATAACCATTTACCGCATCTTCTTTTACAGAGTAAAGAATTTCAAATCCGTATGCATCATATTTATCTAGACTGGTAAATTTCCATTTCCAGTTGTCCGCAGCGGTTACAGTTACATATTTCCCTGTGTCTTTTCCATCTGCAAACAGACGAATAATGATACTTTCCGGACGTTCACCATTTTGGTTATTACCGTCAATCCAGATTTTTTCACCAGCCACTTCCACATCCTGTGGATCTGTAATGCTGTTGGCAATGTCATAACCTGTAATAGCCATTGTGTACCCTTTTACAGCATCTTCTGTCACAGCATAAGTGATAATCGCACCGTTTTCGTCATACTTCGGTAAATCTTTGAAAGTATATTCCCAATCACCATCTGTATTCGGTTTAACTGTTACATCTTTCACTTCTTTGCCGTTCGCTAACAGATTAACTATAATGCTGGATGGACGGCTATTAGATTTATTATTTCCGTCAATCCATGTTTTTGTTCCGCTGATAGAAATATATTCCTGTTTGATAGTGTTTTTAATATTATAACCATCAATTACTGTGTCATAGCCGTTGACCGGATTCTCTGTCACAGTATAGGTGATTTCGTAGCCTGCCGCATCATATTTTGGCAGATCGCGAAACGCATAGGCCCAGTTCATATCTGCGGTTACAGTCTGTTCCTGTACTTTCGAACCATTTTCTAACAAATTCACTGTGATGCTGGATGGACGAGTATTGTTTTTATTACCATCATCAATCCATGTTTTGTTACCGCTAATGGTTACTGGTTCCTGTTTAATCGTATTGGTAATAGTATTGCCATTCTGGGTTACAACATAAGTTACGTTATTGATTGTAAGCTCATTATTGATGACCCCGTTTTCCCTTACGCGATAATCATATAGACCGCCACAATCAGGATGATATTTTGGTAATCCTTCATAATGGAATACATTACCATCCCAATGCATACTTATACCGTTTGTGATTGCAACAGTTTCCCACGCACTTTCTGTACCGTCTGTCTGAGTATGTTTTCTTTCCAGAATCAGATTTACTTCATCTGCATTGTTATGTGTTTTACCACCGTCAACCCAGATTTTCTGGCCGCGCAGTTCTGTGGTTACATTTTTGATATCTTCACTTTTGTTTGTAATATCAAAACCTGTGATTACAGTCTGATAATATGGATTTCCTGGCTGATGGATAATCTGTTCACTTACTTTGTAATTGTACAGACCACCCTTGCTGTCATACTTTTCAAGATTTTTAAATGCATATACAGCACCGTTCCATTCCGGTTTCACATCTGCGAGGATATCAGTCTGTGTACCATCTGCACTAGTACGAGACAGAGTCAGAACAATTTCAGTGGCATTGTCATGCACAATATTCTTGTCTTCTTCTGTTTCAATCCATGTTTTTGTACCGCTGATATCAATCAGCTCTGTATTGATGAAGTTATTTCCATCTTTCACAGATTTGTAACCAGCAATAGCACTTTCTGTTACCAGATAGTTATACAGATTTCCTTCACCATCATACATTGGCAGATTAACATAGCGATAATTGTTACCGCTCCAGTATGGATTAACAGTAACAGTTTCATAAACACCGCCATTGACGTTTCTCTCAAGAATCAGAGTAACTTCATTCGCATTGTTATGCAGTTTGCCACCGTCATGCCAGGTTTTAGTGCCTGTAATATCCATAGTACCGGTAATAGTGTTTGTAATTTCATATTTAGCAGCATTTGCAGTATCAGAAGGGTTGATAGCGGTTACATATCCTGCAACTGCATTTTCTGTTACTGTGTACTGATAAACATGCTGCAAATCAGTAGTTTTTGCAGGCAGATTGGTAAATGTATAGGTTGTTGTACCAGCAGGTAAAACAACCGACTCATAAACTTCTCCATCCTGCAGAAGATTTACAGTAATACTTGGATAAGAAGTTCCTGCTGGAGCCTTCCATACTTTTTCTACTGCAATGTTAATTGTTGGAACTAATGTAACCGTAACCTTTGTTGGACGGCTCACCAGTTCTGTTTTTCCGTTGATTGCAAAGTTTTCACCAGTTTGTGTAATGTTCGCCTTAACTACATAGTAAAATTCCTTTGTAGTATCAGTAGAAGAAACAAATTCCACTTTCCCGTCTTTTGCAACTGCTGTAAACTGATGGGCTGCATCAGTATACTCTAATGGGATACCATTTGCATCTGTAATAATAATTGTATAATCCGATACTGTATACCCTGGAACTACCAGCTGGTTAAACGGATCGTTATATGCAACATCAATCAGAATAGTTTCATTTACCAGCGCTGTGTCTGTATCATCCACTGTTTTTGGATGAACACCAGCAACCGGTTTTGGAAACGCTTTTTCAAATGGCTCATCATTATACAGAGTACCTTCATAGGTCGCTTCCATGTTGGTATAGACTGCACCATAACCGTTACCTGTGTATTTTACTTCAAATACAGGCAGAACAGTTGGTGTGTCTTTTGCTTCAACACCGGTAAATTCAACTGTTGTTGTACCATCAGCATTCGGTGTCACTGTAATTCCATATCCTGCTGCTAAAGCATCTGCTTTCAGTTTTTCAACATCCGTCAGAGCAAAATCAGCTGGAATTACATCCACTACTTTCCCTGTTGCCAGATTCATAGCTTCAGTAGCAATGTCAGCATATACTTTAGCCATTTCGGTAGCAATAGCATTTGCATTCGAAGATGCAATATTATAATATGCCTTCGCATAACTTGTAGATGGTGTACTACTGAACTGTGGAGTACGACGATCGCTGTTACTGTCCTGTGTCATCGGGTAAGGCGGTTGCGACATGAATTTTCCTTCGATTAAGTTATCATAAGGATACCGTGCCAAGCCGGCTGTTAAAGCAACATTGTAAACAACAGAATTTTCACTCAATGCAATAGCTGCAGATAAAGCTTCGTTATAGTCAGACAGACTGGTATAACTACTCCCACCACTAGTGCCATTCTGATTATTATAATGTTGTGTTGGAACACCATCGGTCATAAACACGGTGATATGTTCCGCGCCGGTACGCTTGTTCTGTGCCAGATTATTAGCAACCAGAAATGCACCTTCTGTGTTTGTAGATCCACCGCTACCGTCTAAAGCTTCAATGGCACCGTTAATCAAATTTTGGCTATTAGAATAATGTTCAATGCCATAGCGAGTACCATAGGTATCCCAGCTGTTGTTAGTTGCAAAATCTCGCGCTGCCGCAGTTGTACCGTAACGGACAACTGCTATACGGGCATCAATATTTTCATTACTGAAAATTGTATCCACGAATGTTTTTGCAGCGTTTTCTGTTGCAGTAATCAGACTGCTTGTCATACTGTCTGAGTTATCCAGAATCAATACAACATCCAACAGTTTTTTTTCATGAACAGTTGCACCCTGCACCGTTAACGCAATGTCAAAAATCTGTTCGCCATTGGCATTTTTATCTTTGTCTGTTGCAGTCTTGGTCAGGTCAATCTGATCAGTACCCATTGGCTGTTCTTGTTCCGTAGCAGCCACAACCCGTACATACCAGGTACTGGTTTCTGTACGAGTAGAGTAATAGCGGCTATACACCGTAGATGCTGTGATTTCAGTAGTACCTGCTGTTAAGCCGGTAATGGTTGTAGTTAATCCTGTACGGCTAACAGTAGCGATATTGCTGTCGTCACTATTCCAGGAAGTATTTCCTCTTTCAAAAGAGCGAGTACCATAGTTCGTACTGTAACTCTTGGTTGATGGAAACTTATCGGAAGCATCCAACGTATAACTTTCCCCAACAGTTAAAGTAATCGTGTTCGTTGCAGTATCATATGTTGCTGCCTCCGCCGTGCTGTTCCAGCTGCCGATATTGGTCGGCATAATGCTGGTAAATAAGAAGGTGAGTAAAATCAGCCATGCTGTTAATTTACGTTGTTGTGATCTTTTATTCATAGATCCTCCCCCCCCTGTTTTATTTTTATAAAATGATTTTATTTTTCTGACACTCGCTTTCCCCCATATCGTGTTTCTGCACACTACCGGATACATTACCTGCCAGATAGCTTCCTGCCTGAGCGGTAAACTTTCACAAGCTGCTAACACTCGTTTAGGACTTAGGCAGCCTCTGTTTGCCTGTAATCTATCGCTGGCCGTATCCAAAAATACTATATGCGATAAAAGCTTCCCTCCTTTCCAGAATAATTTCGTATTTCGCACAACCGAATAATGATTTTTCCCAAAACATTGTTCCGCTGTGTCAATTCATTGGGCATACGGTTTTTTAATGTTTTACGATAGTTTTGTATATTCTTTGTGCTCCACGCTAGTCTGGTTCAAAAAACCAGACAGCATTTCTACAGTAATTTTACAAAAAAATCCTCTTTTTGTCTACATTTTCAGTGCAATTTTCTATTCTATTTTCCTACCATGTTAGTAGATATTGTCGCAAAGAATATTTATTACTTACCCCTTTTTTCTTTTTTTATAACTGTATCTGTTAAAAACTCTATTCAGTACAGTAAAAAACAGAGAAGTGAAAAATCTCACTTCTCTGTTTAAGGTATTTTTATAATCTTCTCTTACACCAGCCGGCTTACCAGCACGGTCATATCATC
Organism: Peptococcaceae bacterium; assembly: GCA_017399005.1. Lineage (GTDB taxonomy): Bacteria > Bacillota > Peptococcia > Peptococcales > Peptococcaceae > UBA7185. The sequence continues at coordinate 7,845 of JAFQEO010000002.1, read as the reverse complement.
AATGCGCAGTGCGGTATCAGGATGCAGGGCAGCTTCTTTTTTCTGGTTGCTTCGAATGCGGCTGGTGGCAATGGCCATCAGATATTCAGCCACCAGCTGAGGGTTGGCCGTTGGCATACATCGGATAATATTCTCCCACTGGAATCCGTCGCTGTTCAGTTCATACAGACCATCACTCATCATTACAAGCAGATCGCCTTCTGCAATTTCATGTTCCAGCAGAGTGGCTTCTACTCTGGGCAGAATTCCCACTGGCAGTGATTCGCCATCATACACGGTTACATGTCGTCCTTTTCGTATAAAGGACGGTGCTGAACCGTATTTGTACAGCTCTAGTTTATTGTGATTCGGATTCCACACAGCAACGTCCATGGTACTGAACCGTACACCGCCGTACTGAAAGGACAGAATCGTATTGATAATATTCAGTGATAGCCGCACACTCAGCCCGCCAGTCAGCATAGTCTGCAGAAGCTGTACAGCCAGTCGGCTCTGCTGCATGGCAAGTTCACCGCTGCCCATACCGTCACAAAGTATCTGCACCATACGGCCATCTTCCAGTTCCTGCACACCCCAGCTGTCACCGGATACCTGTTCCTTCTTTCCGGAGGCATGTCCCACCAGCAGCCTCCTGAAAGAACCATCTTCGTTCAGAGGTTCCCGCATCTGCTGCATCTGTTCGCCCAGCAAAAACAACTGATGGGCAATGTTATCCCGGTTTTCCTGCATAATCTGCAGCTGGCTCTGCTGCTGCCGGTACTGCTCCATCTGATTCAGCAGCACAATCTCCAGCTGTCCGGTGCGATAGCACCGCCCCTGAAACCGGCTGGAAAATGATGTTTCGCTGCTGAGCCCCCGTTCTTCCAGTATGTTACAGGCGCTAGCCAGCGATTCTATGGTATATGCCTGTTCTTCCTCCCAGCACCAGCTTTTCTTGGAGCAGAACCGGCACACCTGCTGATATACTTTGTGATACAGCTGTTTTCCCGTCTCCTCCTGCTGTTGCGGCAGCTGTAGTTCCATCTGCTGTACCGCATTTCCAAGTTCTATAAAGCTGCTTCCCAGCTGGTGCAGCCTTGTTTTTCCCAATTTTTTCACATTCATTCCTCCATCCGGAAAAATCCATATACCACAATCATACTCCATTGGCGCCGTGAAAATTGTCGGTTTGAGAGAGCTGCAAAAATTTTTTTCAATGCGAATAAATGCAAAACAAATGCCGCCATAGAATCACTGTTCCATAGCGGCATCGTTTAAATCTTTTCTGTTTCTTCCGGTTCCTGACCGATTTCAAAATTACGAACCGATGTAGGGCTCTGCCCCATTCCGTTTAAGTCCCGCATATAGCGTGACAGATTAGCTCTGCGGGAGCCTCTGCTGTTTATCACAGAGGGGCTGCTTTGCACTTTCTGTTCTGCAAAACTATCCGTTTTTCTTTTTTCCTCTTCATCGTCTGTTTCGACAATCCATTCTTCCTGCTGCAATGCTGTGCTATCGTCAGGCAGTGTGCAAACTACGCCGCTTCCTGTCAGCTGAATCCGCCGGGTATCCAGCAGTTGTACCGCCAGGCTCTGGTAATAGGGCTGCACACCAGTCAAGTCCTGCAGCCCGGCCGGTACTGGAATGGCCCATTGTAATGGCCGATGCTGCTGCCAGGCAAACAGGCATTCACCCCGCTGTGTTTCATCGGCATATACGACTGTCAGCAGATACTGCCCTTCCACCAGCAGTTTCTGCTGATTTACAGTGCAGTTCTGCACCTCCGCAACAGCTGCTGTTGTCAGCACTTCTGCACAGTCCGGCCATGGTTCCGGCAGTTCCAGCAATTCCTCCATATCAAACTGGCCTGCAATCACCTGTGTGCGCTTCAAGTGAAGCTCCTGCGGAATCTGCAGTACAAATTCAATCAGCAGGCTGGTATCCGCAAACCGGCCACTGCTGTAAAGCAGGCGGGCATCCTCTTTTATTGTTATCGGATACTTCACCCTGCCGCTCAGCGGCAGTTCTGCCAGAAACAATTTTTGTTCACCCGTCAAATGACTGCACGCAATCTCCAGCGTTGCACTGCCAGTCAGATACGGATATTCTTCCACACTCGACTGCCGTTTCCATTCTTTTAACTGAATCTGCTGTGTATCATGCTGCAGGCTGGCAGCCTCCTCCTCTGAAAGCATCAGCATTGCTTTGCATAAAAAGGTACAGGCTCGCTGGTCGGTCAGCAGTGCCACATCATTCCACATACAGGTCAGATTTTTACTCTGCACCCCAAACACCTCCATTGTCCATTTCTTCATTTATACTGGACACATGAAAGTTTTATGCCTCCTTAAAATGCAGATAATAATAATCCGTATACCAGTCCTTTATCGCTGATAATCACTTCGGGTACTTCCAGCATTTCCATAGTTTTCTGCAGAATCAGTACACCGTACGGCATAATATCTGCCCGTTTGGCTTTCATGCCCGGAATCTGTTCCCGTTCCTGCTGGGTCATATTCATCAGTTTATCGCACCAGTAATCCACCCGTTCTTTTGTCATAATCTGTCCGTGAATCCGTTTGCCATCGTATTTTTCCAGGCCCAGTTCCATTGCCATCAGGCAGGTATTGGTGCCGCCTACCGCAATCAACGCACAGTTTTCCGGCAGCGATGCCTCTTTTAAACCAGCCAGCATCTGTGCTGTTTCACTGCGCAGCTCCGGATGCTCCAGCAGACGCACAGCGCCCACATTTACGCTGGCCCCATGCACACCGTCTTCCACGGGATATACTAGTTCGGTGCTGCCGCCGCCAATATCCAGCACGGCCAGCGGACGGTTCAGATGCCGAAAATCCCCGCTGGCACCCAGATAACTGAGCTGTGCCTCCACAGCACCAGGCAGAATTTCCATCTGCACACCTGCCGCTTTGCTGATAACCTGTTTTACCTCATCCTGATTTACGGCATCCCGCACTGCGCTGGTGGCAGTCACCCGTAAATCATAGGCATTCAGCAGCTGAGCTGTCTGTGCAAACCGTTTTACTGTTTCTACATTGCGTTCCAACGGCACAGGCTGAATCACCCGTTCATTGCCCATACCTTCTCCCAGCCGTGTTTCCGCCACCTGGGTATATACAATCTGCATTTTTCCGTCCATCATTTCGCCGATTGCTAGACGAGTGCTGTTGGTTCCCATATCAATCACTGCTTTACGCATAAATATTCCTCCCTGTTTTTTCTCTGTTTCGTCTGCCGGATGAGCACTGTAATTTTCCTCTCTCTCCATACAGTGGACACTAGCTTTTCTCTGTTCAGTATTTTCGGACTGGCGCATGCGCCGTCCGTCATACTCCTGAACAGAGAAAATCGTGTCCATCTATAGTCGGAATTCGGTCAAATGCAGTGGTCATCGGGCAGACTCAAACCATGTTGCAAAATAACAAAAAAGCGGTGTACTTTATGCACACCGCCTGTCTTTTAATATCTGTTGCCGCTTTTCCGTTTGTTATTCATATTTTTGTTTAAAGAAGCCAGCTTTTCATCGCTATCTTTCATAAAACGGGCCAGACGGTCTTCAAAGGAAACTGTTGGCTGTTTTGGTCTTTCTTTTGCCTGACGAATGGATAATCCGATTTTACCGTTTTCGTCAATGTGGATGACCTTTACTTTTACAGCATCTTTCACCTTTAAAAATTCGTTAACGTCGTTTACATATGTGTCTGCGACTTCAGAGATATGAACCAGACCGGTCTCACCTGTGCTAAGTTCAATAAATGCTCCAAATTTTGTAATACCTGTTACGGTTCCCTCTAAAATTTGCCCTTTACTGATGGACATGCGAACAAACTGCCTCCCCAATTATTATTTATGTCTTCTGACATACTCTAAAACATGATACTTTATTGTGCCTGACTGGTATCTACATGCCGAATCAGAATTTCACCGTCTTTTACCAGCCCCAGTTTTTCACGGGCGATTTTTTCCACGGCATCCTCACTGCTCATATAATCCAGCTCTGCCTGCAGCTCCACCTGTTCGATATAAGCTGCATCCAGTTCCTGCGACAGCTGACTCTGCTGCATTTTCAAATCCACAATACTGGTGGCGCCAAAAATCAGATTACAGACAACATACAACCCGACCAGTAAAATGACTGCTTTTCTGGTATTCACTTTTTTCACTTTCTTTTTGGCCATACAATCACCACCGCATGTTTTTACAGCATATATTATATAATAAAACATTTTTAAATGCTATATCAACTTGAAAAATAATTTTCATTTTCTAAAAAATTTTCTTCCGTACCATCAAATTCCTGCTTCGTCGGCACAAATTTCTTTATAATTTTTACAAAAGGGCAGTACAAACCCCGTCTGAAAATCTTCCACGGGATTTTTACAAGCCACAAACACCAGCGCCAGATAAACAGAATCCGTCTAGCAGCAAATTTACAGATACCTTCCAGATGTCTGCGGCAAAAAAACTGATACACGGCAGCACCGCCAGCCAGCCCCAGAACAATATAATACCGCACCAGCCCCCCGCTTACCTGAAGAAACACCAGCCACAGCATCACGGCCCAGCACATACAAAACAGAAAGTCCCCCGCAATCCTCTGCCGATATTTCCATCGTCCTATAACTGCCAGCACCGATTTCTGATGAGTTGTTAACATAATCAGCCAGCCGCACAGTGCCATCTGAACAATCTGCCAGAGCTGCTGACTGACTGCAGGCTGATTCATGAAAACATACGGGACAGTATACCGCCTTTTTTACTGCCGCCTCTACCGTTGCGTTTTGCTTTCTCCTCCAGATAAACAAAACTGTCAATTAGACCATCCACCTGCAGATTCCCGTTTTCCACATCCAGACTGGTTACATTCAAATGCTGTCCCCGGATTTCCAGTTTGCCCAGTTCTGTCTGCAGCACAATTTTTTCCTCATCAAACACATCCACATTCTGAACACCACTGAGACGCATAGCCTGCCGTTCAATCAGCTCCAGCGCAGCCGGTTTCTGTTTTTCCTGCTCCTGCATAGAAATCGCCTTCCTTTTTTCGTGAATGCTATACTCTATGCAGCCCCAGCCTGATTTATACCACTGCATACTGCATCATCCGCAGAAAATTATCTCTGCTGATCTGCCGCAGTTCCGGCCCGGAAAAGCCTCGCTGTTTTAAATAGTGTAAAAACGGTACCGCCTGACCATACTGCTTTAGTTCCTCCATCCCTTCCGCATTAGCACTGTCATCCCAGTAGTTCAGATCAAAACCAAAACCGATATGTTCCGTACCAGCCAGTTCCGCCATGTGAATCAAATGATTGGCCAGGTGCTCCAGATTCTGTTTTTCTTTCTCTGTATGCACGAACGGCGGATGCGAATTGATTCCGACAACACCGCCCGTAGATGCAATGGCTTTTATCTGATCATCGGTCAGATTACGCGGCACATCGCATAACCGGCGGCTGTTGCTGTGCGATGCAATAACAGGCCCGTCTGCTATACGCAGCGCATCCCGCAGTGATTTATCGTTCAGATGCGATACATCCAGCAACATCTTCTTCTGGTTTATGTTTTTCACCGCGCGCATTCCTTCCTCTGTAAGGCCGTTGTCCGAATATACACCGCCTGCAAATCCATTGGCATGATTCCATGTCAGACCAACATGACGCACACCTTGCTCATACAGCCAGTCGATACAGGTTGCATCCTGCACATAGCCGTCCAGCCCTTCGGCACCCAGTATAAAATATATTTTCTGCAATAACATTGCTTCTTCCAAATCCTCAGCCGTGCGCAGCATCAGCAGATTATCAGCACCTTCCTGCAATTCGCTCTGCAGAGCCTGTATCTGCTGCTGAATCTGCACCGAAGCCGGAAGCCCATTCTCCGGATTTACCCACAATACAAAAATACCGCCTTCTATCCCGCTCCGCTGAAACCACGGCAGATACCGGCGCTGAAACACATGCGTCTCTCCCCGCTGCCGCCACCGGTTTATTCCGTATAAGATATCCGAATGACCGTCAAATATCATAATATTCACCTCACCAAAATACTTGCGGTACGTCGAACTGGCGCGTTTTTCTGCGCCGACGCCGTCCCCTATATTTCTTCATATATCATTATATCATATGGACGGATACCTCAGCGGGACGGGAAACCCGTCCCCTACACCTGTTATGACAATCTCCGATAAAACATGCTCACGGTTTTGCGTGCATATGGTTATAAAATATATACCGTCCTGACTGTAATTATATTCCCTCAACCGATTTGGCTTACGCACCGTTTTTTCCAACACCCCCCCGAAATCACCTTTATGTATATTCCTTATAATTCCAATTATATATCGTGTACTTCCATCTGACAACAAAAATATTCCCAGAAATTAACTGTTATTTCGACAATATATCTTTGGGGGATAGAGACCCTTCGAAATATCCGAGCGCCGCCCCCTGCGGTATATATTTCAGACACATGAAAAGAGGCCGGGACAAAATTTTTGTCCCGGCCTCTTAAACTTTTATTTCATTGTAACCTGGTAATACAATACCCCATACGGAAAGCTCTTACGACCGGAACCATTTCAGGAACCGCTCTAAGAAACTTTCTTTCTCTTTTGTATTCTTCAGTTCAGTCCATGTTTCATGTTTTTCGTCTTTCCATTCGTATTCATGGCCGTTGGTTGCTTCCTGAACCGTTACATAATACCACATTCCGGTATCATCATTATCCGGCCAGTGAATCATATCCGGATGCAGGTCTTCCAGTGTTTCCGGCTGGCGGCACAGGATACGGTTCATAATTGCCATTGCTTCCGCACGGCTGATATTTCTGTCCGGACGGAAGGTGCCATCTTCATAACCCATTACCCAGTTATTATTTGCCGACAGTTCGATCGCCAGTTCTGCCCAGTGTCCTTCGATATCCTGGAAGATAACTTCATCGGTTACGCCCTGTTTATCAAATCTGGATGCCATTGCAGTAAATTCCGCTCTGGTAATTGGAGCATCCGGTTTAAAGGTGCCGTCCGGATAACCGCCAATGATACCCATATTGGCCATAGTAGCCACCTCGGTATCATACCATGCACCGCGTTTTACATCGCTGAAGCTGCAGGTGTCAGTCCGGTACTGTTCTCTTACATCATCTTTCAGCAGACGATAGAAGATAGTTGCCACTTCCGCTCTGGTGATTTCACGCTCTGGACGTACGGTACCATCCGGATAACCGAATACATACGCAACATGGTCGTCACCGTTTAATGCTGCCGGTACTTTGCCGCCCTGTGGTGTATCGCCTTCATCCTCTCCTGGCTTATCAGGGTCTACCGGATCGTCCGGAGTATCCGGATCATCTGGGTCATCCGGGTCATCACCAGGTTTATCATAGATATTGGTGAAGGCTACATTAATCCGGTAATCGTCTTCTGTTGCCCTTACAAAATCTGTTTCTTCTGTTTCATCTTCATCCACTACCGCTGCAACATTCTGAATTTCCAGACTGCCGTCCATATCCTCATCGCCTACGGTAACTGCAAATTCATAAACCGTATCATCATAAGTCATATATTCCAGCGGATGTTCCGGTTTCACTTCGCTTAACCGGAAATGATATTCCCCGACTTTATCAAACGGCATATCTTCGATAATATCATTGAAATCCACCCTTGCAGACGAATCATCGTATACATCATAATCAATAATCCGTTTGCCATAATCAATCCAGCTGCCATTGCCCTGGTCATATTCCATCTGGATGACAAACACATCACTGTGTTTCCAGTCACGACCCTGCAGAATTTTGCGGGCAGTAATGCTGATATTGTCGCCAATAGCCGGTGCCGGTTCATAGATATTG
>JAFQEO010000010.1 GCA_017399005.1 Peptococcaceae bacterium | reverse complement strand
GGATTTCAGCTATTACCTGATGGAAAAACCGGGCAGCATGTGCTATGTAGGCATGGCTATCGAACAGCCCGAACCCCATCATAACTGTAAATTCCAGCTCAACACCGACGGCCTCATGGTGGCACTCAACCTGGAACTGGGTATTTACCTCAAAGCAACCGGACAGTTTTAAGAATTATTCGGATATACTGGTAAATTTAACGCACTGTATCTTTTGCTGAAATGGCAGAGGTACAGTGTTTTTTATGTATCTGACATTTCAATATAATATAAGGGTAAAAAACATGACATTTCAATAAAATATCGTGCCTGAAACTATGACATTTCAAAAAAACGCGAATCACGGCTGATTGTTCAGCGTATGATTCGCGTTTTTGCTTTTATTGTTTATTCTGTTTTAGAATGCTGTTTTATTCTGTTTTAGTTCTGCACGGTCAGGCTGTTGGAGCGGGCTACTTCGGTGTTCTGTTCGGTACAGATAACGGAGTAGCTGTAGGCTTTGCCTGCTTCGGCAGTGTTATCGGTAAAGTAGGTACCGTTGATGATGGTATCTTTGCCGATTTGTGCACCGTCACGGAATACGAAGTACTGATAGCTGCCGCTGCCCGGTGCGTTCCAGGTTAAGGTAACCACACCGTCACTGCTGCTGCCGTTCAGCGAGATGCCGCTGGATGGCTGCTGCGGCTGTGGCTGGGTATCAGCCGGCTGGTCAGGCTGTTGCTCCGGCTGCTGCTGAGTGGTACTGGTTTGTGCCGCAAAGGACATGATACCGGATGCACCCAGCTGCTGGGAGGTTGCTTCGTCGATTGCCACGATTCGGTAGTAGTTGGTAACACCGCTTACTGGAGAACCATCTACATAAGAGGTTCTTTCGGATGCATCAACCAGGTCGCCGTCGCTGAAATCTGCGGAGGTTGCACGATGAATCATGTACACAACCTGTTCGCCCTGTGCCGGTGTCCATTGCAGTTCTACACCGTTCAGGCTGCCGTCGGAACCGTAGCGGCCGTTGCCGGACAAGGTGATGCTGGCTGCTGCTGCGCTGCCGGCGTGGGTTTCACACTCGGTAGTCAGTTCCAGCGCTGCATCGGCAGGTACCAGACCATTGACTGGAACCCAAGGGGTTTCGCGTACCAGAGCCACTTTGCTTTCAGCCGGATATGGGCATCCTGCACTCAGTTTCTGGCCGGAAACCGGGCATACATCTACCGGCTGCCATACATCGGAGTAGGATTTCGGCACATGTTTCACGTTAAACATTTCATTTTTTACATATTCGGCCGGTGTCAGTTCACTTGCCAGCAGGCCGGATTTTGTATCAATCGTCACGGTGGTGATACCGGATGGTGCTTTAAAGTTTTCAGCAGGCAGCCCCTGATGAATGGTGTTCATAACCTTGCTGAAGATTGGTGCGGACAGAGTACCCCCGAAGGCGTTGTTCCCCAGTTTTTTCGGGGTATCGTAGCCAATCCATACAACACCTACATAATGTTTGGTGTAGCCTGCGAACCAGGCGTCTTTGTTGTCGGAGGTTGTACCGGTTTTACCGGCTGTCTGGTGGCCGCTTACTTTTGCTGCCGAACCGGTACCGCTGGTAGCTGCATCGGTTAAGCAGCTGGTCAGCAGATAAGCGCTTTGTTCACTCATGGCCGGTTTTTTCTCGGTTTTGTGTTCCCACAGAACTTTGCCGTTCTGGTCGGTAATTTTAGTGATTGCGTAAGGTTCAATGTAAACCCCGTTATTTGCAAAGGTACCGTATGCCCCTGCCAGTTCCAGCGGGGAAACACCGGTGGTTAAACCGCCCAGTGCGGTAGAAAGGTTGCGGTCGTTATCGGTCATTTTGGAGAAGCCCAGATTTTTTGCAAATTTGTAGCATTCGTCAATACCGGTCATTTCCATTGTTTTAACAGCAACAACGTTCAGGGAGGATACAATCCCTTTGCGGATGGTTGTCAGCCCGCTGTAGGTGCGGTTGCTGTTCTGGAATACATGGCCGCTGTAGTCTTTTGGATAGTCATCTACAACAGTACCAGGGCCGTAACCTGCCTCAAATGCCGGTGCATAAACAGCAACCGGTTTGAAAGAGGAACCAGGCTGACGGAACGACTGGGTTGCACGGTTCAGTTCACGGGCTGCTTCCTGATGACGGCCGCCCATGATACCGCGCACTTCACCGGTTTCCGGGTCGGTAACAACCATGGCTGCCTGAATGCTTTCATTCGGGAAGTTGGCATCGTTGTTGAATACTTCTTCCATGCGGCGCTGTACAACAGGGTCCATAGTGGTATGGATGATATAGCCGCCTGTGTACAGAGCTTTATCGTTATCTTCCAGTTCCAGTGCCACCAGAGCCTCTTCAATTACATGGTTGATAAAGGACTGGTACGGAGTTGCACCGTTGTTTTCTTTTGCAGTTACACGCACTTCCGATAACTGAATTTCGGTGGCTTTGTACTGTTCTGCTTCTTCTTTTGTGATAAATTCACATTCCGCCATCTGATCCAGTACCAGGTTACGGCGTTTCAGCGCGTTTTCCGGGAACCCGATTGGAGACCACTTGGAAGGATTCTGGATACAGCCGGCCAGCATAGCTGCCTCCGGTACGGTTAACTCGCTGGCGTGTTTGGCAAAGAAATATTCTGCCGCTGCTTCAATCCCGTAGGCACCGCCGCCAAAGTAGGCACGGTTCAGATAATGGGTGATAATTTCATCTTTACTGTACTCTTTTTCCACTTCCATAGACAGAATGGCTTCTTTTAATTTTCGAGTATAGGATTTTTCGGTACGGTCTAAAAATACCAGACCAGTCAGCTGCTGGGTGATGGTACTGCCGCCCTGTACGATGCCGCCGGCTTTAATGTTGGCAATCATGGCACCGCCGATACGAATCGGGTCAACCCCGTTATGGGTGTAGAAACGCTGGTCTTCGATGGCCACCAATGCGTTAACGGCATTTGGCGAGATTTCATCGAAACCAACCGGCACACGGTTTTCACCGGCATGCAGATTCCCCATAGAATTTCCATCTTTGTCGAGGATGGAGGTGGTTACCGAATAGCTGTCTAAATCAATGCTGTTTAAATCCGGTGTGTCTTTAGCAACGCTGAAGACTACGCCTGCTACTACACCGCAGCCAATAATGGCGCATACCAGGAAAACAGCAAACAGAATCCGGAACCAGTGAATTTTATATCTGGTTTTTGTTTTCTTTGTGGTTTTCTTTTTTGAAGAAGATTCGCTTCTTTTATTATCAGTCATAGAAAGACCTCCTTTAATCAGATTATTATATCATACAAGTACAGAATAGGCAAAAGTTTTAGTCAGATTCTGGCGTATAGTGGAACAATCCGCGGGGATAATAAGGAAAAAAGGAGGATGCCATGAAGAAACTAATCTTACAGCAGCCCGGCAGAATTGCATCTTCTTCCGGTTCTGTCCCTGATGTTCCGGTATCCGGTGTGCTGAACCAGGACATGGAATGGCTGAAACAGCACTATGTACGGTGCAGCGATCTGATTTATCGTCATATTACCATTGGCGGGCACCAGCATCGGCAGGCAGCCGTATTTTATTTTGACGGCATGACTGACAGCAGTGTGGTGCACGATAATATTCTGCAGCCTCTTTTGCTAGACGCAGAAATTGCGGAAAATGATGCAGAAACGGAAGAAAATTTTAGAAATTTTTTTGAATATCTGAAAGAACGGCTTCTGCCTGCCGGTGAAATTACCGTCGCTGACGATTTGAAACAGGGCGCACAGGCTATGATGAACGGCGATGTTCTGCTTATCATTGACGGATGCCGTCAGGCCATTGTCATTGATGCTAAAGGGTTTCCGCAGCGGCCGGTAGGCAAGGCCGAAAATGAAGTTGTGCTGCGCGGCCCGCAGGAGGCATTTACCGAGGCTATGCGGATAAACACGGCACTGATTCGGCGGCATCTGCGCACAAATCAGCTGAAGCTGGAAGAAAAAACGCTGGGCCGCTATACACGCACACAGGTTGCCATCGTGTATCTGGACGGTGTTGCCAATGAAAATATTATTGCCGAAGTGCATCGTCGTTTAGACAATATTAAAGATGTAGACAGTATTCTGGACAGCAGCTGCATTGAGCAGTACATCGAGGATTCGCCGTTTTCTGTATTCCCGCAGATGCAGTATACGGAACGGCCTGATAAAGTGGCGTCTTCGCTTCTGGAAGGGCGCGTGGCGCTTGTGGTGGATGGTTCTCCCGATGTGATTCTGCTGCCGCTGATGTTTGTGCAGCTTCTGCAGTCGCCGGAGGATTATTACACAAGGCTGGCGCCCGGAACCTTTATGCGATGGATTCGCTACATGGGGCTGCTGATTGCGATTCTGTTTCCTTCTTTGTATGTGGCGGTGACATCCTATCATCCGGAAATGCTGCCGCTGAATCTTCTGCTCAGTATAGCAGCGGCCAGAGAGGGTGTGCCGTTTCCGGCTTTTGTGGAAGCTCTGATTATGGAATTATGTTTTGAATTGCTGCGGGAGGCCAGTATCCGGCTGCCGGGAGCCATCGGCAACACCATTGGAATTGTAGGGGCTCTGGTGATTGGTGATGCAGCGGTTAGCGCCCATCTGGTAGCGCCGCAGATGGTGATTGTGGTGGCTATTACAGCTATTGGTTCGTTTACTGTGCCGTCGATGGAGGCGTCGTATCCCATCCGCCTGCTGCGGTTTCCGCTGATGCTGCTGGCGGCAGGGTTTGGCCTTTACGGGGTGGCCCTGGGTGTGATGGCAATTCTGCTGCATCTGGTGCATTTGCGGTCTTTCGGATTTCCGTACCTGGAGCCTCTGGCACCGCTAAAGCTGAATGAAATGCGGGATGTGCTGATTCGGGCGCCGCGCTGGCAGATGATGGTGCGGCCGCAGTTTCGGGAACCGTACCGGAAAAATACCGGGATTCTGGAACGGGGGTTCTGGCAGCGCCGCGTGCAGCCGTTAAAACAGAAAGGGGATGACAGCCGTGGGGAGCAGTAAGTCGGTATCGAATCGGGAAGTATTTCAGATGATCGTTCTGCTTCAACAGGGCGGTCTGTTCTGGATGCTGCCCGTGCTGCTGATTCAGGAAAACGGCACAGCAGGGCTGCTGGCCATAGTGCCGGGGCTGGCAGTGGGAATTTTGATTCTTCTGGTGTGCACATTCTGGCGAAACCGGTGTGAAGAAACATCCTTTCCGCAGTCGCTGCAGATGCTTCTGGGGAAACCGGCGGGAATGGTGACGACATTTTTATTTCTGCTGCTGTATCTGCTGTTTGCGGTGTTTTGTCTGAGTAGTTTTGTGGAAGTGGTTCATACCGGAATTTTAAAAGAAACGCCTCGCATTTTACTGCTGCTTCCGGTATTTCTGCTGGCTGGATGGCTGGCATGGAACGGATTGGAGGATATTGCAAGGTTTACGGTGTTAGCTGCTGTTCTGGCGGTTCTGCTGCTGTTTCTGACTGTTACCGGCAGTATTGGTTCTTTCCAGATGAAAAATCTGCTTCCGCTGCAGATTCATTCGCCGGAAAAACTGATACAGTCCATAGGGTACAGTAGTTTTTCCTATAGCATGTTTCTTGTGATGTTTATGGTATATCCAGCGCTGCCGCAGAAAAAGGGGATTGCCTGGCAGATGCCGCTGGCGGCGGCATTGTCGGCAGCGTTGTTTCTGTTGTGGGTCCTGCTGGCACTTGGTGTATTCGGGCAGTTCAGTATGGAACAGTTAATCTGGCTGCCGCTGGAACTGGCCCGGATGATTCAGGTCAGTGCGTTTCTGGAAAGAACCGAAGCTTTGTTTATTGCCATCTGGCTTCCGGTGGTGCTTGCAAACAGCGGCCTGCTGCTGTGGGCTGCATCCGAAGCGGCGCATCAGCTTCTGCACCGGCAGAAAAGTCGGTGGCTGCACTGGGGAATGGTGGCGATAGCGGCGGTTTTCAGCATTGCAATCGGCAATCTTCTGCAGCTGTTTTATCTGGAGCAGGCACTGGCTGCTATCATAGCAGGATTTGTGCCGCTGCTTCTGCTGGCAATTCTGGCAGCGACGCTGCTGTATAGCCGTAAAAAAGCAGGCAGAAAAGGAGGGCAGCCATCATGAAATCGTCTGTAACTGCATTTACCTGGAAACTGCTGCCGCTGGTGCTGTTTGTGATGCTGTTCTGCAACGGCTGCTGGGATAAAAAAGAATTTAACCAGCTGGCCATTGCCCAGACCATTGCTATGGATTATGAAGAGGAACAGTATAAGCTGACCGTTCAGCTGGTGATGCCGGCAGCATCGGATGAGGAAATATCCGGTGACAGTATGTGGCTGATTTCCGGCGAAGGGGATTCTGTGGCAGAAGCACTGGAGCAGATTTCCCGCAGTGCACCGAGGGAATTGTATCTGGCTCATCTGGATATTGTACTGCTGGGCGAAGGGCTGCTGCGGCATGACATCAGCCAGGGGCTGGAATATTTCATAAAAGAGGATGTGCTGCGGCGCCGTACCAATCTGCTGGCGGTGGAAGGGGCTGCCGGGGAACTGCTGCAGGCCAAGCTGAAACTGGCCGATGTAGATATTTATTATCTGCGTAATCTGCTGCGCGATCAGAGGCAGTGGGTAAAAAACGGCGATACGGTTATCAATGACTATTATCTGGCCATGGATAAGCGGCTGCCGGAAGGCCTGGTAATTCCCCGTATCAGGACGAAAGATGAAAAGGCGCTGTATCTGGACGGAGCTGCGTTAATACAGAATAACCATCTGCTCTGCTGGATGGAACAGGACTGGCTGGATAGTTATCGCTGGGTAACCGGCGGTGCCGAAATCCGCACATTACCGGATGACAAGTCTCATGATGCGGTAACTGTGGAGGTGCGCAAAGACCGATGTGAATGGGAACTGGTATCTGCAGAACCGTTGCAGATTCGGGCAAAGCTGAAAGGAAAGCTGCTGATTACCGAAAACAAGCTGAAGAACAATATACAGTCTATTGAAGAATTAGAGGAATTTCGCCGGCAGATTCAGCAGGAGATGGAAACGATTCTGAAAAAAGAAGCGGAAAAGGATTTTGCGCTTTTGCAGCAGAAAGGCTGCGATGCTTTGCGGCTGGGGCGGTGGCTCTATGCGTGGCATCCGGAGCTGGTACATCCTGAAAAATGGAACAGCCAGTTTTCGCAGTTGCAGATTGATGTGCAGATAGAAACAGCGGTGAGGTCTGATGCATGAAAAATTTCTCTCCGGCATACACATAAGAACAGGATTGTGAAAAACGGAGGGAAACAAAATGAAAAAAATATGGATGTTTTTTCTGCTGGCAATGGTGATACTTTTTACAGCTGCCGGCTGTGACCGTGCCAGTGAAACACTGGCGGGGCTGAAACAGGACTTTCAGCAGGATGTGGCATTGAACGAAACAGCGGATGAAAACGATACGCCGAATAAGCTGGAA
Source organism: Peptococcaceae bacterium (assembly GCA_017399005.1). GTDB lineage: Bacteria > Bacillota > Peptococcia > Peptococcales > Peptococcaceae > UBA7185. The sequence continues at coordinate 1,258 of JAFQEO010000010.1, read as the reverse complement.
GTGCCGGATCCGGATGATATTACGATTGAAGAAACCTATGAGCCGGTGCAGACAATCGGCGAACCGGTACAGGAAATAACCGTCAGTCTGTATTTTGCCGATGCTGACCGGCAGAGACTGGTGAAAACCGAAAAACGGATTCCAAAAGTAGAGGGGATGGCCCGTGCCACAGTGGAAACACTTCTGGAAGGGCCGGAACAGAGCAGCGGTCTGGTTGCCGCTGTACCGGGAGGTACACAGCTGCTGGATATCAATGTGAAGCCGGAGGAAAAACGGTGCATTGTAGATTTCAGCCAGGAGCTGCGCAATCAGCTGGCCAGCGAAGGCAACAGTGAACAGCTGGCGGTGTACTCCATCGCCAACACCTTGTGTCAGTTCGATACCATCGAAGAAGTAGAATTTCGCATCGAAGGCCAGACGGTTACCACACTGGCCGGTGGAGAAGATTTAAGCGGAGCGGTCACCGCCAATGCGGAAATTGTATGGTAATGTTATAGCACACTTATGCAAAAATGCAGTTGCCTGCAGATTTTCCTGCCTTCAAGGCAGGATTTTTTTTATGGTATTTCGAATGAAAAAACGATACTGTTTTTCTGCGTTTCCGGCAATACTGGAAAATAGAGATAACAGCATATGAAAAAGGATGGATGCTAGATTGATAAAAAGATTATTTCGCTGGATAAAACGGCTGATTGCACGGGTGGTTCTGCTGCTTGTGCTGTGTGTGCTGCTGATCGGCGGTGTTGTTGTATATCAGGGATATGATATGTATAAAGAGGCCGTAGAAGAGGCTCCGGTGCGTCAGGTACTGGAACAGATTCAGAATCAGCCGGACTACACCTCGCTGGAACAGATTCCGCAGATTTATCAGGATGCGGTAATTGCAGCCGAGGACCGGCGTTTTTACAAGCATAACGGTTTAGACTATATTTCCATTGCCAGAGCTATGTATCACAATGTGCAGGCCGGTGAAGTGACCGAAGGCGGCAGTACGATTACACAGCAGCTGGCGAAAAATCAGTTTTTTACCCAGAAAAAACAGCTGACTCGCAAAATTGCAGAAGTCTTTATGGTGCGTGAAATCGAGAAATTGTATGAAAAAGACGAAATTCTGGAGCTGTATATCAACAGCATTTACTATGGGGATGGCTATTACTGCATTGCGGATGCCAGCAGAGGATATTTCGGCAAAGAGCCGTGGCAGATGAATGCGTACGAATGCACCCTGCTGGCAGGAATTCCAAATGCGCCTTCAGTG
>JAFQEO010000009.1 GCA_017399005.1 Peptococcaceae bacterium | reverse complement strand
CCAGCGCCGATGGTACTGCGTATTCTTTTCGTGGGAGAGTAGGTCATTGCCAGGATATGCTCCTCAATAGCTCAGTCGGTAGAGCGCATGACTGTTAATCATGATGTCACTGGTTCGAGTCCAGTTTGGGGAGCCATTTTTTTTGCTTATTTTTATCATGGAGGGATTCCCGAGAGGCCAAAGGGGACGGACTGTAAATCCGTTGGCACCGCCTTCGAAGGTTCGAATCCTTCTCCCTCCATCTTATATATACGCCAGTCTGTAGACAATCTGCAGGCTGGTTTTTTTATGTTTAAAATCGGTATATACCATGACATTTTTCTGAGAGACGGAATATACTGTTACTGGTGTTTTACGAAATTTTATAAAGGAGGAAACGGGATGTATTCCAGCCGGATTGTTTTAAATCAGCGGCAGATTGCGGCGATAAACTGGCGCAATCTTCAGCGGGAAGAAACCGGGCTGACAGATTTAGCGGATACCGAGATGACACTGGCACCGGAGCAGATTGAAATGGCCTTTCACCTTGAAAAACTGGGGCAGGAGCCACGATATAATGGCAGTGGTATTTGCTATGGTGAAGCGTTTTATAACAGCTTAAAACGAAAAATATACGCGTCTCTGCCAGATGATATGTTTGCGATGCGATGTGCTGTGGCAGTACAGAATGCGCTCATTCGTGCATATCCCACGATGGCGGGCAGTTATCGCAAAGATGAAATTGGTGAACTGGACCGTTTTGCGGTTTCTGTTTTAAAAATCGGGGAGCCGGTTCTGCTTGTCTGTGAAGATGTAGAAAAAATCTGGTGCTATATTATTACGGCGCAGGTGCAGGGATGGGTACTGCGAAATACTCTGGCTCTGGAACCCGATAATTTTCGCTGGCGGCAGTACTGTTCCAGCCTCGATACTGTGACAGTAGCCGATGGCTGTTATTCGCTTTGCTATACCGGAAGAGAGGGAATCTGCAAAAAACAGATGCTTTTCATGGGAACACAGCTGCCGCTGTATGATGTCACTCGCGATGCTTTTGTGCTGGGGCTGCCGACAAAAGATAGAAACGGAAATTTTGCAGTAGAACAACTGCGGGTGCCGAGGGATGGCGGTATAATTCCAGGATTTCTGCCGTTCTCGGCACAGAATATTATCAGCCAGGCAAAAAAACTGCTGGGTGAACCCTATGGCTGGGGCGGTTCCAATTTTCATCGGGACTGCACATCGCTGGTGATGGATGTGTATGCAACCTTTGGATTGCAGGTTCCGCGAAACAGCTGCCGGCAGATTCAGATGTTCGGTGTGGAGCGATGCCCGGAAAACCGGGCACAGAAAGAAACCTTTATTCGAGAGCTGATGCCGGGCAGCATTTTATACTTTCCGGGCCATGCCATGCTTTATCTGGGTGAGGAAAACGGGAGCCTTAAAATTCTGCACAGCGTTTATGCAATCGGGCTGCCGGAGAAGGAGCGGATTATCCCCCATAAGCTGCGCCGTGTGGCAGAGGGCAGTCTGCAGCAGTATCGCATAAATGGGGAACTGTTTCTGGATGCGGTAAACTATGTGTGGGTGCCGGATCATCAGAGCCGGTTTCTGAATAGCGGATAATCATCAGAATGCAGGAAAAAGCGTAAAAGAAAACAGGGCGGGGGCTTGTGTGACGGCGGATTTTTCAGTACAATATCAGTAGTGTAATGTATAAAATGGGTGCGTATGCCCATGGCAAATAGATGAAACAAAGGAGTTTATTGATGAGTATTTTAACCGTTGAACATTTAAGCCACGGCTTTGGCGACAGAGCGATTTTTGATGATGTTTCCTTCCGTCTGTTAAAAGGGGAACACATTGGTCTGGTTGGGGCCAACGGCGAAGGGAAATCCACCTTTATCAATATTATCACCGGCAAACTGATGCCAGATGCTGGTAAAATCGAATGGGCAAAACGTGTGCGTGTAGGTTATCTGGATCAGCATGCGGTGCTGGAACGGGGCATGACCATCCGCGATGTGCTGAAAAGCGCATTCCAGTATTTATATGACATCGAGCAGCAGATTACCGACAGCTACATGAAAATGGGTGAACTGGAAGGCGAAGAACTGGATGAACTGATGGCTGATGTTGGCGATATGCAGGAACTGCTGGATACCAACGATTTTTATGTAATCGACAGCAAAATTGAAGAGGTAGCACATCATCTGGGGTTAAATGATATCGGTCTGGATCGTGATGTTGAGGATTTAAGCGGCGGTCAGCGTACAAAAATTCTGCTGGCAAAATTACTGCTGGAAAAACCGGATATTTTACTGCTGGACGAACCGACCAACTATCTGGATGAATCTCACATCAACTGGCTGAAACGCTATCTGCAGGATTACGAAAACGCATTCCTGCTGATTTCTCACGATATTCCGTTCTTAAACAGTGTAATCAACCTGATTTATCATATGGAAAACCAGAAACTGGACCGCTATGTAGGGGATTATGACAACTTCCGCCGTATCTACGAAGTAAAAAAACAGCAGCAGGAAGCGGCTTATCATGCACAGCAGCAGGAAATTGCCGAGCTGAAAGATTTCGTTGCCCGCAACAAAGCCCGTGTATCCACCAGAAATATGGCGATGTCCCGTCAGAAAAAACTGGATAAAATGGAGCTTATCGAGCTGGCAGCCGAAAAACCAAAACCATCCTTCCAGTTTATTATGGGCCGTACCACCAGCAAACTGATTTTTGAAACAAAAGAGCTGGTAATCGGTTACGATAAACCGCTGTCGAAACCACTGGATTTACTGCTGGAACGCGGTCAGAAAGTGGCTCTGGTAGGTGCCAACGGGATTGGGAAAACCACACTGTTGAGAAGCCTTCTGGGCGAAATTCCGTCTATCTCCGGCGATGTGATGAAAGGCCAGAACCTGGAAATCGGTTATTTTGAACAGGAAACCAAACCAACCGACAAAACCTGTCTGCAGGAAGTATGGGATGAATTCCCGCACTTTACCCAGCAGGAAGTGCGTGCGGCGCTGGCTCGATGCGGTTTAACCACCAAACATATTGAAAGCAAAATTCAGGTATTATCCGGCGGTGAAAAAGCAAAAGTGCGTCTGTGCAAACTGATGAACCGCGAAACCAATGTGCTGGTACTGGACGAACCGACCAACCACCTGGATGTGGATGCCAAAGACGAATTAAAACGCGCACTGCAGGAATACAAAGGTACTGTGCTGATTATCTGTCACGAACCGGAATTTTATCGCGATGTGGTAACCGATGTATGGAACTGCGAAAAATGGACAACCAAACTGTCTTAAAAAAATAACAGAAAAATTTTAGAATTTTGTTAAAAAGCTGTTTAGAAAAAAGATATCGTGGTATATATTAAGTGTCAGCAATTAATGAAGCTGAACCTGATATAAAGAAAAAAATTACAATACAATCTCAAGGGGGACACTATCATGGCAGAATTAAAAGGCAGCAAAACATTAGAAAACTTATTATACGCATTTGCAGGCGAATCTATGGCTCGTAACAAATACACCTACTTCGCTTCCCAGGCTAGAAAAGACGGTTATGTACAGATTGCAGAAATCTTCGAAGAAACCGCAGCAAACGAAAAAGAACATGCAAAAATGTGGTTTAAATTAGCAAACGGCGGCAAAATCGACGGTACCATGGAAAACCTGGCAGCAGCAGCAGCTGGCGAAAACGAAGAATGGACCCAGATGTACGCTGAATTTGCAAAAGTTGCAAAAGAAGAAGGCTTTGACCACATCGCATTCTTATTTGAAGGCGTAGCAGCAGTAGAAAAAGAACACGAAGAACGTTACCTGAAACTGCTGGAAAACGTAAAAGAAGGCAAAGTATTCAAATCCGAAGAAGCAGTAAAATGGCATTGCGGCAACTGCGGTCATGTATATGAAGGCGAAGAAGCTCCAGAAATCTGCCCGGTATGCGCACATCCAAAAGCTTACTTCAGAATCAAAGCTGAAAACTATTAATAAGCAGGGAACATATCTTTTTTGTTCCTGAAAAAAAGTATTCAAGAGCTGTAACAATTGTTGCAGCTCTTTTTTATTTTATATGTTCTCTTAGATTAACAAGGCAGTAACAAAATACAGCTTACGAATTCTGCTTTGCGCCGAACAGCATCGAAGATTGTTCAAATCGTGGAAGACGAAGTCTTACAAAGATGAACAATCGAGATGATGTCCTGCATCAAACAGAAGAGTAAATGTATTTGTTACTGCCTTGTTTAGCATCTCTTGAATAAATTTTCCTTCCCCTGTCCATACTACTTACAAATGCAGATGTAAAATAAAAAATGCTGCAATATTCTCAATTACCAGTACATGGCTGTGTATTTTTGCAGCATCGGGTTATGCTAACAGGAAGGAAGTGTGAGCAGATGGTTCGTTGTCCTTACTGCCACAGTACCACGGTAGGACGAGTTGGTACCAGTCAGTATTACTGCTGGAGCTGTTATTACGAATTTACAGTGCGTAAACAGGGTGTACAGTGTTACCGCATTGTAGAGGACGGCTCCTTGACGGAAGTGAAAGATATCAATCTGTAAAGACAGGAGGAATGGTTATGGATATGAATATGAACACCAGAAAAATGCGCCGTATGATGAAATCGGCCGGCAGAAAAGCAGAGCGGCTATGGGAGCGACTGCTGGGACGATAAATAAGGCATAACAAAAACTCGGGATAGAACCTGTTTGATTCTGTCCCGAGTTTTTGATTATGTGAAGGAGTTAAAACAATCATGATGCTGTTATTATGATGAAATTGCTGCCTGATATAGATGGTTCCCATCGGAGTATATTACAATATTATTTTCAATAGATAAACGATTAATACCGGGAATATTTAAGAGCTCTTTCCCGAAACCGTCTAAAACGACGGTCTGGTATATTTTATCTCCAGTTTGCAGAATAGCAATCAGATAATTTTCCTGCTGTTGTAAAAAATAAATCGGCACATTATAAACGGGAGTATCTTTGCCTAACTGATAAAGTCTCTGACCTGGGCTGACATAAAAAATATTATTGTTTAAAGCAGCCAGCGAACAGTTTGAGGTTTTAAAAGAAGTCTGTGTCAGAAATTCATGAACCTGCCCTGTGCATTGCAATACTTTTGCTTCTGTCAGAGGTTTTGTGACATCTGTATCCAGATTATGCTGATACAGCATATCGTCAGAGAGAAAATAAAGTAACTGCTTGTCTATCACAAAATCCTCTACAACATAATCAAACAGAGGCCGATAAGAACCACTTTTACAATCCAGTTCGTAAAGATTCGGATAATTGCCTTTTGTTTCATGATATCGGGAAACAAGACAGTACAGTTTATCTTTATAACGCTCCAGACGATTGTGTTCCTCTAATGTATCTGGATAAACTCCACGGTATCCAAACATATAAGGGCTGTCATGAAACAGTATCTGTGTACCATCCTGCATAAAAACAGTGACAGCATTAGGCCCGATAAACTGATTGGGCCATGAAAGATAGGCATAGCCATCTTCATATTCTTTATAGAGTGCCCGCGCATTTCCAATGGTAATATCATTTATGTTTTCTGCCGGATTGGCAGAATCAAGCGCATGGCGCAGATTCAGTGCATACGGTCCGTAATGTTTAAACAGAAATACATTCAGTACAGGATTTTCCGTGCTCTGGTCGACGAACACATTTGCTTTTCCGGCACGCGGGAGATTATCTGTATAACTTTCCGGATAAGGAAGCAGTTTTTCTGCATTTTCCGGGTTATCCAGAACTGTTTGATATATTCCATCTTCGGCACAGTAAACTAATGTATCATCTATCAGAACGAAATCCATTGTACGATCCATATTGTGCGGTTCCAGATAAGACTCTTTTTCACAGCCGCAGATAAGAAGCAGACAAAGAGAAAGTAAAAAGAAATACAGCCATATTTTTTTCATAATCGTGACCTAACGGATGGTAACATGGCTTTCAAAAAAGAAAGCGCCTCCGGTTCCTTCCCTGAGAATTTCCTGCCTGGTTTTTCCGTCTGCTGTTTTGTAACGCAGTTTGTCAGGATGTGTTAAGCGAATCACATAGGAACCTTTCTGAATGGTTTCTTCATTCCAGCAGCCTGCAGAAAATTTACTGTAGGCATATTGACGACCATTGATTTTACCGCTAAAAAACGGAATCTGTTTTTTGTAAATCAGGTGTTCCTGATTGTTTATAATACGGTAAACCTGATATTCCCATAATTCACTGGAAGGCAGAATGGTTACTGTATCTTCTGAAAAATGATAAAGATTTAATGCCTGAACAGTTAGCTGTTTACAGGCTTGTTCTACTGTGCAGGTCTGCTGTTTTGGGAGAAAAGAAACACCAAATGTTAAGTCATTACTTCCCATCATATTGCCAAAAGATTCTGTACTGTTGTTCCAGATAACAGATGTATCTGTTTTTACAGATGGGCTGCTGATAATCAGTCCATTTTTATGGCTGAAATGATAATCCCAGCCAAATTCCTCTACAGCAAACCGCCAGGTTAACGGGAAATAAGTTACATCCCGAAAGAACAGAAGTGGATATTCTTCTTTACTATTCTGAATGGTCTTACCGTTTACTTTGATTTTTCCATCGGCAATCTGGGCTGTAAGAGATGCACGGTTTTTCTGATTATTTAGGATTCTTTCATATCCATTAAAGATATCAGGATTTTTATCAATAGCCAGTCCGTTTTGAAAACTCCAGTCCGTTTTAAGCCCTAACAGGCGGCAGTCATAATAGGTCATGGGTACATAAGTAATATCTTTATAAACCAGAAACGGATACTGGCTGTAATCATTGCTTAAAGTCTGGTTATTCAAGGTAACCGGAAATGTTGGCAGTATGACCTTAACCGGTTCTCCGGCAAAAGCAGTAGAAGAGGAGCCTAGCAGAAAGCCGGCAAGAAATAAAGTCAGTATTTTTTTGTGCATACAAATTCCTCCTTACAAATGGTTAGTTTTTATAGATAAACAAGTTAAGCATACAATACAGAAGGCCATTTGTAAATTGATTTTGTCTGATTAATGAAAATATTTCTATAAAAATAAAAAGAACAACCGTCCTCGGAAAATTAGATTTAATTTGCTGAGGGCGGTTGTTTTGTATCAGAATATTTACATTCTCTGTTTTACTCTTCGGCAGATATGGATAGCAGAGGATAAACTTAACAGAAGCAACAGTGCGGCGCAGGGAAACAACCAGAGTGGAGGCTGAAATGCCGGATTTATTAACAAGGTGTCGGACTGTACTGTATGAGCAGAAAGGATCTCTGGAAACAGCACAATCAGCACCGGGATATATAATGCGGCCAGGAGCCCCTGCAGGGGGCGGCAGAGGCAGTACAGACGGGACGAAATATTCTGTGCGACCAGGATGCTGCTGACTTGAGCCTGTATAGATAAGCCGCTCCAGCCCAGAATAAAACTGATAATCATCAGTTTCTGCAGAAGGGGGGCATGGCATTGGGATGCGGCCTGTGCCCCTAGTGTCATTTCAAAGAAACCGGCACTTAATGCTGCGGAGAACTGTGGAGATATCTGAAATAAATGCAGCGGTATGGAAACGATGTGCTGTATGAACTGCAGGATATTTGTGGCCTCCAGCAGGGAAAGCAGTACGGAAAACAGCAGCACAAAGCCGCCGATTTTTACAATGCTGCTGATACCTTTCTGCACAGCCTGGCCCAGCATGGTGCCAAAGGGCTGCCGGTTCTGCATCTGATACTGCTGCATCCGGGAAAAGGCGGTGCGAAGCAGATGGTGTGTGGTATGAATCTGCCGACCGGGCGGTGCGGTAAAGCGCAGCAGAAACCCGATGGTCAGATTGGCCAGATAATGGGCTGCTAACAGCAGTGCTCCAAGCTGCGGCTGATGCAGCATGGAAACAGGCACGGAAATGAGCAGAAACAGGGGGCTGGAATTACTGGTAAAAGCGGCCAGTCGTGCCGCCTCCTGCGAGGTGCAGAAATTCTGTTCTTTTAATGACGCTGTCAGAATAGCACCCATGGGAAACCCCGATGTAAATCCCAGAGCCACGGCAAAACCGGCCTCCCCCGGAAGGCGGAACAGCGGGCGCATAACCGGTTCCAGAAGTACTCCCAGAAAGCGCACAAAGCCCATAGAGAGCAATAAATCCGCAGCAATAAAAAAGGGCAGTAGTGACGGCAGCAGATGTACTGCCCAGGTTTCCAGACCGCGGCAGGCGCCTTCATATGCAGCCTGCGGGTAAAACAGCATCAGCATGGTTGCCATGAGAACCAGAAGCAAAAAAATAAGCTCAGAGAATCGTTTCATTACAATCACCTGAGCTTACTATATTCGGTTATTCTGCTGTTTAGACCTGAACCGGCATCTGCAGCAGGTCGAGATTGGTTTTTGGCCGTATGGCAGCTGGATAGCCTGTCATATAAAGATTGGCGGCACGGATATCCAGTGCCAGCATCTGCTGTGCCTGGCTGTTTAATAATCCGCGCTGACGGGCCGGACGGATAAGAACCGGAAGCTGTGCTTTTTTCTTCATTTCTTTCAGCAGTTTCTGCCCGGTGCTGTTAAAACCCAGCACGCGGATATACTGCGGCTCCACCCGGTTCATATCCTGCGTCATATTCAGCAGCAGATGGCAGAGGCTGCGCTGAATGCGGGTGTAGGTATAGCGTTTGGATTTGATGGCGGCACATAAATCATCCAGAGTTTCGGTCTGGTGTGCGGCATCGTGTATGCGGTTTTCAAGCCCCTCGCTGATTTCCAGATAATCGGCTAGCTGTTCCGGTGTGCTGCGGCGCAGCAGCATAAAAATGGTTTGTGCAAAGGCATCCATATGCATTGGCGGGATACCTCTGTGCAGCTGCCGTTCTATAATCTGCCGTACAGCATCCGGCACCTGCTGTTTCCACTTGTCATCCTGCTGATAAAGCAGCTTGCGGATGGCGGTGGCGCTGGCAAAGGATGCGGTATCATCCGGCAAAGTATCGGTATTGTAATTGCCCAGCCGGGATACCAGAAGCGGTGCCATATCCAGATTGTGCTGGTGTATCGTCTGTAAATAATGCAACGCCAGCGTATTATTGGGCAGCGAGAGCTGTTCTGCTCCCGGAATGTGCAGCTGTTCCAGAGCTTTCTGCCGTGCCACAGGGTAGGATAACCCCGCCTGCAGATGCTGCTGCAGCGCATTGCGGAAGTCATCCGGCTCATCGGCAAGATAGGTTGCCAGAGTGGTTAATTCTGTTGTATTCTGGCTCTCCACACCGCAGGAAAGATGGGTGCAGATACCGGTTGCCGATAAAATCTGCACAGCGCCTGATGCAAAATAACCAGCGCTGCGTGTGGCAAACGCGGTTGGCAGTTCCAGTACTAAATCGGCACCGGAGCGAAGCGCCATCTCTGTGCGGCACCATTTATCAAACACGGCTGCTTCCCCCCGCTGGGTAAAGCTGCCGCTCATCACCGCAATTACGCCATCGGCCGGATGCATGGCCCGTGCCTGATGAATATGATACTGATGCCCGTTATGAAAGGGATTGTATTCGGCTACAATACCGATTGTCTGCATAGCATTCACCACCTGATTATTTCTGTATTACCAGCATTCTAATGCAGAGGAAAAGCGAATGCAAGAGAAATGTAGTTTTCCGCAGTTTCAGGCAGAACTTGTTTAATATTTTCTTGACAATCCATCGCCGGATATATATAATTATAAAGGTTAAGACTAGTGATTGCATTTGACAGACTTCTTACAAAGGAGTGGCAGAATGACGACATTGGAATTGGATATCAGCAGGATTCGCAGTGTAAAAGGCAGTCGAGAAGCGTTTCATCGGGAAACCGGCGAGATGGATTTCTGGGATGCTGACTGGCAGCTGGCCAAGCAGTTAGCAGTAGATACCGAAATCAGTCACGAAGGCAAGTTCCTGAACATGAAAGGCCATATCAGCACTGCTGTAAAAGGAAACTGTTCCCGCTGCTTAAAGCAGGTGACAGTTCCGGTGGAATGTGATTTTGCGGAGCAATTGCTCTATGCGAAGGATGTATCGCTTTTTTCCCATCTAGCTGTTGGTGAAGTGGAAGAAAAGTATTTTATCTATGATAACGATACTTTGGACATCACGGACATCATTCGGGAAAGCATTTTGGCGGTTTTACCTCAGAAAGTATTATGCAGGGATGATTGCCGCGGATTATGTCCAAAGTGTGGAAAAAACTTAAATCAAGGTCAATGCGATTGCGATTTACATGAGGTAGATCCTCGTTTAGCCATTCTGGCAAAATTGAAGGAAACTGAGGAGGTGTAAAGAATGGGTGTAGCACCAAGTAAAAGATCTAAAGCAAGAACAAGAAGAAAAAGAACTGCATGGTCCAGACTGACCGCTGCTGGCACAATGGAATGCCCACAGTGTCACGAACCAAAACTGCCGCACAGAGTTTGCCCTTCCTGCGGTTATTACAAAGGTCGTGAAGTAGTTGCAAAAGAAGTTGCAGCTGCTGAATAATAAAGCATAAGAGCAATCAGTGAGAAATCGCTGGTTGCTTTTTTATTTTGGCTGCGGTTATAATAAAGATATCCTATAATTAACAGTGAATTGATTGTATAAAATAAAAAAGGGTGCCTGCAGTCTATAACCCGACAGAGAGAAGAGGCGGTATTTATGCACATTTTAGTACTGAACGGAAGCCCCAAAGGGGAATACAGCATCACATTACAGACCATGCGCTATCTGGAAATTCTCCATCCGGAGCATAGCTTTGAGGTGCAGCATGTAGGGCAGCGTATCCGTATTCTGGAGAATGATTTTGCGCCGGTGAAAGAGGCGCTGGAACGAGCGGATTTACTCCTGTTCTCCTATCCGGTATATACCTTTATTGTGCCTTATCAGCTGCAGCGGTTTATAGAGCTGCTAAAAGCATCCGGTGTGGATGTATCGGGCAAAACGGCAACGCAGATTAGCACCTCCAAACATTTTTACGATGTAACAGCCCACCGGTATATTCAGGATAACTGTGCCGATTTAGGGCTGCATTATGTGCGGGGGCTATCGGCCGATATGGATGATTTAACCACACAAAAAGGACAGCAGGAGGCAGAAGCATTCTTTCAGCATGTATGCTGGAGTATGGAGCACAAATACTACGAACCGGTACAGAAGATTGCGAAACCACCGGCCCGTGTGCCGGTAACGGTGCCTAAATCTTCACTGGAAAACAAAACCGGCGATGTGGTAATCGTTACCGATTGCACAGCGGATGACATGCAGCTGCAGAATATGATTGCCCGTTTTCAGGCCGTGATGCCACGCAAAACAAGAATTGTAAACATTACCGACTATCCGTTTCAGGGCGGCTGCCTGGGCTGCTTTAACTGTGCGGTAAGCGGCAAATGCATTTACAAAGACGGGTTTGATGATTATCTGCGCAACGAGATTCAGACCGCCCAGTCTATTGTTTATGCTTTTACGGTAAAAGACCATTCCATGGGTGCCCGGTTTAAACTGTATGACGACCGCAACTTCTGCAATGGTCATCGCACCGTAACCATCGGGATGCCGGTGGGGTATCTGGTGAGCGGCAATTACAGCAGTGAGCCAAACCTGCAGATGATTGTAGAGGCAAGAGCACAGGTGGGCAGCAATTATATGGCCGGTGTGGCCACCGATGAAACCAGCCCGGATACCGAAATCGACCGCCTGGCGGCTAATCTGGAATATGCGTTACAGAATAGCTATGTACCGCCGCAGAACTTTTACGGCATCGGCGGTATGAAAGTATTCCGTGATTTAATCTGGCTGATGCAGGGCATGATGCGTGCCGACCATAAATTCTATAAAGAGCACGGCCAGTACGATTTTCCGCAGAAAAAATGGCCGGATATGCTGAAAATGTATCTGGTAGGCGAAATGCTGGCAAATCCGAAACTGAAAGCAAAAATCGGCAATAAAATGAACGAGGGTATGATTGCCCCGTATAAAAAAGTACTGGATAAAGCCAGAAAACAGGCAAAGAAAAACAGCAGAAAATCAATTCTGAACATCGGGAAGAAAACAAAATAGAATATTAATCTGCCAATAAAACAGAAAATGCTATGCATTAGAGTAACAGGTGACTCTCTGCATAGCATTTTTGTTTATTTTTATATCTGTTCTTTTACCGGCTCTTTGAAATGATCAAAAATTTCAGGGCCGTATACATTCTGCTCGTCTTTCGAATGTAACGGATACCATACCTGTGCAAAGAACGGGTTCTGTTTTGCCTCGGTGTCATAATCCCATGGCCATGGAAGTTCCGCCGGGCACCAGTGCCCGCCGCGCAGCACCAGATTCGGAGACATTTCAAATTCGTTGCCTCTTGCGCTTTTCCATTTTACCGGTGTATACATGTCGGTAAGTTCTTCTGCCAGGCATTCTCCGCCCCGAAACGCAGCGGCTTTTTGTAAATCCTCAATGGTAAGTGAGTCAAATGGTTTACTTTCATCATAGCCGTGGTCCAGTAAAATCACTTCACTGGAAGATGTATTTTTTTCCGGAATGATAATATCGAACGCATTCCAGCTGCGAGGCAGTTTGTTAAATTGCTCCAGACTGCCGTAATATGCATGCATTCGTTCCGGGATGTTGTGTTCTGCCCACCACAGGGTGCCGTATTCTTCTGTCTGGGCAATTTTCTTCATCCATGCGTTTTTTAAAATCGGAGCCCAGGGTTTTGCAAGAAAGGCCAGTTTGTAAAAAGCCTCCACCTGATTCATCATATTTTTAAAATATTCTTTCACTGGAATGTTGGCGCGGAAATGACAATACTGCTCTAACACATCGCCGTCATAATACCACTGGCCGTGGAAGTTCTGTGTGGTAAACCAGTGCGGGTCAAACAGTTTTTTAGGCGAACCCAGCCCAAGGGTACCGAGAATCAGGTCTTCAAATTCGTAGTTGGTAAGACGATATTCTTCACCGGAACCAATATTATAAAATCTTCTCCAGAATTCATCCGGGATGTCATCACCGCATACATTGGCTAAAAGCCGCCCGGAATCTTCTACCGTTGCCCATTCCAGTACCCCGTTCATTGGCACATGATACATAATGGGCTCCATGTTTTTCAGGATAGCCGGATATAAAATGCCCGACTGGCGCAACGATACCCAGTATTTCAGGCCGGACTCGGCAAAAATGGCTTCCGCTTTTACCTTGCTGATTGCGTAATGGTCGTACACGCTGATTTTAATAGGGTCACCGGTTCTGCCCCAGTGAACAGGCGGGTTGCGGTCACCGGTTTCCGCTACCGTTCCAATATAGACAACTTTAACAGCATCCGGCTCAGGCTGCGCTTTTACAGCTGCCACAATATTCTGTGCAGCTGTGATATTGGTTTCCAGTGTTGAAACAGGGTAATAATCAGCAGCAGGGGAAACCATCCCGCCAACATGCAGTACATAATCGGCTCCTGTTACAAACTCCAGCACATCCGAATAGTTTTTCAAATCACCCCATACAATGCGTACCGCCGAATCTGACAGATACTTTGAAAACCTGTCACGGTTTTTCTGGCTGCCTCTAAGCAAAAGTACAATATTAAATTCGTTTTTTCGGCTGTATAATTCCAGAAACCCCTGAAACCCCATAGTTCCGGAAGCCCCCGTGAGAGCATCGGTTTTCTTTTTCATGTAAAGCACCTCGCGGTAAAGTTATATTTGGTAAAAATTATTATTTTAATATTTTTGTATAGTTGCGTCTGCTGTAAAGAACTCTGGCAATAGTTACCGTTTTATCGGCTTCGTTAACCCAGTAGAACATAATATAATTCTGTACCGGAAGTTTCCGGTATTCTTTTTTTAAAGGGCGAAGTGGTATATAGGTCGGGAATGCATAGGGGAACTGTTCCAGTTTTTCTGCAACCGTGACAAATTCCTCTGCCAGACGACTGGCTGCCGCAGGATTATTCAAATCGTGAGCGATATAATGAACGATTTCCGTTAAATCCTGCATAGCAGATGGAAGGTATTGAACCGTGTACACCTTATTCGCCTCCAATTGCATCACGCATGGCTTTTAGCACATCTTTGGAGGAGTAGCGGGTACTGGTCAGTTCTGCTTCCCGTTCTGCAGCCTGCAGTTTATGATATACTTCGCTTTCAAACTGCAATGCTTCAAAGGCTTCCATACTCAAAACCACCATATCACCGTAACCGTTTTTTGTAAGAAATACAGGCTGGGCTGTTTCGTGAACAATTCTGGAAATCTCAGAGAAGTTATTTCTTAAATCCGAAACCGGTCGAATCATATTCATAAAATCCTCTCCCTTCATGTACTAATATTTTAGCATAATTATGCTAAAAGCTCAACTTGGAAACAGGGTATGGAACAGGTAAATTTTTTACAATAAAAACGCCGCTCTGGCAGAAGCCGGAGCGGCGATGTTTATGAATAAAAGGTTTTATTTTTCTTTTACAAAAATCACGGTCAGTACCAGTGCAATTACCATCATAATGGTGCCGCCCAGGTAGGCGTTATTGATACCGGAAATCTGTGCCATGTTGGATGCAGGGTCTGGTGCAAAGGCAATGGTTAACGACATTACGGTAATCAGCAGTGCGGTACCCAGCGAACATGCCACATTTCGGAAGGTGTTGCCGATGGCGGTACCGTGGGACATAACGCTGTTTTCCAGCGAGTTGAGGCCCCAGGTGTTTAACGGCATATTGATTAACGACAGCCCCAGCATACGGAAGCAGTATACGGCTCCCACATAAGCCAGTGGTGTGGTTTCGGTCAGCATGGTCAGCATAAAGGAGGCGGTGATGATAATAACAAGCCCCGGGATGGCCAGGCGTCTGGCGCCGAATTTATCAAACATGCGGCCGCTAATCGGGCTCATAAAGGCGGAAACCAGAGCGGACGGCAGCATAATCAGTGATGACATGGTTGCGCTGAACCCGCGGATGGTCTGCACATAAATCGGCATCAGGATACCGCCCACAATCAGGGCTGCATTTACCAGCATAACCAGCATTACGGAAATAGCAAAGGTGCGATTTTTCAGCAGATGCATTTTCAGCAGTGGGTTTTCCATATGCAGCTGACGGTGGATAAACAGTGCCAGTGCAATGGTCCCTACCAGCAGAGATGCCGCCACAACCGGGCTGAATCCGCTGGAGCCGATCACGCTGAAGCCGTACAGCAGGCCGCCAAACCCTAAGGTAGACAGCACAACCGATGTGATATCCAGCTGCACCTCTTTTGGAGTACCGAAGTTATCCAGATAAAAGTAGGCAATTACAATGGTGAGCAGTGCCAGCGGTGTTAACCCGAAGAACAGCATATGCCAGTTAAAGGCATCGATAACCACCCCGGCCACAACCGGACCGATACAAGGGGCAGCCCCCATTACAATACCAATCATACCCATACCGGTGCCGCGATACTGTTTTGGCACGGTTAAGAGCATCAGCACCTGCCCCATTGGCATCATAATGCCGGCTCCGGCTGCCTGCAGCACACGGGCCAGCAAAACGATGGAAAAATCAGTAGAGATGGCTGCGGTAAAGGTACCGACAGAGAAAATCCCCATTGCGGCAAAAAATAAACGTCGTGTGGTAAAACGGTCAATTAAAAAAGCGGTAATCGGCACCATAATGCCGTTTACCAGCATGTAGCCGGTAGTGAGCCACTGCGCTGTAGCAGCATCAATCTGCATTTCTTTCATAATGCTTGGCAGTGCCGGTGTCAGCAGGGTCTGGTTTAAAATCCCGATAAACCCGCCAAAAATCATAATAGCGTTAATAATAATAACTTTTTTTGTTAGCCCCATTCGTTCCAGAGCGTTTGCCATGAAGGTCACCTTCCTGAAATTATCTGCTGTGATACAGCGGTGTCTATTACATACTAAATGAAATGTAAGAATAAATAATGCAATCTGTAAAATTTGCATAAATTTTATTATAGCACGGATTAGTCGGATTGCAACTGATTTTTTACAGAAAAAGGAACAAAAAAGAAAAGAGAACGGAAGAAAAAAGAGCTGTTTCCCGTGAACCGGAAAACAGCTCCTGATAAGGAAGTATTTTGTTTTCTGATTTGTTTCGTTGTGAGTATCAGTCTTCTTTTACAAAGAGAATGGTCAGCACAAAAGCGGTAGTCATCATTACGGCAGCGCCCATATAAGCAACATTGATACCGTGAATCTGCGATGCGACGGTGGCAGGGTCGGTGCTGTTTGCAACAACAATCGACATAACGGTAATCAGAATCGCACAGCCGAGAGAACCGGCCACCTGGCGGAAGGTGTTGCCGATGGCGGTACCGTGTGCCATAACTTTATTGGAAAGTGAATTTAAGCCCCATGTGTTTAACGGCATATTTACCAGCGACAGCCCGATGGTACGAATGGTATAGACAAATGCCAGATAATACAGCGAGGTATTTTCGTCCATCAGAACCATTGGAATGGTGAATACAGCGGCCAGAAACAGCCCCGGAATGGCCAGCCGTCTCGGGCCGAACTTATCGAATAAACGGCCGCTGACAGGGCTCATAATCAGCATGGCAATGGATGCCGGCAGCATAATAAAGCCGGAAACACTGGCGCCGAAGCCGCGAATGGTCTGCAGATAAATCGGGTTCAGAACAGGGCCGATATTCAGAGCAGCCTGTACCAGCATGGTTAAGATAACGGATAAGGCAAAACGTCTGTTTTTCAGAATATCCACTTTCAGCAGTGGTTCTTCCATATGCAGCTGACGGCGGATGAACAGAACCAGCGAAACCACACCAATCAGCAGTGTTACCGCAACCAGAGCGGTAAAGCCGGAGGAGCCTAATGCGCTAAAGCTGTACAGCAGGCCGCCAAAGCCCAGTGTGGATAATACCACCGATGGCATATCCAGTGTAATGTTTGTGGATTCGCCCATGTTTTCCAGGAAAAAATAAGCAATAACAATGGTTAACAGTGTCAGAGGCACCATAGCGGCAAATAAGATGTGCCAGCCGTAGGCTTCTACTACCAGCCCGGAGATAACCGGCCCCACAGCTGGAGCTACCCCGATAACAAGCCCGATCAGCCCCATGCCGAAGCCGCGGTACTGGCGAGGCAACGTTAACAGCATAATTGTCTGGCCCATTGGCATCATTACACCGGCACCGGCTGCCTGCAGCAGACGGGAGGCTAAAATCATCGGAAAGGTGGTGGAAACAGCAGCCAGTGCGGTACCGGCTGCAAACAGCGCCATCGATACAAAAAACAGCTGACGGGTGGTAAAACGGTCAATCAGATAGGCGGTAATTGGAATCATAATGCCGTTTACCAGCATAAACCCGGTGGTGAGCCACTGGGCGGTGGCGGCATCGATGTTCATATCCCGCATGATACTTGGCAGAGCCGGTGTCAGCAGTGTCTGGTTTAAAATGGTGATAAATGCCGCGAACAGCATAATTCCGTTAATAAGAAGCATTTTCCGGTTCATACCGAATTTCTCGAGTGAAAAAGCCATAGAATAATCCCCTCTTTTCTATTTGTTCCATAATGTTCATTCATTTTCTTCTATAGCTTACTATTTTATTTCCTAATTATTATAGCACTCAGAATATGATTTTCAATATGAACTCCATAAAAAGAATATGATATTGTTCTGTTTTGCACATAGATTAATTATGTTTATAAAATCCCGCGGAGAGAGAAGCTGATTGTGTCGAAAAAGTAACAATCTTTAACAGAAGTTTTAGATTGCGCAAAGATAACGTGACATTCCGTTTCTGGCTGAAAAAATCTGCTATAATCCTCAATAAAATAATGCTGAAAAATAATACTGAAGCAAAGCTGTGAATCAGCGGAGAATGCGGGGAGAGACAGAATGAAAACTATGAATTTATTATTTTCCATTAACAGAGGCTGTGTACATCTGCTGCAGAGCTGTTTAAAATCAATTGAACAAAAAGGCGGAGCGGAATCATATGAGGTGTATGTGCTGCATTCGGACCTGACACCGGAAGATAAAATGGCGGTTGTGGCTACAGGGCTGAAAGGGATGCAGTATCATTTTGTGCCGGTACCGGAGAATATGTTTAAAGGGTTCCCGACTACCAGGCGTTACCCGGAACAGATTTACTACCGGCTGGCAGCGCCGGTGCTTTTGCCGGAACATCTGGACAGAATTCTCTATCTGGATGTAGACACGATTGTTATTAATTCGTTACAATCTTTATATGAAAGCGACTTCGGCGATGACTGGTTTATGGCGTGCACCAATACCGGTGAACATCTGACCCGGCTGAATCGCATACGGCTTGGTGTGGATGTGGACGATGATGTGCCTTATGTAAATACCGGTGTTCTGCTGATGAATCTGGAGCAGCTGCGGATTCATCTGAAACTGGAGGATATTCAGGCTTATGCGCAGGACAAGAAAGAAATTCTGATTCTGCCGGATCAGGACATTTTAACGGCATTGTACGGCGACCATGTAAAGATTCTGGAACGCATGGTGTATAATCTGAGCGACCGTACTCTGATAGCTCACAATGCTGATTTGCGCAATACCCGGGTAGATCTGGAATGGGTGCGGAAGTATGCGGTGATTATTCATTATTTTGGCCGTAACAAGCCGTGGCATGATGTATATGCCGGAATTCTGGATGTATTTTATCACGAAACCGTTGCGCTGCTTCAAAAGGAAAATCTGTGTGGTGACGGGAGGAAAACTGGATGACAGTCAGTTATTCGTGGACGGAACTGGGATTTTATCTGCTGTTGTATTCATTTATCGGCTGGGCGGCAGAGATGGGATATTTCACGATTAAAAACAGGCGGTTTGTAAACAGTGGGTTTCTGAATCTGCCTTTTGCATTGCCTTACGGCATTGCGGCGGTGCTTTTAATCGAGGCGCTGCCTACACTGCGGCATAATATCCCGCTGCAGTATGTGCTGAGCTTTGTGGTGCTGGGAACCGTATGGACGATGTCGGAATTTTTTGTAAAAGTGGTCAGTCGGCATAACGCCTTTGAGCGGGAACACCGGCTGATTTTTTACAGTAACAAGAGTATCGGGCTTCATCTTCTGCTGGCGGGTTTGTATCTGGTGTTATATCTTATGGTGCATCCGGTAATTATGGCACTGGTGCTGCTGATTCCAGATACGCTGTTGAAGCTTCTGGTTACGGTGCTTCTGGTTCTGACTGCGATGGATTTTGCCGGTGTTATTTATACCATTCGTACAAAACGGATAGCGCATACCGGGGAAATATTTCAGCAACGCACCATCCGTTTGCTTGACCGGGCAGCGGTGGCCATCTGGAAGCGTTTACAGAAAGAATATCCGGGAATCCGGGAGCCGATGGATTTAAACAAACCACGGTATGTATTTGCCGAAGGCCTGTGCTTTGATAAAATTGTGTGGGTGTTTTTAGTGTCCTCGTTTCTGGGCGCCCTGATTGAAATGGTATATTGCCATCATATTGACGGGTTCTGGATGAATCGCTCCAGTTTATTATACGGTACATTCAGTGTTGTATGGGGTTTTGGAGCAGTGATTCTTACCGTTGCACTGCAGAGACTGAAAGACCGCAGCATTCTGCTGATTTTTACAGCTGGTTTTTTAATCGGTGGCAGCTATGAATATATGTGCAGCGTTATGAGTGAGATTGTGTTTGGCACCGTATTCTGGGATTACAGCAACATGCCGCTGAATATAGGCGGACGAACCAATGTGCCGTACTGTGTGGCATGGGGGCTGCTGGCGGTTATCTGGCTGAAAGGCCTGTATCCGCCTATGAGCCGGGCAATTGAAAAAATTCCAGCGCTATTAGGTGAATGTATCACCTGGGCCATCGTAGTCGTGTTATTTTGTGACTGCCTCTTAACTGCCGGGGCCATGATTCGCTACACCGACCGGCAGGAAAATCCGGCACCGCAGAATGTCATTGAGGAATTTCTGGATACCAGTTACGATGATACGTGGATGGAGAACCGCTGGCCTAACATGAAGCTGACATAATGGGGACCTGCGGCTTCAAAACTTGACATTTAGCCTGCAAAACAGTATCATTAAAAAGATAGTGTTTATGTTAGCGCCAGATAGCGTGTTGCCGCAGCCAATGGTCAACAAAGCAGTTCTGAAGGCGTATAGGAAATATGTATGTTATTGCAGGAGGAAGAACATGATCACAGTTAATAATGTGAGCTTAAGCTTTGACGGTACCACTTTATTTTCCGATGTAAATCTGAAATTTACACCGGGCAACTGCTACGGCATCATTGGTGCAAACGGTGCAGGGAAATCCACGTTTTTAAAAATTCTGAGCGGCGTGAAAGAACCAACCACCGGTGAAATTATCATTCCGGCCAATGTTCGTATGTCCGTTTTAAAACAGGACCACAACGCATATGACGAATACACCGTAATGGATACCGTTATTATGGGCAACGCCCGCTTATATCAGATTATGCAGGAAAAGGATGCGCTGTATGCAAAACCGGACTTCAGCGAGGAAGACGGGATTCTGGCATCTGAACTGGAAGGCGAATTTGCCGAGTTAAACGGCTGGGATGCAGAAACCGAAGTACAGAAACTGTTACAGGGTCTGGGGCTGGAAACCGGCATTGAATATTCCATGATGGGTTCTTTGGACGGGAAACAGAAAGTGAAAGTTCTGCTGGCACAGGCCTTATTCGGCCAGCCGCAGATTATTCTGCTGGACGAACCTACCAATGACCTGGATATCCAGTCTATCCGCTGGCTGGAAGATTTCCTGATGGATTATGAAGGTACCGTTATCGTGGTATCCCATGACCGTCACTTCTTAAATATGGTTTGTACCCACATTGTGGATATCGACTTCAAAAAAATCAAAATCTATACTGGTAACTACGACTTCTGGTACGAATCCAGCCAGCTGATGCAGCGCTTAATGCGTGACCAGAACCGTAAAAAAGAAGATAAAATTAAAGAACTGCAGAGCTTTATCTCCCGCTTCTCTGCTAATAAATCCAAAGCAAAACAGGCAACTGCCCGCCGTAAACTGCTGGATAAACTGACCGTGGAGGAACTGCCGGTATCTTCTCGTAAATATCCATATCTGGGTTTTGAAATGGATAGAGAACCAGGTAAGGAAATCCTGACCGTTGAAGGGTTAAGCAAAACCGTAGACGGTGTAAAAGTGTTAAACAATGTATCTTTCCGTATTGATAAAGGTGAAAAAGTTGCGTTTGTTGGCGATAATGAAATCGCAACCACAACACTGTTCCAGATTTTAATGGGCGAAATGGAACCGGACGAAGGCAGCTTTAAATGGGGCGTAAGCACAAGCCAGAGCTACTTCCCGCACGATAACAGCGCATACTTTAACGATTGCAACCTGTCTATCCTGCGCTGGCTGGAGCAGTACACACCAAAAGACCACACCGAGACCTATCTGCGCGGGTTCCTGGGCAGAATGCTGTTCTCCGGCGATGATGTACTGAAACCGGTAAACGTATTATCCGGGGGCGAAAAAGTTCGCTGCATGCTGAGTAAAATGATGATGTACGGTGCAAACGTACTGGTTATCGACCAGCCAACCAACCATCTGGATCTGGAATCTATCACAGCGGTGAACAACGGTTTAATCGAATTCAAAGGCATTCTGCTGTTTGCATCCCACGACCATCAGTTTGTGGATACCATTGCAAACCGCATCATCGAAATTCAGGAGGAAGGTGTACTGAGTAAAATCGGTACCTATGATGAATTCCTGGAATGGAAATATGCAAGAAACTAGAATAAAAATATCCAGACTGACAGACCTTGTTTTGTCAGTCTTTTTTTATTTTTCGCTGAAAGACGATAGTTTGGTTAAAAATACAAAATAAATACAAAATACATGAGCGGTACATTATTGCACATACAGGATGGACAGGATATAATATCAAAGTATGATTCTGATAAAAGGTCGCAGAAGGCGACTTACTATATACCTAAAAAGAGAAAGTAGGAATGGAACATGAGCGTTTTAGCAAAACACACCCAGGGCAAGGGCGGCCCGGACAAAATCTTCCGCATCAGCGGGATGGCAAAAGCACGTGCAGCAGAAGTAGGCAAAGAAAATATCATCAATGCCACTACCGGTGCATTTTTAGATGCCAATGGCCAGCTGATTACCATGAAAACGGTAGAGGAAGCTGTAAAACTGATTCCGTTCCGTGATTCTGCAGAATATGCATCTATTGAAGGGACTCCTGGCTTTGTACAGGCAGCTATCGATGGCGCATTCCGCGAATATCGTCCGAATGCATGCATCGGCGGTGTTGCAACTCCAGGCGGTACAGGCGGTCTGCACCATGCAATCTACAACTATCTGGAACCAGGCGATACTGTAATCAGCATGGACCGTTACTGGGCAGCGTACAAAAGCATCTGTCGGGAATGCGGCCGCAGCTTTGACACATTTGTATCCTTTGATGAAAACAATAATTTTAATGTGCAGGGCTGTATCGAAAAACTGCGTGAATACGCAGAAAAACAGACCAACGTATTTATGATTCTGAACACACCGGCAAACAATCCAACCGGATACAATGTAAAACAGAATGAATGGGAAGCAATCATGGCGGAACTGACTGCTATTGCAAACAATGGCAGAAATAATGTGGTTCTGCTGCTGGATGTTGCGTATATTGACTATGCAGCACCGGAAGCACGTGCATTCTTCAGCCTGTTTAACAATCTGCCGGAAAACTTTATTCTGCTGGTGGCTTACACCATGTCGAAAAGTTATGCAATGTACGGCTATCGCTTAGGCTGTCTGCTGTGCGTATCCTCCAGCCAGCAGGAAGTGGATGATTTTATCGCCATCAACAAATTCTCAAGCCGTGCTACCTGGTCCAACTGCAGCCGTTTAGGGATGCATGTAATGGAAAAAATCGACCAGACTCCTGAACTGAAAGCGGCATTCCGCGCAGAACAGGAAGAACTGCGTCTGAGCCTGCTGAAACGTGCAGAGGTATTTGTAAAAGAAGCACAGGAAGTAGGGCTGAAAACCTGTCCGTTTGATTCCGGTTTCTTTGTAACCGTACCAACTGTGAAGGCAGAAGAAGTGGCAGCCGAACTGCGTAAAAGCGATATCTTTATGGTTCCGCTGGGCGATGGTGCCAATGCAGGTATCCGCGTAGCGCTGTGTGCACTGCCGGAAGAAAAAATCGTGGGTATTGCAGCAAAAATCAAAGAAGCGCTGGATATCGTAGGCGAATAATAAGAGTACAAAGGACGTATCTGTAGATGCGTCCTTTTTTCTTGCACAGAAGCGTTTTATTTGCTATGATGAAATCCGAAACGATTCTGTAAGTGAATATAGGAATGAACATGTTAGAAGATACAGGAGAGCGCAATATGAATCTCATAAAACAGATATTACAGGAAAATCCGGTGGTGGCGGCGCCGATGGCCGGCATCAGCGACCGGCCGAGCCGGCTGATTGCCCGGGAGTATGGCTGCGGGCTAGTGTATACTGAAATGATTAGTGCAAAGGCACTGACATATAAAAATCAGAAAACCTATCTGCTGATGAACATGGAAGGGGAAACTCAGCCGGTCAGTATGCAGATTTTCGGCTCCGAGCCGGATGTAATGGCGGAGGGTGCCCGTATTATGCAGGCGCACGGGGCACAGATTATTGATATCAATATGGGGTGTCCGGTGCCGAAGGTGGTTAACAACGGCGAAGGTTCCTCACTGATGCGTAATCCGGAGCTGGCGGTGCAGATTGTGGAATCTATGGTGAAGGCTGTAGATGTGCCGGTTACGGTAAAATTCCGCAAAGGCTGGGATGATAATTCGGTCAATGCGGTGGAATATGCCAAACAGATGGAGGCAGCCGGGGTCAGTGCCATTGCGGTGCATGGACGTACCCGTATGCAGTATTACAGCGGCAAAGCCGACTGGGAGATTATCCGTCAGGTGAAAGAAGCTGTGAATGTGCCGGTAATCGGCAACGGGGATTTATTTGAGCCGGAAGATGGAAAGGCGATGATGGAACAGACCGGCTGTGATGGCATTATGCTGGGCCGCGGGGCGCTGGGCCGTCCATGGATGTATCAGCAGACGCTGGATTATCTGCGCAGCGGCCGGTATGAGCCGGAACCGGCACTGGAACAGCGCAAGGAGGTAATTCTGCATCATGCACGGTTAATCTGTGCGGAAAAAGGGGAATATGTGGCGATGAAGGAACTGCGCAAACATATTGCCTGGTATTATAAAGGCCTGCCAAATGCAGCACGGATGCGGGATTTAATCAATACGGTATCTACCATGGAAGAGCTGCAGAATCTGCTGCAGATGAAGTTTTAAAAATGAATTAGAAACCTGGAAACCGGAACGAATAATTTGCTTACAGCTTTCCTCAAATATCTGGACATTTCCTTGCCTGTTCGCTTTAGCTGGATTGAAAATCCAGCTAAAGCGAACAGACTACGGAAATATCCATCTTGTTTTCGAATGCGCTGTATGCAAATTTATTGTTCCGGTTTTGTTTATTATAAGGTTGCTGTATAGTTTGCGGATACTATGTTCTGGTGTTTTTTTCCTCAATAAAATTTTGCCTTCTGTGAATATTATGTAAATCTCTGGCAATAATACTACTATCTTGAGGTTAACATGATAATTGGGAGGCAAATATAATGGAACTGGAACATGTATTGGAAAAAAACAGAACAATGCATCAGATGATGCAGAAAGCGACGGTGGATGCACTGGATGTGCAGGCGGCTGCGGAACAGCTGCATCAGCTGCTGCAGTGCAGTATTTATATTATGAATCAGAGCGGGGAGCTGCTGGGCTTTTGTGACACAGAGGCCATGCAGATTTTCAGCCGCAAAGAGCTGGATGAAAAACAGTGCAGCAAGGATAATCTGGAATGGATGCTGACATTGCGGCAGCCGGTTTATAACCAGCGGCATAACGGCAACTGTATTGCACTTGTGCCGGTTGGCAGTCCTGCAGAGCAGATGGGGCTCTTAATCTGTGGCCGGGAGAAGGAGATGTTTTCTGAGGATATTCAGCTTTTGGCTGAGTATGCGGCAGCGCTGGCTTCAGTGCTGATGATTCGTGCAGCCAGTCGCAAGGCGGAAACGGAAGCCCGTAAGAAAAACGTGGTGCAGCTGGCGCTGGAAGTGCTGTCTTACTCGGAACTGGAGGCTGTGAAATATATTTTCAGTGAAATCGATGGCAATGAGGGATTTCTGGTGGCAAGCAAACTGGCGGAAGAGTATAAACTCACCCGGTCGGTGATTGTCAATGCGCTTCGCAAACTGGAAAGTGCCGGTGTTATCGATGCCCGGTCGCTGGGGATGAAAGGTACGTACATTAAAATTCTGAACGATTATCTGTATGAGGAACTGGCTGCTATTTAACAGAATGTAAAATAATATAGAAAAAACGTCGAGGAACCGGAACAAAGTTCTTCGACGTTTTTTGCGTTTTTTCGATAGAGGAATTGGATAATGATTTCCAGAATATTCTAATATGCAGAACTCATAAAGCGATTGTGCTGTTTCTATTGAGTTTCCGGCATATATTTCCGGTAGCGATGCGGCATATATCTTGCCTGCT
Source organism: Peptococcaceae bacterium (assembly GCA_017399005.1). Taxonomy (GTDB): domain Bacteria; phylum Bacillota; class Peptococcia; order Peptococcales; family Peptococcaceae; genus UBA7185. Next base: position 118,733 of record JAFQEO010000009.1, on the reverse strand, counting down.
GGCGCGGATTGGCCCGCTCAGGAATGTTGATTGCCTGAAAATAGCGGCGAAATAAATCAATGGTGTTATCATTGCTGTGTTCAAGTAATTCGGCAGCATTGTCAGCGGTAAACGGAACGATAATACTGCTGTGCAGATTATACAGCAGGGCACAGTTACGTTTTTCGTCATGTACAATCAGTTTCTGGTCGGAAAATCGTCGTTCCAGATGAGAAATCAGCAGGGGAAGCTGATTGTGGTCCGGGGCAAAACAGGCATAAAATACATGTCGGCCTAGCTGTTGAAATCGCAGAAATCCTTTTACATGGTCCAGTTCGTGCAGAACTTTGTATCGTGCATCTTCTACGCGGCGAATTACAGGATGATGTTTAGCATGGTTGATACCGGCCCCTTGTGAAAAGCATAGCCGTAAATACTGGAGCCCCAGCAGGTCGCAGTCCGGCAGCTCACTGAGGTAAAGCAGATACAAATTCTGCATGGTATAGGCTGATAGGTTCTGCTGTACGGAGTGCATTATGCGCTGTGCTTTGTCGTTCTGTGCGGGAACGGTTAGCGGCTGGCTCAGCAAATCGGGCTGATAACCGCTCTGGCGATAGATGCCATGCACGTCGGTATCTTTATAGGCATAGAAATAAGCGGTCAGAAGGCCGTCAAAGCTGCCGTCATACAGATAGCTGTTCATAAAAGAGACTCCTTTCTGGAACTGTGTTGAATGCATCTGACACAGAGTGTTAGAAAACTGGAAGCAGATTATTCTGGCTGCTGCTTTGCGATTCTGCTTTTTTAGGGAAATAGGCATTGTCATTCAGCACTTCCACCATACCTTGCGGTGTAGTTGTCTGCCAGTCGTGAAAGAGACTGAGTTGCTCATAAGGTGAACGGGCTTGTGGTTTTAGTGCCCGTAGAATCATATCGGGCTGCGGATTCTGGATGCGATAATATTTTCCCTTACAGGTGATAAAGTACTGTGCCCGTTTTAGCGAGACTTTCATGCGCAGCAAATCTTCAAAATCCAGCCGAGCTGTGCGGCGGGCGCTGACAATGCGTTTTGCACAGCGGATGCCAAGCCCCGGCACACGAATCAATTGCTGGTAAGAGGCTGTGTTGATTTCTACCGGAAACTGTTCGGGATGACGAACTGCCCAGATAATTTTCGGGTCGTAATCCGGGTCGAAATTGGGCATGGATTCATCCAGAAGTTCAGCGGCATCGAACCCGTAAAAGCGCATGAGCCAGTCGGCCTGGTACAGCCGGTTTTCCCGCAGTACAGGCGGTTTTGCAATCTGCGGCAGGCGTGAATCCTCATTGACAGGCACATAAGCGGAAAAATAAACCCGCTTCATGGAAAATTTCTGATAGAGTGCTGAGGAAAGACGCAGAATCTGCAAATCACTTTCACCAGAGGCTCCTACAATCATCTGTGTGGTTTGCCCGGCGGGTACAAAGGCCGGTGCTTTTCGGGATAATGCCCGTTCTTCACTGCGCTGCACAATGCCCTGGTGAATCTGGTGCATGGGCAGCAGGAGGTTCTGTCGGGTTTTATCCGGTGCAAGAAGTTTCAATGACTGTTCAGACGGCAGTTCCAGATTGACACTGAGCCGGTCGGCAAGAAACCCTGCCCGCTGAATCAGAGCAGGGCTGGCACCGGGAATACCTTTTAAGTGGATATAACCGTGAAATTTTTCTTCGTATCGCAGCTTCTCTACTACTTTCACCAGCAGCTCCATGGTGTAATCCGGGGAACCGATGACAGCTGAACTGAGAAACAAACCTTCAATATAATTGCGCCGGTAGAAATCCATCGTCAGGGAAACAATTTCATCAACAGTAAACATGGCACGCGGTTTGTCGTTGCTGCGCCGGTTTAAACAGTAGGCGCAGTCATAGATACAGTTGTTGGTCATCAGAATTTTTAAAAGGGAAATGCAGCGGCCATCTGCGGTGAATGAGTGGCAAATGCCCGATTTTGCGGCGGAACCGATAGTACCTTTGCCCCCTTGACGGGTTGAACCTGAAGAGGAACAGGATACATCGTATTTGGCAGCATCGGCAAGGATGGTTAGTTTATCGATAAGGTTCATAAGAATTCTCCTGAATATGCTGAAAACGAAAATATGTTCGATATAATAATAAAACATCTGTTCGTGCATTGCAAGGGCTTTTTCGGAATCCATTGCAGAAATTCTGTACAGGGGGTGATTGTCTGAATATTCTGCAGAAACTCTATGATATCTGTTTTCCATTGCCGACGGTTTGTCCGGTCTGTATGAAACGGCAGCCTCGGCTACAGGTGTGTGATAGCTGCCGGGCAGAGGCTTTGCGTAAACGAAGTCTGATGGGGCAGTGTCATCGCTGTCACAGTTTTGGTGTTTTCAGCGAACAGTGCCGAAGCTGCCGGGACTGGCCTGATTATCTGGCCGGCAATGTAGCAGTCTGGCCGCATCAGGACGGGTGGCAGCAGGCAATTCTGGATTTTAAGTTTCGCAATATGCCGTGGCTGTCGGAAGCGCTGGCGGCAGAGCTGGCGCCCGTGCTGCCGAAGGAGTATGATTTGCTGGTTCCGGTACCGCTGCACCCGAAACGCTTTCAGGAACGGGGATATAACCAGAGCGAACTTCTTGCGAAAGCGCTGTCGGAACAGATGGGAATTCCGTGGCAGAACAGTTTAAGCCGTATCCGGCATACACCCCATCAGACTGGAATGAACCGGGAGGAGCGGCTGAAAAATCTGGATGGTGCTTTTGCGATGCATCCGAAAGCTACTGTGACCGGAAAACGGGTGATTCTGGTAGACGATGTGTTTACCACCGGTACAACGATACAGCAATGCGCCCGTGTGCTTTATCAGCATGGAGCGGTAGAAATTATGGGAGCCACTTTAGCCAGTGGTCAGGGGAGGTTTTAATAATTGTTAACAGAAGATGTGGACAAGGAATGGCTTTATAGCGCAGAATAAAGCAGGTTATCCACATTATCCACAAGTGGGATGGTATGTTCTGTGGATAAACGGGGATAAAATTGTCCGTAAAATTCTGAAAAAAGAAGAGAAATCTATTGCAAAATAGTCGGGAAAAGGCTATGATAAATGCTGTGTAAATATTATTATCATTTACCGTAAGGTAAAGCGAGAGGGGATTTTCCAAAATGAAAAAATTTAGTAAAGCACTGGTTGCCGGTGTACTGGCTACCAGCATGATGCTGTTCGCAGGCTGCGGCGGCAATGACGCTGCACAGGATGCAAATGCTGATGCAGAAAACCAGGAAGCAGTAGTACTGACTGTTGGTACCAACGCTGCATTCGAACCATTCGAAATGATGGCTGAAGACGGCGAAACCATCATCGGCTTTGACGTTGACTTAATCAACGCAATCGCTGCTGACCAGGGTATGGAAGTAGAAATGGTTAACATGGAATTTGACGGTCTGGTAATGGCTGTACAGAACGGTCAGTTAGACGCTGCCATTGCTGGTATGAGCATCACTCCTGCACGTCAGGAACAGGTAGCATTTACTGCTCCTTACTATGATGCAGGTTTAAACATTGCTGTAGCTGCTGATAACGAAGATATCACTTCCGAAGCAGATCTGGCAGGCAAAGTAGTTGCTTCCCAGATGGGTACCACCGGTGCTGCAAAATCTCTGGAACTGCAGGAAGCTGGCGTTGTTGCTGAAGTAAAACTGCTGGAAAACATCAATGTTTGCATGCTGGCTCTGGGCAACGGCGAAGTTGACGCTGTTATCATGGACATCCCTGTAAACGGCGCTTATGTAGCAGCTCATCCTGAAGTAGCAAAAATTGCTGCTGAATTCGTAGTAGAAGAACCAGAACAGTTCGGTATCGCAGTTTCTCTGGACAACACAGAACTGCTGGATAAACTGAACGCAGGTCTGGAAAACGTAAAAGCTAACGGCACATACGATGCTCTGATTGACAAATACTTCGGCGCTGCTGAATAATTTTCATCGGGGATAGCTGTAAATTACGGAATATCATCGAGGTTGTTGTATAAAGAAGTTATCTTTATGCAATAACCTCGATTTTTTTTCATTTAACACACGGAATTTCTTGCCAGAAGGCGGTATCATGAGGTATAATAATAAAGTATTTTGCATGAAAAAGGGAGTGCTGAAAAGCAGATGAATGATTTTGGATTTCATTTCTGGACGCTGATGCCGCGTTTATGGGTCGGCGCAACAATTACGATTAAAATTACAGCAATCGCAGTATGTATTGGTATGATTATCGGTATGGTGATGGCGCTGAGCAAACTGAGTAAAATCTGGCCTCTGCGTATTATCGCCAATGTATATATTGAATGTCTGCGCGGGACACCTCTGTATGTACAGATTCTGCTGTTCCATTTCGGGGTGCCGGGGCTGATGAACTCGTTAGACGGTGTCAGCGGGTTTTATTTTGATGTTATGACAACGGCAATTGTGGTCTGCAGTTTAAACAGTGGTGCCTACATTGCAGAAATTTTCCGCTCCGGGATTCAGTCTATTGACCGTGGGCAGATGGAGGCGGCACGTTCTCTGGGGATGAGCCACACAAAAGCAATGCGTTATATTATTCTGCCGCAGGCAGTAAAACGGGTAATTCCACCGTTATGTAACGAGTTTATCGTATTATTAAAAGATACCTCGCTGCTGGCAGTTATCGGTGTAACTGAAATTCTGAAAACAGGTCAGATTTACATCACCACAACCTATGCGCCATTCCCGGCGTACATCGGCGTTGCCTGTGTATATCTGATCTTAACCTTCACCATTTCCCGTGTGGTTAACTACATTGAAGTGAAATGGAATATGAGCAGCAAGTAAGGAGGGACAGCCATGATTGAAGTAAAAGATTTGCATAAAAGTTTTGGCAAACTGAATGTACTGAACGGGATTACCGAAACCATTCGGGATCAGGAGGTTGTCTGCGTTATCGGGCCGTCCGGTTCCGGGAAAAGTACCTTTCTGCGCTGCCTGAATCTGCTGGAGGAACCAACATCCGGTTCTATTCTGGTCGATGGTGTGGAAATCACGGACGAAAAAAATGATGTAAACAAAATCCGTGAAAATATGGGAATGGTATTCCAGCGGTTTAATCTGTTCCCTCATATGAATGTACTGGATAATATTACACTGGCTCCGATGAAAGTAAAAGGCATGGACAAGGCAAAAGCGGAAGCAGAGGCTATGGAACTGCTGAGAAAAGTCGGTCTGGTGGAAAAAGCAAAAGTATATCCGGATAATTTATCCGGTGGTCAGCAGCAGCGTGTGGCAATTGCCCGTGCACTGGCGATGCATCCGGCTATTATGCTGTTTGATGAACCGACATCGGCACTGGACCCTGAAATGGTAGGCGAGGTATTAAATGTTATCCGTGACCTGGCCAAAGAAGGGATGACCATGGTAATTGTAACACACGAAATGGGTTTTGCCCGTGAAGTTGCAGACCGTGTGCTGTTTATCGACGGCGGGAAAGTCCTGGAACAGGGAACTCCGCAGGAATTGTTCGGCAACCCGCAGCAGGAACGCACAAAAAATTTCCTGGCGAAAGTGCTGTAAGAAAACAGAATATAACACGAAAAGAAAATCCGGTATCTCGAAAGAGGTGCCGGATTTTTTGTGCCCTGTTTTTGTATCTTATTTGAAAATGAAAATAAGATACAAAAACAGGTGGAATATTCGAGTATGATACATGGACTTTCTGTTCATTTTGGACTAAAATATAATAAGAGTCCGTGTGTGAACAAGGTTACAGAAAATACATAATTTTATATTTGTTTTTAACATATTGATATTGTCAGATTGCCGGATTGTATGATATAATTAATCGGTTTGAACATAAATAAAGGGGGATTTGTTTGATGGAACAGTATAAAAAAGAGTTTATCCAGTTCATGGTAGACAGCAAAGTACTGAAATTCGGCGAATTTACATTAAAGAGCGGGCGTAAATCTCCATTCTTTATGAATGCCGGCGGCTATGTAACTGGTACACAGTTAAAAAAATTAGGCGAATATTATGCAAAAGCGATTCATGAAAAATACGGCGATGATTTTGACGTATTATTTGGACCGGCTTATAAAGGCATCCCTCTTGCAGTTGTAACTGCTATGGCATACAGCGAATTGTACGGCAAAGAAGTTCGTTACTGCTCGGACCGTAAAGAAGCAAAAGACCACGGTGCGGACAAAGGCAACTTCCTCGGTGCTGAATTACAGGACGGCGACAGAGTTATCATGATTGAAGATGTTACAACATCCGGCAAATCCATGGAAGAAACCGTTCCAAAGGTAAAAGGTGCTGCGGATGTTACTATCGTAGGTCTGATGGTATCCTTAAACCGTATGGAAGTCGGCAAGGGCGGCGTAAAATGTGCGCTGGATGAAGTAAAAGAATTATACGGGTTTGAAACAGCTGCCATTGTTGATATGAATGAAGTTGTAGAATGCCTGTACAATAAAGAAGTAAACGGCGAAGTAATCATTGACGATACCTTAAAAGCGGCAATTGACGCATACTATGAACAGTACGGTGCAAAATAAGCAAAAAGCATCGTTCCTATAGAAGATTATAAAAACCGGGAGGATAAAAAAATGGCTAAAAGAACAGACATTAAGAAAATTCTGATTATCGGCTCTGGTCCTATTGTTATCGGACAGGCTGCAGAGTTTGACTATGCAGGTACACAGGCGTGTCTTGCACTGAAAGAAGAGGGCTACGAAGTTGTTTTATGCAACTCCAACCCTGCAACGATTATGACTGACACCATTATTGCTGACAAAGTATACATGGAGCCGTTAACTCTGGAATATGTGGCAAAAATTATTCGTCATGAACGTCCGGATGCGATTATTCCTGGTATCGGCGGTCAGACAGGTCTGAATCTGGCAATGCAGTTAGAAAAGAAAGGTGTTCTGAAAGAATGTAATGTAGAACTGCTGGGGACATCCAGTGCTTCTATTGAACGCGCAGAAGACCGTGAACTGTTCAAAGAACTGTGCGAATCCATCGGGGAACCGGTTATTCCTTCTGAAATCACTTACTCTCTGGAAGAAGCAAAAGAAGCGGCTAACCGCATTGGTTATCCGGTTGTACTGCGTCCTGCTTTCACATTAGGCGGCACTGGCGGCGGTTTTGCTTACAACGATGCAGAACTGGAGGAAATCGGCCTCAATGCATTTAAATTATCTCCTGTACATCAGGTTTTAATTGAAAAATCCGTAAAAGGTTACAAAGAAATTGAGTTCGAAGTTATGCGTGACTCCAACGACCATGCCATCACAATCTGCGGTATGGAAAACATTGACCCGGTTGGTGTTCATACCGGTGACTCCTGCGTTGTTGCTCCAATCATGACTCTGAGCAAAGAAGATGAGAAGATGCTGAACGATTCTGCAATCAAGCTCATCAAAGAATTAAAAATTGCCGGCGGCTGCAATGTTCAGTTCGCACTGCATCCTCATACATCCGAATATTACTTAATCGAAGTGAACCCTCGAGTTTCCCGTTCTTCTGCACTGGCATCCAAGGCTTCCGGTTATCCTATCGCTCGTGTTACAGCAAAAATTGCTGTTGGCATGGCATTAGAAGATATTCAGATTGCGAATACCAATGCAGCGTATGAACCAAAATTAGACTATGTAATTGCAAAATTACCTCGCTTCCCGTTTGATAAATTTGCATCTGCAACCAATAAACTGGGCACTCAGATGAAAGCAACCGGTGAAGTTATGGGTATCGGTTCCAATCTGGAAGAAGCCATTTTAAAAGGCATTCGTTCCCTGGAAATTGGTGCAAATCATCTGTATCTGTCCAAATTTAACGATATGAGCGTCGAAGAACTGTTAGAATATATCAGTGAATTCCGCTCCGATAACCTGTTTGCGATTGCAGAGTTAATCTACCACGGTGTTTCTGTTGAAAAAATTCATGAAATCACCATGATTACTCCGTTCTTCCTGGAAGCAATCAAAAACATTATCGACATGGAAGAAAAACTGCGTGTTCAGAAAGACGCGGAAATTCTGGCAGCAGCTAAGAAAATGGGCTTTAGTGATAAATATATTGCTTATTTATGGAAATGCACAGAACTGGATGTATACAACATGCGCAAAGAACTGAATATGTTCCCTGTGTTCAAAATGGTTGATACCTGCCATACCGGTGCATATATTCCATACTTCTATTCTTCCTATACAGGTGAGAATACATCTCGCTTAACCGACAGAAAGAAAATTATCGTTTTAGGTGCAGGTCCTATCCGTATCGGCCAGGGTGTAGAATTTGACTACTCTACAGTTCATGCGGTTATGACCATCAAAAATGCCGGTTATGAAGCGATTATCATTAACAACAACCCGGAAACTGTTTCTACCGACTATACAACTGCAGACAAACTGTACTTCGAACCGCTGACTCCAGAAGATGTTATGAATATCGTTGAGTTTGAAAAACCGGAAGGTGTTATCGCCTCTTTAGGTGGTCAGACTGCTATCAACCTGGCACAGCCTCTGCATGACCGCGGTGTGAAAATTATCGGTACTGACTGTGCAGCTATTGATCGCGCAGAAGACCGTAACGCATTTGAAAATCTGTTAAATGAATTAAATATTCCTCGTGCAAAAGGGAAAGCGGTTACCAATCTGGAAGACGGTATTGCTGCAGCAGCCGAAATTGGCTATCCGGTTCTGGTTCGTCCATCCTTCGTTCTGGGTGGTCGTGCAATGCAGATTGTTGCGAATGAAGAACAGTTACGCCAGTATTTAAGAACTGCGGTAGAAATCGACGAAGATAAACCGGTTCTGGTTGACAAATATATTCAGGGTCGTGAAGTGGAAATCGATGCTATCTGCGATGGTCGTGATGTATTTGTTCCTGGGATCATGGAACTGATTGAACGTACCGGTGTACACTCTGGGGACTCCATCTCCGTTTATCCGCCGTTCTCCATTTCCAATAAAGTAAAAGGCATCATCTTACAGTATGCTAAAAAATTAGGTCTGGGTATCGGCATTGTGGGTCTGTTCAACATCCAGTTTATCGTAGATGAGGAAGACAACGTATATATCATTGAGGTAAACCCTCGTTCTTCCCGTACTGTACCGTTCCTGTCCAAAGCGACCGGTTATTCCCTGGCAGATATCGCAACCGAAGTGATTTTAGGTAAGAGCCTGAAAGAACAGGGCTTCTTTGATATCTATCCAGATGAAAAAGAACGCTGGTATGTAAAAGCTCCAGTGTTCTCCTTCAATAAAATCCGCGGTTTAGATGCTTATCTGTCTCCGGAAATGAAATCTACCGGTGAAGCAATCGGTTACGACCGTACCATGACCCGTGCCGTTTACAAAGCGCTGCAGGCTTCCGGTATGAATCTGCAGAACTACGGTACCGTATTCTGCACCATCGCAGATAATGATAAAGAAGAAGCACTGCCGCTGATTCGTCGTTTCTATCAGCTGGGCTTCAACATTGAGGCAACTGCTGGTACTGCAAACTTCCTGAAAGAACATGGCATTCGTACACAGGCATTTGCAAAAATCAGCGATGGCAGCGATGATATTCCAAATGCATTACGCCAGGGGCATATTGCTTACTTCATCAATACAAAAGCGCCAGATGCAAGCAGTGAAGGCGACGGTGTTCAGCTGCGTCAGATTGCAACCGAATACAATGTAACCATGTTTACCTCTCTGGATACTGCTGCGGCTCTGTTAGATGTATTAGAAGAAACCACTCTGACAATCTCCACAATTGACGCGTAAATAGAAGCGCAAAACAATTGAAGCAAAGTATAACTGCAAAAAGCTCAAATCCATAACAGGATTTGAGCTTTTTCTTTTCGTTAAGATATGTTAAATATAAAAAACGCCGCCCGGAAAATCCGGAGCGGCGTTTTGTGCATTACAAAGAAATAATTGAAAAGAATCATTATTTTACTGCTTCCGGGCGAATTACACCAACATAAGGCAGATTACGGTAGCGTTCATTATAATCCAGACCGTAACCGATAACAAATGCATCAGGAATATCGTAGCCAATATAATCTGGATGATAATCCACGGTGCGGCGAGCAGGTTTGTTCAGAAATACGCAGCTTTTTACCGATTTTGCATTGCGTTCTTTTATCAGATTCACCAGAAGGCTCATGGTCAGGCCGGTATCAAACACATCATCCACCAGCAGCACATGACGACCGGCAACATCCTGCTTCATATCTTTTTTAATTTTTACCTCACCGCTGCTTACTGTGCCGCTTCCGTAACTGGAGGCAACAATAGAATCCAGTACGATATCACCGTCCAGTTTTCGCATTAAATCACAGGTGAACGGCATAGCTCCGTTTAATACGCTTACAAGAATAACTTCTTCGCCGGCGTAGTCCTGGCTGATTTGAACGCCGAGTTCGGCTACCCGGCTGGCAATCTGTTCTTCGGTTAATAAAATTTCCTGTACATCTGGATGCATCGAAGTTCCTCCTAAAGAACAGCTGCAAAAATTGGATTATCTGCAACTGTATTCTGTATGGTTTTTACATTAAGACGAATTATAGCACATTTCTGAATAATTGAACAGAAGAAACGAAAAAACAGGACGGAGAAGTGTAAACGATTCGCAGAATTATCTCTATTTTCTGTCAGTTTGCAACAAAATGAACGGAAGTGCTTGTCAAATGACTGGATTTTATATAAAATAAATAGTTGTGTAAAATTTTTGTTAATACATGGAGGTCTTTATGAAGAAAAAACTCAGTCTTCCACAGCAGATTCTGATTGCGCTGCTGCTGGGGGTTGTTGTCGGTTTAATTTTTTTCTTTACCGACAGTGCAGCACTTACCGAACAGTATCTGAAACCATTCGGTGATATTTTTGTCAATCTGCTGAAATTTATTGTAGTGCCAGTTGTATTGTTATCTATGATTCAGGGGATTATCTCCATGGGGGATATGAAAAAAGTAGGTTCGGTAGGCGGTAAAACCGTTGCTTTCTTTATGGCAACAACTGCCGTTGCCTGTGCAGTAGGGCTTTTAATGGCAAATCTGTTTGACGGTGCCGGTTTATTCCCTACACTGGCTCTGGGTGATACTACTTATGAAGCAAAACAGTTTGACGGCTTTATGAGCGTTCTGGTTGGTATTTTCCCGTCTAATATGTGGAAAGCCTTTGGGGATGCTAATATGCTGCAGGTTATCGTGATTGCACTGTTTTTTGGCGGTTCCATTCTGGCAGCCGGAGAACAGAGTGAACCGGTAAGACAGCTGGTGGATTCTATGTATGCTGTTATCGAAAAACTGATGACCTTTATCATCAGCCTGTCTCCAATCGGGGTATTCACCTACATGGCGTGGGTAGTAGCTACTCAGGGGGCTGCAATTCTGGGCTCTCTGGCACTGGTTCTGCTGTGTGCTTATATCGGTTATTTCCTGCATGCGATTGTGGTATATTCTATCGCAGCTAAATTCGGTGCTGGTCTGAATCCGGTAAAATTCTTTAAAGAAGCGGTGCCTGCTATGATTTTCGCATTTACCTCCGCATCTTCTGCAGCAACTCTGCCAGTGTCTAAAGAATGTGCGGAAAAAATGGGTGCCGACAAGAACATCGCCGCTTTTGTACTGCCTCTGGGCGCTACCATTCACATGGATGGTACAGCAATTTACCAGTGTGTGGCAACCGTATTCCTGGCTACCTGTGCTGGTGTTGACCTGACACTGACTCAGATGATTATGGTTGTTGCCATTGCTACATTATCGGCAATCGGTACAGCAGGGACTCCGGGTGCCGGTGTTATCATGCTGACTATGGTATTAACCACTCTGGGTATTCCAGTAGATTATATCGGTTTAATTATTGCGGTGGATCGTCTGTTTGACATGGGTCGTACCACAATGAATATCACCGGTGACATTGTTGGTTCTTTGTGTGTAACCAGATGGGAAAACGGAAAACTGAACAACTAACAGGAAGTCATTCAAAATAAACATTTGCGGGATATTCTGAAAAACAGGATATCTCGTTTTTTATGTCTTGAAAATCCAGAGACGAAAAATCAGAATGAAACTGAAACAAACTCAAAAAGAAAATCCCCCGTTTCAACAGAGGTTCCGGTTCTGTGAAAACAGGGGATTTTCTTTGCAAAGTCGGGTGAAACTCATAGGGTTTGTGGCATGTGGCGCGTATTGTGGATTCACGCTGAAATAAATCCAGATACGAATGTGAAGCCTATGTATGTTTCATTTCGAAAAGGTGTGATGTCTGTGCGGTGTATGGCAGCCGTTTCTAATGAATTTTTTTGCGCTCCTACCTGCAAAAAAGTCATCTGGAAAAGTCTGACTTCATTTATGTCACTGACATCTTCTTGATGTTTATATCATACTAGAAAAGTTAGCGTAAGTCAACAATAAAAAGCTTGAAATAATATAAATGGAATTTTTTATAAGCATAATCATATCTTCTGGGTAGGATATAGTGCGATAAAACGATTTCCGGTACAATATAAGTGGAAGTGTCACTGCAGATTCATGCAGAAACGATGTATAATTTAAAAACATCTGAAACTTTTCTGCTGCCAATAAACTCTAACAAAGTGCAGCTGCAAAGGAGGTTGTCAAAATGAAGCAGGATAACGAGGCGTTAATTGAACAGCAATTGATAGCCGATTATAAAAAACTATACAGACTGGCCTACAGTTATGTACACAATGAGAATGATGCACTGGATCTGGTGCAGGAAAGCGCCTACAAAGCCATAAAACACAGTCATACCTTAAAAAATCCGCAATATGCAGGAACATGGCTCTATAGAATCGTGATTAATGAATCTATCAGTTTTCTGCGAAAACGAAAACAGCAGGAAACCGTACTTTATGATATGGATGGAGAAACGGAAGATATCTATAGCGATGTCGATTTGCATCAGGCGCTGGAACAGCTGGAACCGATGGATAAAACGGTGATAGTTCTGCGTTATTTTGAAGGGATGCAGTTAAATCAGATTGCGCAGACGCTGGATGAAAATTTGAGTACGGTAAAAAGCCGGCTGTACCGGTCGTTAAAAAAATTAAGACTGTCTATGGAAGAAGAAGGAGCGGTATTATTATGAACAGACAGGAGCAACTGGATATGCTGAAAAAAGAATATAACGAGATGGAAGTACCGGAGGAAGCACTGGAGGCTCTGCAAAGAGGAATTCAGAAGGCAAAACAGGAAAAACAGGCGGGACTGTCTGCTCGGATGCAGCAGAAAGACAACTTCAGAAAAGCTGGATGGCAGTGGAAATCTGCGGTGCGTGTAGTGGCTGCAGCATCGGTTCTGGCTTTGCTGATTGTGCCGAATGTAAATCCTAAAATTGCAGAAGCAGTAGCCGATGTGCCGGTACTGAATAAAGTGATTGACCTGGTGACAATTCATCATTATCAGGAAGAGGCTGCAGACGAAAAATATGCAGCCAGCGTGAAAACTCCGGAACTGACAGCAAAGGGCGATGCACAGCTTCAGAGCAGTGTGGGAGAAATCAATGCAGAGGTAGTAGCATATGCCGACCGTATGATTGAACAGTTCCAGCAGGAAATGGAACAGCAGGGCGGTGTTTACGGGCTGGATATCACATACAATGTGGTGACTGACAGCGAGGAATGGTTTGCGCTGCAGATTAACACGGTAGAAACCGTGGCCGGCGGTGCGGAAACCGTGCATTATTACAATCTGGATAAACTCAGCGGACGATATGTACTGCTGGCAGATCTGTTCCGGGAAGATGCGGATTATGTAACGGCCATCAGCGAGAATATTAAAGAGCAGATGACACATCGTATGGAGGTTGATGAAAATGTCGTGTATGATATCAATTGTGAGCTGCCGGAAGATAATTTTCAGCAGATTGCAGAAAATCAGACCTTTTACCGCAATCAGGACGGGCAGCTGGTAATCGTATTTAATGAATATGAAGTAGCTCCTGGATTTATGGGATGCCCGGAATTTGTAATCGGGGATGCGGTGCTGAAACCTCTGCTGGCAGAGTAAAAAAGATAGTTTCGTATAAAACATATAGAAAATTAATTGTAAAAGCCGAAGGTGTAAAAAGCCTTCGGTTTTTGTGCATCTTGCAACAGTAGAAAGATTTTCAGGATTCTACAAAAATATATTGACAATCTGCAATGACATGGTATGATATAAGTGTACTAGATAAGATAATACAGCTAGAACAGATAATACACATAATGACGGAAAGGAGTGAGCCTATGATATTAATCGACTACAAGAGCCGTAAACCGATTTACGAACAGATTATAGATAATATCAAACATCTGGTGGTATCCGGTGTTCTGCAGCGGGATGACCAGCTTCCTTCTGTGCGGCAGCTGGCGCAGGAACTGGCCATTAATCCAAATACCATTCAGAAAGCGTATGCGGAGCTGGAGCGACAGGGTGTGATTTATTCGCTGAAAGGCCGGGGCAGTTTTGTAGGCAGCAGTTTACAGGAACTGCGAACCGTGCAGCAGAAGGAGCTTCTGGAACAGCTGGCGGCATTGAGTACAGATTTATATCGGCTGCAGGTTCCGCAGGATGAGGTTTATGCGGTAGTGCAGCAGGTTTATGAGCAGCAGAAGGAGGATGAAATCCATGACTGAAATAATGAACACAACAGGAATTTCTGTAACAGACCTTAGCAAACAGTTTGATAAAATTCAGGCGCTGAATCAGGTATCTACAACCATTCAGAAAGGTTCGATTTTTGGTTTAATCGGCAGCAACGGCGCAGGCAAATCCACATTTCTGCGGCTGCTGGCAGGAATTTACCGTCCGGATGCCGGGCAGATTCTGATAGACGGACAGCCGGTTTATGAAAACGAAGCACTGAAACAGAAAATCTTTTATATTTCTGATGACCAGTTTTATTTTTCCAACAGCAACATGGAAGAGATGGCCAATTATTTTGCGGCAATGTATCAGCGGTTCTCCTATGAAAAATTCCGCGAATTGACAGGCTTGTTCCGTCTGGACAGCAAACGCAAGCTGAATACTTTTTCCAAAGGGATGCAGAAACAGGCGCATATTATTCTGGCCTTATCCTGCCAGCCGGATTATCTGTTCTGTGACGAAACCTTTGACGGCCTTGACCCGGTTATGCGGCAGGCGGTAAAACGGCTGATGGCGGATGCCGTGGTAGAACACCAGATGACACCGATTATCGCATCCCATAACCTGCGGGAACTGGAGGATATCTGTGACCACATCGGGTTACTGCATCAGGGCGGTGTGATTTTTGAACGGGAGCTGGATCATCTGCAGAGCAACATTCATAAAGTGCAGTGTGCGTTTACAGAGCCAAAAAGCCGGGAGGATTTCACCGGGCTGGATATTGTTACAATGGAACAGCGAGGCAGTTTATCGATTCTGGTAGTGCGCGGCAGTGCCGATGAAACCGAGGCACGTATAAAAGCTATGCAGCCGCTGTATTGTGAACTGCTGCCGCTGACTCTGGAAGAAATCTTTATCACCGAAATGGAGGTGCTTGGCTATGACATCCAGCAGCTTATCTACTAAAACAGAAACAAAAGCGGGAAAACGAGGCGTTTTTCTGATGCACAGCCTGCGCAGCTACTGGTGGATTGCAGTAATCTGTTCGGTGGTTTACGGCTTTGCAGGGCCGGTATTTACGATGTTAAAGCTGGATAGTATTACATCCGGCAGTTATGTCAGAGAAATTTCTGCTGGAGAACTGCTGATGCAAACACAGATGAACCAGATGGTAAGATGGTTCCGGCAGGAAGGCTTTGTACCGTTGTATTTCTCTGCTATTGTGCTGGCGGCGGTTATCGGCTGTGTGATGTTCTTTTATCTTCAGCAGAAAAAACAGGTGAATTTCTATCACAGCCAGCCGATTACTCGTACCCGTCTGTTTCTGAATCAGTATGCAGCCGGTCTGATTTTAAATATCGTTCCGCTGCTGGTGATGATTGCGGTGTCCTTTGTTGTGGTTGCTGCATATGGCATGGGCAG
This sequence comes from Peptococcaceae bacterium, assembly GCA_017399005.1. Classification (GTDB taxonomy): domain Bacteria; phylum Bacillota; class Peptococcia; order Peptococcales; family Peptococcaceae; genus UBA7185. The sequence continues at coordinate 102,742 of JAFQEO010000009.1, read as the reverse complement.
TATTATTAATATCGGTGCCATTCTGCAGCACACCTTGTATATGCTGCTGTTTCTGCTGGCAAGTTACAGCATTGCGGTATTTGCAGGACAGCTGGCAGGTACTATGGCAACCCATATGGCTATAAATGCGGTACTGCATTTTGGAGTGCCGCTTGCAGCATGGATTCTGAATCTGATGTACAGTCTGTTCTTTGCAACCTATAATGGTTCGCAGATTATTGAAAGTTCTCTGAAATTTTCGCCGTTCTGTGCAGCGTTTCAGTATTTGAGCGACATATCTTATCGCAGCAACAGCTATGTAATGACAACTGAGGCAATGGCCGGAAGTGTTCTGGCAGCTCAAATCGGGATGACGGTTCTGCTCTCTGCAGCCTCCTGGTTCCTGTATCAGAAACGACCGAGTGAAGCTGCCGGTAAAGCGATGGTGTATCCAATAAGCGAACCGATTCTGAAAGCCTATCTGATGTTTATTGTGGGCATAGCAGCCGGGCTGGTGTTCCAGGCGGTGGGCAGCCGGATGTTTTTCTACTTCGCGGTGATTACCTTTGCGATTCTGACCCACATGACCTGTGAGGTTATCATCCAGCATGATTTCAAGGCTATGGGCAAACGATTGTCTCACTGTGCCGTAATTCTGGTGCTGATTCTGGCGGTGGTTGGCGCATTCCGGTTTGATTTGCTGGGCTACGATTCCTACCTGCCGGAACCGGATGAAGTACAGCAGGTATCGCTGGTGGTGCAGGGCGCCGAACGCATTAATAATTACGGTGATGACGGAACCTTTACGCAGGATACCGATGTGAAGCAGGGTGTATATGACTTACTGCAGCCGGTTGTGAATGAAAAGCTCTATCGCTCCAGTGATTTTGACGGGAACCGGTCACCGTATGATTATTATGAAAATCAGAAAACCACATCTATTACCGTACAGTACCGGCTGAAAAACGGGGATGTCAAATCCAGAATTTATCGTGCGGTAACAGCAGAAAGCATTGAAGAAAACTTTAAATCTCTGTATAATCAGCAGGGTTATCGGGAAACAGTGTATGCAGAGGTATTAAATGCAGCACCAGAAACGGTTTATCATATGACCGTGAATAACACGCTTATTTATAATCAGGAAACGGATGCGGAACGTCGTGTAATGGAGACCACTACTGCACGGATAGATGGTGAAATTGTGGTTACCACAGAGGCTGTATCAAAAACATATCCGGAAAAAGAGATGCAGAACTATGATACCATGGCGGCCATTCTGGAAGCCTATAAACAGGATGTCCATGACCGTCAGTTTGACGCGTTGAAAACTGCACAGAAGTATACAATCGAAATTCAGCTTCCGCAAAAACCTTCTTCTGGTCCTTACAGCAGCTATTACTATTTCCAGATGCCGGTGTATGAAGCTGATACACAAACTCTGGCCATTTTGAATCAGATGGATATTGATAAAAACGAGCGTAATTTCAGCGATGCGTTAATCTTCCGTTGTGAGGAGAAAACAGAAGCTGAACTGCGCGATATGCTGAATGTAGCATATAATCTGCTTGAGGAAGATGCAAAATCTCAGAAAGATATTGATGACATGAATGTGGAACGCTGTATGGAATTATTAAGCAGCCAGGCGGAACTGACAGGCCATATCAGTGGTGTGGAACAGGTAAATCAGTTCATTCAGGAGTGTGACCTTCTGAGTGGCGGCGGGATTTTTGCAGAATTTGATAATACGCACTTTGTGCTGCTGCGTTATAATCATACTGGCAGTAATGACTGGCAGAATCAGCTGTTCTATAAAGGCACTGTTCCGGCACAGTATCAGTAAGTAACCAGTATAGATAATAAATAATAGAATAACGAACACGATAAACGCCCGGGATGGCAGAACTTTTCTGCTGCTCCGGGCGTTTGCTGTACACTTACTGTAAACTTGTTGTATACTTTTTTCGCTCAGCCAGTAGGGTTCTGTATACTTGTACACTTTGCCGGCAAAGTCTGAAAAAATAAAAAATAGAATACAGAAAAGAGTTGAGAAACTATGCAGACTGTACAGGGTGTACATGTTCGGGTTACGGATAAACAATCCTGTGCAATCAACAGGAAATATAAAGTAATTTAATACTGAATTGAAATAGAGTTGTGTTATAATATATGCTGAGAGTAAATGTGACAGGGAGGCGTTTTGCTTGAGTTACATCAGAGCCAATGAATTTACATTGCGAATTGAAACAGTTGAGTATATTTTCCGGTATGCGCCTGAACTGGGATACAGCGAAGAAGAAATCGAAGAGTATCTGGCAGCGTTTGACCGGAAATTTTTAAGAGTATTTTATGAAAAAGCGAAAGCAGAAGATGAGACATCGTTAATTACCAAAGATCTGGATGCGTTTCTGAACGGTCATGCCTTTGGATATAACACCAGATTCTGTCTGCTGCGCTACGGATTCTAAAAAATTTGAAACAATGAGGCAGGTGTTCCAATGTTTTACGATTATGCAAAGGTACATGTAAAAGCAGGCGACGGCGGGAACGGTATTGTGGCGTGGCGCCGCGAGAAATATGTGCCAATGGGTGGTCCGGCCGGCGGTGACGGCGGTGACGGCGGCTCCATTATTCTGGAAGCGGATAATAATCTGCGTACACTGATTGACTTCCGCTATAAAACGCATTATAAAGCAGATCGCGGCAAACACGGCCAGGGAAGCAGTATGCACGGGGCCGATGCCGATGATTTACAGCTGAAAGTACCGGTCGGCACAGTTGTGCGTGATGCGGAAACACAGCAGATTCTGGCCGATTTAACAGCGGCAGGGCAGAAAGTGGTAGTTGCCAAAGGCGGCAGAGGCGGCAGAGGCAACACGCATTTTGTAAGTTCTACCCACCGTGCGCCTACACTGGCGGAAAACGGCGATGCCGGGGAAGAACGCTGGATTACGCTGGAATTAAAACTGCTGGCGGATGTAGGGCTGGTAGGGTTCCCGAATGTAGGGAAATCCACCATTATTTCGCACGTATCGGCTGCAAAACCGAAAATTGCCGATTATCACTTTACCACCATTGTACCGAACCTGGGTATGGTAAAAGTAGATGAAGGTCGCAGTTTTGTTATGGCCGATATCCCGGGGTTAATTGAAGGGGCAGCAGATGGTGCCGGTTTAGGGCATCGTTTCCTGCGTCATACCGAACGTACAAAAGTACTGGTGCATGTACTGGATATCAGCGGCTCGGAAGGCAGAGATCCGTTAGAAGACTTTGCCGTTGTAAATCAGGAGCTGGCCCGGTATAACGAATCTCTGATGAAACGGCCAATGGTAATCGCTGCAAACAAAACCGACATCATGGGTGATGTGGATTATCTGGAGCGTTTAAAAGAACAACTGCCGGAATATGAAGTGTTCCCTGTATCTGCAGCTACCGGCGAAGGGCTGAAACCACTGGTGTATCGGCTGGCAGAACTGGTAGAACAGGTAGAGCTGGAACCGGAAGAAGTGACCCCGACAGAAGAAGTGAAAGTGACAAAAGTTGTAGAAGACGAAGTGAAATTTGTAATTGAAAAAGATGAAGCTGGTGTTTATGTGGTATCCGGGCCGGAAATTGAACGGCACTGGAAAAGAACCAACTTTGTCAATGACGATGCCGTATCAAGATTTTTACAGATTGTTGAAGCAATGGGTGTTGTAAAAGCACTGCGAGAAGAAGGCTGTAAAGACGGCGACACCGTACGAATCAAAGACGTAGAATTCGATTTTATGGATTAGTGTGGGGGAAAACAAATGGAACTGCTATTTTATTGTCTTGGCGGTCTGGGGATGTTCCTGTTCTCCATGAAATGTATGTCCGACGGGTTGCAGGCATTAGCCGGTGACAAACTGCGTGACATTCTGGAGGCAGGCACAAAAACTCCAATTCGCGGTGTTTTAACCGGTACTCTGGTTACCGGTCTGATTCAGAGTAGTGCGGCTACAACCGTTCTGGCTATCGGTCTGGTAAATGCAAGGCTGATGTCGCTGCGTCAGGCAATCGGGGTTATTATGGGGGCCAATATCGGTACCACAGTAACTGCATTTCTGATTGGTTTTAAACTGTCTGATTATGCGCTGCCAATTGTATTCGTTGGTGCGGCGCTGCTGTTCTTCTGTAAAAAAGAAAAACTGGTACATCTGGGTACCGTTATTTTAGGGTTTGGTCTGCTGTTCTACGGTATGGATGTTATGGGTCAGGGGTTAAAACCGCTGGCAGGATTCCCGCAGTTTACAGCGCTGATGCTGTTTGTAGAAGATAACACTCTGCTTGGTGTAGGGGTAGGTGCTCTGCTGACTGCTGCGATTCAGAGCAGTAGTGCGTTTATCGGGATTATGCAGGAACTGGCATATCAGGGCGTTATGACCTATAATCAGGTAGTACCAATGCTGTTCGGTAGTAACATCGGTACTACTGTAACCGCACTGCTGGCTGGTCTAGGCACCACATTAAATGCAAAACGTACATCTTTTATCAACCTGATGTTTAATACCATCGGGACACTGATTTTCCTGCCGCTGTTTATGCTGGGAATCTTCCCGGTTATTGTAGAAACCGTTGCGAACTTTACACCGGGCGGCTGGGAAATGATGAATATCAAAATGCAGATTGCATTTACCCATGGTCTGTTTAACATTACCAATACACTGCTGTTTATTCCGTTTGTTTCTGTTCTGGACAAGCTGGTATGCAGACTGATTCCAGACAAAGAAGAACACATGGACTGGGCATTACAGCCAAAATATCTGGAACAGCGTCTGTTAAACAGTGCTCCAATGGCATTATCCTGTGCGAGCCGTGAAATGCTGCACATGGGTCGTATCGCAGCCGAATCTCTGGAATATGCGGTGGATTATTATTTCCTTCACGGCGAAGATGATAAAAACGAATCGCTGAAACGAGAAGAAACTGTGGATATGCTGGAACAGGCCATCACCAATTATGTTGTGGAAGTTACCCATAATCATGATTTAGACCAGGTATTATCCAAACGAAGCTACATGCTGTTACAGGCAGTTGGCGACCTGGAACGTATCGGTGACCATGCGGAAAATCTGATTGAGTTAACCGACTACTGCCGGGAAAATAAAATTGAGATGTCCAAAGAGGCCAACGAAGGTCTGCGTGAAATGATGCATCTGGTAGAAGGTGCTCTGCGTGATAGCCTGGATGCATTACGCAACAATAATCGTGACCTGGCAATTAAAGTTATTGAACAGGATGACCGTGTTGACGTTATGGAAGTGGAACTGCGCAAAGGCCATATTGCCCGTCTGAATGCGGGTGCATGCAGCGCAGGTGCCGGTGCGGTATATCTGGATATTCTGTCCAACCTGGAACGTATTGGCGACCATGCTGTAAATCTGGCGCAGGAAGTTCTGGAACAGGGCAAAAAACGCGACAATTAATTCATAATTTTCTGAAAATCAAAGGGCTGTTGCACAGGATGCGGCGGCCCTTGTTTTTACGGAAAACAAAACCGATGGCAGAATTGTACATAATATTTTTGTGGAATGACGGGGATGGATATGATAAACTATACCGTAGTATATAAAAACGTAAAAAACATTACACTGCGAATTCAGCCCGACGGAGAACTGGAGATAACAGCGCCACATCGTGCAGGCAAAGCCGAGATAGAGAATGTTGTTATGAAAAAAAGAAACTGGATTGTCGCGCATCAGCAGAAAGCGGCAGAGCTGAATCAGGAACGGCAGTAATCCGGGCTGATGAATGGTTATCAGGATGGCGGCGAGGTGGCTTATCTGGGGCAGATGTATCCGCTTTCGGTAAGTGCCGAAGGGCGGCGGGCATGGCAGTGGGATGGAACGAAACTGCAGTTTTCTGGCTGCACATCAGAAGCACAGATTCGTCAGACGGTGGAGCTTTTTTACCGGGAAAAACTGCTGGATGAAATCATTCCGTCACTGAACAGAACCGTGCGGCAAAGTCCTGTTCTATGTAATCTGCCGGAACCAGAGTTTGCTGTGCGGAAAATGCGTTCCAGCTGGGGGTGTTTGTTACAGCGGAAAGAAAAAAATCGTGCTGAATCTGTGGCTTGTCATGGCGCCGATAGAATGTATCCGGCAGGTGCTGGTGCATGAGTATATTCATTTTTTACAGAACAATCACTCGCCGGAATTTTATGCGCTTCTGGAACAAGTGGAGCCACAATATCGTCAGTTAAAGCATAGACTGTCAGTAATGGTGAATATAAAGGGAGGAACCTTATGAGGAACTCGATAACACAATGGATTGCAAAAATCTGTCTGCTGACTTTTGCGGTTGGGATTCTGTTTAGTGCATGGCCGTTTGCCGGAGCCGGGCAGCGGGCAGAAGCAGCTTCGATAGAAGAAATGCGCGGCATGTGGATTGCCAGCGTTTACAATATTGATTTTCCAAGCAAACAGAATTTATCTGTGAACCAGATGAAACAGGAACTGAATCAGATTCTGGAGGATGCCGAAGCAATGAATTTCAATGCTATCTTCTTTCAGGTTCGGCCAACAGCCGATGCCTTATATGATTCTGCACTGTTTCCGTGGTCCAGATATCTAACCGGGCAGCAGGGCAAAGCACCGGGGCAGAATTTTGACCCGCTGGAATATCTGATTAGCCAGGGGCAGAAACGGGGAATCGAGATACATGCGTGGATTAACCCGTATAAAATCACCCGGGGAACAGCATCCAGCCCGAATCTGGATATTACGGCCCTGAGTGAAGATAATCCGGCCCGTTTGTATCCGGATTTAGTTGTGCCGCATTCCAGCGGTGAACTGTATCTGAATCCGGGGGAACCGATGTCCCGCTATCTGGTGCTGCAGGGCGTGAAAGAACTGCTGAACCATTACGATATTGCCGGAATTCACTACGATGATTATTTTTATCCGACCGGCAGCTTTGATGATGCGGAAACCTACAGAAAATATGGAGCCGGTTTCAGTAGTATTGAAGACTGGCGCCGTCACAATGTGGATTTATTAATTCAGGAGACAAACCAGCTGGTAGCGCAGAAACCGGGCGCTGTATTTGGTGTAAGCCCTGCAGGTGTATGGGCTAATAAAACAACAAATTCTCTCGGTTCAGACACGGCAGCCGGGGTGGAAACTTATTACGACCACTATGCCGATACCCGTAAATGGGTAAAAAACGGATGGCTGGATTACATTGCTCCGCAGATTTACTGGCAGATTGGTCACAGCAAATGCGATTACGCAATACTCGTAGACTGGTGGAGTAATGTAACACGCGGTACCGGTGTGAAACTGTATATCGGTCATGCGGCATACAAAACCGGTGACAGTGCACAGGGCACACAGTGGATGGACGGCCAGGAACTGAACCGTCAAATTGCATATAACCGTGAGAAGGGAACCGTGGACGGCAGCATTTTTTACGGCTATAGTGCATTAAAAAATAACACGCTGGGGATTTACGACAGCGTAGGCGAAATGTTTGAATAACAAAGTTTCAGAATAACCCGATATGCAGTGATACTGTGTATCGGGTTGTTATGTATCCGGAAATTATCTGAAGAAAAAATCGCAAAGAAAATTCTTCGGGATTTGAAGAATTTCATGGAAAAAAGGCGCAATATCTGGTATTATAAATTTTAGAAATTTTTTAGAAAGTTCTGGATTTTTCTATTGAATTATTATTAATACTGATGTATGATTATACAATGATATAAGGAGCGTGAATCGTATGAGTTTAAAAGGCAGAGATTTCTTAACCCTGAAAGATTTTACCGGCCAGGAAATCGTGGATATGGTAAATCTGGGGATTGATTTAAAAGCAAAACTGAAAGCCGGGATTCCAACACCAGTGCTGGAAGGCAAAAGTCTGGGCATGATTTTCCAGAAATCCTCCACCAGAACCCGTGTATCCTTCGAAGTAGGGATGTACCAGTTAGGTGGCCAGGCTCTGTTTTTAAGCACCAACGACCTGCAGATTGGCCGCGGCGAACCGATTAAAGATACAGCCCGTGTATTATCCCGCTATGTGGATGGTATCATGATTCGTACCTACAGCCATGCAGAAGTGGAAGAACTGGCAGAATATGCAGATGTTCCGGTTATTAACGGCTTAACCGACGACTATCATCCAACACAGGTAATTGCCGACCTGATTACCATTCAGGAACACAAAGGCCAGCTGAAAGGCATCAAATTTGCCTACGTTGGTGACGGCAACAACATGACCCATTCTCTGATGATTGGCGGTGCCAAAGTAGGGATGGATGTAACCGTTGCCTGTCCGGAAGGTTATATGCCAAATCCGGAAATTGTTGCGCTGGCACAGCAGTATGCAGCAGAATCCGGCGGCAGCGTAACCGTTATGCATGATCCAAAAGAAGCTATCGCAGGGGTAGATGTTGTATACACTGATACCTGGGCAAGTATGGGTCAGGAAGCAGAAAAAGAAGTACGTCAGAAAGCATTTGCAGGTTATACCGTTGACAGCGCTATGATGGCTCTGGCAAAACCGGATGCAATCTTTATGCACTGCCTGCCTGCATATCGCGGCTACGAAGTAACCGACGAAGTAATGGAAAGTGCACAGTCTGTAGTATTTGATGAAGCGGAAAACAGATTGCATGCGCATAAGGCTATTATGGCAACTGTAATGTAATATAATGACTTGTTAAGGCTGGTTAAAATTCCGTATAACTGCGTTGTTTTTCAATTTTTTCGCCTTGCGTACCTCAAAGTACGCGTCGCTCAAAAATTGAAAAGCCGCCTTGTTCTACGAAATTTTCTCTGCGCCTGAAATAAAGAAAAGATTAGTATAATTCTACAACTTTAAGGAGCGAAATATTCAATGTCTAAAGAAAAAGTAGTATTAGCATATTCCGGTGGTTTAGATACCACAACCATTATCCCATGGTTAAAAGAACATTTTGATTACGATGTAATCTGCTGCTGTGTCAACGTAGGTCAGGGCGAAGAACTGGATGGTCTGGAAGAACGCGCTCTGTACTCCGGCGCAAGCAAACTGTATATCGAAGATGTGGTGGATGAATTCTGTGAAGATTTCGTAATGCCATGTGTACAGGCTGGTGCTGTTTATGAAAACAAATACCTGCTGGGTACCTCTATGGCTCGTCCTCTGATTGCAAAAAAATTAGTAGAAGTAGCTCGTAAAGAAGGCGCTGTTGCAATCTGTCACGGTGCAACCGGTAAAGGGAACGACCAGGTTCGTTTCGAACTGGGTATCAAAGCGCTGGCTCCAGATTTAAAAATTATTGCGCCATGGCGTATGAATGAACTGTGGAATATGCAGTCTCGTGAAGATGAAATTGCATACTGCGAAGCACACGGCATTACTCTGCCATTCTCTACAACTACAAGCTACAGCCGTGACCGCAACCTGTGGCACATCAGCCATGAAGGTCTGGAACTGGAAAACCCGGCAACTGCTCCAAACTACGACCACCTGCTGGTGCTGAGCGTATCTCCTGAAAAAGCTCCGGATGAAGCAGAAGAACTGACTCTGAGCTTTGAAAAAGGGATTCCGGTTGCTCTGAACGGCCAGAAAATGAAAGTATCTGAAATTATTACCGCTCTGAATGAACTGGGCGGCAAACATGGTATCGGTATTGTGGATATCGTAGAAAACCGTGTTGTTGGTATGAAATCCCGCGGTGTATATGAAACACCAGGCGGCACCATTCTGGTAGAAGCACATAAACAGCTGGAAGAACTGATTACCGACCGTGACACATTCGCATTCAAAAAAATGGTGGCAACCAGATATTCCGACGTTGTATACGAAGGCAAATGGTTCACTCCATTAAGAGAAGCATTACAGGCATTTATTGAATCCACCGAACAGAACATGACCGGTGAAGTAAAAATGAAACTGTACAAAGGTAACATCATCAAACAGGGTACCACTTCTCCATACAGCATGTACAGCGAAAGCCTGGCATCCTTTACCACTGGCGACCTGTATGACCACCACGATGCAGAAGGTTTCATCAACCTGTTTGGCCTGTCCTTAAAAGTTCGTGCAATGGTAAAAGAAAACGCAGAAAAATAATTGATTTTTGAGTTGTTACGCACCGTCTCTGAAAAGAGGCGGTGTTTTTTTATGATTCCGGCAGAAATCCAGAAGTAACCAGCTGCGTGGGATATCCTATAAAACATGCTGATGGAACTATTTGTGGATTTTTACCGTCTAAAGCATTGTCGGCATATTTTACCGACTTGCAATCACAGGAGAATCCGTTATAATAAAACGGTGAGTTTTTTTAGAAAATTGTGAACTGGAATCATTCTTTTGTAACAATAAAGGATTAACAGGAAAGGGAGGAACCGATTATGAAAAAAATAGCAGGGGTAGTGTGCACGGCACTGCTTGCTATGGGATTACATACAGCACCGGCTCTGGCTGCGGATGTGACGGTGACACTGCCGTCGTTTCCGGTAACGCTGAACGGTGTGACAATAGAACAGAGCCAGAATCAGTATCCAATGCTGGTGTATAAAGACATCACCTATGTACCGATGACCTGGGCAGATACCCGCCTGCTGGGGCTGGATTCCAGCTGGACGCAGCAGACAGGGCTGGTAATTGACAAAGCGGCAGAAGTGCCTGACCAGAAAACGGCACAGAGCTCCTACAAACCGTATAAAGCCGGTGCAGCCAATGCCAAAAAATACACGGCCACAATCGCCAGTGGAAAAATTACCGTAAACGGCAAATCCATCAATAACAGCAAAGAGGAATACCCTTTGCTGCTGTTCCGCGATGTGACCTATTTTCCGTTAACCTGGCGGTTTGCGGTAACCGAATTTGACTGGAACTATAATTTTGATGCCAAAAACGGGCTGGTGATTGCTCCAAAACCAACTGTCAGCGTTGGCAGCAGTAACGTCAGCACCAAAGGGGAAATTATCGGGCAGAAAGTAACCGTAACCGGCAGTGGTGTGAATCTGCGAAGCGATGCCGGAACCGGCAGCTCTGCCGTAGGCACAGCGCAGAAAGGCGAAACACTGATTGTAACCGGCACGAAAACCGTGGACGGAAAAACATGGTACCAGGTAATGCGGCCATCGGGTGACAGCAATTTATGGATTGCATCCTGGTATACGAAAAAAATTGAGGAAAGTGCCAATGCTTCTAATAATAGCACTTCTTCTAATAGTAGTTCTTCTGGAAATTCGGTCAGTACCAGCACTGGCAACAGTACATCGAATACCACATCCTCTAACAGCATGATTGGCAAAACCATTGCGGTTACCGGCAGTGTGGTAAACTTGCGTGCGAATACCAATACAACATCGGCCGTACTGGGACAGGCTGTAAAAGGGGATACCTTTACTGTGCTTAGTGAAAAAACAGTGGATGGCGATACCTGGTATCAGGTAAAAATGAAATCCGGCGTAAAAGTGTGGATTGCCGGATGGCTGACCGCGGAATCCAAAGGCACAACCGGCAGCAGCAATACAGGCACCAGTACAAATACCAGTTCCACTTCCGGCACATCGTCCAGTATGGCGGGCAAAAAAATCATGGTGCATGCTACGGGTGTAAACCTGCGTACCGATGCCGGTACTAACCATACTATTGCAGGCACAGTAAACAAAGGTGTTATTTTTACCGTGCTGGCGCAGAAAACCGTGGACGGAAAAGTATGGTATCAGGTGAAATACGGCAATAAAAATGTATGGATTGCCAGCTGGCTGACAGAACCATATACCGAATCATCTAACAGCAGCACAGGCAGCGTTACAGCCGAAAGAACACGGCTGCAGCTGCAGTCGGTAAAACAGCAGGGCGATAAAACCATCGTGACACTGCTGAAAGGTGCAGGCAACAGTTACAGTACCACAAAAGCAACAGCCAACCAGCTGGTGCTGCAGTTAAATAACGTATATCTGAATACTGCCGACAGCATTAACCAGAGTTACAATGGCCCTCTGCAGCATCTGCAGGTGCAGGATGCCGGTGAAAATGCGTTAAAAGTGACCATGGATTTAGAGAAAAACGCTTACTGCACGGTAAAAGAAGACGGCGATAATCTGGTGATTACTGCGTATAGCCGCGGAACCGGGCTGCATGGCAAAGTAATTGTACTTGACCCTGGCCATGGCGGCAGCGACCCGGGGGCAATCGGCCGTGTACTGGGTGTAACCGATGCGGAGGTTGGCCTTAGCGTTGGGCTGAAGCTGCGTGATTTACTGGAAGATGCCGGGGCAACCGTTCTGATGACCCGTGAAACCGATGTGCGGCTTGGCCTTCCAGAGCGTTCTGACCTGGCCAATGAGGCAGAGGCGGATTTATTTATCAGTATTCATGCCAACTCGTCCACCAATACCGTACCGCAAGGGATTCAGATATATTATTATGCGCCATCGGGCAATGCAAATCTGTATGCACAGAGCTATGTGCGCAAAACACTGGCGGAAAATGTGAGCGAGAATATGCAGGAAGTTACCGGAACCGTATCTGATGTACGCACCGCCAACTATGCCGTGCTGCGTGAAAACGACCGTCCATCCATTTTAGTGGAAACCGGATTTTTGAGCAATGCCGAGGAAGAAGCACTTCTGGCACAGGATTCCTACCGCCAGAAACTGGCCGAAGGGATTTTTGAAGGCGTAGCAGACTATTTTGACTGATTCAAAAATATAACAGAATAATGGAAAAACAGGCCTCTGCGGTATCGTAGAGGCTTTTTTACATAGAAACGCGTAAAAAATACAACCAGATATCAGAAATCAGTACAACATAAAAGCGGGATTATGCTATAATCATTGGCAATACTGACAGAAAGCAAAGGTGATATTATGCAGCCAATCCGTTATACCTTATCCTACTATCTGGCCCTAATCGACAACGCTGAGGACCAGAACAAGTTTGAGTATCTGTACAATCATTATCAGAAACAGATGTATTACACCGCCAAAAGAATTCTGAACGATGCCTTTATTGCAGAAGATGCCGTGCACGAAGCATTTGTGAAGATAGCCCGCAACATGAACAAAATTGATGACGAAACTTCCGACCGTACAAGAGCTTTTGTGATGATTGTGACGGAAAATGCTGCGAAAGATGTATATCGCAAACGGAAGCAGTATTTTGAAAAAGAGATTTACGAGAAAATCAACGAAGATGGAGAAACCACCAGCATCATTGATGAATGTATTCCCGCTTTGGAAATACCGGACAGTGATTTTCAGGGCAGCGACCTTGGCAAAGCCATTGGAAAACTGTCGGATGATGCCCGGCAGGTGGTGTTGCTGTATCATGGAATGGGTTATGAAGTACCGGAAATCGCAGAGATTACCGACTTTACTGTGGCAAAGGTTCGCAAACTTCTGACTCGCAGCAAACATACGCTGAAAGAACTTCTGGATGCCATGAAAGAGGAAGCGGCTGATGAGAGATAATCTGGTTTCTGAAGAAAAACTGCAGGAGGCAGCCAGAGAATATCTGCTATGGGAATTGCAGAAGTTTGATGCTTATGCCGATTATCCCGAGCCGGAATTTCACGGAAGTTATAAATTACAGATGGCAGCGTTACGCCACGATGTAAAACGAGGTGCCATCAAAGAAGCCGAATATCGCATGGGTGTCACCTTTTATATCAAACGCAGCATCGCCGCAATCTTACTGGTGTTTACAATGGCCTGTCTTACCATGCCCGAAACCGTCCTCGCCGGTTACCAGAAACTGATTGAAGTAATCGAGACCGTATTTGATGAATACACCGAATACCGCTACCGGGTAAACGATGTCGGTGCCATTGAAGAAGAATTCCGTCCGCTGAAGCTGGGATATCTGCCGGAAGGAATGGAAGAGGTAAAAAGAAGAGAACGTGAGAATAGCCTTGATTTATTGTATAGGGATAAAGAGGAAAAATATATTACTTTATATCAATGCTTTGTTGTAGAAGAAAGAAGTTTGGTTTTTGGAGCTGATACGGAAGAAGTGGAAAAACAAATTTATTATATGCAAGATGAAATAGTTAGGTTAAATATTGAAAAAGATAAAATTAAATTTGTATGGAATCATGAACATTATTATATTACTGGGCAGACAAATTTAGCAGAAAAAGAATTAATTGAATTATTAGAAAATGTAAAAATATAAAAAAATATGTCCAAAAAATGTCCTTCTTTTCGTTATTTTCTATGAGGAGATAAATTCCTTATAGAATTATATAGAAAGGAGGGATATTTTATGACTAAACAGCATTTAAAAAAAATGGTTTTTATTATGGCTTTAATGGTAGCAATGGTTCTGCCAATGGGAGCTTTTGCCGATGATACAATTGTTGCTGATAACCAAGATAATAATATCATGCCATGTATGACATATATTGAAGAATGGAAAAATGGCTTAGGGATTTCTAATGGAATAGCAACCGTGGATTGTTGGGTCAAAGGCGATGTTTTAAATGCAACAAAAGCTAAAGTAATTGCAGAGTTGCAGTTGAAGAGCGGAAATAGCTGGATAGCTTATGGTACATGGACAAGTACACAGAATGATTATGAAGCATATGTATATAAAACAAAAGCTGTAACAGAAGGTCACACATATCGCATAAAAGCGACTTACACCGTATGGGAAGGTACACAGTCAGAATCTGTTGTATCGTATACTGATGAAGTAACTGCATAATCAAAAATCTATTACTAGCAAATAAGAATCCCGGCTGTCGGTCCGGATGGCCGGGGTTTCTTATCTTACAACAAAAAGAAAAGAAAAATGAAACTTTACAAAAAAATTATTATTTATTAGGGCGAAAAGCATGGAGCGGGATATTTATCTGCAACATGAAGCATACATTGAACCCGTGCAGAATCAAATTTGTATGGCTGCCTGGCTTTTCGTAAAGAGAAAAACGAAATATAAAAGAATAGCGTGAAAAATGTTTGCTTTATGTGCAGAACGAGTTCCTGTTTTACGCAAGAAGGAGGAATTTATAATGCATAAATTAGCATATTTCTATAAACCGCATTTAGCGGGAATTATAGAAAAACACAGAAAAGAATTAAATATGTCACAGAAAGAATTTGCCGAAAAACTGGGCATTTCTGAGAGATATTATCATGATTTAAAGTACGGCATTTCAATGCTATCAACAGTAGAACTGCTTCTGTTTTTCGGCTTACTGACAGAAAAAGAAATACTGGATATCATCAAGAACTTTCGAGTATTGATTGATTCGGAAGAATATCAGGCTAATTTAGTCAAAATCGATTTTATTTAAGTAAGCCATTCGATTTGGAAAAACCCGTCTGCATGGGAAGAAACTCTTCAACTGCGGAGGGGTTTTTCTCTTTCTGTTCAAAAACAGACAAAACAGAATGATACGAAGAAAATTTTAGAAAAATTTTTAAAACCGGAAGTATACCTCGTCGAAGCCGGTTTCAGAATGCGGTAGAATTTACCTGCTAAACAAATTATTACAGAAAGAGAGGCATACGATTATGCACAATTTTACTTTAATTTTCCGTCCGCATCTGATTAAGCTGTCGGAGGATTGCAGAGAACGAATGCACTATACACAGGAACGGATGGCGGAATCGCTGCATATTTCAGCGAGAGCTTATAATAATGTAAAGCGGGACAGGCAGTCATTATCGGCATCCACGCTGATTTTTCTGCTGCTGATGCTGAGCGAGGAGGAAGTGATGGCATTTCTGCAGGATATGCGCAGGCTGGTAGAACAGCAGGCGGAGGCGGAAGATGCCGGTTATGACGATGCGCTGGAAATCGGCTGAGACCGGTTACGAATAGAGAACGCAAATCCCTTTCGGTGAGAGAAACCGGAGGGGATTTTTTCTGTTTTAGCATATTGTGAAGATACGGAAAAATTCCAATTAAATCCGCGACAGAAGGCTCTTCTGTATTGCACCGGAACGAAAAAAAGTTTATAATAAAAGCAGTATGAAATCTTGGAAGGATGCGATACAACATGGCAAAAAAAACAATGCAGGACGTTGAATTAACAGGGAAACGCGTATTAATCCGCGTGGATTTCAACGTGCCAAGAAGCAAAACAACTGGTGAAATCACCAATGATGTTAGAATTCAGGCTGGTGTTCCAACCATTAAATATCTGGTAGAACAGGGCGCAAAAGTAATCATCATGACCCATATGGGCCGTCCAAAAGGCGAAGTGAAAGAAGAACTGCGTCTGGACCGCGTTGCAGAACGCTTAGCAGAACTGATTGGTCAGCCTGTGAAAAAACTGAATGAAGTAGTAGGTCCTGAAGTAGAAGCCGCTGTAGCAGCAATGCAGAACGGCGATGTTATCATGCTGGAAAATGTGCGTTTCCTGCCTGGTGAAACCGACAACGACCCAGAACTGGCAAAACAGCTGGCAGCTCTGGGCGATGTATATGTAAACGATGCATTCGGTACAGCACATCGCGCACACTGCTCCACAGAAGGCGTTGGCCGTATTCTGCCTGGCGTAATGGGCTTCCTGATGGATAAAGAAATTTCTGTACTGGGCAAAGCGCTGAGCGAAGCGGAACATCCATTTGTGGCTATCGTTGGCGGCTCCAAAATTTCCGATAAAATCGGTGTTGTACAGAATCTGTTAGAAAAAGTTGACTGCCTGATGATTGGCGGCGGCATGGCAAACACCTTCTTAAAAGCAAAAGGTTACGAAATGGGTACTTCTCTGGTAGAAGACGACAAAACCGCTCTGGCACTGGAAATCATGCAGCACGCAGAACAGATGGGCAAAAAACTGTTAATTCCAGTAGATTTAACCGTTGCAGCTGCCATTGAACAGCCGGAAACTGCTCAGACTGTTGGCGTAGATGCAGTACCTGCAGACAAAATGGCACTGGATATCGGGCCTGAAACTGTAAAACTGTATCAGCAGGCAGTTGCTGATGCAAAAACTGTAATCTGGAACGGGCCAATGGGCGTATTTGAAGTAGACGCATTTGCAGTAGGTACCGGTGCTGTGGCTCAGGCTGTAGCAAATTCCGGCGCATACTCCATCGTAGGCGGCGGTGACTCCGTTGCTTCTATCGAAAAAGCCGGCTTAAACGATAAAATTGACCATATCTCTACAGGCGGCGGCGCTTCTCTGGAATTCCTGGAAGGCAAAAAACTGCCAGGTATCGAAATTTTACAGGATAAATAAAAACAGGATAGGGGAGTAGTTGCTTTGCGGAAACCCATTATCATAGCAAACTGGAAAATGTATAAAACGCGGGCAGAGGCTTCGGCCTTCTGCCAGGCGTTTCTGCCACTGATTGAAGGGCAGGAAAAGGTAGAGGCTGTTATCTGTGCGCCTTTTACACAGCTGGATGTGCTGGCTTCTGAATTGAAAGGCAGCGGGGTTGGTTTTGGTGCTCAGAATTTCTATCCGGTGGCCGAAGGGGCATTCACCGGGGAAGTCAGTCTGCCGATGCTGCAGGAAATCGGTGTGCAGTATGTGATTATCGGTCATTCGGAACGGAGAGAGATTTTCCATGAGGATGATTCGTTAATTCAGCAGAAAGTACAGGCCGCTTATGCTGCCGGTATGCAGCCGATTCTTTGTGTTGGCGAGCATCTGGAACAGCGCGATAACGGCCAGACTGTGAGTGTATGCAGCGGGCAGATGCTGTCGGCTGTGGAAGGCCTCACAGAAGAACAGATGAAAACACTGATTGTAGCATATGAACCAATCTGGGCTATCGGCACCGGTAAAACGGCAACGGCTGCTGATGCGGAAGAAGTAATCGGTGCACTGCGCCAGGCGATTGCAGAAAAATACGGCCGGGAAGTTGCTGACTGCGTACGGTTTCAGTACGGCGGCAGTGTGAAACCGGAAAATATTTCTGAACTGATGGCGCAGCCGGATATTGACGGTGCTCTGGTTGGCGGTGCAAGTCTGAAACCGGAAAGCTTCAGTCAGCTGATTCTGTACAAGTAAGAAAACGGGGGGTACTGTTGTGAACAAACAACTGCCTGTTGTGCTGATGATTCTGGATGGATGGGGCATCAGCGAACATACAGAGGGCAATGCGATTGCCCTGAGCAATACAGAAAATATGGACAGATTACTGGCGCAGTACGGGCACAGCCAGCTGTTCTGTTCCGGCGAATATGTCGGGCTGCCGGAAGGGCAGCAGGGCAACTCGGAAGTGGGGCATCTGAATCTGGGTGCCGGTCGTGTTGTGTATCAGGAACTGACCAGAATCAATAAAGCAGTGCGTGAGCACACCCTGCAGGATAACGAAGCGTTTCAGCAGGTGATGAATCACTGCCTGCAGCAGAATAAACCGCTGCATCTGATGGGGCTGGTATCGCCGGGCGGTGTACACAGCCACAGCAGTCATTTATATGGTCTGCTGGAACTGGCAGCTGCGAAAGGTTTAAAAGATGTTTATGTACACTGCTTCCTGGATGGGCGTGACGTTGGGCCGTCTACCGGGCTGGGCTTTGTGCAGGAATTAGAAGAAAAACTGCAGGAAATCGGTGTCGGCAGAATTGCCACAGTATCCGGGCGTTATTACGCTATGGACCGTGACAACCGCTGGGACCGTGTGGAAAAAGCATATCGTGCTATGACTGCAGCCATCGGTGAGAAAGCCTCCAGTGCAGCGGAAGCTGTGCAGCAGTCTTATGACAAAGGGGAAACCGATGAGTTTGTACTGCCGACTGTGGTGCAGGAAAACGGCCAGCCGGTTGCATCAATCGGCAGCGGTGACGGCGTGATTTTCTTCAATTTCCGCGGCGACCGTGCTCGTGAAATCACCAAAGCATTTGTAAATAAAGAATTCGACGGCTTTACCCGTGAATATCTGGGTGTCAGCTATGTTGCCATGACCCAGTACGAGGAAGGCCTGGATGTGACTGTGGCATTCCCGCCGCAGGATTTACAGAATACACTGGGGCAGGTGCTGGCGGCAAATCAGGTGAAACAGTTCCGTGTAGCAGAAACAGAAAAATATGCTCATGTAACATTCTTCTTTAATGGTGGTGTGGAAGAACCAAATCCGCTGGAAGACAGACTGCTGGTTCCTTCTCCAAAAGTTGCCACCTATGATTTGCAGCCTGAAATGAGTGCAATCGAAGTAAAAGACCGTTTAATTGAAGCCATTAATGGCGGAGAATATCCGTTTATTTTAGTGAACTTTGCCAATACCGACATGGTTGGTCATACCGGCATTCCGGAAGCTGCTCAGAAAGCGGTAGAAACCGTTGATAAATGTGTGGGAGAAGTGGCAGACGCTGTGCAGAAAGCTGGCGGTGTACTGTTAATTACCGCCGACCACGGCAATGCAGAGCAGATGGTGGACCCTGTGAAAGGAACACCGCATACTGCGCATACCGCAAATCCGGTTCCATTTATCGTGATGAGTGCAGAGCCATGTGCCGTGAAAGACGGCTCTCTGCAGGATGTGGCACCAACTGTGCTGAAACTGCTGGGCATTGAGAAACCGGCAGATATGACAGGCGAAAGTTTAGTTTAATCAGCCAGTGTTGAGGACGTTCTGACGCATTTTTGCGCCGGTTCTGTCCCGGAATATAAATAAAAACATTTAGGAGGACATTCCAATGAGCATGATTACTGATGTATATGCAAGAGAAATTTTAGATTCCCGCGGCAATCCAACTGTAGAAGTTGACGTTTATCTGGAAGACGGCGCATTTGGCCGCGCTGCTGTTCCATCCGGCGCTTCCACAGGTGCTTTCGAAGCCGTGGAACTGCGTGATGGCGATAAAGGCCGTTACCTGGGTAAAGGTACTTTAAATGCGGTTGACAATGTAAATACTCTGATTGCTCCAGCATTAATCGGTCTGGATGCAACTGATCAGAGCGGCATTGACCGTTTCCTGATTGAACTGGACGGCACAGACAACAAAGGCAAACTGGGTGCAAACGCAATTCTGGGTGTATCCATGGCAGTTGCAAAAGCTGCTGCTGATTCTGCAGGTCTGCCACTGTATCGTTACATCGGCGGTGCAAACGCAAAAGTTCTGCCATCTCCAATGATGAACATCTTAAATGGCGGGAAACATGCAGACAATAACGTAGATATCCAGGAATTCATGGTAATGCCTCTGGGTGCTGAAACATTCAGCGAAGCTCTGCGTATGGGTACAGAAGTATTCCATAGCCTGAAAAAAGTATTAAACAGCAAAGGCTACAACACTGCTGTTGGTGATGAAGGCGGTTTTGCTCCAAACCTGGGTTCCAACGAAGAAGCTCTGGCAATTATCGTAGAAGCAATCAAAGCTGCCGGCTACGAACCAGGCAAAGATGTATATCTGGCTCTGGACGTTGCTTCCACCGAACTGTATCATGACGGTATCTATGATCTGGCTGGTGAAGGCGTACAGAAAACAGCTGCAGAAATGGTAGATTTCTACGAAGAACTGTGCAGCAAATACCCTGTAATCTCCATCGAAGACGGTCTGGCAGAAGAAGACTGGGAAGGCTGGAAAATGATGACCGAACGTTTAGGCGGCAAAGTACAGCTGGTTGGTGATGACCTGTTTGTAACAAACACCCGTCGTCTGAGCAAAGGGATTGCACAGGATACAGCAAACTCCATCCTGGTAAAAGTAAACCAGATTGGTACTTTAACCGAAACTCTGGAAGCTGTTGAAATGGCAAAACAGGCTGGTTACACAGCAGTTATCTCTCACCGTTCCGGTGAAACCGAAGATGCTACCATCGCTGATATCGCAGTAGCAACCAATGCTGGTCAGATTAAAACCGGTGCTCCATCCAGAAGTGACCGTGTAGCAAAATACAACCAGCTGCTGCGTATTGAGGAAGAATTAGATGAAGTAGCAGTATACAACGGTATCAAAAGCTTTTACAACCTGAAAAAATAATCGTTAAACAGGAAAGAATCTGTAAAAAACAGAAAGTTTTCATTGCAATTTCAAAATGTATCTGCTAAAATAGATACATTGAGTAGAAGTTGATGAAGGAGGATTTACAGTGAATATTCTGGTAACGATTATCGTGGTTATCTCCGCTATTGGTTTAATCGCAACAGTTTTACTGCAGTCTGGTAAAACTGCTGGTTTATCTGGTTCCATCACTGGTGGTGCAGAAACCTTTTTAGGTAAAAAAGGTATGGATGATACATTTGCAATGTGGTCTAAAGTTTTTGCAGTTACCTTCATGGTATCTGTATTCGTACTCTCCATGCTGACAAAATAAGATAACATGTAAGGCGCTGACTTCGGTTGGCGCCTTTTTTATCATGACGCGGAACCTTGGCTTTAGTAAAAAAATATTGAAAAGGATTAAGAAGAATATTTTGCAAATATACTAGTTAGATTTTTCAAAGCTATATTATAATAGACATTAGAAAATATTTGGTAGGGGGCGGTTGTAGTATGGAAAGGTCTTACGAAATGCATCCAGAGTTAAAAAAATATATACCAATAGCAGAAAGTATTTATGAAAATTTCGGAAAAAACACAGAGGTTGTAATCCATGATTTGAGATATCCGGAGAGTTCGCTGGTCTATATAATCGGCAATGTTACACGAAGAGAAATTGGTGCTCCGGCAACCAATTTAATACTTGAAACATTACAGAAGGATAAAGAACCTAAAGAAGGCGAAGAACTTATACAGAATATCTGCTGCTATAAAACAGTTACTAAAGATGGAAGAATACTTCGTTCATCCTCGACATTTATTAGAAACGAGCAGGACGAAATAATCGGATGCTTATGCATCAATTATGACATTACAGATTTTCTGCATTGTAATCGAATCATTGAAGATTTTACTGCTTTCCCGGAAAAAGAAAGAAAAACACAACAGAAAAAAGAGTTTTTTGCAAACCATGTGAAAGAGAATCTCGAAGATATTGTATTAAGCGTAGTACAAAAGTCCACAATTCCGGTCGAATTAATGGCAAAAGAAGATAAAATAGAATTGATGCGTATTTTTGAAGAAAAAGGCGTTTTTTTAGTAAAAGGTGCAGTGGAATATGTTGCAGAAGTGTTTAATGTATCCAGATATACAATTTATAATTATTTAGATGAGATTAGACATTCTAGCATATAAAATTAATTGAATATTAAAAATTTTTTGTAATATTATTTCAAACAAGCGTAAACTTTTTTGTTCAATCAGGGACAAATTGGTTTGCGCTTGTTTTGCTATTATAGCAGAAAATATACCGCATAGAGCTTGGTGATATAGAATATATAAAATTTATTATTGCAAATATTCAGATTATATGTTATATTAAAATAAATTAATAAGTATTAAAATTTTTTTGTAAATAAAAAGGAGGCAAGACGAATGAACGATTTTTCTATAAAAATTAGTGAGTACATTGAAGAACATAGAGAAGAATACAAGAAAATGTTTTATAAATTACTATCCTGTCAAACTATTAATCCTCCAGGTGATGAAGAAGAAATGGCTAAATTGTTACTATCATATCTGGAGGCGCAAGGGGCCGAAACAGAATTGCAATATATGCAGCCAGGCAGACCAAATGCAATTGCGCGACTTTATTTTGGAACTGGCGGGAAAAAGATATTATTGAATGCGCATATGGATGTAGTTCCACCAGGGGAAGAAAAAAACTGGAATACAAAACCTTTTGAACCGGTTGATATAGAAGGGAAAATTTATGCAAGAGGTTCTTCTGATGACAAAGGCGGTTTGATGTCGATGTTGATTGCCTGTCTGGCATTAAAAGATTTGCAGCCAGAAATGAACGGAATAATCGAATTGTGCGGTGTAATGGGTGAAGAAACTGGAGGCATGGGAACAACATACTGGGTAGAGCAGGGCGGCAAGGCAGATGCGGCTATAGTAGGGGAACCAAGCAAAATGGAGCTTGTAATTGCCCATAGAGGCGCTTATAGACCAATCTTTGGTTTTAGAGGGCGCACTGCACATTCGAGCGAACCTGACTTCGGGGAAAATGCGATTTATGCAGCTTCGAAATTCTGTATTCGGGTTTCAGAATTGAATGAGGCATATAAACAAAGTGCTCATCCATTGACTGGATCTCCAACGATTGCAGCAACAGTATTCCATGGTGGCGTGAAAAATAATGTGATTCCAGATTACGCAGAGGTATCCATTGACAGAAGATTAAGTCCGGGTGAAACATTTGCCGATGCGGAAAAAGAATTATTAAATGTACTGCAGGATATGCAGGCAAAAGGTGAGATCGGAAATTGGGAATTAGCAAGGTATCTAAATAATAAAGGGGCAGCACTAGTAAGTGAAAAAGATTGTTTAGTAACTATTATGCAGGATGTTCTTCGTGATTATGAGCTTGATGATACATTACAGGGCATGCGCGCAACAACGGATATGTATTTGCTACAGGATGCAGGAATCCCGACAGTTATTTTTGGACCTGGAGATATGGCACTGGCCCATTGTCCAAATGAATATATTGTATTTCAGGAAGTTTTAGACGCTGCAAAAATTTACGCAGAATTTGCTGTACGTTATTTATCTCAAAAAAATTAAAACAAAAATAAACCTTTATGTGAGGAGGAGATTATAATGGGAAATTGGCCAAAAATGAATGAAATTGTGGGAAGTGTTAACCGAGGGACACCTTGTGAATCAGGACTCTGTGAACAGTGCCGTACAGACTGTCAGGGAAAATGTGAGACTTTTGTCTCATCTTTTAGAGGAAGACAGACAATTTATTCACCAGAACCAACAGGAAGTGTTATTTACGGAAGTGACAATATCAACCCGGTTGGTATTTCATATAATTCTCTGCGTGTTCAGTCTAAGATTTACGGTGTGAAAGGCGCAAAAGACAGAAGTAGTGAGTACTGTGTATCTGCTAATGTAGATGTTAGCACAGAATTTGGCGCTAGTATGAAAACTAAATGCCGTGTACCAATCATACAGGGACCGGCATTGAATGCAGTAAGCAAATACTGGTCATCCTATGCAACTGCAGCGGCTGTAGTTGGTTATCCATTGGTAATTGGTGAAAATGCCATGAATATGGATAAAGAAATGGTTGTACAGAATGGGAAAGTATTAAAAGCGCCTCGTGTGGAAAAAATGGTTGACGCATTTTTAAGATATGACCAGGGCTACGGCGGCATTGTTGTACAGATGAACTATGATGATGTATATCAGGGTCCGACAATTGATTATATCTGTGAAAAATATGGTAACAAAGTAATTCTGGAGATTAAATGGAGTCAAGGTGGTAAGGTTATCAATGGTGAAGTTATTACAAAAGATTTGGCACATGCTAAATTTATGAGTAAACATTATCCAATTTTCCCGAATCCAAATGATCCTGCAATCGAAAAAATATATGCAGAAGGCGGGAGCATTCGATTCACACGGCAGAGTCGTGTTCCACATACCGCATTAGATACCTATGAACAGGTTGAAAAAGAATTTGTTACATTAGTTGACAAAATTCGTGCAAAAGGGATTGAACGTATTATTTTAAAAATTGGCGGGCTGGAAATGGCAAGTCTGGCAATGGCATTGAAAGTGGCATCTAAAGCAAGAATTGATCTGGTTGTAGTAGATGGCTCTGGCGGTGGCACTGCTCATAGCCCATGGCCGATGATGGAACATGGCGGCGTTCCTTCTATACTGGCTCATGCAAAAGCCTATGAATATAATAAAATACTTGCAGATAAAGGCGAATTTGCAGCAGACTTATCGTTTGCAGGCGGTCTGGCGAGAGCAGATCATGTTTATAAGGCAATGGCATTAGGCGCACCATTCTGTAAAGCAATCACATTAGGTCGTGCAATTATGATTCCAGGTTTCGTTGGTTCCAATATTGAAGGAGCACTTTATCCGGAACGAAAAGCACTGGTAAACGGTGCATGGGATAAACTGCCGGCAGTGGTACAGGAATGTGGCAATACACCAGAAGAAATTTTTGAAGGCTATGATGATTTCAAAAATATGGTTGGTGCTGATGCAATGAAAGATATCCCATTAGGTGCAGTGGCAATCTGGACTTACATTGATAAACTGATGGTCGGTATGCAGCAGTTGATGGCTGGTGCTAGAAGTTTCAATGTTGCAAGCATTGAGCGTGCAGACTTGGCATCTGGCAATAGAGAAACCGAACGGGAAACCGGCATTCCGTTTATTACAGATGCCCAGGATGATTTAGCAAAACAGATTCTGAATGGCTGATAGATGCCCCCGATAAAAATAATAGCAATATAAGAAGTGTGAACCGGTCGAAAAAGAAGGCAGGCCGGTTCACGAGACAGTTGTTGAAAGGAGGTTGAAGTATTCATGGAGCGTTTGTGTAAGTTAATTGCGCAGATATCAATGTTTATTTCAGCTGGCTGCGCCGGCATTTTAGCAGTTGTTATGATTTTGCAGATTTTCTGCAGAAAAGTATTAAATGATTCTCTTTCCTGGTCCGATGAAATGGGCGGATACCTTTTAGTATGGCTCACATTGTACGGGGCAGTGGCAGCGCTGTATGATAAAAAACATTTAGCGATTGATGCTTTAGTAGACAGATTGCCACAAAAAGGACAGCAGATTATGCGATTAACAGTAGATTGCTTGATTGTTGTATTCCTGGCAATTATTTTCTATTATAGCCTGCCGTTAATGACAAAATTGGGAGGGATGACAGCAGTATCATTACCGATTTCACGATCCTTTATCTATTCTCCGTTACCAATTACTTCAGTTCTTAGCATTATTATTCTAATTCGCGACATTTTAATGGATATCAAAGCAATAAAAGGTGTGGGAGGTGTACAGCCATGATTGGAATTGTAGTATTAATCTTGTTTGCTTTATTTGCAATCGGTGTTCCAATTGCCTACACATTAGGTTTAACCGGTGTTGCTGCAATGCTTCTGGTTGGTGGGATTAAATTAGAAGTAGTGCCATTAATGTTCTTTAGTGGTGCTAATACTTACACATTAGTTGCGATTCCATTGTTTATGTTGATGGGCGAAATTATGAATCGTTCCAGTATTTCTACTCGATTAATTGATTTTGCTAGTTCCATTGTAGGTTTTGTACGAGGCGGTCTCGGCATGGCAACAATATTAACAGGAACCGTGATGGCGGCAATTTCGGGTTCTGCAACAGCAGATGCGGCAGCAATTGGGTCTATTTTGATACCACAGATGGAAAGAAGAGGATATAGTAAGCCGTTTGCGACTGCAACAGCTTCTGCAGCGGCAACATTAGCTTCGATGATTCCTCCTAGTATCAACATGATTTTATATGCTGTAATCGCGGGTGTTTCTATTAGTGGTTTATTTATTGCAGGGATTATTCCTGGTTTAATGATGTCTCTTTCCTTTATGCTTTTAGTATACATTTTTGCTAAAAAAGAAGGACTGCAGTCAGAAGGCCGGTTGAATTTATCGGAAGTACTGAGAACATTAAAACGTGCAATTTTTGGCCTTCTATTACCAATTATTGTTGTTGGCGGAATTTTATTTGGTTTTTTTACGCCAACAGAAGCAGGTGCAGCTGGAGTTGCGTATTCTCTATTAGTTGGAATTTTCATTTATAAAGAATTTCATATCAGAGATATCGTCCCTGCATTGAAAGGTGCTGCTAGACAAACTTCTGTTGTGATGATTATGGTAAGTACCTCTTCTATTTTAGGCTGGTTTATTTCTCAACAAAGAATTCCACAAAACTTAGCAGAGGCCATGTTAAGTCTTTCAAATAATCCATATATTATTATGATTATGGCAATTGTAATAATTTTAATCGCGGGCATGTTCCTGCAGGCATCGCCATTGATTGTAATGATATTACCAATCTTAACACCAGTAGTAGCAAGTGTTGGCTGGGATTTGACGCAGTTTGGTGTTATTGCATGTATTGCGTTATGTGTTGGACAGGTATCTCCTCCGGTTGCCAGTGTTTTAATGACGACGATGGGTATTGCGCAAATTGGTGTGGATAAAGTTCTTCCGTACATTTTACCAGTAATTGGGATGATGATAATAGTGTTAGCAGTAGTTGTTTTATTCCCAAGCTTGTCACTGTGGTTGCCAAATATAATGGCAATTTAAATTATATAATATTATGGTAGGAGGTATTGTTATGAAATTTCGTAAAATGGTTTGTATGTTATTGATTTGTAGTTTAGTGATTGGCAGTTTAGCAGGCTGTGGAGGCAATGATACTCAGCAGTCAGGGCCTGATAGTCAGCCAACGGAGAAAATTGTTATTCAATTAAACTCGTCGCAGGGTGAAGGTAGTGTAGCGGTACAAGGTGCCTACAAAATGAAAGAATATGTAGAAAACAAGTTAGGTAGTGATCGCGTAGAAATTCAAGTTTTTCCAGATGCACAACTTGGCAGCGATGTAAATATTTTAGAGGGTATGAAACTTGGAACACATGATGCATTAATCGTTGGTTCTCCATTAACAAATGTGGATACAAAATTCTTCCTGTTTGACTTGCCATATCTCTTTAATACAAGAGAAGATGTTGAAAAAGTGACAAAAGGTAAAGTGGGGGAAATGTTAAATGCATCCTTGGAAGAAAAAGGATATGTAAACTTGGGTTACTGGTTTACAGGCTGGAGACAGATTACAAATAATGTAAGACCGATTTATACACCAGAAGATTTAGAAGGTTTGAAAATTAGAATTTCCACAAGTCCTTCTAGACAGGCATTGTTTGAACAGTTAGGTGCTGCTCCAGCGGCATTAGCAGCTAGTGAAACATTTAGTGCATTGCAGCAGGGTGTTGTTGATGGTCAGGAAAATCCAATTTATGTTTTAGTAACAAGTGCATATCAGGATGTTCAGAAATATGCGTCTATTACTAACCACTTAGTATTAGTTTACGAAGTTGTATTTGCTAAAGATAAATGGGATAGCTATCCAGAAGACGTACAGCAAGCATTAAGAGAAGCAGCTCTGCTGGTACAGGATGAAAGCTGGGCTATGACAGAAGAGTTAGAAGCAGAAGTATATGCTGAAATTGAAGGAAAAGTTGAAGTTAATGAGGCTGAAATTGAAGCATTTAAAGCTGTGACAGAAGAACTGTACACAGATCCTTATTTTGTTGAAAATATTGGTGAAGAATTATTAGATGAATTGATGACAACATTAGGTCGCAAATAAATAACGAGATTGGTTCGGGCGAATGGGGTGACAGATATGATTTGCAAAATAGATTGTTATGA
The DNA here is from genome assembly GCA_017399005.1 of Peptococcaceae bacterium. Classification (GTDB taxonomy): domain Bacteria; phylum Bacillota; class Peptococcia; order Peptococcales; family Peptococcaceae; genus UBA7185. The sequence goes on along the minus strand of JAFQEO010000009.1, from coordinate 74,630 downwards.
TTTAAGGTTACCGTTAAAAGTACCATATGGGAATTCCCTTGGTATTTTGAAAGAATTTACCTCAATCATTGTAGTAATGACAGATGAAAAAGGGAGAAGAGGTATGGGGGAAGGAACACCTGCACAGCCTGGTTATCAACATGAAACTCCAGAAGGAATTTGGGAATTTGTTTGTACAGAAGCAAAAAAACTCTTAGGACAATCTTTTGAAGCAGCACATAATCAAATTTTGCAACAGAAAAAAGAATATCCTTTTGGTGCTACAATATTTTTAACAGCACTAGAAGAATTACAAGATGTACCAGTATTGCAAGTTCCTTCTGAAGGAATTCAGTTTCCGTTAGTTGGGATTGTAAATCCTCCTGCAAACGAGACTTTGGAGGAGCATCTGGAAAAACGTCTGCAGGAAGGGTATGGCACGTTAAAGGTAAAAGTAGGATTTGAGCTGGAAAAAGACATTAAGAAAGTTAAATTGATTCAGGATATTGTTAAAGAACGTGCGATGTTACGATTAGATGCCAATCAGGGATATACTTTTGATGAAGCATATAAATTTACTCATAGTATTGATCCATACAATATCCAATTGTTGGAACAACCGTTTACAGCAGGTATTTGGGAACCAATGCAGCGTTTAGCAGAGGATTCTCCATTACCCTTGATGCTTGATGAATCAATTTTTGATAAAGATGATGTCATTAAAACCGGCGAATTAAATTGCGCAAAATATATAAAATTTAAATTAATGAAATCTGCAAGTGCTGTGGCAATGGCGGAGGAAATGGCAATAGCATCTAAGTATGGAATTGATGTTTTGCTAGGTAATGGAGTAGCTGCTGATATAGGCTGTTATCATGAAACGTTAATAGGCTATAATACAAATTGTTGGACAGCTGGCGAGCAAAATGGTTATTTAAAGCCAACAGTATCTTTGTTCGCAAATTCCTTAGGATTTGAAAATGGAAAATTGATAATCCCACCAAATTATTATCCAGAATTAGATGAAGAGGTATTACAGCATTATAGCCGAGCTCAAATGCATATAGGGATTTAGAAATGGAAGGTGTCATGGCTTTTTCTGTGAATAAATTATTACAGAAAAGTGGCCATGACACTTTTTTGGAGGTGTAAAAAATGATTGATTTAAGAAGCGACACTGTAACAACACCGATAAGACAGATGTTAGATGCAATGATATCTGCAAATGTTGGGGATGATATTTTGCGTGAAGATATCAGTGTGCAGGAACTGGAAAGTTTAGCGGCTCAAATTACAGGTAAAGAGGCAGCTTTGTTTACGGTCTCTGGAACAATGTCTAACCAGATTGCTGCAATGGCATTCACACAGCGTGGAGAGGAAATAATTGCTGGTGCGGAAAGTCATATATATAATCTGGAAGCCGGTGGTCTTGCAGCTTTAAGTCAGGTGCAGGTGAAGCCTATTTCAATTTCTCGGGGCAATATTCCGTTTGAGGAAATAACATCAGCAATTCGTCCCTACGGTGTGCAAAGCCCAAAAACAGGACTGATTTGTCTGGAAAATACGTATAATTTAAATCGTGGATATGCAATTTCGGTTGAAGATACAAATAAATTAGCGAATCTTGCACATCAATATACTATTCCTCTGTATTTAGATGGAGCGCGTATTTTCAATGCAGCTGCCAAATTACAAGTGCCTGTAGCACAATTATGTAAATCAGTTGATGCGGTACAGTTTTGCCTAACAAAAGGTTTAGCAGCCCCATTTGGAGCAATGTTATGCGGAACAGCAGAATTTATAGAAAAAGCAAGATGGATGAAACAGCGACTTGGTGGTGGTTTCCGACAAGCTGGTTATATGGCAGCGGCAGGAAGTATAGCAATACGATTGATGCAGCAACAAATTGCAGAAGACAATGAAAAAGCAAGCATATTAGCCACCAACTTGCAAAATTTTGATATGGAATTAGTACACTGGGGAAATAATATGACGAATATTATTTGTTTGGATTTGAATCATTGTTCGATTTTGGAAGAAAGTTTTATACAGAAATTGTTAGAGAAAAATATTAAAATAAAAGTTTTAGGAAAAAAACAGTATCGAATGGTTTGCCATAAAGATATTTCGTGGGATGATATCAATATCGTTGAGAAAACGATAAAAGAAATTTTAAGATAACAATTAGTTAAAAAAGCTGTTATTGGCAATTAGGTTGATAATGGCTTTTTATATTTGGAAAGAATAATATAATTAAAAGTAGATAGGATTTTTCAACATAAAACAGGGAATTAATAACGAGTTGCATGACTTGCAAAAAAAGATTATAATAAACTGCAAATGAACAATCATGTGGAAAAGGAGCAACGGGATGATGGAGGAAGAACATATTACCAGGGTGCAGTATCAGGAAAAAGAACTGATTCTGATTGCGACAGCGCATGTATCCAAGGCAAGTGCCGAACTGGTAAAAGAAGTGATTGACCGGGAACAGCCAGACAGCATTTGCGTGGAACTGGATGAAGACCGTTATAATAATATTAAAAATCCAAAAGGCTGGTCTGACACAGATCTGACCAAAGTAATCAAAGACGGAAAGGTTGGCTTTATGCTGGCTAATCTGGTGCTGGGTTCTTATCAGAAGCGTCTGGCAAAACAGCTGGATACCAATGTAGGCCAGGAGATGGTGCAGGGGATTCAGTCTGCGGAGGAACTGGGGGCCGAGCTGGTACTGGCAGACCGCAGTGTGCAGACTACATTTATGCGAATCTGGCGTAAGATGAATCTGAAAGAAAAGTTCGATTTATTGTTAAATCTGTTCTTTGCGCTGGATGATGAAGAAGAAAATGAAATCACCGATGAGGAAATCAATAATCTGCTGCAGAAAGATATGCTGGAAGGCGCTATGGCAAATATGAAGGATGAATTCCCGAAAATTGCCGATATTTTACTGCATGAGAGGGACCAGTATCTGGCCAATAAAATCAAAAATGCACCGGGGAAAAAAGTTGTGGCTGTTCTGGGCGGCGCCCATGTGGCAGGGGTAACCGAAGAAATTTTCAAAGAGCAGGATATGAATGAAATCGGCAATGTACCGCCTGCCGGCAAAAGCGGTAAAATTATCAGCTGGGGGATTCCGGCACTGATTATTGCATTAATTGCTTATGGATTTGTGCAGGGTGTGGAAACCGGGATGCAGCAGCTGGGTACCTGGATTTTATGGAACGGCGGCCTGGCCGCGCTGTTTACAGCGTTGATGATGGGGCATCCGTTAAGCGTAATTACAGCATTTGTTGTAGCTCCTATTTCATCATTGAATCCAATGCTGGCCTGCGGCTGGTTCGCCGGACTGATGGAAGCGCATATCCGCAAGCCGAAAGTGGAAGATGTCAGCAATATCTCCAATGATATTTTCAGCATTAAAGGATTTTTTCACAACCGGTTTTTACGGACATTGCTGATAGTCATTATGGCAAATCTGGGGAGCTCTCTCGGAACGATTATTGCCGGACTGGATATTATCAAGAGCGTATTTTAAGAAATGTACGACTGTGACGGACAAATGAATTCAAATTTGTGCGATGGCACACAACTGTGCGGTTGCAGCCTAATGATGCCGAAATCATCGCATTTGCGGAAAATGTTCAGAAATGGACGAAGAAGAAAAAAGTGAAAATAGCGGAAAACCTAGCAGTTGACCGGTTCTGTATACAATATTCCTTTGCAAATCTATTGTAAAAATATTTTTTGCAAGTATAATAAAGAACAACAGCAGAACCTGATTGAACTGACAATGGCGTCGGAAATGTGGCACGATATACAAATGCTGCTTTTCCGGCGTTTTTTATTTTGAAGGAGGAACTCGTATGGATTTATTTGAAGCAAAAGGAGCTGTGTCTGTCACAGAACCACGATTATATAAAGGAACATTCCCATATGATGATTTCCCCAAGAATGCATTCATTGAAGGAACCTATCCTTATGATGTTCCAGAGGAAATCTGGGTAACCGATACCACATTCCGTGACGGGCAGCAGTCTATGGAATCGTTTACTCCAAAACAGATAGAAGATATTTTCACTTATATGCACCTGATGGATAATGAAAACGGGATTATTCGTCAGAGTGAGTTTTTTATCTACAGCGAACGCGACAGAGAAGCTATTGAACGCTGCCAGGCGCTGAACTACCGGTTTCCGGAAGTTACCACCTGGATTCGCCCGCTGCCAAATGATATTGCGCTGGCTGCCAGCATGGGCATCAAAGAAACCGGTGTTCTGATGAGCTGTTCAGACTATCACATTTTCGGGAAATTAAATAAAACCCGTAAAGAAGTTTTCAATATGTATTTAGAGGCGGCAGCCAACATTATGGAAAAAGGGATTCGCCCTCGCTGCCATCTGGAAGATATTACTCGTGCCGATGTGTTTGATTTTGTAATTCCGCTGATTAAAGCACTGGATGAAATGGGCAAAGATGCCGGAATGCCAATCAAATTCCGTCTGTGCGATACACTGGGTGTGGGCAAACCATTCAGCCGCATGGCGATTCCTCGCGGTGTTCCAGGGCTGGTGCATCATGTAAAAGAAGAAACCGGTGTGCATGCCACTCAGCTGGAATGGCACGGTCATAATGACTACTACTATGCAGTGGCAAACTCTTCCGCAGCGTGGCTGCACGGTCTCTCCAGCATCAGCACAACACTGCTGGGTATCGGGGAACGTACCGGAAATACACCGCTGGAAGCAATGCTGGTAGAATATACCCAGCTGAAACAGCCGAAAAATCCGCTGAACTTTCACGCCCTGACCGAGATTGCCCGCTATTTTGAGCGTGAGTTCCGTTATTCGGTGCCTCCGAAAACACCATTTGTAGGGGAAGATTTCAATGCGACTAAAGCAGGGATTCATGCTGATGGTCTGCTGAAACATGAAGATATCTACAACTCGGTAGATACTCTGAAAGTTCTGAATCGTCCAATTCGAATCGCAATCAACCAGTTCTCCGGGAATGCAGGGATTGCGGCATGGATTAATGCCGAATACGGCTTCCTGGGCGATGAAAAAATCACCAAGAAAGATCCATTGGTTCATAAAATCAAAGCATGGATTGACCATCAGTACGAAAGCGGTCGAAATACTGCGATTACCGACTGTGAAATGCATTTCCTGGTTGGTAAGTTTATCGTAAGTGTGCGTACCGGCAAAGACGAAGATTTAAAAAATATTATTATCCCAGGGGGTTGTGGAGATCGTGGCTAACTTAACAGAAAAAATTATCAGCCGTCATATCACAGACGGGGAAATGAAACCGGGAACTGAAATCGGTTTAAGAATTGATCAGACATTAACACAGGATTCTACCGGTACTATGGCATATCTGGAACTGGAAGCCATGGAGATTGACCGTGTAAAAACAAAACTGTCCGTTGCTTATATCGACCATAATATGCTGCAGGCAGGGCCGGAAAACTTTGACGACCATCTGTTTATTCAGAGTGCGGCGAAAAACTACGGTATCTGGTTCTCCAAACCGGGGAACGGTATTTGCCATCAGGTGCATCTGGAACGCTTCGGGGTACCGGGTGATACCTTAATCGGTTCGGACAGTCATACCCCGACAGCCGGCGGTTTAGGGATGCTGGCAATCGGTGCCGGCGGCGTGGACGTTGCTGCTGCAATGGCAGGGCGCAGCTATTATATTCAGATGCCGGAAGTGATTGAAGTTCGTCTCACAGGCAAACTGCGTGCAGGGGTATCTGCTAAAGATATTATTCTGTATGTACTGCAGCAGGAAACCGTAAAAGGCGGTGTAAATAAAGTTTATGAATATACCGGTGACGGTGTAAAAACACTGAGTGTACCGGAACGTGCAACCATCACTAATATGGGGGCGGAACTGGGTGCTACCACATCTGTTTTCCCGAGTGATGAAATCACAAGAGAATTCCTGAAATCCATGGGCAGAGAAGATGCATATCAGCCTCTGGCTGCCGATGAAGATGCAGCATATTTTAAAACAATTGAAGTAAATCTGGATGAACTGGTTCCAATGGTGGCATGTCCGCACAGCCCGGATAAAGTAGTGGCTGTCAGCGAACTGGCCGGTGAAGTGATTCAGCAGGTAGCTATCGGCAGCTGCACCAACTCTTCTTATCTGGATCTGGCAAAATGTGCGATGCTGCTGAAAGGCAAAAAAGTAAATGAAAATATTTCTCTGGTAATCTCCCCGGGTTCCCGTCAGATTTTAAAACGTCTGGCAGATGACGGGCTGCTGTCTATTTTCCTGGAAGCAGGTGCCCGCGTGCTGGAATGCGGCTGCGGTCCTTGCATCGGCATGGGTCAGGCACCTTGCAACAACGGGAAATCGCTGCGCACCTTTAACCGTAACTTCTATGGTCGCAGCGGTACAAAATCTGCCGATGTATATCTGGTAAGTCCGGAAACCGCAATCGCTTCCGCTGTTGCCGGTGTGATTACAGACCCAAGCGGCATCGAAGCATTTGCAGAAGCAAAAGTACCGGAAAAATTTGAAATTGATGATAATCTGCTGATTGCGCCAAACGAGGATTATATCGGGAAAACCGAACTGGTAAAAGGGCCAAACATCAAAGGTGTTCCTGCAGCAGTTCCTCCACAGGATGCATTCAGCGCAAAAGTGTTGACCGTGCTGGAAGATAATATCACCACTGACCATATTATGCCTTCCAATGCGTCCTTACTGCCATATCGCTCCAACATTCCGCATCTGGCAGAATTCTGCCTGACTCCAAGTGATGCAGATTTCCCTGCAAAAGCAAAAGCCAACGGCGGCGGTATCATTGTGGCAGGCGACAACTACGGACAGGGTTCCAGCCGTGAACATGCGGCACTGGCTCCATTATATCTGGGTGTGAAAGCCGTTGTGGCAAAATCCTTTGCCCGCATTCATAAACAGAATCTGGTGAATAACGGTATCATTCCGCTGACATTTGCCAACCCTGCTGATTATGATAACATCCACGAAGGAGATGAACTGGCATTTGACGGCCTGATTGAACAGATTAAAGCCGGTAAAGTGACCATGACAAACAAATCTACAGGCGCAGTCGTAGAACTGAATATCGAATTAGGTGACAGACAGGAAGCGCTGCTGTTGGGTGGAGGTCTGCTGACGTCTATAAAAAATGAAAAATAGGTAACGTGTTAAATTTCTACATCGCTGTGTTGTTTTTGCTTTTTCTCGCCTTGCGTACCTTTAGTACGCGTCGCTGAAAAAGCAAAAGCCGCCTTGCGATGTAAAAATTTTTCGACGTTACTTGCATGAGCATACACATAAAATTGTTATAACTGGAATAGAAGAGAGGTTATATTATGCAGACAATTACATTGATTTACGGTGATGGTATCGGGAAAGAGGTTATTGCTTCTGCGAAAGCGATTGTTGAAGCGTCAGGCGCTCAGGTAGACTGGGAGGTGCAGGAGGCTGGTGCAGAGGCTGCAGAGAAGTACGGGAAACCGATTGACGATGCAGTGCTGGAAAGCATTTCTCGTAATGGTGTTGCCCTGAAAGGCCCGACTGCCACACCAATCGGCAAAGGGTTCCGCAGTGTAAATGTGGAAATCCGCAAACGGCTGGATTTATATGTGAATCTGCGTCCGCTGCGCTCTTTTGAGGGTGTGAAGTCGCTGTATCAGAATATTGATTTAACCATCGTGCGTGAAAATACAGAAGGTTTATATATCGGTATTGAAAAACAGGTGGATGAAGGCCGTGCAGAGGCAACCAAAGTTATCACAAAAAAAGCCAGCGACCGTATCGTAAAATATGCATTTGACTATGCAAAAGATATGGGCAAGAAAAAAGTGACTGCTATCCATAAAGCTAACATTATGAAGCTGACCGACGGGCTGTTCCTGAATTGTGCAAAAGAAGTGGCCCAGGGATATCCGGATATCGCGTTCAACGATAAAATTATCGATGCGGCATGTATGGATCTGGCTTTGAATCCATATGCTTATGATGTACTGGTGGCACCAAACCTGTACGGGGATATTATTTCTGATTTGGGCAGCGCTCTGGTTGGCGGCTTAGGTGTAGCACCTGGTGCCAACATCGGGGAGGGTGTTGCTGTATTTGAAGCGGTACACGGTTCGGCTCCTGATATTGCAGGCAAAGACCTGGCAAACCCGACATCGGCGATTCTGTCTTCTGCGATGATGCTAAAACACCTGGGAATGAAAGAGGAAGGACAGCGCATTGAAGATGCAGTGGCAGCATGTTTTGCAGCTGGAAAAATGACCGGTGAACTGGGCGGCACTCTGGGTTGCAAAGCGTTTACGGAAGCGGTTATTGCAAATATGAAATAAATTCTGGTGAAATGAGTATTGTTTATGTTTTTAAGACGGGCTTCTATAAAGAGGCCCGTTTTTTGCAGATACAATTTAAATACAATATACATTTTGAAAACAAATTGACATTGCCTGATAAGACAGATAAACTTTTTGATGGGTGTCAGGAAAGCAGTTTTTCTGTTTTCAAGATGACAGTCCGTCGTTTTTCCGGTATAATAAAATACAGAAAAACTACCGGAGGAGGGATTGCTGTATGGAACAGATTTTAACAGTCGCTGGAACAGAACAGGGGCTGCATTTACTGCAGCAATTACTTCAGGAAAAAGGGTTGACCATTACTGCCAGTGCAGATTGCGGAGCGGAAGCTCGCCGACTTCTGGAAGAACAGCGGTTTAATCTGGTGATTGTGAATGCACCGCTGACCGATGAACATGGTGAGGCGATTGCCCGGATGGCACACAGCAAAGAGGCCGATGTAATCCTTCTGGTGAAACCGGAGCATGTGGACGCAGTATATGAGAGAATTGGCAGTACCGGTATCTATATGATACCAAAACCGCTGAAGCGGGCGGTTTTCCTTCAGACACTGCAATGTATCCGCATACAGCAGCAGCGACTGAATAAACTGCAGGAGGAAAAAGGCAATCTGAACCGTCAGATTCAGGATGCCAAGCTGCTAAACCGTGCCAAACTGCTTTTGATGCAGGTGCTGAAATTATCAGAACCGCAGGCGCATCATTATATTGAAAAACAGGCTATGGATCTGCGTATTTCCAAACGGGAAGTCGCAGAGGGGATTATTAACACCTACGAAACGTAACTGGTGAAACACGCAGAAGTTTTCTGCAGAAATATGAAAAGATAGATGGAGGGTTTCTATGAAAATCAATGAAAACTACCTGAACCTGAAAGACAGTTATTTATTTGCAACAGTAAACAGAAAAACAAGAGAATATCAGGCGGCAAATCCGGATAAAAAAGTAATTAAACTGGGGATTGGTGATGTAACCAAACCGTTATGCCCGGCGGTTACTGATGCGATGCATAAAGCAGTGGATGAAATGGGTGTAAAAGAAACCTTCCGCGGTTACGGCCCGGAACAGGGTTATGATTTCCTGAAAGCAGCCATTCAGGCCTACTATGCTAAACGTGATACAAAACTGGAACTGGATGAGATTTTCATCAGCGACGGTGCAAAAAGTGACGTAGGGAATATTCTGGATATTTTCGCACAGGATAATATTGTGCTGATTCCAGACCCTGTATATCCGGTTTATGTGGATACCAACGTGATGGCAGGCCGTGAAGTGAAATTTATGAATGCCAATGCAGAAAACGGCTTCCTGGCTATGCCGGATGCCGATGTACATGCAGACATTATTTATATGTGTTCTCCAAACAATCCGACCGGTGCTGTGTACAACAAAGAACAGCTGAAAGCCTGGGTGGATTATGCCATCGCCAACGATGCAGTGATTCTGTTTGACGCTGCATATGAAGTGTTTGTGGCAGATGAGGCTCTGCCAAGAAGCATTTTTGAGATTGAAGGCGCTCGCAAATGTGCGATTGAGTTCTGCTCTTTCTCTAAAACAGCCGGTTTTACCGGTACCCGCTGCGGCTATACCGTTGTACCAATGGAACTGGAACGGGGCGGCCAGAGCCTGAATAAACTGTGGCTGCGCCGTCAGACCACCAAATTCAACGGCGTGCCATATATTGTACAGCGCGGGGCAGAGGCTGTCTTTACCGAAGAAGGTCAGAAACAGATTCACGAAGCACTGGCTTATTACAAGGAAAACGCAAAAATTATTGCGGATGCACTGGATGAACTGGGCATCTGGTACACCGGCGGTGTAAACTCTCCATATATCTGGCTGCAGTGTCCAAACGGCATGGGCTCCTGGGAATTCTTTGACTTCCTGCTGGAAAATGCGAATGTGGTTGGGACTCCAGGTGCCGGTTTTGGTGAAAACGGGGAAGGGTTCTTCCGCTTAACTGCATTTGGCGACCGCGATAATACCAAAGAAGCTGTGGAACGTATTAAAGCGGCTCTGAAAAAATAAGTATGCAAGAATAATTATTTGAGAAAATAGTATTAATAACATCTTAAACGAACCGTGCAGAAGAACTGAAATCAGTGTTTTCTGCACGGTTTCTTTTCTGTTAAAAAACTTATAAGAGATTCTTACATTTTTTTCATAGGCATTGTTTTTTGAACCGGATTGTATTATTATAATAATCAGAAAAATTGACTGACCAGTCAGTCTATAATAAACGGATATGGAGGAAAGACCATGGAAAAACAGACAACAAGAAAAATTGCGGCGTTAACGCTGGGCGGTTTTCTTCTGATGTCAACAGTATGCGGCTGCGGTTCGCAGGATGCAGCGAAACAGGAGGAGGTAGTATCTCGTGTTCCGGTTGATGTAGAAACCGTAGAAGTGCAGGATTTTGACAAGCTGATTACACTGGGCGGTCTGACTGCTGCGGAAAATACCGTGCATGTTATTGCCAAAGTAAGCGGTATGGAGCAGATTAAAGCAGTCAACGTAAAAGTGGGCGATAAAGTACAGGCGGGGCAGGTGCTGGCACAGCTGGATAATGAAGCAACTGCAATCAATCTGAGCAATGCACAGATGGCTTATGACAATGCCTATACCAATTACGAAAACGCAAAACAGCTGTTTGAGCTGGGTGCTGTGAGCCAGAGCGACTTAAATCAGCTGAAAATGGCTTACGAAAATGCGAATAATACACTGCGCCAGGCACAGATGGCTATGGATTATGCCACAGTAACGGCACCAATCAGCGGGACAGTAACCATGGTAAATGCCAATGTGGGTTCCTATGCAACTGCCAGCTCGCCAATGTTTGAGATTGCCAATGTGGATACACTGGAAATCTCTGCAGGGATTAACGAGCAGAATGTAAGCAAAATTAAAATCGGACAGGAAGTTCTGCTGAAAATCAATTCTGTTTCGGACCAGTGGATGAGCGGCACCATTACAGAAATCAGCAAAGTGATGAATACGCAGACCAAAGCATATCCAATTACCATTGCTATGAACAATAAAGATGATGCTCTGGTAGCCGGGATGTATGCCGAAGTGCAGGTTGTAGTTGACCGTGCGGAGGATGTGCTGGTTATTCCGGTAGATGCCATTGTTTATAAAGAAGCAAAACCAATTGCGTTTATTACACAGGAAGACGGCACTGTAAAAGAAGTGCAGCTGACGCTGGGTATCAACGATGGTGATAATTATGTCGTTACCGAAGGCCTGAAAGCCGGTGACAAAATTGTAGTGAAAGGGAACGGCAACCTTGTAGAAGGGGAACCGGTAACCGTTATCACACTGGACGGTGTAGAACAGGAGCTGAATCTGGATGGTAAAACAGATGCAGCTGATACAGAAGATGCAGAAGAACAGTCTGCTGACGGAGAAGATGCAGCGGCAGAAAAAACAGAGTGAGGTGATTGGTCGTGAATATTGGTAAATTTTCCGTAAAACGGCCGGTTACCATTGCCATGGCGGCACTGGTGCTGATTTTATTCGGGGTGGTTTCTTTCACCCGAATGTCTATCGACCTAATGCCGAAAATGGATCTGCCGATTATGGCCGTTATGACCAACTATGATGGTGCGGGGCCGGAAGAAGTAGAAGAGCGTGTTACCAAACCGTTAGAAAGTTCTATGGCCAGTATTTCCGGGATGAGTGGTATTACATCTATCAGCTCTGCCGGCAGTTCTGTTGTTATGATTATGTTTGACTATGGAACTAATCTGGATTCGGCAACCAATGATGTGCGTGATGCACTGGAATTTGCCAAGATGATACTTCCGGAAGAGGCGCAGGATATTACAATTCTGAAACTGGATATTAACAGTATGCCGATTATCACGCTGGGTGTCAGCGGGGAACGAAGTCTGGAAGACATCAAAAAAATTGTAGAAGACAAAGTTGCTCCGCGTCTGGAACGTATTGAAGGGGTTGCCTCTGTCGATGTGTCCGGTGGGCGTGATCAGCAGGTAAGCATTACAGCTGACCCGTATAAATTGAGTGCTTATGGGTTAAACAGCGGTACCATTACTCAGATTGTCATGGGCGAGAATGCAAACCATCCGGGCGGATATATAACACAGGGTACACAGGAAATTCTGGTGCGTACACTGGGGCAGTATGAAACGATAGAACAGCTGGCAGACACTCAGGTGAGTCTGCCGACCGGCGGCACTGTACGCCTTGGTGATGTGGTGGATATTCAGGTTGGCTTATCGGATGAAGAGTCAATCGTAACACTGAATGGGGAAAAAGTAATTTCTCTGTCTATTCAGAAAGAAAGTGACGGGAATACCGTTGACGTAGACCGCGAAGTACAGAAAGCTCTGGCAGAACTGGAAGAAGAATTATATGAAGATATTGACATTTCGGTTGTATACAGCTCTGCTGATATGATTAATCAGTCGGTAGACAATGTAGTAACAAACCTGTTGCTGGCAGTTGTTATTTCGATGTTTGTTATCTTCATTTTCCTGGGGAACTTCCGCAGTACCGTTATTATCGGGGTTGCGATTCCACTGTCGATTATTTCCACATTTGTAATGCTGTATTTCGGCGATTATACGCTGAACCTTGTAACTCTGGCGGCGCTGGCGCTGTCGGTAGGGATGGTGGTCGATAACTCCACGGTAGTACTGGAAAACATTTATCGTCACCGCAGCATGGGCAAGAGCAAATATCAGGCGGCTGTCGAAGGGACACAGGAAGTAGTAAGTGCAGTTACCGCATCGACACTGACAACCATAGCGGTATATCTGCCGTTTGTATTTGTAGGCGGTATGACGGAGCAGATTATTATTCCGTTTGCGTTGACTATCTGCTTCTCACTGGTGGCTTCGCTGGTGGTATCGGTAACTGTTGTACCGATGATGTCGTCTAAACTGCTGATTATGCATGAGTACAATGAAACAAACCGGCCAAAAGGTATTGCAAGATTCCAGGTATGGTTTAACGGTAAATTTGATAAATTTATTAACTGGTATCAGGGCGTACTGGTAGCAGCTCTGAATCATAAAAAAACTACACTTATTGCAGTAAGTATAGCACTGGCGGCTTCCTGTGCTCTGGTGCCTACACTCGGTGCCGAACTGTTCCCGAGCCAGGATGCAGGGCAGATTACCGTATCTATCACCATGCCAAGCAATACTGTGTTGGAAGAAACGCAGAAAGTAGCCAATGAGGTTGAATATATCATTGAAAAAATACCGGAAGTAGATCTGGTGATGAACAGTGTTGGCGGTAGCAGTTCGATGATGGGTGGAGGAAGCAGCAGTGCTTCGCTGACTGTGGTTTTAACTCCAATGAGTGAGCGTGACCGCAGCAGCAGAGATATTGCACAGGAACTGCAGCAGAAAGTAAACGACTTCCCAGGTGCGACCGTAAAAGTTACAGCGACGGATATGATGTCGATGTCGTCCGGTTCCGGCTCTATTTCGGTACAGATTCAGGGCAACAACAGTGATGAACTGGAGCAGCTGGCCGGTCAGATTGAAGATATTATGCAGTCCGTTGACGGTGCAATCAATATTGACAACAGTGTAGCTGACACCAACGAGGAACTGAACATTATTATCAATCGTGAACGTGCGGCATATTACAATGTCAGCGCTTCCACAGTGTACCAGACAGTGTCGCTGGCGCTGAACAGCTCTACCATTTCCAAATATCGCGGTGGTGAAGAAGAACTGGATATTGTTCTGCAGTATCCAGAAAATATGACCACTTCGCTGGCTCATCTGGAAAACCTGATGATTGCCTCTAACACAGGCGGTCAGGTTCCGCTGAGTGAAATTGCAAGTATTGAACACGGGTTTGGTCAGAAGAGTATCACACGTCAGGACCAGAGCCGTGTGGAAACTGTATCCTGTGATGTATACGGGCGTGACTTAGGCAGTGTAAATAATGATATTATGAATCAGGTAAATCAGCTTCCAATTCCAGCAGGCTGCAGCATTGTTACCGGCGGTGATGTAGAAAGCATGATGGAAGTATTCAGTGATTTATTCCTGGCAATCGGCATGGCTATGATTCTGGTATACATGGTAATGGCATGTCAGTTTGAAAGCCTGTGGAATCCATTACTGATTATGGCCAGTGTACCGGTTATGTTTATCGGGGTATTTGTTGGTCTGTTCTTAACAGGTCAGCGCATCAGTATGATGTCGCTCTTAGGGATTGTTATGCTGGAAGGTATCGTAGTAAACAACGCTATTGTGCTGATTGACTACATCCAGCAGCTGCGTGCAAAAGGCTTGTGCAAACGTGAATCGGTTGTAGAGGCTGGTAAAACAAGAATGCGTCCGATTCTGGTAACAACGCTGACAACTGTTCTGGCTATGATTCCAATGCTTCTGGCAAGCGGTGAAGGTTCCGAAGTATGGAAACCGATGGCGGCAACCGTTATCTTTGGGTTAAGCTGCTCCACCATTATCAGCTTACTGGTAATTCCGATTCTGTATGAAAAATTTGAAAGTCTGCCGCGGAAAATCCGCCGTAAGATTATGAAGAATAATCCGGAAGAGGAACATCTGGCTGCAATGCAGGCACTGGAAGAAGGCTGCTGGCATGACTGGGAAGAACTGCAGGCACAGCTGGAAGCGGAACGGAAACTGGAAGAAGAGCACGGAAGAGGTTAAGAGAATCTGCAGACACTGTAAAAAGGTGTCTGCAGTGACTTGATAAGAAGTGATTTGATACAAGAGGGATTCTTATGGCGGAAAAAGCAAACAAAAGAGATTTGATTCTTGCAGCTGCCCGTGAGATTTTTGGCGAGAAAGGGTATCATAACACAACCTCCGAAGAAATTGCAAAACGGGCCGGGGTCGGGAAAGGTACCATTTATCAGTATTTTGAAAGCAAACAGGATATTTTTCTGCAAATGCATATCCAGTATCTGCAGCAATACAGCGAAAGTGTGAGTGCTCTGATTCAGACTGACAGTACATTTGAGGAAAATATGCGACGGATTATCCGGTTCCATCTGGATAATCTGCAGGATCTGATGCAGTTTGGCGTACAGTTTATGTCTAAAATGAAACCGGGTGAAGAGCATTGTGCGGAAGACTATGCCATGATGGAGGAAGTAAGACATCAGCTTGGTATTGAACAGTATCAGATTCTTGACATTGCAAAACAGCGCGGAGAAATCCGGGATGTAGATGCAGAACTGGCGATTTCCTGTATGAGCGGCATGTTTGTGGGGATTGCGCATATGGTGGGCATGAGAAAACTGACGGATGAAGAAAAAATTCAGATGCAGGAATCTCTGCTGGCTATGGTGCTGCACGGGCTGGCAAAATAAAATAAGATGAAATAAAAGAAGGCTGTTGTTTTTCAGATAACTGAGGAATGGCAGTCTTCTTTGTTTTTCGGTGTTACACTATTTATTTGTGAAATTTACTTTCTTATACTGTCAGACTCTGATATAATAATCAGTTAGATATTTGTATAAAAGCAGGTGAAACCATTTGGAACAGGTGTGGCGAACAGTTGAACAGTTTCATATGCTGGAACCGGGAGATCGGGTTCTGGTTGCCGTTTCTGGCGGACCTGATTCCATAGCGCTTCTGCATCTGTTAGATAAGCAGAAGGAGAAATACGGCATTGAACTGTTTGTGGTGCATGTGAATCATCAGTTGCGGACAGAGGCGGAACAGGAGGCAATCTATGTGCAGCAGGTGTGCCGTGAACGGAATCTTCCGTTTCAGATGTTTTCCGTTGATGTGCAGACCTATGCCAGACAGAACAGGATGTCGCTGGAACAGGCCGGGCATGAGGTGCGGCACAACTGTTTTCGGGAATGCAAAGAGCGGTGGCAGATTACGAAACTAGCTCTGGGTCATCATGGTGATGACCGGGCAGAAAGTGTGCTGCTGCATCTGGTGCAGGGTTGTGGGTTGGATGGATTAACGGCTATGCCGCCGCAGGATGGCTGGATAATCCGTCCGTTGGCCGAGATACGAAAACAGGACCTGATTGCATACTGTGAAGCTGAGAAACTGCATTATTTCATCGACAGCAGCAATCTGGAAACCGAATTTCTGCGCAACAGAATTCGGCTGGAGATTCTGCCGGAACTTCGGCAGTTGAATCCTCAGATTACCGATGCACTGTTGCGTTTGCAGGACAGCTGTGCAGCTGATGCCGATTATCTGGAACGATCTACAGCCGCTTTATGGGAACAATATGGCAGCAGAACAGCAGGGCAGATTCTGTTTCCTGCCGAAGTACTGCAAAAACAGCATGTAGCGTTACAGCGCCGTATTTTGCGATATCTGTATCGTCAGCTGACGGGCAGTGAGACCAATCTCACCTTTCGGCAGGTGGAACAGATGCAGCATATTGCGCTGCAGCAGAACGGCAGCCAGCAGATTCATCTGACGGACGGTGTCATCTTTTTTCGAGAGTATAATACCTTGAATATAGCGTGGCGTCAAAAAAAGCAGACGGAGGCATACAGGTATATCTGGAATCTGGAGGGTATGCTGTCTGTGCCGGAATGGAACGGTATGTTTCAGGCTGTCGTTTCTGAAAAGGGATTGTCGGAAGAATCAAAACATCAGAATACAGAATATGCCGCAGATAGCAGTATGGAGATTGCTATAGATGCCGACCAGCTGAGGGCACCGTTACAGATTCGTTCCAGACAGCCGGGTGACCGGCTGGTTATGCCGTATGGGCACAAAAAATTGAAACAGTTTTTCATTGATAAAAAAGTGCCGGCCAGTGAGCGTGGTAGAATTCCGCTGGTTCTATCCGGTGAAGAAATTATCTGGATTCCAGGTTATTATCTGGCTGACTGTGTCAGAATAACCGGTGAAACGAAACGGATTTGCCGATTGTCCTGTTATCGAAAATGATTTCGAAAATATATTGAAAGAAGAAAAGGATTTTGCAGAAATAACGGGGAAAAAAACAGCTAGTATAAATTTCGCTGTTTCTATAAGTGGGCATATATATGGAAAAACAGGTTGAGGAGGAATATCATTGAACAATAGAGGTATGCGAACAGTAGCCATTTATATGGTGATTGTGCTGCTTGCTATGACATTTGTGCGGCTGGGTGAACCGGTGGAACAGCAAGATGTTAAAGTAGCAGATATTACGAATTACACACAGCTGATGGAGGATGTAGAGGCTGGCAAAGTAGCCAGTGTGGAAATCACCACCTACGAGAATACTCAGACTGTAAACGGGGAGTTAACAGACGGCAGTGTATTCAACGGGGTTATCATTCCTCGTGAGAACGCAGAGGAAACACTGACCATCATGCAGGAAAATTTGGTAGTGATTGACCAGAAGGAGACACCGCAGCCATCGCCGTGGATTAGTCTGCTTGGCACACTGCTCCCGCTGATTCTGATGGTGGGGCTGTTCTTCTTTATCATGCAGCAGAGCCAGGGTGGCGGCGGCAAAGTGATGCAGTTCAGTAAAAGCAAAGCCAAAGTTACCATTGATGAAAAGAACAAGGTTACCTTTAATGATGTAGCCGGTGCTGATGAAGTTAAAGAAGAACTGCAGGAAATTGTGGAATTCCTGAAAGCACCGAAGAAATTTAATGAAATCGGTGCAAAAATTCCAAAAGGTGTTTTATTATACGGCCCTCCGGGTACCGGGAAAACTCTGCTGGCTCGTGCGGTTGCAGGGGAGGCTGGTGTGGCATTCTTCAGCATCAGCGGTTCGGACTTTGTTGAAATGTTTGTAGGGGTAGGTGCGTCCCGTGTACGCGACCTGTTTGATCAGGCAAAGAAAAATGCACCATGTATTATCTTTATCGATGAAATTGATGCTGTTGGTCGTCAGCGCGGTGCCGGTGTAGGTGGCGGTCATGATGAACGCGAACAGACACTGAATCAGCTGCTGGTAGAAATGGACGGATTCAACAGTAATGAAGGGATTATTATTTTAGCGGCAACCAACCGTCCGGATATTCTGGACCCTGCGCTGCTGCGTCCAGGTCGTTTTGACCGTCAGGTAACCGTAGACCGTCCGGATGTAAAAGGCCGTGAAGAAATTCTGAAAGTGCATGTACGCAAAACACCGCTGGCAAGCGATGTAGATTTAGCTATCATTGCAAAACAGACTGCCGGTTTTACTGGTGCTGATTTAGCCAACCTGGTAAACGAAGCAGCATTGCTGGCTGCTCGTCTTGGACTCAAAAAAGTTGGTCAGCTCCAGCTGGAACAATCTATTGAACGTGTCATTGCAGGGCCGGAAAAGAAATCCCGTGCAGCGATGAGCGAATACGAAAAAAATCTGGTATCCTATCACGAAGCCGGTCATGCGCTGTGCGGATATCTGCTTCCGGAATGTGACCCTGTGCATAAAGTATCGATTATTCCACGCGGCCGGGCTGGTGGTTATACACTGCTGCTGCCTACCGAGGACCGCAACTATATGACTCGTACACATCTGCGTCAGCAGATTGTCATGATGCTGGGCGGTCGTGTAGCAGAAGAAATTGTACTGCACGAAATCAGTACTGGTGCATCCAATGATATCGAACGTGCAACCGGCACGATTCGCCGTATGATTACCGAGTGGGGTATGAGTGATGAGCTGGGTACCATCACCTTTGGCAACAACAATGGTGACCAGGTATTCCTGGGCCGTGATTTAGGCCGCGACCGTAACTACAGTGAAGCGGTAGCCTACTCCATCGATAAGGAAGTTAAACGTATGATGGATGACTGTCATGCAGAGGCAACCCGTCTGTTAACGGAAAACCTGGATAAACTGACTCTGATTGCAGAGACTCTGAAAGAGCGTGAAGTTATTCAGGCCGATGAGTTTATTGCCCTGATGGAAGGCCGTTCTTTAGACGAACTGGACCGTCAGAAAGAAGAAGTTCTGCAGGAACAGAAAGGTGTAGAAAAAACGGACGCTGAAGCAGAACACAACGAAGCGGTAGCGGAAGAAACACCTGCGCAGAAAGAAATCATGCAGGCAGAAACAGTAGCAGAGGATGTTACGGCAGCACCTGTAATGGAAGCTGACGACGCAGAGCAGAAATCCACAGAGCTGGTTACAGAAAAACAGGATGAAGTAAAATAATATGTAGATGATTGATTTTAATAAGGTCTGTTTCGTAGATGAAATATGAAACAGACCTTATTTTTTTGCAAAAATCTGTTTTAGAAAAATGACAGATATCCGGTTATATGATATAATTAAACATTAAGAAATTTTAGCGGGAGGACTGAATCAATAATGGGTAAAAATGTTTATGCGGCACCGCGCAAGGGGCCGGCAGGTAAATGGGTGGAGCAGTCTGGCGAAAAACCGGTTATGAAAGATCAGCAGAAGGCAAAGCAGGAACGGCTGCAGGCACTGGCTGCACAGTATAAAAAGAATAAAGACAAGGGGAATGCATAAGATGTTAAGTGGAAAAGAGAAACGTTATCTGAGAAGTCTGGCAAATACTATCGATCCGGTTGTACAGGTAGGCAAAGCCAGCGTGAATGAAAGTGTGCTGTTTAGTTTGAACGAAGCGCTGGAAGCTCGTGAACTGGTAAAAGTAAAAGTGCTGAAAAACTGTCTGGATGAAGTGAAAGATGTGGCACAGGAACTGGCAGAACAGGGCAATGCGGAACTGGTGCAGGTAATTGGCCGTAATGTGGTACTGTATCGTCCGAATCCGGAAAAACCGGGCATTGAACTGCCGAAAAAATAAAAACTTACAGAAACAAAGCAGGATAGACTGACCGATAAGGTGTGTGAGAATATGGGACGCGAAACATATCAGGCACTGGTTGCCAATGCGCAGAAAATCGTAGTAAAAGTGGGCACCAGTACGCTGACCCACAAAAACGGAAAACTGAATCTGGAACAGATTGAGAAACTGGTGCGTCAGCTCAGTGATTTGCGCAACCAGGGCAAAGATGTGGTGCTGGTATCTTCCGGGGCTATCGGTGCCGGTATGGGCAAACTTAATCTGGAGGAACGACCGAAAACAATTCCGGAAAAACAGGCGGTAGCGGCTGTAGGGCAGGGGATTCTGCTTCATATTTATGAAAAAATCTTTTCGGAATACGGACAGGCAACAGCACAGCTGCTCCTGACAAAAGCAGATTTAGAGCATCGGCAGCGATTTTTAAATGGTCGTAATACTCTGCTGACACTGCTGCGGCTGGGGGTTATCCCCATTGTAAATGAAAACGATACCGTTGCCTTTGAGGAAATCAAATTTGGTGACAACGATACACTGGCAGCACTGGTTGGTACATTAATTGACGCAGATCTGGTGATTCTGCTGACTGATATTGATGGATTTTATGATGGTGACCCGCGCAAAAACAAGCAGGCAAAACGGATTTCTGTGGTAGAAGTGATTGACGAACAGATTGAGTCGCTGGCCGGAAGTGTGGGCAGCAAATTTGGCAGCGGCGGCATGGCGACGAAAATCACAGCAGCCAGCATTGCAGTTAATGCAGGGATTCCGCTGATGATTGCCCACGGGGCAGAAGAACATATTATTCGTCGTTTAACAAACGGTGAAGATGCAGGTACGTTATTCCTGCCAATTGAGATAAAACCGCATCTGCGTAAGAAATGGATAGCCTTTGGTTCTCATGTAGATGGTCGTGTTGTAGTGGATGACGGTGCCAGAGAAGCGCTGATACACAAGGGTAAAAGTCTGCTGCCAAGTGGTATTGTGGCTGTAGAAGGCAGTTTCTCAGCCGGTGATGTAGTCGGGATTATCGACGCAAACGGAAAAGAGTTTGCGAGAGGAATTACCAATTATGGCACACAGGAACTGAACAGAATCAAAGGACAGAAAAGCAAAGATATCTGTCCGATTTTAGGATATAAGGATTTTGACGAAGTAATTCACAGGGATAATCTGTCCCTGATTTTATAGGAGGTAGCAGAAATGGGAGAATTGCAGGAAAAAGGCCGCCTGGCCAAAGAAGCCAGCTATCAGCTGGCAGTGCTGACAACGGAACAGAAAAACAGAGGTCTGCTGGCTATGGCCGATGCATTGGAAGCCGCATGTGCAGAAGTGCTGGCTGCTAACGAGCTGGATATGCAGCGGGCAAAAGAAAAAGGTCAGCCGCAATCTTTTCTAGACCGTCTGCTGCTTACCGAAAAACGGGTGCAGGATATGGCAGATGGACTGCGTGCAGTGGCAGAACTGCCAGACCCGGTTGGTCATGTAGAGGAAATGTGGCTCAATAAAGATAATCTGCAAATCGGGAAAGTGGCAGTGCCTCTGGGTGTAATCGGGATGATTTATGAGGCGCGGCCTAATGTGACTGCCGATGCAGCGGCACTCTGCCTGAAATCAGGGAATGCGGTTATGCTGCGCGGCAGCGGCGATGCGATTCAGTCCAATCTGAAAATTGCAGAGGTGCTGAGTAAAGCGGCTGAAGAAGCCGGAATTCCAGCCGGTGCTATTCAGTTAATTGAAGACACCAGTCGGGAAACTGTAAATGAAATGATGAAACTGAACGAATATCTGGATGTTCTGATTCCGCGCGGCGGGGCAGGGCTGATTCAGAATGTGGTAAAAAATGCAACCGTTCCGGTTATTGAAACTGGTGTGGGTAACTGCCACATCTATGTAGACGAAACTGCCGATGTGGATATGGCAGTGGAAATTATTATGAACGGCAAAGTGCAGCGTCCGGGTGTATGCAATGCCACCGAATCGCTGCTGGTTCATAAAAATATTGCAGCACAGGTGCTGCCGGCGGCGGCGGAAAAACTGCTGCAGGCAGGCGTGGAACTGCGCGGCTGTGAAGAAACCATGCAGTATATCACACAGGGGAAACCGGCTACTGAAGAGGACTATGCTACAGAATTCCATAGCCTGATTCTATCTGTGAAAGTGGTGGACAGCATTGAAGAGGCGATTCTGCATATCCGCCGGTTTGGCACAAAACATTCGGAAGTAATTGTAACCAACGATTATGCGCATGCCCGTCAGTTTCAGCAGATGGTGGATGCAGCATGTGTGTATGTCAATGCATCCAGCCGTTTCAGTGACGGATTCCAGTTCGGCTTTGGCGCAGAGATCGGCATCAGCACGCAAAAACTGCATGCGCGCGGGCCAATGGGATTAAAAGAACTGACCAGCTATAAATACATTATCAACGGAAGCGGGCAGGTTCGCAAATGAGTTTGCAGGGCAACACAAAAAAACGAAAAATAGGTCTGTTTGGCGGCACTTTTGACCCAGTGCATTTTGGCCATCTGCGTATGGCAGAAGAATGCAGAACAAAACTGCAGCTGGAGGAAATCTGGTTTATACCGGCTGCTCAGCCGCCGCATAAAGACTGGCAGCCAAGTTCGCTGGAAAAACGATGCGAGTGGCTGAAAAAGGCTCTGGGTGATACGCCGGGATGCCGGATTCTGGACATTGAAAAAGAAAGGGACGGTAAATCCTATACCTATCATACGCTGGTAGAACTGCATAAACGAGAGCCTGACTGTGAGTTTTATTTCCTGACTGGTGCCGATTCTCTGGAAAAACTGGATACCTGGTATCGCTGGCAGGATATTCTGGATTTATGTTATTTTGTAGCAACCAGCCGTCCGGGTTACGCAGGTAAACTGTCGGAGGTTCTGCGGGCAGAATCGGAAAAACGAAAATACGGAATTATCTGTCTGCAGATTGATGCGCTGGATATATCATCAACTGGTGTGAGGGAACAGGTGGCCCTGCGCAAAGATGTACGGCAGCTGATTCCGGAAATCATTATAGATGAGGTGAATAATAGCGTGGAAGTTAAGATAGAAGGCTACAAAGAGATACTGAAAAAGCGTCTGTCCGTGAAACGCTATATGCATTCCATAGGGGTGGCCAATACAGCTGCCAGACTGGCAGGTATTTTTAACGGCAATATTGAAAAAGCGTATCTGGCAGGGCTTCTGCATGATTATGCCAGAGAAGTGCCAAATGCAGAGTTGTTGGAGCTGGCTGTGGAACACAACCTTTACAGTGATGCGGTGGATTTGCTGCAGCCTAGTCTGCTGCACGGTCCGGTTGGCGCATGGATGCTGAAAGAGCAGGGCATTCTAGAGGATGAACAGGTACTGGATGCGATTCGCTGGCATACCACCGGGCATCCGGACATGGACCAGCTGGCGCGGATTATCTATATTGCGGATTATATTGAACCAAACCGCGATTTCCCGGGTGTGGATCTGCTTCGTCAGCTGACGCATCAGGATCTCAATCTGGGGGTGCTTGCAGGAATTGACCATACGCTGGGTTTCCTGATTCAAAAGGATGGATATATGCATCCTTTGTCGATAGCAACAAGAAACCGGCTGTTAGCTGAAAAACAGGAAAAAAGTATAAATTAACAAAAACATATCTTTTTTATTGCGGATGTGTTACTTATCAGGAGGATATTATGGATAGCATTACTTTAGTAGAACAGATTGTAAAAGCATTAGATGAGAAAAAAGGGATAGATATTAAAGTGCTGGATATTCATGCGCAGACTGGTATTGCTGATTATTTTGTAATCTGCAACGGTACCAGTGCACCGCACACAAAAGCACTGTCTGACTTTGTGGAAGAAAAAGTAGAAAAAGAATTAAGCGAAACCATTCTGCGCCGCGAAGGGTATCAGGGCGGCAGCTGGATTCTGCTGGATTATGGTGTGGTAATTGTGCAGATTTTCAAACCGGAAGAACGTGCATATTACAATCTGGAAAAACTGTGGGGCGACAGTCCGGAAGTCGATCTGTCTGCATGGATTGCTGAATAAGGCAGGTGAGCCCTATGGCTTATGAAACTCTGGCGAAAATGTATGATGCGCTGATGGATGATGTGAATTATCAGGAGTGGGCCGATTACATTGATACTATGCTGCAGAAAAACGGCTGCCCTGGAAAGCGGCTGCTGGATTTGGGGTGCGGAACCGGAAATATTTCAATTCCGCTGGCACAGAAAGGCTATCAGGTAACAGGTGTGGATTTATCAGCAGAAATGCTGGACATTGCCCGCAGCAAAAGTGAAGCGGCAGGGCTTGTAATCGACTGGCAGCAGCAGGATTTAACCGAGCTGCAGCTGCTGGATGATGCCGGTGCAGAGCCGGTATTCGATGCCATTATTGCCACATTTGATGTGTTTAATCATTTAACCAGCCCGGAAGATTTACAGATGCTGTTTCATTCGCTGAATCCGTTTCTGGCCGATGAAGGGATACTGCTGTTTGATGTGCAGACACCGTATAAGCTGCAGGAGTATCTGGGCAATCATATTTTTACCCTGCATCGGGATGATATCGAGTATATCTGGGAAAATCATTTTGATGAGGAAAGTCAGATATGCACTATGGATATTACATTCTTTGTCCGGCAGGAAAACGGTTTATACCAGCGGGAAACCATGTGTCAGGAAGAACGGGTCTATGACCTGGAATTACTGCAAATGTGGCTGAAATACAGTGACTTTGAACTAATCGGCGTGTACGGGGAATTATCGGATGAAAAACTGCAGCCGGAGGCTCACAGAGCTGTGTTTGTGGCAAAGCCGATGCTGTATGACGGCGCAGATGACTGGTCTGATGAAGAGCTGGCGGATTTGCCGGACTTTGCTGACGAAAATGATTATTTCTTTGATGACGATTTTTAAGATGACTATTAAACATGTATAGACGATGGAAGATTCGATTCTGTAAGATTTAGTTGAAGTGGAAGTGACGCAATGAAGATTGCATTTTTTGATTCGGGTATCGGTGGATTGACTGTGCTGCATCAGGCAATGCGAAAAATGCCGCAGGAAGATTACCTGTATTATGCGGATACCGATCATGTTCCCTATGGCAGAAAAACCAAATATCAGATTCGTCAGTATGTGCAGGAGGCAGTGGATTTTATTGCCGAGCAGGATGTAAAAGCTCTGGTGGTTGCCTGCAATACGGCTACCAGTGTGGCAATTAAAGATTTACGTGCCCGCTACAGTTTTCCGATTCTGGGTATGGAACCGGCAGTAAAACCGGCTGTTTCAGATACTCGCTGTACCAAGCGGATTCTGGTGACAGCCACACCGGTTACCATTCGGGAGGAAAAACTGAAAAATCTGCTGCACCAGGTGGATCAGAACCATCAGGTGGATTTGCTGCCGCTGCCAAAGCTTGTGGAATTTGCCGAATCCAGCAGTTTTAATGACGGACAGGCAGAGGCATATCTGCGCGATGTACTGGCGCCATATAATCTGGAACGGTACTGTACCGTAGTGCTGGGATGCACCCACTTCAATTATTTTAAAGACAGCTTTCATAAAATTCTGCCGGAAGAGATTACCATGCTGGATGGCAGCAGCGGTACGGTAAATAATCTGTATCATGTGCTGGAACAGAAGGGGCTTTTAGAAACTGGCAGCGGTAATGTAAACTATTATACTTCCAGCCGTTCGGCAGAACATCTGCGGCCATCTTATGAAGCGCTGCTGAAACGGCTGGATGATATGCTGACCTATTAATCCGAAAGGAGCGAATGCAATGATGAAATTATGGAAAGGCACAATGGCGTATACTGAACGCACCAACCTGCTGGATTTAACTCTGTTACAGGTTTGTTCTATGGCACTGGGTGTGCTGGTGGGGGTGCTAACAACCCGCAAGAAAAAACCACAGACTGCACTAATTGCAGGCGGTGTTTTTGCGGCTACCTGTGTACCGATTATGAATAAATTCCTGGATATCACAGAAGAACTGGCTGAAAGCAAATAATCTAATCTGTGAATAATAGCGTTGGAGGACTCGATAAACATCGGGTCCTTTTTTAAATGCGGTTTAGCGCTCTAAAAACAATAAATCCCGCTGTTCCGGTTTAAACTTCTGGTGTATTGGCTGGCGGCTGCGCTGCTGCTGTTCCATACGGAGCAGCTTTTCGCCGCTTGGTTTGCGCTCGGCCTTTAACGGATAAAAACCTTTCCATCGCCGGGATACCGATTGCTTCACAATGGCTGCCATGGTTTGCAGATTGCCGCCAGAAAGCGACTGGAGCTTGTCCAGCAGGGCGGTAAGCCCCCAGCGGGTTAGTGTCCAGCCGTTTTTACGGCGCATATCTGCCCACTGCTGCAGCCAGCCCGACAGGGCAGTATCCGGAAAACTGCGGAAAAACTCTTGCAAATCTGCCTGATACCCGCCGTTTAACATAATATCGCCAGATGGATACTGCGAACGGGAACATTCTGCCTGTGCAAACGGGCGGGGCGACCCCGCCCCTGCGGCAGGGGAAAGGTTTGTCGTCTCACGATTTTCTGGTGCATATACGGTTCTGGTACCCATAGGGGACGGGTTTGCCATCCCAGGATTTTCCGGTGTATATGCGGTTCTGGTACCCGTAGGGGACGGGTTTCCCATCCCGCAAACCGGCGCATTTTTCTGTGCCGCTTCTTCACCGCATTGTTTTTCCGGCACAAACGAAATGGCCCTGCCGTTTAACAGCAATGTATAACTGGTGTGCTGCTGGCTATCCTGCCGGATGGAGAGAAACCCTGCCTCAATCAGCCCCTGCCGTGCACGGCGGAACTGGCTGAGGCTGATGTTCAGCATATTCAGCAGCATTGGAGTATACAGCTGCACATCCTGACGGCGGTAACTGTGCAGAAACTCGTATAATTTGAGCCAGAGCTGCATCTGACGGCCGCTCAGATTGCTGGCAATGGCGGAACGGTTAAAATCTCTGTAAATAGTGGCTGCTGTCATAACGTATCTCTCCTTTCTCATCCTGCATAGAAGTTCCTTCCAGCACAATATAAAACTGGAAATGAAATTTGTCAAATATTGTTTTTTGTAATTTATTTTTACAATTTGTCGAAAAAAGGAACCGATATGTTGAAAGTCCTGCCTGAAATGCTGGAAGTCCTGCTTTGACTAAAGAAAATTTATCATTAAAATAAAGAAAATTATGCTCTTGCGTCTCGCAGCCCTCTCAGCAATCATTAACGGGCGGATGAAGGTCATCCGCCCCTACAAGGCATAATTGCAAGGTGCAGGGACCGAGCTGGTGCGGACTTCTTGGCCGAACCACAATGTCTGGTAGTACAAATGAGGAGACACCTCGCCCTTTGGGAGAGGTGTCAGGTCGCAGAGCTGACGGAGAGGCCGTCCAATGTTTATTATGTTTTTAAGGTTTATCTATGTTTTATAATGTTTTAAAACATGTTTTTATAATAATATATATAATATAAGCGTTTGTAGAATCAAATAGGGGTGTCAGATGTGAAAGGGGTATTACTGCAATACAAAGCCCTTCCCGGTATTACTTCGGGAAGGGCAGTTTTTTTATTGAATTTTTTGCATTTCCAGTTTTTTCTGCTTTTCTGTCTGTCCGGAAATAGAGGAGAGCGGAATCAGAATGGAGGCGTGAAAAATACCGCCAGAGGCTGAAAAATCTGCCAGACCACCGTATTTTTCAGCAATTGTAATAATAGAGGTCAGTCCCAGACCGCAGCCGTTATGTTTTGTTGACGTAAATATGCCGCTGTTCTGCTGCACGGTGCCGGAAAAGGTATTGTCCATTACAATGCCGAGTCGCCCTCCGGAGACTTCACCGCGAAGATAAATGCGCCTTGCGCCGGATGTCTGTGACTGGACGGCATCGATGGCGTTTTCCAGAAGATTGCCGAGAATGATGCATAGTTCATCGTCGGGAATTGCCAGGTCAGGTGAAATGGCAAGACGAACATCATATACCGCATTGCATTTCTGTGCTGCCGGTGCATAATATCCAAGAACCGCATCTGCCGCCGGATGGTCGGACCAGATTGTCAGCTGTCGTTCTTTTACATGAGGTTCGTACTCATTCAGGTAATGCTGAAGCCGTTCCCACTGGTTCTGTTCCGCCAGACTGCGCATGGTACGGATATGATGGCGCAGGTCGTGGCCGGCTTCTCTTGCCAGCCGTACCTGATGAGACAGCTGCTGATAATGCTCTTTCTGCATAGCCAGGCGATATTCCATCTGCTGCATATTGTTTTCGTAAATGAGCCGGAAATGGTATGCTTTTCGCGCATCCAGAAGGATTACTGCTGTCAGCGATAATACTAAAAAACCGCCGCCGATTTCGCCAAACCAGCCTCCATAAACCGGTTCATAAAGGGGAAGAAGCCGGTCCCACAGCAGGGTGGTGGCCAGCGCCGCTGCACCGCAGAGCAGTATCAGGCTGTTTTTAGAAGCCGTACTTGTTTCCGTCTGCAATTTCTGGAGCCAGAAACAGCGCAAGGAAAGCAGAAGCAGGAGAGTGGCACAGCTGTATTTCAAAAAGGCGGAAAACCAGGAAACAGCCGTCTGTGTCCATTCTGGAAGGGCCGAAGCACTGGCAAGAGCGATGCATAACAGCACCGCGCCGGCAGCACTGAGTGCCGCCAGTATATACTGGCGCTTACGATTTATTTCACACAGACTGGTATACAGCACAACAGAAAGAAGCAGGAGTCCGTAATAGCACATGGGTTCTATGGTATACCACGGCTGCACGGTGGTTTTTATCAGCCCGTGATACAGAGGATATCCGGTGACAACAGCCAGACAGACACATAAAAGCCCCGTTAAAATACCACGCTCTTTATACATGGTAAACAGAAAACTGAATGATAAAAGGGCACCGGCAAGAGCCAGTATTACAAGTCCCAGATGCAGAGCGGTACGCAGTTCCCGCATGGCTAATAGATCCTCGGCATTGCCGAAAGCAGGCGGATAAGTGAGGCCGATATTTCTGCCCGAATAATCGCTGACGGCCAGCAGCAGCTCGGTTTTACCTGATGCAGAAAAGGCAACTATCCGGCTGGAAATTGCTTCACGATAGTTTTTCGGTTCCGGATTTCCCTGCTGCAGCACCATCCGGTCATTTATATAAAGAGCGCAGGCAGAGAATACTTCCGGCAGTTCCAGTGCATAATCGCCGGTTTCTTCGGGAAGTATCAGCGTGAGCCGGTAGGTCATACTGTGACGGCCACGCTGTTCTTGACTGCCGATATCCTCATAATAGCGGTAGCCGGTGTAACTGGAAAGCGTCTCCGGTGTCAAAAGTACATCGGGATACACTGTCCACTGCCGTGTAAGCCAGCTGACCAATTCGGTATCTTCGTAGTAAAATACACCATTTACCGGCTGCAATGTATTCTTTGTATATTTATTATCCCACTGGTAAAGTGCGGCACAGAACAGGGATACACAAAGAATGGTGAGTAAAACAGCGAAAAGCCCGTTTCGTTTACTCAACGGCGCCACCTCCCTGCGAAAAGAAGAACTGCGCCTCCTGCCAGAGCCAGAATTACAACCGGAATCAGCACCGCAATCTTTTTAGTGTCAGATGTATCTGTTATGGCAGATACATCCGTTTCGTCCATCAGGTTATTGTCTGAAGTATTTTCCGGTTGAATATCCAGAGTTTTCTCCGGAATATCTGCCAGTGCATTGCTGTCTGTATTATCGATACTTTCCTTTTCATCATTCGGTAGGGTTTCTGCTACCGAAGTATTATCGGTTCCGGTTTCCGTTGCTGCTGTCACTGGCTGTTCTATAATATGCCAGGTGCCCGGTGCATTTATGGCAAAGCGGATAATACCGTGCTGTGCATCGTATACAGCGGGGCTCATAATTTTTCCTGTATGGTCGCTGCAGAAAAAAACAGTGTTATCATCATTGCCGGATAATTTCCACGGCATAGTGATAACGGTTCCGGTTAAATCGTTTACATGCTGTCCGTCGGCCAGAACAGAAATCTGTACGGTATTAACATCAGGGTGAAGCAGTGTTACTTTTAGCAGCTGATTTTCCGTCAGTGCCAGATGTTCTAACAAAGCTGATGGAATTTCTGCCGATATGCCCTGTTTTTCAAAAAGAACTGAATCACCCAGGCTGATTAACAGTGTCAGCCGCTTGCCACTAATTTCGGTACAGGTATCAGTCACTGTTTCCTGTACCGGCAGAAATGCCGTATTGTCGGAATTATCGAAACGGCCAGAATTGCCGGAACTTTCGGTACTATTATTTTTGTTGTCAGCATCTTCATCCTCGATGTCATCTTTATTATTATCTTCGCTTTCTTCCGGCGGTGTTACCGGTGCAGGCTGCGAATAGTCGGGCAGGGTGGTTTCGTCTCTGTCGCCGCCGTCCCGGTCACCGGTGAGTTCATCGAGAATCACGGTGATGTTTTTACGCAGCAGTTCATCCAGATTTTCCGGTACCGTGATGGTAACCGGTTCGGTGAAGTGCTGTGTGGTAACACCGTCAATAGTATCATAATAGCTCAACTGAAAGGTCAGCGGGTTATTTACCGGCAGTTTGCGCAGATTCAGCAGAAGAGAGCCGCTGGATGCACTGTTTGCGCTGATAAATGTATACCAGTTCTCATCACAGGGCTGATAAGCCGTGTCCAATGTTTTCCATTGCAGAGCTGCACCGGTTACATTCTGCGCATCATAGAGCCAGCGGAAGGTCAGTTTGCCGTTTAAATCTACGCTGACTGGTGCCCAAAGCTCAATACGGTTATCGGGCATTACAAATACAGCTTCTGAAAAGCGGCAGTACTCTTCCGGTACGGCAACCCAGTCAGGATGTTCCAGTGTGGCTGTAACAGGCTGATAACCCATACGGCCGGAATCTACTGCGGAGGTATCCCATACCCAGCGGAAGGCAGGGTCGTTTTTTGTATCCAGCAGCCAGTAATCGCTGACTTTACATTCTGTGACATGTTCTGTCAGCTGCAGTGTTTCATGCAGACTGGAGGTGTCACACCCTTCCGCTATAAGCCGATTGCGGATTCCCGGAGTCTGAAGCGATTGCAGCTGCAGTACCGCATTATCGCCTTTGCGGAATACCGGCCAGGTAACGATACCATCGTAACCTTCTGCCAGCAGAATGGAGGAACTGGTCGTGGCCTGTGCGTTCATAACATGCAGCCCCGGTCCCAGAAGAGCAGGGTCGTCTGTCTGCCAGTAAACCGGTACCATCTGCATAGAACCGTTGGTGGCAAAATAAATCCATGCCTCGCCATTCGCAGGGATTTTTGAAAAATGGGTGCTGACCGGTTCCCCGGCTTCCAGTACGATAATTTTTTTATCAATATCGTCTGCTGCGCCGCATAAATAAACCGGGCCACTGCTGCCGCCAGAGCCCGGAAATGTCAGTGCCGATGCCGGAGCTGCTGTCAGATAAAACGGCAGCAGAACCGTAAGTACAAAAGCGATGCTGCGTGCGTGATGCTGTTTCATAACCGTGCCCCCTGTCGTAACTCCCGAAGCGACCATGCCAGATAATGCTTTTTGATAACCGCCCGGCCCCGCTGGCGAATGGGAACCAGAATACCGTTTTGCATCTGAAAATCGTGTTCTGTCACTAAATCAATATGCTCCATATTTACAGAGGTGTTGCGGTTACACTGCAGAAACCGTTCATCGGCCGCAATTCGAGCCAGCAAATCATTTACAGGCTCATCCACTGCCAGCGTGCGTTCCCGCAGATGCACACGAGCCTGCCGGTTGTGGCAGTCGATATAATAAATATCTCCAAAGCGGATGTGCAGCTCGGTACCCTGTACATGCAGCGTCATCACGCGGCTGCTCTGCACAAGATTCTGACAGGCTGCATCCATAGCCTCCGCCAGCCGTGCCGCACTGAATGGTTTGGTTAAATACCACGCAGCCCGCACCTCATAACTGGCTACTGCATGTTCAATACTGACTGTGGCAAAAATCAGGCGGCAGGCAGGGTCCAGCCGGTAAATACGGCGGGCGGTCTCCATGCCGTCAGTGCCATCCATATAAATATCCAGAAAAATGCATTCAAACCGGCCCGGTTCAAATACTGCCAGCAAAGCATCGCCCGATGCAAAACACTGAATATCTGCCGCCACATTTCGTGCAGCGCAGTACTGTTCCAGCATAGCATGCAGATGACGCTGCTCCTCCGGATGATCTTCAACAATTGCAATTTTCATAATAATCTACACCACCTCATAATTATCCAATTTTATTATAGCAGGAAACCTGTGAAAGAAAAAATGCTTTTCGGTAAGGAAATCTGTCTTTCAGTCGTAGATACTTTTTTCCAGCCGCTCTTTCTGTTATTGTGTAAGTAACAACGATGGAAGGAGTGAATGACTATGATGCTACGCATGGCGGTTTGCTGTTCCGGCGCCGATGTTCCGGAAGTGGAGCAGGGAATCAGCCGGTTCTGTAAAAACCGGGATGTACTTATCAAAGCGGGCTATCATCATGACATTGCAGCATTTCTGGATGCATTGCAGCGCGATTCTCTGTGGGACTTCATAGCCATTATGCTGCCGGGTGCGCGGGGAATGGAAACCGTTATCAGCGCCAGAGAGCTGGCACCGGAAACCCCGCTTCTGTGGTGTTCCGACGATGCCGGTTTTGCCGTGGCAAGTTACCGGCTGCACTGCAATATGTTTCAGCAGATGCCCGTTACCGCAGAAAAAATTACAGAAGCACTGGAACACTGCCTCACCGATACCGCACTGTATGCATGAGGCAATCTGGATAAACAACAGGAATAGACAAGGATAAAGGAGGATGGAGTTTATGAAATCGAGATATAGAAAACCTTTAGCAATGTTTTTAGTAATTATGATGCTGTTTACACTGATGCCGGTGGGAATGGCATTTGGGGACGATACACAGACCATTAATGCGTGTGTAATCGGCAATCAGGATGTAACCATGGAAAAAGGTGTTACATTCTTTGATAACAGTGGCATCAATGAAGGATATTATAAACTGACTACTACATCAAGTGTTACATTTACAAATATTGAGTGGTCTTGCTCCGGCACTCTTCCAAACGGGGTCGAGCTGGAAGTGAACGAGAATAGAGGGGCTGGGGAAGCATTTCTTCAAGGTGCGCCTGATGCTATGACCAATGGTGCAGTAGAAGTTACCATTACTGCTACAGCTACGGGTAATGATGGCAATACTTATACCGGTTCTATCGACGTTTCTATTACAGTGAACGATTCACCAGCGGATATGAAACTGGATGAACTGATTCAAGGTGCAACCTGCGAAGTTTCAATGACTAAGGCCAATACTCCAGAGGCAGTGGCTAACTGGATTAAGGATGAATGGCTTCCAGGCTTGGATGGATATATGGAACTGGTAGAAAAACTTGGGAATGACAGGAACCCGATTACCGTTACCCCGCTAACTGAGGGTAATGGAGAGCATACAGGTTTTCAGGAAGCCGTTGCAGGTACATCGTCTAACCGTAATGGCACAGACGGTTATCTGAGCGTTATCGTCCTGCTGGGTAATGAAACCGGTGGTTATAGTATCTCTAAGACCTGTACCATTCTGGCTACCCCATACCGCAGCGGCGGTTCTTCCGTAAGTTCGTATACCCCGCCGGTTATAGAACAGGACGAAGATGAATGGGAATACTTCTCCTTCAACAACAGCACAGATGATTTCTTTGCTTCGGGAGAACCTCGTAATTACAACATGGGAAAATATAGTGATGACTTTGAAGCTGCGTTAAAAGAGCTGTATCCAAACAGTTGGATTGGCACTCTGAACAATGTAAAAGTGCAGGAAAACAGCAGCTGGGGCGGCTCCTGCTATGGATATGCATCGGTAGAAGTGCTGGCAAATCTGGATAAGCTGAATATCAGAGCGTATCACAAGGAAAAAACGCTGGAAGCGGTTCCGGCACCGGCACAGGACAACGATAAAGATGTTCGCTCGTTACTGAACTATTATTATCTGACTCAGTTTGTACCGGCTATGCGAAGTATGCAGTATGGTGACGGCAACGACATGATTCAGGCAATGGCGGAAAATGTGGTAAACGGCGAACGCTATATGTTCAGCTATTTCTTTAACTATAATGGAACAAATACGGTACAGTACGGTCATGCAATCGTGCTGGACGGCGGTGAAAAACATGCCGATGGCAGCTATACGCTGAGAGGCTATGACAACCGTTATCACAAATATTTCTGGGAAGGAAATGGCGGAAACACTAAAATCGATGGTGAACCGGTATTCATTGATGTAGTCATTGATAAAAATGGCCAGTGTACCGTTAAGCCGCCAACAGGAACCATTACAATGCAGGGCGATACCAGTGGAAACACTTATTCCTTCTCCGGCGGCAACACAGAATATGTGGTGGCGTATGAAGCGATGAAGGCGGATGCATCTTCCACAATGATTGACCGATATGCAGATTTTATGCCGGAAGGTGATCCAATCCCTGCGGCTCGTGAAATCGTATATTTCTATTCAGAGGATGCAGATGCATACGTGAGTGACAGAGAGTTCCCGCCAGGAAGGATATACTATATTGCTGGTGCAACTGCTTCTCCAACCGTATCGGGCGGTCAGGTAAAAGTGAATAAGGCCAGCGATTCGGTTTCTGCAATTGCAGTTCTGGATAAAGCGGATGATATCACAATCGATAATCCGACCGGCAGACTGGCTTTAGTGGATGGCAATAAGATTTCCTCCGCAACAGTGAAAAATGCTTCTGCGGTAACACTCAGCACAAACAGCGGCACTGCAGAAATTAAAAACAACAACGGTGATTTCACCATGCAGGTAACCGCTCAGAACGGCAGCAGCGGCTATGTAGTATATACCATCACCGGCTCGGGCAAAGGCAATGTGAAAGCCATTGCAGCTGCCAATGGTGTGGAAATTGAAAAAGATGATACAATCAGTACTTCCGTAACAAGTGAAACCTTTACCATCGATTTACGCATCGTAATGCAGATTAACAATAAAAATATTGTAGTAAACAATAAAACTATTACCAACGATGTGGCTCCGGTTATTGTAGATGACCGTACTCTGGTTCCGGTGCGTATTGTAACCGAACTCTTAGGCGGCAAAGCCGACTGGAATGCGGAAACCAGAACTGTTACCTTAACCATTGATGGCAAGGTACTGACACTGGTGATTGATGAGGA
The DNA here is from genome assembly GCA_017399005.1 of Peptococcaceae bacterium. Classification (GTDB taxonomy): domain Bacteria; phylum Bacillota; class Peptococcia; order Peptococcales; family Peptococcaceae; genus UBA7185. Next base: position 39,370 of record JAFQEO010000009.1, on the reverse strand, counting down.
AATTCCGGGCTACGGCACCGGTGCAACAATCATCGATAACCGCACCTATGTGCCGATTCGCTATATTGCTGAAAAATTAGGCGCGAAGGTTGAGTGGATTGCAGAGACTCAGCAGATTGTGATTGAGAAGTAGCAGGGCTTGTCTTTTTTGCCGATAGCGTCGTTGTTTTCAGATTTTCTCGCCTTGCGTACCTTAAAGTACGCGTCGCTCGAAAATCTGAAAGCCGCCTAGCTCTCGACAAAAAAATCCTACGCCCACATATTCCTCTCGGTCAGGTTTATGCCTGACTGAGAGGGCATACATATCAGCAGAAAGAGGTGTGAGACTATGAAATTGAGATATATGAAACCAGTAGCCATGTTTTTAGTAATGATGATGCTTTTTACCGTTGCCCCGGCAGGCGCGGTATTTGCAAATGGAGAAGAAGCAGAGCCGATAACCGTTCCTTTGCGTGTAATGGTTGTCGAGGATACTACTGCTGACGAACTTGAAAAGCGTGAAAATTTATCTGAAGAAATTTTAGTAGCATCTGGTATTATAATGCCGACACTCACTGATTTTTCAAAGGAAATTGCACTCTCTGGTGCTACAGAAGGCATTCCTTCTTCGATTACCGTTGGCGATGCGATATATGAGTTTGCTGGTTTTTTACACCATGAATATGATGAAGCGACAGAGACAGATAGTTATTCATGTGTAGATACTTACACCATTGCCGCAGAACCGCAAAAGTATGAAAGTGATGGAGAGCAAAATGAGGCATGGTTTGACTGGTTTGCTCCAATTTCTGACGGTATCTATGTTGTATATAAACTACACGAACACACCTATAGCAATGTCTATACCTTTGACAATGGCGCTGGTCATTATAAGTTATGTACTGCCCAGGACTGCCCGGATGAAAATAAAGGCAAACAAATAGAAGTGCATACCGACAATGTTGATACGGTGGAAGGCTGTAGTGTTTGTCACTATTCATCGGTGCCACTAACTATTACCGTAAGTCCGTCTTATCTGATTGGCGGAGGAACGGTTACAGTAACCACAAACAAATATGCGCATAATGTCAATATCGGCAGTTATTATCAATTTACCAGAAGTGACAATGATCCGAATGTCTGGACATATACTATAGGTTCAAATAAGAATGGAGAGACTCCTGTTTACGCCAATGCCGGCACAGAAACTGTCCTGTCTGAGAAGAAGTTTATGTTTGCCGATGGATTTAGACTTCTTGCATCCCCGGAAGCCTTGAGTGGCGGCGGTACTGTTACATTGATGACAACTGTTCCTGCAGAGAGTGTAACCTGCAATGATGCGAGTATCACCGTAACTAAAACAGATGCTAGGGGTGACTGCTGGGCTGTTACATTGCCGAATAAAACAGCTACCTATACCTTTACAGCAATATTAGATAACTATACTGCCACCTGCACCGTGAATGTGACGCATCACTGGGCTGGCAGTGAAATAGAAATCACCGGTTCTATGCCGGAGGCTACCGTGGGCAGTGCATACAGCGCGAGCTTCAGCTATTCCGGTGAAGTAAGCGGCGTTGTGTTCTGGAACGCAACAGGGCTGCCGGATGGATTAACCATTGATAAGAGTACTGGTGTGGTATCTGGTACACCGGTCAAAGCCGGAACCTACAATGTAACCATTTCTATGGGTGCAACGGGCGGCGGCTCCGCATCGGAAGAATATACCCTGACTGTCAATAAGCGTTCTTCCATAGGAGATTTTGAGCCGAAAAAAACAGAACTGGTATATGAGGATAAAGATTCTGGACAGAATTCGGGCCGGGTATCTTTTAAACCGAATGGCGATACCGAACTGCCGAAGGATGCAGAACTTGTGGTTGAACCGCATGAACCGGAGCTGGATGACCTTGACTTCCTGAAACCGGAAAAAACGGTTCCGAGAGTGTTTGAGGAAGAATTATCGGATGTGTCGGTGATCCCTCACGGTTTTGGCAGTGCCACCTTTCTGGGACCGGACGGTGTGGAACATACTTTATATGAAACGATAATGATTGATGGGCTTGTGTATTATATTTATGGCGGCGGTGAAGAAGAGTTGTTGCTGTACGGCAAGAATGGCAATACCTACAGATATGACGGCGATACTCTGTTATATACCGGCAGAAACGAGAATGTGACATTCCCTGACAATGAATTTATCAGCATCAATGGTGCAGTTTATCAGATACTTTACAAAGAAGAGTGGCAAGGGGATGTGAGATATGTTCTCTATCTGGATGGAAAACCTGTCGGTGAATGTTATAATGTAGGTTACATTATGGATTTTGATCTAACTCAAAATAAGGTTTTATTCGAATACTTTGACGAGGAATATACTCCGGACAGGGTGAAAGAGAGACAGCAGCAGGATGAAAACGAACTCGGCACAATTATCCCGGGTGCAGATTCGCATAGCGGTCTGGAAAAAGGCAAAACCTATGAGGCTTATGTAATCGGTGCGCAGGAGATTTCTGTGGAAGGAACCGACAGAGTAAGCGGCACTATAACGCAGAAATTTATTATTCCGGCTGCTTTTGTGGGCAGAAAGGATGTTCAGTATGTTGCCGTTCACACTACGGAAAGCGGTGCGGAATTTGGCGAAGTAACGGTGTCCAAAGACGGCAAAAGGCTGGAAGCGGTTTATTATGTAAACAGCCTGTCTCCGTTTGCAGTATATGCGTTTGTGGAGCAGACAGAACGTATCGTTATGCAGATTGACAATACCACCATTCTGGCAAACGGTAGAACCATCGTAAACGATGTGGCTCCGGTAATTGTGGATAATCGCACTATGGTTCCAATTCGTGTTATTACGGAAATTCTGGGCGGCACTGCCGGCTGGAATGGGGAAACAAAAGTGGTAACAATCAATATTGACGGTAAGGAATTATCTATGACCGTAGGCAAAACCATCGATGGCTTCGATACTGCACCGGTGATTCTGAACAGCCGCACCTATGTGCCGGTTCGCTATGTGGCAGAAGCGGTTGGTGCGAAAGTGCAGTGGGAAGCTAGTACATGCCAGATTGTAATCGAAAAGTAGGGAGAATCATGAAAATCCTGCGCCCTGTAATATTCTAAAGATGCAGAAAAAGTAAGCCCTCGGGACAGATAAAAATCTATCTGCTCCGAGGGCTTTGTGTGTTTATACAACCGCCTGCATTTTTAACTGTTCTTGCAGTAGAAGAACTGTTTCTTTTGTTAAAGAAGGAATAATGTCCAGGATGTCTTCAACAGAAATATTTTTTTCTAACATATTTATAGCAGTTATTTTATCTTTTTCCATGATTCTTTCTTCTGCATATTCATCAAATACATTTGCCATTTCATTCACTCCCTCATATGATTCTTTGTAGTGTAAAACCGTCTGGGAAATCTTTTTAAACTTTGGATGATAGCCGTTGCTGTCCAGAAAATACTGCATCAGTTCGGCGTTGTCGGAGCCGTCATCGGTTGCGGCATTTACATAAATCTCGTGTACGCCGTTTTCCACGACATCCGCAGTCTCGATAATGGCCCTGTGAATATGATAGGTGGTATGACCTTTCTGAAATGGGTCCAGCTCAGAGATAAATACCGAATAGATATCGGGCAGCTGGTCAAAGGATATGCCTTTCTCGGCAAATACGGTGTCCAGATTAGCCAGGTTGAACCGCACCCGCTTCTGGTAGGTTTTGTCCATATCGGTGTGGTTCTTTTTGTCATCTTTTTGTACTTCGATGTTGTAAAGGTTGCCGTCGGCATCTTTACAGAGTACATCCAGAATCACAGAGCGTGCGTGGAGATTACGCAGATGGCGCTGTGTCTGGTTTTCTACAATGGTGAGGCCGGGTTTGTCTAAAAGTACCCGCAGGAGTTCTTCACAGGCTTCTGTGTTCTCGGCAATTTTCTGAAAGAACGGGTCATCGATGAGGTTCATGCGTTGTGTACGCTGTTTGTGTTCTTCAAATGTTTTCAAGCAGTGCATCCTTCCTTTCCATGATGATAAATAGGAAATGTCAAAAAAGGCGTGCTGTGATGTAGTGGTGTGAATACCTTGCTGACTTGTTCTAATTCTATTATACGAAGTGGAGTTCTACATGTAAAGAAAAATATTGGAAACATCTGGGTACAAATAGAAACAGTGAAGAACAGATTCTGACAGGCAGGGGTTGTATCTGGCAGGATGGATGAAAAACCGACAGGGGAGCGGGCGCAGGATATGCGCTCATTTTTTTTACAAGAATCCGGGAAAAATAATGGTTGAGCGGAAAGTGAGATGCTTTGCAACTGAATAGTGATATTCTGCTGTATCAGAAATCTTTATGTGTAGAGCGGGAGGCAGGACACTGAAACAGAAAAAGCCTCTCTTGATTTTTCAATCAGGAGAGGCTGAATTTTTGCTTTAAGCTGTTTTATGCTTCGTTTGGACCATAGTAACGGATGGTGCATGCTTTACGTTTTGTAAAGAATTCTACGCAGTCTGTAATCTGTGCTTTATACTGACCGCCCATCAGGGAAGCTTTTGTACCGCCGAATGGCAGGTATGGCATGGAAGCTGGAACGCCTACGTTAACGCCAATCATACCGGAGTTGGTGTGACGCAGGAAGTCCTGTGCAACGATTGCGCTTTCGGTAAACAGGCAGCCGCCGTTGCCGTATTCGGAATCGTTGATAATCTGCATACCGTCTTTGTAGGATTTGATTTTAATCAGAGTAACAACAGGCCCGAAGATTTCTTCTTTTGCTACACGCATATCTGGAGTAACGCCTTCCAGAATGGTTGGAGCGATGAAGTAGCCGTTTTTGTTTTTCTCTGGCAGTTCCGGATTGCGGCCGTCTAACAGCAGTGTGCAGCCTTCTTCCAGACCAATATCAATGTAGTTGTGGATACGAGCAATTGCACCAGGGGAGATAACAGGACCCATGTATACGGATTCATCCAGAGCATCGCCCACTTTTACGCTCTTGGCAACATCTAACATAACTTCTTTAACTTTATCGTAGATTTCTTCTTCAACTGCAACGTTGGCAGCAGCCATACATCTCTGGCCGGCAGCGCCGAAGCATGCATTTTTGAAGTTGTCTGCGAACCCTTTCAGGTTTGCGTCTTTTGCTACGATCATGGTGTTTTTTGCACCAGCTAATACCATAGCTTTTTTGTTTGTTTTTGCGCAGCCTTCTGCTACAATCTGACCAACTTTAGAGGAACCAACAAATGCCATAGCATTGATGCCTTTGCTTTCCAGCATCTGGGTTACAACTGGTTTGTCACCGTTAATCAGGTTGAATACACCGGCAGGGAGACCGATATCTTCTAAAATCTGAGCGATAACCTGCATGAACATTGGGGACTGTTCGCTTGCTTTGTATACCAGTGTGTTACCGGTACCGATAGCAAATGGAACGAACCAGCCGAAAATTAAGGATGGGAAGTTGTACGGAGCTAAGCCGCCAACAACACCGATTGGTTCACGAACAATTTCGCCATCCAGGTCACCGTTGATGGCAATTTTATCGCCGCGCATCATCAGAGGCAGACCGCACGCGATTTCGGTGTTCTGAATACCGCGGTCAACTTCGCCGCGAGCATCGGCAATTGTTTTTGCCTGGTCGGTTGCGATAATAGCAGCCAGTTCTTCTTTACGTTCGATTAATACATCGCGCAGTTTGAACAGGTAGCCAACACGTTTCTGCAGAGGAACTTCTTTCCATGTTTTGAACGCTTCGTTCGCCGCTTTGATAGCTTCTTCTACTTTATCTTCTGTTGTAACAGGAACTTTTGCAATAACTTCGCCGGTAGATGGATTGTAAACATCGATAAATTCGCCAGTACCTTCAACCCACTGACCATTAATGTAATCTTTTAAAATCTGCATAATAACTGCCTCCTTATAATAAAAGAAATATAATAGATATCCATGCCTATGGATATGTGAAGCCGAGCCAGAAATGAATCAGAATGATTTCTATAAGAATATTCTGGTTAACTTATGAGTAAATAGTAGCATGGATATAGTATAATGTCAACATATTTTGGTTTACTTTTGATAAAGTTTCGAGTATAATTATTAAAGATTGAGTAACTTTTGGGTAAGAACGCAATCTGGGGAGAGCTATTCTGCAGGGAATATAGTAAATATGATAAAATCATGATAAGAATGTATATATGCAAAGAGGTGATGGTTGATGCGTGTTAAACGAATAGAGGCAGTAGAGGCATATATCAGTCAGGTGGGTTCGGTCTCGATTCAGGATTTATGTGATGAGTTTCATGTATCTATTAATACCATTCGGCGTGACATTGATACACTGGTACGAAGCGGTCGTGTAAAAAAGGTGTATGGTGGTGTAGTGGCACTGGGTCAGACAGAAGAAAACAATGCAAAACCGCAGAGCCGTGAGCTGATGGATTTTGAGGTGCGTAATAAAGAATACCGGGATGAGAAAAAAGATATTGCCAGAAAAGCAGCAGAGTTTGTGAATCACGGTGATACCATTTTTCTGGATTCTGGCTCTACAACACTGCGGATGATTGAATATCTGGCAGAAAAGAAAAATATAACGGTTGTTACCTACAGCATTCCGGCACTGGCGGAGCTGGCAAAATATCCGCAGATTCGTGCAGTGGGGCTTCCGGGTGTGGTGCTTGGCCGCACCGCATCGCTGGTGGGAAGTGCCACCTGTCAGGCACTGGAGCAGTTCAACTGTTCCAAAGCATTTATGGGCTGTACTGGCCTGTCGCTGACACGACAGCTCACCAATGCCACTTTTGAAGAATTTGGCGTAAAACAGACAGCACTGAAACAGAGCCGCATACATTATTTATTGGCCGATCACGAAAAATTCGGTCATGCGGCACTGATGACTTATGGTGAAATTGCTGATATGGATTATCTGATTACCAACGAGGAGCCGGAACCGGAATATCTGGAGTATTTGAAAGAACATCAGGTGGAACTGGTGTTAACGGATGAAGCATAGGAATATGAATGGACGGGCAGCTATTGGTTGCCCGTTTTTCTGTATGACAGGCAGATTTCTTGCCATTTGTTAATGCAGGGGGAAGGAAAAGTCAGTATAATAAAAGCAGAAGTACTACGAAAGAACTGGAACAGAAAGAGGTGACTGGATGCTGGAAATGCAGATGGATTTGCTGCAGGCAACGCTCGAACAATGGGCCGGGAGGAAGATGCCGATGGAGCTTCGTAAAAAAATAGAATGTATTGCGGTAGAGGAACACTGGAAAAAAGACAGTCAGATGATTGCATTAGGTGAACAGCCGGATAAAATCTATTACATCTGCAAAGGACTCTGTCGCAGTTATTATATCGACCAGAAGGGGAATGATGTGACGCGCTTTTTTATTGAAGCCGGCGACTGGTGTTTAACTGAAATTCAGATTCTGGATGAACCATCGGAGCTTTGTGTGGAAACACTGGAGGACTGTGAGTTTCTGGCATTTAAGATTGCGGATTTAGCGGTACTGCAGGATTCGGAGTTTATGAAAGATGCCTATATCCAGGCGCTTATGAACAATATTCGTTATAAAATCAGACGGGAAAGCATGTTTCTGATGTGCTCAGCCACAGAACGATATCAGGATTTTCTAAAAAGGTATCCTGGTCTGGAGCAGCGTATTACCCAGAATCAGCTGGCGAGCTATCTTGGTATTACACCGACTTCATTAAGTCGAATTCGCCGCGCTCTGCGGCAGGATATTTAAGAGGATGTGAAAAATATGGGTGTAAATGAAATACTGTTTTTAATTATATTCTTTGTAACAAATGCGATTATGACAATCACCGGCTTTGCAGGAACCATGCTTGCCATGCCGGCCTCTATTTTGCTGCTTGGCGTGGAAGATGCCCGTTTTATTTTGAATGTAACAGCCATTATGACCTGTGTGTTCATCGGGATTCAGCAATGGAAATATGCGAATAAAAAAGAACTGGCAAAAATTCTGCTGGTTATGTTAATCGGTATGGCGTTTGGTACCGTGCTGTACCGCGTGATTCCTCTGGATTTTCTGCTCCCTGCCTATGGTATCGTGATTATTATTGTATCGCTGCAGCGGCTTCTGTTTCCACAGGCTGCTCAGCTGCCAAAGTGGGCTTATCTGCCGGTACTGATTGCAGCCGGGATTATTCACGGGATGTTCGTATCCGGCGGTGCACTGCTTGTTATGTATGCAACGCTGGTGCTGCTGGATAAGTCCGAATTCCGAGCAACGATTGCTGCAACCTGGGCTGTACTTGACCCGACTTTCTTTGTGCTCAACTTTGATATCGCTCTCTGGAATGCAGAAAATATGATGCTGATTGGTGCCTGCATTCCGCTTTTAGTGCTGTCGGTATGGCTTGGAAACTGGATGCACAAACGGATTGGTCAGGACTGGTTTATGAAACTGACCTATGTGCTGCTGGTAGCTTCCGGTCTGTCGATTATTCTGTAAAAAAAGCTGGAACGAAATATGACTAAACTACTGAAACAGTATAAGTATATTTCCACGAATTCCGACTATAGAAAGACACGGTTTTCTCTGTTCAGAAGCGTGGCGAACATTTATGTTCGACGACGCTGAACAGAGAAATGCTAGTGTCTTTGTATGGAGGGAGAGGGAAATCATACTATACTGTTTCAGCATGTTGTCTACATCTCGTTCCAGCTTTTTATATATTATTTTTAGTTTTTCTTCCTGAAGAGTTTATTCCGGCAGTGTCTGAACCACACTGCGGGTGCAGTCAACGGATACCATAACGCCGTCCTGTAAACGCTGCGTAGCCCCTAGAGCAGCAACAATGACCGGTTTTTCCAGAGCAAGACCAACGGTAGCTGCATGACATTCCGGTGTGGTATCTTCTGTGATGATGGCCGCTGCTTTTCGCAGCCATGGCAGAATATCATTGGTGGTGTATGGTACCACCAGTACATCGCCTTCTTTGCATTTTGCTTTTACTTCTTCCTGATTGCGGCATACGCAAAGTGGCCCGCTGGTTTTTAAACTGCCGATACCGATGGCATTAATCAGAGAGCCTCCAACCTGTTTTACACGGATCATATTGGTGGTTCCGGCAATCCCTACAGGAACACCGGCAGTAATTACCACTAAATCACCGTTTTTTACAAGCCCGGCTTTTTCTGCAGCATCTACTGCTAAATCAACAAGCTCATCGGAATTTGTTGCGTACGGCATTTTTACGGCTTCAACACCCCAGTACAGACTCATCTGACGGCGAAGCTGTTCATCCAGAAGCAGTGCAACAACAGGTGTGGCCGGGCGGAACCGGCTTACCATCTGTGCGGTGATACCGCGTTGACTGACACTCAAAATAGCATCAGCACCGATATCTCTGGCGGTGGTGCAGGCGGCATGTGCCATAGCTGCGGAAATAGAAAGGCGTTCTTTCCCTGCTGCCTGCAGCGGGGCAGCTGGCTTCTGCAGCATATCCGCTTCTGTGCGAATTGCAATAGCATGCATAGTTTGCACCGCTTCTACCGGATAAGAGCCAGAGGCTGTTTCGCCGGAAAGCATAATAGCCGAAGTGCCATCGTAAATAGCATTGGCTACATCGGTGATCTCGGCACGGGTAGGGCGCGGCTTTTCTACCATAGATTCCAGCATCTGTGTCGCTGTGATAACCGGTTTTCCGCAGGCGATACATTTGGCAATCATATCTTTCTGAATCATCGGGATTTCGGTGAAGTCAATTTCAACCCCCATATCGCCCCGGGCAACCATAATACCATCGGCAACCGACAGGATTTCGTTCAGGTTGTTTACCCCGTCACGGTTTTCAATTTTTGCAATGATTCGGATTGGAGAATTGTGTTCATCCAGAATCTGACGCAAATCCCGCACATCATCAGCGGTGCGGACAAAGCTGGCAGCAATAAAATCAAATCCCTGTTCAATGCCAAACAGAATATCCTCACGGTCTCTCTGACTGACATACGGCATAGAGAGACGAATTCCCGGAATGTTAACGCCTTTATTATTTTTCATAATTCCATCGTTAAGAACACGGCAGCGAATAGTGGTTTCAGTGGTATCCAGTACCGTCATGCGAACTAAGCCATCGTCTAACAGAATACTATCGCCGGGTTTTACATCGGCAGGCAGATTGCTGTATGTGATAGAACACTGTGTTTCGTTGCCTTCCACGAAATCGGTATGCAGTGTAAATTCCGAGCCTTCTTTCAACTGAACAGGACCATTGGCAAACGTTTTGAGCCTTACTTCCGGACCTTTGGTATCCAGCATGGCGGCAACCGGAAGCCCCATTTCTTCACGAAGTGCCTTCAGTGCATCCAGCCGCATTTTATGACCGGCATGGTCACCGTGGGAAAAATTAAAACGAGCTACATTCATACCGGCTTCCATCATATTGCGCAGTACTCCTTCGCCATCACTTGCGGGGCCAAGGGTGCAGACAATTTTTGTTTTTCTCATATCAATAACCACCTTTCAGTAAAGATATATGTTATTTGATATTACTGTATCACAAATGTATAAATCCGGAAAGGGGCAGATTGCAGTATTTGAGCAATTGAAACAGTAAAATAACAGGAGATAACTTGACATTCTGTTGTATAAAGTGTAAGTTGAAAGAGTGGTGAAGTTTAAAACTTTAACTAGGAGTTTTGTGAAATTTTTTTGCCTGTTTACGCTTCTGTATGATAGGGTTATGATAAAGAAGAAACAGAGAAGTGCAGTGGAAACAGCGAGACAGGCAGATGAAATGAGGGAAAATTATGAGAATTGAACAACTGGAATATCTGCTGATGATTTCGAAATGTGCATCTCTTACAGAAGCGAGTGAGCGGCTGTTTATTACGCAGCAGTCACTTGGAAAAGCTATCCGGGATCTTGAAAACGAATTGGGGGCACAGCTTCTGGTGCGTAACAATCGCGGATGCACTTTAACAAAAGAAGGATATGAGGCGCTGCAGCAGACAAAAGAAATTCTTGATAAAATTCATCAGCTTCAGAATGCATTCGTACAGGAGGAAGAACTGCTAAAAGGAAAACTGATAATTCTTTGCAGTCAGGTGATGTTTGCCGATGAACTGCCAATGGCATTGGAATCTTTTACAAAACAGTATGGAGAAATTGATGTGACCGCAATGGAGAAAGACAGTTTTTATATGCCGGTTCTGCAGCAGCAGCTTCTAAAACAGGAAGATGCAGTGGTAATCAGTATTCTTCATATGCCGCAGGAACGAGGCATTGGTCTTGACCGTATACCGGATTCTCTGCAGTTTCATCCCGTTTATAAAACAAGATGGCTGGCATGTATGAATCAGCGTCATCATCTTGCCAGACAGAAACAGATTCAGATGGAGTCTCTCTTGAAAGAAAAAATTATTGTCAGCAGTCCGGATTATCCGGAAATTGGTCTGGATTCTGCTATGTTAAGCTGTTATGGAAAACCTAATATTAAGCGAACCGTCAGCAATCTGGAGCTGTTTTATAATGTGCTGGCGGAAAGCGATGAATGTGTTGGCTTTATACCGGATGTACTGCTTCGCTATAAACGTGTAGCGGTACCGCAGGATTTAATCTGCTGTGAAGTAGAACCAAAGGTATACTCTACGGTTGGTTATCTGGTTGATAAAAATCAAGGTAATCTGCCAATCACCAGAAAATTTTTGCAGCATCTGGAAAGTGCTGTTGAAAAGGCGAGAACAAAATAAAAAGCCGCTGATTTCAAAAGTTTCAAAATCAGCGGCTTTAAAGAGCCTGTTATAGAGCAGCTTTTTAATCACCAGCAAAGGGATCAGAAAAGGAACTCGTTATTAAAAAAGCACAATTTCTAAAACAGTTTAAAGTTTCTGAAAACTACTGCAGGTCAACTTCACAGTCTGTTACAGGTGTGCAGTCTTCAACTGCTTCCAGTTCAGCTTTTGTCAGTTTGGATTTGTCACCAGTAATCAGGTAGTTAATCATACCAACAGATGTTGCACGGAAACGACCCATGGATGTGAAGTAGAAGATAGCACCCAGAGCAATCCAGATAGCCAGAGCACCCCAGCAAGGAACGCTCAGGAATGCAGGCATACCAGGGATTACCTGTAAACCAATGATAGCAGCGGACAGAACAGCACCAGCTAAAGCAGCAACTGGGGAAATGTCATCGCTGGATTTTGGTTTCAGACCTTTGGTTAATACCATGTAAGCGCCGGCACATGTGAAGAAGTAACCAACACCAGTACCAACAGCAGCCATGTCTACGAACCAGTTCAGTACTTCACGACCGATAAATGGAACGAAGGTAGCGATAATCATTACGAAAATGATACCTTTTGTAGGTGTGCCATATACAGGGTGGATTTCAGCGAACATTTTCGGCAGCATTCTTGCACGAGCCATACCGAACATCAGACGGGAGGAACTCATGTAGAAACCACCGATACCGGTGAACATACCAGCTAATACAGCAACAACTACGAAGATAGTACCAGCGGTACCCAGAGCCTGTTTAATCATAGCACCGGTTCTCCAGGATTCTGGATTGCCAGCAGCGTTTTTCAGTTCAACCATTTCCATCCAAGGCATAACAGCAGCAGTAACTACAGCGATAGCGGAGTAGATGAAAGCACCGATAGCGATAGCGGAAATAATCAGACCCAGAGTTTTGTTTGCAGGGAAGTTGAATTCTTCCGCAGCCTGTGGGATACAGTCAAACCCTACATACAGGAATGGAGCCATAGCGATAATCAGGATAACACCTTTGATGAAAGGAACATCAAACTGATTAGAAGCTGGCTGCAGGTTTGCCATCTGGAAGTTGCCTGTTAAGATGGTACCAAACAGGATTACAACTACAGCAGCGCACAGTAAGAGACACATCAGCAGCTGGGTGTTACCAGCGGATTTTGCACCGCGGATAGCGATGAAACCAAAAATCCATGCGATAACGATGGATACCAGAGCTTCACCCAGATATACAGGCCAGCCTGCGATGGTCCACAAGTGACCAAACTGCAACAGACCAGGAGCTACTACGGAGAATAATACAGGTACAGCAGTTGCATTTAATACTACGATACCAACATAACCGATTAACAGCATCCAACCACAAACGAACGAAGCGGTAGGACCAAAACCAACGAATGCGTAAGCGAACTCACCGCCGGATACAGGGAATTTGGAAATCATGTAAGCGTAGCTCATACCGATAACGCACATGAAAATACCACCCAGTACAAAACCAACAACCAGTGGCAGAGGACCGCCGGCTTTAACCATCCAGTTAGGAGACTGGATAAAGCAACCCCAACCGATAATAGAACCCAGAGCTACTGCCCAGATATTCGCAGGGTTTAATGTTTTTTGAAGTTCTTGACGTTGTTCAGCCATAATATTTCGCCTCCAATTTTGGGAAATAAAATAATTTGGAATAATCGCCTTAAACCTTAAATTTTAAGGTGAGTGTTTTTATAAATGCATTTTATTTTACAAAGCCTTACGTCATGATCCCTTTTTACGCTCCTTTACTGACATAAATTGTAAGCTGAGTAAAAGAAAAAACAATTAACGAATATTAATAAACTGAAAAATGAATCACGCTATGCAGTTACTTTTTAATCAGTCAATTAACTAAAAGTTTCTTTTATACGAGTGATTCACATGTGAATTATACCATTACTCATAAAAAGTTGTAAAGAAAAAATAACAATGTTACAAGTATGCATCAAATTTTTGTCAGGGTGTTGAAATTACAATGTGCTGCGACACAGTAATGATTATCCTGAAACATAATCTCAAAAAGATTGAAAAGAATATAAAAAAGAGATACTGTCCAAAAACAGAAAAGAAAAACAGAAAGAAAGTCGATGCAGCAGCATAACGACTTTCTTTCTGTCTAGTAGTGGGTATATAGTTCGAAGTGTTACATACTGCAAAAAGCAGATGTATCTCCACATATAGTATACCACATTCGACACCGTGTTTACAAGTGTACAACAGTTAAAGTTAAAATTTTTTACTGCATCATTTTAATTTTTAACAGAGAAATTCCCTGCATAAGATCGTCGTTGTATTCCTGACTCACTTGCCGAATTATCTGGTTCAGACGAATCAGATACCGTTCCATAATTTTACTGCCTTCAGCACGCAACTGTGGATGATTCCGGCGAAGCTGGGCATATTCTCTCAGTAGATGATGAAATTCCTGCAGGCATACATCCATTTTTTTCTGAAAATTATTTAACTCGGGGTGCATAGCAATCCCTCCCTGTATATTTTCTGATTTAATATATTCGAAACTTTAAAAAAGATGCGGATACTACTGAAATTTGTATTGCAGCTCGTGCACATACAATATGGATTTATCGTTTTTCGATAAAAATTAATTGACAAACAATAATCAATCTTTTACAATGATAAATAGGATACAATTAGAATGCGGGGGGAGATTTTATGTGGAATCATTCCAAATCGCTGCTTTTGACAGCCTGGTGGATTCGTATTGCGCTGGCGGTGTGGCTGATAATTGCTGTGGTGCTGCCGTTTTTTTACAGGAAACCGGCTGTGCTGGCGCTGTTTTATCTGGTGTTTGTGCCGGTACTGCTTGCATTGTATGGTCTGCATAAAATGCTGCACAACATTCAGAAAGGGCAGATATTTTCTAAAGAAAACACTTCTGCATTACGGCTGGTATCGTGGGCCTGTTTTTTTGCGGCTGTATTTCTGCTGGCAGGAAGCTGTATCTGGCCGATTCTGATTTTTGCAGCAGGTGCTATTGGATTCCTTGGTCTGTTTGCCCGGGTAATAAAAAATATGCTGACGGAAGCGATTCTTATCAAAGAGGAAAATGATTTTACGATTTAGTTCAGGAAACTATCAGGAAGTTTGAATCAGGAATGTATTGCGGAAAGGAGCGGTGTACATGCCGATTGTTGTAAATCTGGATGTTGTGATGGCAAAACGGAAAATGTCGTCCGGTGAACTGGCTGAAAAAATTGGAATTACGCCGGCCAATCTGTCTATTTTAAAAAATAACAAGGCCAAAGCAATCCGGTTTTCTACACTGGAGGAAATCTGCAAGGCGCTTGATTGCCAGCCGGCAGACATACTGGCTTATGAGGAGGAGGATACGCATGATTAAATTATCGCAGCGATTACAGGCTATTGCTGATTTTGTTCCGCAGGGTTCTCGTGTGGCAGATGTAGGAACAGACCACGGTTTCCTGCCGTGTTATCTGGCACAGACCGGACAGGCAGTGCAGGCATTTGCCTGTGATATCAATGCCCAGCCGCTGGCTCTGGCCCGGAAAAATGTAGCCGATTATCAGGTGGCTCATATTGTTGGTACACGGCTTGGAAACGGTCTGGCGGTTATTGAGCCGGGCGAAGTGGATGTAGTTACCATTGCGGGCATGGGCGGCAGCTTAATGATTGAGATTCTGGATGCGGCACCGCTGGTGGTAGATAAACTGAAACGGATTATCCTGCAGCCGAATGTTGGTGCGGAGGCAGTGAGAGTCTGGGCTGAGAAAAACCGCTGGCACATCGTGCAGGAGGAACTGGTCCGGGAAAACGACCGGTTTTCAGTGATTATTGCAATGGAACCGGGCAGAAATCTGCAGGCAATGACACCGGTGGAACTGTTTCTGGGGCCGGATTTGCTGAAAAAACAGCATCCGCTTCTGGGATTGTATATCAGTGAGGAATGGGATAAAACACAGAGAGTACTGGCGCAGCTGGCACAGAGTGACAGTGAGGAAAGCCGTCATAAGGAAAAAATGCTGCAGCGCAAATGGGAAGATATTAACGGGGTGATAAAATGTCGATTAGGTGTCAGTCTTTCTTAGAATTACTGGAGCAGTGGGCTCCGGTGCATTATGCGGAAGAATGGGATAATGTAGGTTTACATGCGGGGGACCGCAACAAAGAAATCAGCCGGATTATGGTTGCTTTATCGCCGGGTGAGGATGCGGTCAATGCTGCGGTGGAAGCAGGGGTCGACATGCTGCTGACCCATCATCCGCTGATTTTTCGCTCGATGAAACAGATTAACAGTGATACGGCAACAGGTCGTTCTCTGCTGAAACTGATTCGCAACGATGTAAATCTGTACTGTGCGCATACCAATCTGGATATCGCAAAAGACGGTGTAAATGACGTGCTGGCGCAGGCACTGGAACTGGAACAGGTGAAACCTCTGGCAGATATCACACATGACATCTGCTATAAAGTGGTTGTATATGTGCCGGCAGGTTATGAGGAAATCGTGCGTCAGGCTATGTGTAAAGCCGGGGCGGGATGTATCGGCAATTACAGCGGCTGTACTTTCCAGGCAAAAGGAACCGGAACCTTTCTTCCGGGTGAAAATACCAATCCATTTATCGGTGAAGCCGGTCGTATGGAATATGCAGAAGAATATCGTCTGGAAACAGTTGTGCCGCAGGCTGTGCTGTCTGCTGTGATTCGTGCCATGGAAGAAGCGCATCCGTATGAAGAAGTGGCATATGATGTATTTCGTCTGGAAAATGGCGGTGAAGACCGCGGCATCGGTCGTGTCGGCCAGCTGAAAGAAGCAGTGTCACTGGCGGAATTTTTAGATTTCACAGCTTCGAAACTGTCCTGTGACCACATGACCTATCATGGCGATTTGTCCCGTCAGATTAAAACTGTGGCGCTTTGCGGGGGCAGTGGTTCATCATATATGGGGGCAGCTAAAAAAGCAGGCGCTGATGTATATGTAACCGGTGATATGCGTTATCATGATGCACAGGCAGCTGATGAAATGGATTTATGTGTAGTAGATGCCGGGCATTTGCGCACAGAGCGTATGATTGTGGATGCGCTGGCGGCATTTGCACGCAAACAGGGACTGGAAGTAATCGTCTTTGATGAGTTAAAGCAGGATTATCTTAAACACTGGCATAAATAGAGGAACTGGTCTTTTTTGTGCATAACTGCGTTGTATTTGTTTTTTCTCGCCTTGTGTACCATTTGTACACGTCGCTCGAAAAAACAAAAGCCGCCTCGTTCTGCGCAAAAAAAATCCTGCGTTCCTGATAATTTAGTAATAATTAAGTAAAATAAAGGGAAAGAGGACATAAAAAATTATGAAAAACAACTGGAAAAAAATTATGGCGTCTGCCTTAATGGGGGCAGTATTATTAACCGGCTGCGGTGGAAGCGGTGCAGTTACTGACGAACAGAATGCGGACCAGATGGAGCCGTTAACGGTTGGGTTAATGCGTATTGATGACAGCTTCCCGTTCTATGTGGCGGAAAAAGAAGGTTTATTTGAAAAACATGGTGTAACTGTTGAACTGCAGAATTTCAGCAGTGCCCGTGATTTATCCACTGCACTGCAGGGCGGTGAACTGGATGCTCTGATGACAGATCCTGTTGTAACTGCGTTATCGCTGAAAGGCGGCACGGATGTGCGTATTGTGGCAATGGCATTAGGCGCTGTTCCGGAAGAAGGCAGATTTCTGGTAATCTCTGCACCGGAAAGCGGGATCACTGCTCCGGAAGATCTGGAAGGCAGAACACTGGCTATTTCCAACAATACCATGATGGATTATCTGGTAGAACAGTATGAAATCACATTAGGGCTGGATAAAACAGCCATTACAACTGTAAATATGCCGGATTTAATGCTGCGTACTACCACTCTGCTGGAAGGACAGGAAATTGATGCGGCTATTTTGCCGGACCCTCTGGCAGCTTATGCGGTTGCAGAAGGTGCCAATGTGGTAATCGATGATACAAAACTGGGCAAAAACTTTTCCCAGTCAGTTGTAACTGTAACAGCCGATGCCATCAGCGGCAATCGTGCAGCTGTAGATGCTATGCTGGAAGCATACAACGAAGCCATTGAGATGATTAATGCCAATCCGGAAGAATATCGTGCATTTGCTTTAGAATGTGCCAATGTGCCGGAAGCTCTGGCAGAAACCTATCCAACGCCAACCTTTACCGCAGACAGTATCCCGGGTGAAGAGGATATTGCACAGGTAAACAACTGGATGGTAGAGCGCGGATTGCTGGATGAAGCGTATGACTATACAGAAATGGTAGATACCAGTTTTATTGAAAACTAAAGATGTTTTACAGACAATCAGAGCAGAATTTTAAATTTCTGCTCTGATTGATTATTATACATAAAGTGCTTATAATAAAACATAGTAAATACAAGCGAGGAGATATCCGTTATGCTGGAATTAAGAGATGCCATGCTGCAGTATGAAAAACCGGACGGCGGTGTGCAGATGGTTCTGGATCATATTAATCTGAAAATTGAACAGGGAGAGCGCTGGGCTGTGATTGGCTCTTCCGGATGCGGCAAGAGTTCTATGCTGCATTTGCTTGCCGGTTTGCAGAAACCGGTTTCTGGCGATGTACTGTATCAGAACCAGTCTTTGCAGAAACCGCACGGGGAAATCAGTGTGATTCTGCAGGAATACGGATTATTTCCATGGAAGACGGTGGAGCAGAATGTGGCGCTTCCACTGGTTTTGCAGAAAAAGTCGAAAGTGGAAATAAAACAGCGTACAGCAGAACTTTTAAAACAGTTGCAGCTGGAGGAGCATGCAAAAAAATTTCCGGCACAGCTTTCTGGCGGCCAGCGGCAGCGAATTGCTATTGCCCGTGCACTGATTGCTCAGCCCAAGGTTCTGTTGATGGACGAGCCATTTTCTGCACTGGATGCACTGACTCGGGAAACCATGCAGAATATTGTTTTAGAATTATGTGAACAGCAGAATCTGACTCTGGTGATGGTAACTCATAACATTGAGGAGGCAATTTTTCTGGGGCAGAAGATTGCTGTCTTTTCTGATAACAGCGGAAAACTGCGTCGTGTGGTGGAAAATGCACATAGCGGTCAGCCATCCTACCGTGTGACTGAAGAGTTTTATCAGCACTGCAATCAGCTGCGCAGCTGGATCGGAGGTCATCATGAAGAGTAAAATTTTAAATGGCCTGATTGGCTTTGTAATGGTTCTGGCGCTTTGGCAGCTGGGGAGTGTGGCGTTAAATAAACCATTTTTGCCAACACCTGGCGCATCGTTTGCAGCCTTTTTTGAATTTTTAATTTACGGCGATATGGGGCAGCATTTTTTAATCAGCACATTCCGTATACTCGCCAGTATCCTTCTGGCAATGGTTCTGGCTGTGCCGCTGGGACTGGCCATGGGGCGTGTGGAATGGCTGGGAAGATTGCTGAATCCAGTGGTGTATTTATTGTATCCGTTGCCGAAAGTAGTATTTTTACCGATTATTGTTGTGCTGATGGGTCTGGGCAACTGGCCGAAAATTTTTCTGATTGCTCTGGTTGTATTTTTTCAGATTGTGGTGGTTACCCGCGATGCGGCCAGTAGTATTCCAAAAGCAAGTCTGCAGTCTATGCGTTCACTGAATGCCACACCGTGGCAGACATTCTGCCATCTGATTCTGCCAAGCTGTCTGCCGCAGATTTTAACCTCGCTGCGTATCACATTAGGCACAGCCATTGCCATTCTGTTTTTTGCAGAAACCTTTGCTTCGTTTGACGGGTTGGGATATTTTATTTTAGACGGTATGGAAACCCGTGAATATCCTGCCATGTATGCAGGTATTATCGGTCTGGCACTGCTGGGGCTGGTTCTGTACTGGATTGTGGATTTGCTGGAGAATATATTGTGCAAGTGGAAATAGGCTGGCAGGAGAGAAGGGAACAGAATGGAGTTTTATGTGATACTGGCACTGACAGCTTTTGCTGCCGCTTTTATACAAGGTGTCAGCGGCTTTGCTTTTGCAGTGATTCTGCTTGGTGTTCTGCCGCATTTTATTGATTATATTCAGGCGGTAGGGCTGGTATCACTGCTGGCAGTGATTGTAGTCGGCGTGAATGCATGGACCTATCGTGCGCACGTTCAGTGGAAACTGCTGCCGGCTGTAACGGTTAGTTATATTATTGCCACTAAAATTGGTGTGCAGATTCTGGTCATGACACCGGATGCCAACATCTGGGGGCGTGTACTTGGTGTCCTGCTTGCAGTCTGGGCCGGTTATATGATTTCCGGAGCCAGAGAGCTCAACATTCGGCCAACAGTGTTGAATAGCATTTTATGGGGCGTAGCCGGAGGGCTTCTGGGAGGACTGTTTGGTATGGCGCCGATTATGGCATTTTATTTTCTTGCCATTACCAGCAGCAAAGAAACCTATATGGGCAGTATGCAGATGTTTTTCCTGATTTGCGTTCTTTTTGATGTAATATTCCGTATTCAGAGCGGAATTATTACGCTGGTCAGTGTACAAATGGCCGCAGCAGCCGTTGTGTTTGTTCTGCTGGGATTTGTAGCGGGTCATGCGGTGCTGAAACGAATCAGCCTGCCACAGATGCAGAAATTTATATATGGCATTATATTTATCAGCGGTATTCTGCTGGCAATTGGATAAACGGGATAGTAAACAGGAAAAGGAGAGAGCCTCATTGTTGTGTGGTCTCTCCTTTTTTAGATTTATTGTTTGATTTGCCTATAATTATTTTCATCTACGATTTTTTGCAAAAGCTTCAAAAATATTTGATTTCCCTGTAAATCTCTGAAATTACGGCTTTCGATATAGCCAATATAAAGAGTTAGATTGGCATCATGAATTGGAAGAGCCTTGATTTTTTCAGATTCGATATATGCGTCATGGTATGTGGTGAAATGAGGAAAAAAAGCGACGTACTGACTTTTAGCAATGATTCTGCGCATGGATTCTGTATTGTCAACACGTAATGCGATGTCCGGCTTTCCGTAAGGACTGATCATACGTGTCAACAGATTGGTTTCCCGTTCATATTCCGTTTTATAGGCAATATGATGGCAAGAGAGTGCCTCATTGATAGAAATGGAATCTCGCGCATAGTATGGCGAGTTTTTTCCCACAAACAAGCAATAAGAATCAATAAATAACGGTTCATAGGTTAAATCTGGATAATGAAACGGTTGATTATCAAAAATAATTCCTAAATCAGAAAGACCAAGTTGCACATTTTGTAAAATGACATTTGGTTCATCGGTCACGACATTCACCATCAGAGGGTGATTATTTTGTTCGATTTCGATAAAAACATCAGCGAGTACCGTATCTACGAGAGATGGCATCGCAACAATGTTGAGGGAAAATCGGTTTTCTGTATTGCATGCAGAAGAGCGAATTTCGTCGAGTAAAGAGAAGATCTGTTTACTTTTTTCTGCGATTTCCTGTCCAGCTTCGGTGGCAAAGATTCCTTTGTTGGTACGTTTTAACAGTGAGGTTTCCAGTTCTTTTTCCAGACGGGTAATAGAGGTACTGACAGTTGACTGGGGTACATAGTTTTCACGTGCAGCAATGGATATAGAACCAAATTTAATGGCTTCTGTTAAATAATAAAGCTGCTCTAATTTCATAACAATCACTGCCTTTCCAGATAAATCGGTAAAAGTCCTTTTATGAGTAAAGTTTACCATAAAAGGACTTTTACAGCCATGTACTTGTAAAAAACCAGCAATAGATTTGCAGATTAGAAGTTGGAAGGTTTATTATCAACCAGTTTCTGTTCCCAGAGCTCCATCTGCTTATCCGGCGTCGGAGTAGTCAGCAGGCTTACAACTATTAAAGTAACGAACGATACAGCGATACCGATTAAAATCGGGAATGGGGAAGATGTTCCGAAAATTACCATTGTTGCAAGAATTACAATAGAACTTGCTGCCATAGAAGCAAGAGCACCTTGCCAATTTGCTCGTTTCCAGAAGAAGGCGGCCATAACCGGAATCGTAATACTACCGGATAAAATTGCGTAGGCAATATCCAGGGCGGTCAGTACATTACCGATTACAATAGCTATTACCATGACAGAAACGCCAATCACAATTACAGTGATACGAGAGTGTTTCAGCGAATCACCGTTTAGTTTCAGAATATCGTTGATAATTAAAGTTGAAGAAGCGATAACAGTACCGGAAATGGTGGACATGAAAGCAGACATGATACCGGCAAATACCAGACCGATGAAACCATGTGGCGCAACTGCAACTGTGATTTCGGATAAGGCATTTTGCGGATTGATATCAGGTAGCAGAGCCATAGCCAGCATACCGGCAAGTGTCATAGCACCAGCCCAGAAGATGACATAAATACCGCCAATAATAGTCCCTTGTTTTGCTACTTTGTTACTTTTAGCGGTGAAAACGCGTTGCCAGATATCCTGACCAATCATAAGTCCTAGAGTGAACAGTACAAACCAAGAGAATATTCTCATGCCGCCGACTGCGAATGGATCAAAATAACTTTCCGGTAAAGTGGCTTGCAGACCGCTGAACCCACCAACTTTAGCCAGACCGCTTGGGATGAGAACGAAGAAGATAGCAATAGTCATTAAAATAAACTGAACAACATCTGTAATGTTAATCGAAATCATACCACCTAGCAAAGTGTAAAGAATACAGATGCCCGATACAAAAAGAATAGAAACAGGCAATGACCAGCCAAAAATAGTCTGCACACAGGCACCCAGAGCGATTGTGTTGGTAACAGCAACCATGATTGTATAAAATGCAGAAATAATCGAACTAATCCATTGTGCTTTATCATCATAACGCAATTTTAACATTTCACCAATTGTCAAAATACGCAGATTAGATAATTTAGAGGATAACAGAAAACCGAGTGCCAGTACACCAAGGCCGAACATGGTAACCATCCACATACCGGAAATACCGTTGTTGTAACCTTGTGTTGCTTGACCGAAAGTTGCCCCACCGCCGATTACTACAGTGGCGATACAGCAGACGAAAATCGGAAGGGAAAGTGAACGCCCGGAAATTAGATAGTCGTCTGTATTTTTTGCTTTTTTCATGCCAACAAAACCTGCAAAAATCATTCCGACAAGATAAATGAAAATAATAATAAAATCAATTGTTCCCATAGTATTCGCCTCCTAAAATATGAATAATGGGTGTAAGAGTCATAAATTGCGTTTTCTATCTGCAATCAATGACAGAAAATCAAACAGGATTCCGGCAGCCGCATAGCTTGTAATCATCCCTGGTGAGTCCGCTGCTGGAAGAACTTCGACTAAGTCAATACCAATAATATTTGTACCTTGTAAGCCTTTCAGCATCAGAAACTGTGCTTCAAATGTGTTGAAACCGCAAATTTCAGGAGTGCCAGTACCAGGGGCATAGGCTGCATCTAAAAAATCGATATCAAATGTGACGAAAACAGGACACCCAGCTGTTTTTTCCTGTATTTTTTCAATGACTTTTTCAAAGCCCATTTCGCGGATATCCCAGTTGGTTAATTGTTCAAATCCGTGTGACTGTGCATAGTCAAACTGCTCCGGACTATATAGCGGGCCACGTAGACCAATCTGAAGAATGTGATTTGGAAGAATCAAACCTTCTTCCATAGCTCGACGGAAGGTTGTACCGTGGTTATAAGGTCGACCGAAATACAAATCGCCGGTATCACTGTGGGAATCAAAATGGATAAGAGCGACAGGGCCATGTTTTTTTACAACAGCTCTTAGCTCTGCGAGTGTGATAGAATGGTCGCCACCTAAACAGACTGGGATAGCACCGGCATCCACAATTGGTTGTAACCCCTGTTCGATTGCAGTATAAGTATCTTCAATATAGCCTGGGATAACTAACACATCACCGTAGTCAATCCCTTTACAATATTGAAAAACATCTACTTTTAGAATGGGATTATATGGTTTTAAAATGGTAGATGCTTCCCGGATACTTTGTGGCCCGAAACGGCTGCCGGTTGCAAAAGAACAACCGGTATCAAATGGAATACCAACAACTGCAAAGTCTACATTGGTTAAGTCTGTTGTATGCGGTAGACGCATAAAGGTTTTGATACCCGAAAAACGCGGAGAATTCAGAGAATCAATATAGTTTTGTTTGTCCATGGTAAACGCCTCTTTTCTAATTAGTTTTAAAAGCTGAACAACTTCTTGCCTAAATTGTAGTATAAATAATATTTATCGTCCATCAGCAGTTTTTGATGGGGGTATCGTGAAAAATGAAAAAGCTGAATGTAGCATTGATTGAGTTTTTCAACTCATAAAACCTCTTATAACCGACATACTAGTAGCGAAGCTTTGCTATTTGGTATGTCGGTTTTTTATTTGGGAGGATTTCAGAATGAATGAACAAATGTGGACGATATTTGGTGTGGTGCAGATTATTTTTACGCTGATTATCGGAATTTATTTTATCAGTCTGATTCGCAGCCAGAAGGAAAACAAAAATAAGATTACGTTTAATACGCAGAAAGAACGGGACAAACTGAACGAGATGCGGAAAATCCATTTGACAGAGCCGCTGACAGCACGCACAAGGCCTGATTCTTTTGCCGATGTAATCGGGCAGGAGGAAGGAATAAAAGCGTTGCGTGCGGCAATGTGCGGTCCTAATCCGCAGCATGTGATTATCTACGGTCCTCCCGGTGTGGGAAAAACCACCGTGGCCCGTCTGGTGCTGGAAGAGGCAAAACGGATGCCCGATAGCCCTTTTCTGGCTGATGCCGCTTTTGTAGAGGTGGATGGTGCTACCTCTCGTTTTGATGAGAGAGGCATTGCCGACCCGCTGATTGGTTCGGTACACGACCCTATTTATCAGGGGGCTGGTTCCATGGGGGTTGCCGGAATTCCGCAGCCAAAACCCGGTGCTGTGACCAAAGCGCACGGTGGAGTGCTGTACATTGATGAAATCGGAGAGCTGCATCCCATGCAGATGAACAAACTGCTGAAAGTGCTGGAGGACCGTAAAGTTCTGCTGGAAAGCGTTTATTACAGTGAGGATAATGAAAAAATTCCAGGACACATTCACGATATTTTTGCTAACGGGTTACCGGCAGATTTCCGGCTGATTGCAGCGACAACACGACAACCCAACGAGATTCCGGCAGCTATCCGTTCCCGCTGTCTGGAAATTTATTTTCGCAGTTTGCTGCCAGAGGAGATTATCTCCGTGGCAGAGCGGGCAGCAAAACGAATGGAACTGCCCATTGCCTGTCGTGCTGTGGAGTTGATTAGTGATTATGCAACCAACGGGCGAGAGGCTGTTAATATGGTGCAGATTGCAGCCGGAATGGCCATTGCCGAAAACCGGCAGGAAATCAGCCGGGAGGATATTGAATGGGTCATCAACAGCTGCCATTATACCCCGAGACCGCACAACCGCATTGCAGAAAAACCGGAAACCGGGCTTGTAAATGGTCTGGCGGTATGCGGGCCAAATATGGGCGTGGTAAGTGCTGTGGAAGTGGCCGTAAGTCTGGCTGGTGCTGAAAAGGGAAGCATTAATGTGACCGGTATTGTGGAGGAGGAAGAACTGTCGGGTGGAAACGGTCAGAAAATCCGGCGCAAAAGTATGGCGAGGTGTTCGGTGGAAAATGTGTGCACTGCATTAAAAACTATTATGCAGATGGATGTGGAGCAGTATCATATCCATGTGAATTTTCCGGGAGGAACACCAATTGACGGTCCATCAGCAGGGATTACTATTGCAGCTGCGGTTTATTCGGCTATCAGCAGAAAACCAGTGGATAACCGGCTGGCAATGACCGGGGAGGTGTCTATTCGCGGTAAAGTTCTGCCGGTGGGAGGTACCCCGGCCAAAATAGAAGCGGCTCGTCAGGCCGGATTAAAACGGGTGCTGATTCCAAAACAGAACTGGCAGGATTCCTTCTCGCACGTGAAAGAGGTTGAGGTAATTCCGGTGGATGAACTGGAAGAAGTGATAAAGCTGGCGATAATCTGAAAAAATTGGTGAGAAACAGAAAAAAGACTGTGCCTGTTATTACACATCAGCCTGTGTAAAATGCAGACGCAGTCTTTTTGATATTATATTTATTAAAAAACTGGAAACAGCTGCTCTCTGCCAGCGGTTCTACTTCCGCTGTATGAGTTAAACTCTGCAACTGGATTGAGCTTTGACGTGAAAACAATTCCGTCCTTAGTAGTCAGTATAAAGTGAACCTGATACGAAATACTACCGTGTGACTGATAATGCTGATAATATTCGGAGAAATCTGCCTGATAATGAACTGTATCAGCAGTGGAATCAGTCTGTTTCACTGCAATGATTTCATCACCTTGTGGAATTTGAGAAAAATTTGAAAACTGGTCTGGCTTATCGATACGGACGGCAGCCGATTCTGGAACGGCTGCTTCTGGTGTTCCGTTGCTATGAACATCTATAACAATGCATTTAGCTTCTGCGATTTCATCAGCTGTAAATGGCTGTTCAGCCATATCTTCCAGATATAAATCTAGGATTAACTTACGTTCGGTTGCTTCCTGTTGGTGGTCCCAGCTTGTTTGTACATAACTGGTAATATAACTCCAAAGAGAAATTTCCGATAATACTTCCTGACGAATCCCTGATGATGACTGAATTACAAACGATGGCTGCATAATTTCAGCAGGTTCAACCAGTAAAGTTGCGCTGCCGTTTTTATCTGCAGGCTGGTTGTATATTATTCCATTGGCGGTA
Source organism: Peptococcaceae bacterium (assembly GCA_017399005.1). Taxonomy (GTDB): domain Bacteria; phylum Bacillota; class Peptococcia; order Peptococcales; family Peptococcaceae; genus UBA7185. The sequence goes on along the minus strand of JAFQEO010000009.1, from coordinate 12,883 downwards.
ATGCGGGCGATTAAAGTTTCATCGTTCTGTAATTCTTTAGGAACAGCGTTCATAGTAACAGCTATCTGGTTTCCAGCCAATTTCATAGTGACATCAGTTTTTGAGAACAGACTTGCCTGTTCAGTCAGAAGTGATTCAACGCGACTGTACTGGTGTTCAGAGATATTTTCAATGATACCAATATCGTATTTTATGCTGTTTAGCGTGTGGTTATAGTCGTAAGTTAAATCAGCCAGCTCCTGTTTTATCTGGAATATCTGCCAGCTGTTGAAAATCAGCATAATTGCAAGAACAATGGCGATGGTTTTGTAATTGCGTTCGTTCATATAAATCCCTCCCTGGAAAACGGTGATGTCGGTTGCGTTAGTTGTAGAATGTATACCCAGTATAACAGTTTCTATAACATTTGTCACGGAAAAAGGGTTTTGCAGTTCTCAAGGTGAAATAAAATACGAAAATCAGTTCAGATTTGATGATTTTGTGCAAAAAACAGCTGAAAATTCAGAAAAAATATTCTTTTCGGTTGAAAAATCTGCAAAAAATCGTTAAACTGATATCTACATGACTAGATGAAAGTGAAGAGGGTTAGCATATGACAGAAGAATTCAATCAGGAACTTGAAACAATGCTGCCGGAAGAGCAGCTGGAAGAAATTCTGCAGACAGAAATCACGGAAGAAGCGGATGCGGCAGAGGAGCAGGAACCAGAAATGCTTGTTATTCCGCTGCGCGGGATGATTGTATTTCCACATACGGAAAGTCCGCTGGATTTAGGACGCAAATTTTCTGTAAATGCGGCACAGGAAAGTGCCCGGGAAAATAAAGAGGTACTGCTGGCATTTCAGAAAAGTGCAGAGACAGATATGCCTTCTGCCGATAATTTGTATGAGTACGGGGTGGTTGCAAAGGTAAAACGCACCATTACACTTCCTAACGAAGGGCTGCGTGTACTGGTAACATCGCTGCGTCCGGTAAAAATAAATGAATACCATATTACCGAGGAACGGATTACTGCAACTTATGAGGAAGTTCCGGAAGCTCAGTATGATGCGGACGAGCTGGAAGTAAAAATCCGTGCTCTGCGCCACCAGTTTGAAGGGTATCTGAAACGCAGCAGCCGTATTGGGGCAGAACAGCTGGGGCAGATTATGAATGCCGATCCGCTGATTCGTCAGTTGAATATGATGTGTAACTATCTGAATGTGAAGCTGGAAGAACGTTATGCGCTGCTGGCAGAACGGGATGTGGAAAAACGCATCGATATGATGCTGGAACTGATTATCAGGGAAACCAGCTTTGCGGAACTGGAGCGTGAACTGGGCGAAAAAGTAAAAGCGCAGGTGGATAAGAGTCAGAAAGAATATTATCTGCGCGAAAAAATGAAAGTAATCAGCGATGAACTGGGCGAAGGCGAAAGCCGTTCAGAAGAAGTACAGGCATTTAAAGAAAAACTGGACGCGCTGAATGTATCTGATGAAATCCGTGAAAAAATCGAAAAACAGATTAATCAGCTGCTGAAAGTCAGCAATATGTCGCCGGAATATTCGGTACTGCGCAACTATGTGGAAACTGTGCTGGATTTACCATGGAACAAATACAGTGAAGACTGTCTGGATATTAAACATGCAGGCAAAGTTCTGGACCGTGACCACTACGGGCTGGAGAAAGTAAAAGAACGTATTCTGGAATCGCTGGCAGTTCGTCAGCTGCGCAACGACAACAAAGGTTCGATTCTCTGTCTGGTGGGGCCTCCGGGTGTGGGGAAAACCTCACTGGCACGTTCTATTGCAGAAGCGCTGAACCGTGAATATGTGCGTATTTCGCTGGGTGGGGTGCGTGACGAGGCAGAAATCCGTGGTCATCGCCGTACCTATGTTGGCGCTATGCCTGGCCGTATTATCCGCGGCATGATGGAGGCCGGCACAGCCAATCCGGTATTCCTGATGGATGAAATCGATAAAATGACAACGGATTTCCGTGGCGATCCTTCTTCCGCACTGCTGGAAGTTCTGGATCCTGCGCAGAACAATACCTTCAGTGATCATTTTATTGAACTGCCGTTTGATTTATCTAAAGTACTGTTTATCACCACTGCCAACTCACTGCAGAATATTTCCCAGCCGCTTCTGGACCGTATGGAAATTATCGAGGTGGCAAGTTATATCGAGGATGAAAAAGTGCAGATAGCACAGCGTTATCTATTACCGAAACAGCTGAAAGAACACGGGCTGAAAGAAAAGCAGGTTTACATTTCTTCCAACACCATGCTGCATATTATCCGCGATTATACCAGAGAGGCGGGTGTGCGTAATCTGGAACGTCAGCTGGCGGCAATCTGCCGCAAAGCGGCTCGTGAAGTACTGGAAAAAGACAAAAAACGGGTGCGTATCGACCTGCATAATCTGGAGCGGTATCTGGGCAAGGCTAAATATCTGCGCAATCTGGAGGAACTGCAGGATGAAGTCGGCAAAGTTACTGGTATGGCATGGACTTCTGTTGGCGGTGAAACACTGAATATCGAAGTAAATACCTTCCCAGGCAAAAGCGAGCTGCTGCTGACTGGTCAGATGGGCGATGTTATGAAAGAATCGGCTCGTCTTGGTCTCAGCTATATCCGCAGTATCGGAGACGAACTGGGTATTGAACCGGAATTCTTTGAAAAAAACAGTATTCATATTCATATTCCGGAAGGTGCTACTCCAAAAGATGGTCCATCAGCCGGGATTTCTATGGCGACAGCTGTGATTTCTGCGCTGACAAAACGGGCTGTGCGTAAAGAATTTGCTATGACAGGTGAATTAACGCTGCGCGGTAAAGTGCTGCCGGTTGGCGGTATCCGTGAAAAAGTGCTGGCGGCTCATCGTGCCGGCTGCACAAAAATTATCCTGCCTGTGGAAAACAAGAAAGACACCGAGGAAATTCCAGCAGATATCCTGAAAGAACTGGAATTCTATCCGGTACAGACGCTGCAGCAGGTGTTAGAATTAGCCTTAGTGGAGGCATAGTATATGATTATTAAAAATGCAGAATTTGTCATCAGTGCGGTAGGGCCTAAACAGTATCCGACCGATGGGTTACCGGAAATTGCACTGGCAGGGCGAAGCAATGTGGGCAAATCGTCGATGGTAAATAAATTTGTAAACCGCAAAAATCTGGCTCGTACCAGCAGCAAACCGGGGAAAACCCAGACATTGAACTATTATAGAGTCAACAATGATGCTTTTTATTTTGTTGACCTGCCGGGTTATGGCTTTGCACAGGTAAGGCAGGCGGAAAAAGACAAATGGGCTAAATTTATCGATGCTTATTTAACAAAGCGGGAAAATCTGTGCGGTGTGATTCAGCTGGTGGATTTACGTCATCCGCCGAGCAAAGACGATATCAATATGTATGAATGGCTGATGCACATGCACAAAGATGTGCTGGTGGTTGCTACAAAATGCGATAAAATCTCCAAAGGACAGTGGCTGAAACACATCAAACAGGTGCGTGAAGGGTTAAAAGCTGATAAGAGCCAGCAGATTCTTGCCTTCTCCGCTGAAACCGGTCAGGGCATGGAAGAACTGCATCAGTGGGTAGAAGCCCGTATTGCCTCGGTGATTCCAGAGATTGAAGAGTAAATAGAAGCGTAAATATCAGAAAGCAGAACAATTGATTTGCGAGCGAACGTATTCCGAAGCGGAGTAGAGATTTTCGAGATTGTACACGGCGTGACAGACGAAGTCTGGCAAAGCTGTACGATCGAAGAAAATGTCTAAAACATTGAGGAAAAGTCGCCGAGCAAACAATTGGTTCTGCTTTCTTTTTTCTGAGGAAATTACTCACGAGTATCAGAAATACAAATTTTAAAAATCTCTGAAAATACATCTTTACTTTTGCGCTTTAGCGTGATAAAATACTAAAAGATTCAGAAATGATTCTGAACAGAAGTTATTATCTCGATAAATGATTTGGGGGAGACAAACATGAAAAAGAAATTTATGAAAGTTTTAGCTGCAGCACTGGTTGCAGGTATGGCACTGACAGGTTGCGGCGGTTCCGGCGAACAGGCACAGGAACCAGCTGGTGAAGAAACCGCTATGGTATACGCTGTAGAACTGGGTTCCGCTGGTGAAGCTGCTGCAAAAGAACTGGGCCTGGAATACAATGCAGTTAACTCCCAGGGCGATGCTCTGATGGAAGTTGCTGCAGGTACATCCGATGCTGCTATTATCGACTTACTGATGGCTGGTGCTATGATTGGCGAAGGCACAAGCTACCCTGACATGGAACTGGGCGATCAGCTGACTGAAGAAAAATACGGCGCTGGCTGCCGTGTTGGTTCCGACCTGACAAGCTTCATCAACCAGGTAATGTACGAAGCACAGGAAGACGGTACTCTGGTTGCTGTTGCTGAAAAATACGGCGTACAGGCTTCTCTGGTAGAACAGCCTGAAAGCGCATTTGCTGCTTCTGAAGCTGACAGCGATGTAGCTTACATTCAGGATAAAGGTACTCTGGTTGTTGGTATCACTGAATTTGCTCCAATGGATTACAAAGATGAAAACGGCGAATGGATTGGTTTTGACGCTGACATGGCTCGTTTAGTTGCTGAAAAACTGGGCGTTGCATGTGAATTCGTAGTAATCGAATGGGATGCAAAAATCATGGAACTGGATTCCAAAGCAATCGACGTTGTATGGAATGGTATGACATTAAACGAATCCGTACTGGAAGCAATGAACTGCACCAACCCATACTGCAACAACGCACAGGTAATCGTTCTGCCTGCTGCTGAATAATCTGATTATTCAAAAACTATAAACTCACTACTGGAACAATAGCAGAGGACTCCGCTCCTCTGCTTTGTTTCGGGTTTACGGGAAATCTATACATAGTTGCGGCAAATCTGCCGATGATAAAGAAAAACATATTGAGAGTGTAACTATTGAGATTTTGACTTTGCAATAAAACTATGAATCCAAAAAAGATAAAAGGAGACATATTATGCCTGAAATGTTCTGGTCAGTTAATCAGTCGTTGCTGCTTGCACTGGTTGACACGTTTAAGATTTTTGCATGTACACTGGTTTTTGCTATTCCGCTTGGACTGCTGCTATCCTTTGGCTCTATGAGCAAAATCAAGCCGTTAAAATACCTCATTGATTTAATTGTATGGGTATTCCGCGGAACACCGTTGATGCTGCAGCTGTTTGTAGTATTCTATATTCCGGGGATTCTGCTGCACAACAATATCTGGGGCAGCGGTACTGATGGTCGTATGCTGGCTACTATTGTAGCGTTCAGCCTGAACTATGCCTGCTATTTCTCTGTAATTTTCCGCGGTGGTATTGAAGGTGTTCCTGCCGGGCAGCGGGAAGCCGGTGAAGTACTGGGGATGACCAAAAGTCAGATTTTCTTTAAAATTACACTGCTTCAGATGATTAAGCGTGTTGTACCGCCAATGTCTAACGAAATTATTACACTGGTGAAAGATACTTCTCTGGCTCGTGTAATCGGCGTTGTGGAACTGACTCATGCAGGTTATGCCTACATTAAGGCGGCAGGGATTATCTGGCCTTTGTTCTATACAGCTGTATTCTATCTGCTGTTTGTAGGGATTTTAACAATTCTGTTCAATTTTATTGAACGTAAACTGAGCTATTTCAGATAAGAAGCGAGGGGAGAAACCGTTATGGCAATTCTGGAAGTCAAAAATATTGAAAAACATTTCGGCAATACAAAAGTGCTGAAAGATGTCAGTTTCTCGCTGGATGCCGGCAATACGCTGGCAATTATCGGTTCTTCCGGTTCGGGGAAGACCACTCTGCTGAGATGTCTGAACTTTTTAGAAACACCGGACCACGGCACAATTTCGGTGCACGATAAAGTGATTTTTGATGCATCGCTGCCTGCCAGTGACAACGAAAAAGATTTACGCAGAAAACGTCTGCATTTCGGAATGGTATTCCAGTCGTTTAATCTGTTTCCACAGTATACTGCACTGGAAAACGTAATGCTGGCAGAACAGCTGCTGGCAAAAGAACGTCCGGATTTCAAACAGAACAAAAAACAGATTTATGCAGAAATCGAGGAGCACGGCAAAGCTCTGCTGGCGCAGATGGGGCTGGCAGATCGTATGGACCATTATCCGCATCAGCTGTCCGGCGGGCAGCAGCAGCGTGTGGCCATTGCTCGTGCGCTGGCATTAAAGCCGGATATTCTGTGTTTCGATGAACCTACTTCCGCTCTGGACCCGGAATTAACCGGCGAAGTGCTAAAAGTTATTCGCAGCCTGGCTGAAAATAAAACCACAATGGTTATCGTTACCCATGAAATGTCCTTTGCTCGCGATGTAGCCGATCAGATTATCTTTATGGATGGCGGCATTGTGGTAGAACAGGGTGATGCAAAGCAGGTAATTGACAATCCGCAGGAGGAACGTACCAAACAGTTCCTGTCCCGCTATACACAGGGCTGATGGCAGTTTTACAGATTAATAGCGGTATAGACCGGTGCAGAATTATTGCTTATCTGGAAGATGAACTGTGCCTTTCACGAGAAGCGGATGGCGGATACCTGACAGATGGATGTGTAATTAAACTGGAAACTCTGGATTCCCCAGATAATGTGTTAAAAATTCAGCGCGCACTGGTCATATTTTCTGGAGAGGAAGAAGCCTGCAGAGTACAGCAGAAACAGTTCAGAATGCGTTTTCTGTCTGCTGGCGGCTGAACAGACTGCGAACAATTGTGGCAGAAACTAAATAATAAAAAATAAAGCTGTATCGGCAGAAACAATTCTGCTGATACAGCTTTTCTGTTTTTTGCAGTTAAAGATGTTGGCGAAAAACGGTTTAAAACATTACAAAAAAACTTTCCAACAGAAGCCCTAGTGCCAGTGCCAGACCAAACTGGGTGTTGGTTTTTGGAATCAGAACCATAGCAGCCATCATCTGCTGCGGTGTCTGTCCTTCTGGACGGAATTTTTCCACTGCTTTTCGTGCAGTCGGGATACTTAAAAATGTAGCCAGCAGCCATACACTGTGGCCTCCAAACAGAATCAGCCCCGCAATCCACGCATAGCAAAACGCAAACATGATGTTCAGAAACTGCACCGAGCGTTTATGCCCCAGCAGAATCACCAGCGTGCGACGGCCATTTGCAGCATCGCCTACACGGTCACGAATATTGTTGCCGGTGAGAATCAGCCCGATTAGTACCAGAACCGGAACCGAGATTGCAACCGTGTGCCATGTAATAGAACCGGTCTGAATAAAGTACGAGATACAGATAACACCGGTGCCTAAAAAACCGCCTGCAAACAGTTCTCCAAAGGGAGACGAGGAAATCGGGAACGGACCGCCGGTGTATAAATAACCGATTAACATGCAGAATGCACCGATGAACAGCAGATACCAGCTGCTATTGTAGCAGATGTAAATACCCAGCAGCGCAGCTAGGCCGTACAAGCCCAGTGCAAGATTCAGCACAAACTTCGGAGAAGCACCGTCATGTACAATCGTACCGCCAATCCCTACGGAATCTTTTGTGTCCAGACCGCGTACATAGTCATAATATTCATTAAATAAATTGGTGGCAATCTGAATAGCGCAACTGGCAATCAGCATAGCCAGAAACAGCCCGATGTGCAGTGTATGTGTGCAGGAAAATGCCCAGATACTGCCCACCAGCACCGGTACCAGCGAAGCCGTCAGCGTATGCGGACGAACCAGCCGCCACCAGAAATCAAAATCTTTTTTCATAATGCGATAACCCTTTCCGGAAGTATTTTCAATTAATAAGTATAAACCATTTGTGCAGAAAAGACAATTCAAAACGACAGGCATTTCAAATACCATTTTGCCAGGCTTTGCGAACCGGGGGGATTGTAACGTATATGTAAATATAAAATTCCAGGTGCATTTTAACATTTCTCAAACATTTCGTAAGCATTTCAGAAAACTCTCCGTTTTAAAATATGTCTATAATCTGAAATCATATGAAAGGTTGAGATGTGAAATATGAATAACAATCGCTATTATCTGCTGACCGGTGCTGCCGGTTTTCTGGGTACCAATATCTGTATGCAGCTTTTAGAACAGGGATGCAGGGTTCGCGCTCTGGTACTGCCTAATGACAAGTCTGTAAAGTTCATTCCTGAACAGGTAGAAGTGGTTCTGGGAGATTTGACGGATATTGCCTCTCTGGAGCAGTTTTTTGCTGTTCCTGAAGGTTGCACTTCCGTGGTAATCCACTGCGCCTCCATGGTTACTGTGAATCCCAACTACTCTGAGAAACTGATGGATGTCAATGTGGGAGGCACCCGGAATATTATCAGCAAAGTTCTGAATCATCCTGAATGTGAAAAGATGGTTTATGTTTCGTCTACCGGTGCTATTCCTGAATTGCCTCACGGTACTCCTATCACTGAAGTTTCCAGATTCATGCCATGTGATACCAAAAAGGTGGTAGGTGCTTATTCTCAGAGTAAAGCTGCTGCAACTCAGATGGTGCTGGATGCTGTTCAGGTTATGGGACTGAGAGCTTGTGTTGTTCTTCCTTCCGGTATTCTGGGACCAAATGATCATGCCATTGGCGAGACAACTAACACATTGCTCCAGATTATCAAAGGTGAGATGCCTATGGGTATGCAGGGCAGCTTCAATCTTTGTGATGTTCGTGACCTGGCTGCCGGTACTATCGCTGCCGTGGACAAAGGACGCATTGGTGAATGTTATATTCTGGCAAACAAAACTGTCACTCTGAAGGAAATGTGTGATATGCTTCATGCAGAGTGCAATGCCAGAAAAATTAAATTTTACCTGCCTCTGGAGCTGGCCGACAAAATTGCTGCCGGTCTGGAAAAACAGGCGGAAAAGAACGGCAAAATGCCTCTCATGACAACCTTCTCTGTTTACAATCTGGCTCGGAATAATGAATTCGACTGTACGAAAGCAAGAACTGAACTGGGCTACACCACTCGTTCCTATGAGGAAACCATTCATGATGAAGTTCAGTGGATGATTGCGGAGGGTCTGATTGACGGCTGCGATGTTACCGAAACAAGTAAAGAGCACCCTCACGAGGATGCCTACCAGAAAATTAAAGATGGTGCAGCTCATGGTTTACAGAATATTACAGATCTCTATCTCAAGACATTTTTCTCCCGCGAGGGCGAATCTGTGGAGGAAACCCGTAAGCGACTGAGCAGAAAATAAAGATATATTGAAAAAGGTGCTGGCTGGATACCGGCACCTTTTTCTGCTTCTATATAATGCTTCTGTATAATTATATTTTAAATAATCCCGATCTGATTACACATCATCCGGAAAACAGTCTCGCCGTTTTCGTTGCCAAAGGTTTGCAGCAGAATCTGCCCCAGCGGTGCATGGATGCCGTGCATCATGCGCAGCTGGCTGAGAAAGGCATAGGTGTCGTCTTCATTCAGGGTGGTGCGGCTCTGGCCGCTCCGGAATGTCAGCTGATACTGTTCCAGCACAATGGAAAATTGCTGGCTGGCACTGGTAAACAGCGGGTAGGTTCTATCTTGCAAATCGGCTTCTACTGCGTTCAGGAAGATATCATACCATTTATCTTCCAGCGTTTCTGCTTCCTTACGGGTAAGAGGAATATCGTTGTTGCGGAAGCGATAATTTACCGGCATCCACTGAGGATTGCCCTTTGTTAAACAATAAGCTTCGCCAAAGGTGTTTGCCTGATACAGCTTTTCATAATCCGGTGTGATTTTATAAATTACAAAGGCATCTTTATAGTGTTCTGTCAGTTCCCGATAAGCTTGTGCTGTTTCGGTATACTGCTGCAGGTCGGATAACGCATCCAGAATACCGTTGTAATACCATGCCTGCTTTTCTTTTGGAGCGTTGAACCGTTCCCAGAGAGCGTCGCCCAGGGCGGCATAATCACGGGAGATTGCACGCAGATTCGACAGTTTATCGGCTAAAATCAGCATTTTTATACGCTCGTCGGCCTGTTTTACTGCAAGAACCGCTGTGGTTTTCCGTTCTGCCCAGCTGCGGCTTTTATCCTCACTGTGATGATTCACCAGCGAAGCCACATCTTCGCCAAACAGGGTGATGAGTTCTTCCAGAGTTGTATTGGTGTCCTCCAGCACATCATGCAAAACACCGGCAATCTGTAAATCCATATCAGCCTGCATTTCGGATAAAATCTGCAGCGTTTCCAGCGGATGCAGAATATATGGCAGAGCTGTGCCTTTGCGCAGCTGCCCCGCATGGCGTTCGGTGGCAAAAATAATAGCCTGATTCAGTCTGGCATTGTCGCGCTGTACGGCTTCCATGTCAAAGGCCGGCATTTCCTCAACTGGCGGCTGCGCATTACACTGGATGTTGTGTTCTTCATGCGTCATAAAAGTATCCTCCTGTCAGTCATGTGTAAAATTCATTGTATAAAAAGCATAACACAGGCGTGCGTTTTTTTCTATGCCCCTTTTCGGGAAAAGGCAAAACATGATTTATCCATAAAAATACAAATTTTTTTCGGCGAAGTACTTGTATTCCTACTGAAATAGGATTAAAATATTCTGTATGCTATTTTTGTGAGATATTTTTAGGAGGCTGCTATGAAACAGGAGAACATTAGAAATATAGCAATTATTGCCCACGTAGACCACGGTAAAACCACTCTGGTTGATAAACTGCTGAGCCAGTCCGGTACCTTCCGCGAAAACGAACAGGTTGCAGACCGTGTTATGGACTCCGGTGATCTGGAACGTGAAAAAGGGATTACCATCTTAGCAAAAAATACTGCCATTACCTATGGTGATTATAAAATCAATATTGTAGATACCCCGGGCCATGCGGATTTCGGCGGCGAAGTAGAACGTATCATGAAAATGGTAGATGGTGTTCTGCTGGTTGTTGACGCATTTGAAGGCTGTATGCCGCAGACTCGTTTCGTACTGAAAAAAGCGCTGGAACAGAAACTGACACCAATCGTTGTTATTAATAAAATGGACCGCGAATTCGCGCGTCCGCTGGAAGTAATCGATGAAGTAATTGACCTGTTTATCGATTTAGGTGCCGATGAAGACCAGCTGGAATTCCCGGTTATCTTTGCATCCGGTATTGCCGGTATTGCAACTGCTGATTTAGAAGTGGAAGCAGTGGATTTAAAACCGCTGTATGATGCAATTATTAAACATATCCCATCTCCAAAAGGGGATGCGGAAGGTCCGTTACAGGCACAGATTACCCTGATGGACTATAACGACTTTCTGGGTCGCATTGCAGTCTGCACAATCAACCGCGGGACAGTGAAAAACGGTCAGATGGTAGCAATGCAGACAAGAGAAGGCAAAATTAAACAGGCGCGTATCAGCAAACTGTTTGGTTTTCAGGGTCTGAAAAAATTTGAAATCGAAAGCGCATCGGTTGGCGAAATCGTTGCAATTGCCGGTTTAGGCGAAATCAATGTAGGGGAAACCATCTGTGATACCGTAAACATTGAGCCGATGGAATTCCTGAAAATCGAAGAACCTACCCTGGAAATGAGCTTTATGGTAAACAACTCTCCATTTGCCGGTAAAGACGGCGATCCTGTTACTTCCCGTAAACTGGCGGCTCGTCTGTTTAAAGAAATGGAAACCGATATCGCATTAAAAGTAACTCCAACCGACAATGCCGATACCTTTAAAGTAGCTGGCCGCGGTGAACTGCACCTGTCTATCTTAATCGAAACCATGCGCCGTGAAGGTATGGAATTCCAGGTATCTAAACCACAGGTTGTTATCAAAGAAATCGACGGTGTAAGATGCGAACCATACGAAGCATTAACCGTAGATGTACCGGAAGAATACATGGGCCCTGTTATGGAAAAACTAGGTGCTCGTAAAGGCGAAATGACCAACATGCAGAACTTCAATGGCCAGACCCGTCTGGAATATATTATTCCTGCCCGCGGCCTGGTAGGGTTCCGTACAGAATTCTTAACCGATACACGCGGCTACGGCATTATGAACAGCGTGTTTGACAGCTACCGCCCATACTCCGGTAACATTGTGGGACGTCGTACCGGTGCTCTGCTGGTATTTGAAACCGGTACCACCACAGCATATGGCCTGTTCCCTGCAGAAGAACGAGGCACACTGTTTATCGGTGCCGGTATGGATGTATACGAAGGTATGATTATCGGTGAAGGCAACCGTGAGCAGGATATCGCTGTAAACGTATGCAAAGGTAAAAACCTGACCAACGTACGTGCAGCTGCAAAAGACGATACCGTACGCTTAAAAACACCAAGAGATATGTCTCTGGAAGAATGCATTGCATTCCTGAATGACGACGAATATCTGGAAGTAACACCACACTTCCTGCGTCTGCGCAAACGCTTCCTGAAAGCGAAAGAACGCGTAAACTATGCAAAACAGCAGCAACAGCAGGGCTGATAACAAAGCGATTAACGGAGCAGAGTTACTGCTCCGTTTTTGTATGTTCAGATTCGATATTTCATTAATCATACCTTTTCTGATTTTACAGAACATAGTATAATAAACTATACTGATTATTTTAAAATTATTATCCTGGACAGGAGTGATAGTATGGCAAAATCAGATGCAGCGTTATCCGGAGAACTGGAACAGGTTCTCGGTGATTTAGAAAATGCGATTACACAGAGTGTCGCAGCAATGCGGGCAAACTCCCGTGCTATTATTCAAGAAGATACCTGCTGTGCAGAGCCTGAACATAAAAAGAGGACGAGTGGCATGAATCAGACCGTTAGAGCAAATATAAATACGCCATACAGCCTGCATGATATGAATGTAATTGCCTTTGAAGTGGAGGAGGATACAATCACCATGCGAACCCAGTCCGGTATGATAAAAACAGAAGGACTTTCCAGCCAGGTGGATGGTTATGTGATATTT
>JAFQEO010000008.1 GCA_017399005.1 Peptococcaceae bacterium | reverse complement strand
TTCACTTACTTGCTTAGCGTCTTTCGTTATTCCGAAAAACTAGAATTGTTTTAGTCCGCACTATCACGATTTTCATCCGATAGTGTGTTTCTATCATCTGGTTTTGTTCGCTTATTCAACTGTTTAATTTTCAAAGAGCTTCGCCCGACGCCTTTCTGGTCGGGTGCGCCATCGCCTCGCGACAGCTTTATCATATTACCATGTCTTCAGCTTCTTGTCAACACTTTTTTTCAAATATTTTTCAGATTTGTCATTCGGTGTTAGCTTCTCGCTGACGACTTTGATATCTTATCACTTCCTCCTCCCTTCTGTCAACTACTTTTTTGCATTATTTTTCAGAAATGTGTTTCTTGTATCACAGCCTATAAAACAAGGGACTCGGTGCACAGCCACCTGGTCCCTTGTCTTCTATATAATCTCTTTTTTATTATACAACTTCTTATCTGGCAGAACGTCGATTAAAAGTCATCGCGCATCGTTGCACCGGTACTTGCAGAAGTAACCAGATATGCATAGCGTTTCAGATAAGAGTTCGGGAAGGTTTCCACTTTTTTCGGTGTCCACCCTTCTTTTCTCTTCGCCAGTTCTTCATCAGATACTTTCAGTTCCAGTTTACGATTTGGAATATCAATTGCAATGATATCGCCTTCTTCAATAAATGCAATCGGGCCGCCTTCTGCCGCTTCCGGAGAAACATGACCAATTGCAGCACCAGCAGTACCGCCAGAGAAACGTCCGTCTGTAATCAATGCACACTCTGTATCCAGACCTGCACCAATGATAGCTGCAGTCGGGCTCAGCATTTCGCGCATACCAGGACCGCCTTTTGGACCTTCATAACGGATAACCACAACATCACCTGCATGAATCTGATTGCCTGTGATTGCTGCAAACGCTTCTTCTTCCGAGTTGAATACACGGGCAGGGCCTTCGTGTACCATCATTTCCGGTTTTACACCGGCAGCTTTTACAACAGCACCGTCTGGAGCCAGATTGCCGTTCAGAATTGCAATACCGCCAGTAGCAGAATGAGCATTTTCCAGAGAACGGATAACCTCTCTGTCAAATACCTGTGCATCTGCAAGACGTTCTGTTAAAGTAGCACCTGTTACATTGATGCAGTTACCGTTAATCAAACCGCCATCCAGTAAGGTTTTCAGCACACCGTCCATACCACCGGCAGCATACAGCTGCTGGATATGATGTTTGCCAGATGGATTCAGTTTACTGATATGCGGTACAAAACCACTGATGCGGTCAAACTCATCCAGAGACAATTCCACCTGCGCCTGTTTTGCAATTGCCAGCAGATGCAGTACGGTATTGCTGGAACCGCCAATTGCCATGTCTGCAGCGATAGCATTCTGGAAAGATTCCAGTGTTAAAATATCTCTTGGTTTGATATCTTTTTCTACCATTTTTACGATTTCCATGCCGGCACGTTTTGCCAGTGCACGGCGATCGCCATATACAGCAGGAATGGTGCCGTTACCAGGCAGAGCCATACCCAGAACTTCTGCCAGACAGTTCATGGTGTTTGCGGTATACATACCGGCACAGCTTCCGCAACCCGGGCAGGAGGTTCTTGCGATTTCCTCCAGTTCTTCTTCGGTAATTTTGCCGCTGGTACACTGCCCAACCATTTCAAAAGGCCCTTTAATCAGGTCAGATGGCTGACCTTTGTGGCTGCCTGCCAGCATAGGACCGCCACTTACATAAATAGAAGGAATATTCAGACGTGCTGCTGCCATTAACATACCAGGCACAATTTTATCACAGTTGCCGATTAATACTAAACCGTCAAATTTATGACCCATACTTACCGATTCAATGGAGTCCGCAATCAGTTCACGGGTAGCCAGCGGATATTTCATACCGCTGTGGTTCATAGCAATCCCGTCACAGATACCGATTGCCGGAAATTCCATCGGTGTACCGCCACCAGCTAACACACCTTTTTTAACAAATTCCGCAATCTGGTTCAGATGAGAATGACCAGGAATAATTTCATTGTGGGCGCAAACCACACCAATTAATGGTTTTTCTAAATCTTCCGGCAGATAACCCATGGCATACATTAAGGAACGATGTGGTGCACGGGCAACACCTTTTGTAACTTCATGACTTCTCATTTTTATGCATCTCCTTAAATAATAAATCATAGTATATTTTCCTATATTATCACTTTTCCGTACAAATGAAAATAGCAAAGAATAAATTTTCAGCAACTTTTTTATATTTTTTTCGTCTATAAGAGGACGACTGCAAAAGTCATTGCCAAATTGCATTTTATCCGGTACAATGATATTGTTTCTATTATCAGAAAATTATAAATCAGCATCTTATATAATGTTGAACATCCATAAATTTTGGAGGGATTGGATTATGAAACAACCATTAAAACGAATGTTTTCGTTTTTTGTATTATGTATAATTATTTGTTCTGTCTGCATTTCCCCGCTGCATGCAGCCACACTGCAAGATTTGAACAGTCACTGGTCGGTCAACGATGTAAACAAATTAATCACACGAGGGTCGGTAGGCGGATATCCAGACGGAACCTTCAAACCCGATGCCACCATTACCCGTGCCGAATTTTCCAAAATTCTGCGGCAGAGTATCGGCCTGAACACAGTAAGCGGAAATTCCTTTCACGATACCGCAGAACACTGGGCACTTTCCGATATTCAGACACTGGTGGACAGCAGCATTATTGTTCCATCGGAATACGGCACAAACTACGGCCCGGATTACAACATCACACGTCGGGAAATTGCCATTATGCTGATTCGGGCAATGTGGCTTAACGATTCGGCTGTGGCATTATCCGGTGAATCTACCGGATTTTCAGATGATGCAGCTATCAAATCCTACGATAAAGGCTATCTGTACCTGGCAAAAGAGCTGGGACTGGTTGGCGGTTATGAAGACGGCAGTTTCCGACCAGATAACAAAGCAACCAGAGCAGAAGCCTGTGTTATGATTGTGCGTGTGCTTACACTGATGGGAATCGATACCACTATCCCGGCACAGCCTGATGCAGAAGTACCAGAACAGAATACAGTTACACCATCCACAAGCCAGCAGAATGGATATGCAATTACCGTAAAAGATATTCAGCGCACAAACACCAACACACTCGGCGAACGATATGTACAGGCATCCATGCAACTGACTATACCCAATAAAACAGTACAGACACTGACTGTAACCGAAGCAAACCTGAAAACCACTGTCACCTACAGCACAGGAGCACAGGTTACCGCAATGCAGAAACCGTTTGAAACTGTGATTGCTCCTGAACACACTGCATATATGGATACCAATGTGCATATTCTGCTGCCGGATAACCAGGTGGCAAACATGGTACTCGGCAACAGCATTACAAATATTCAGGTGCAGCTTATCCTGAACGGACAGACAATTTCCTTTGATGAAATCGGGGCAACCCTGATGCAAAGCGTAAAATAATATCTTTTTGAAACTGGCAGAAAAACAGGACGGCACCTCGACAGCCCGCAATAATCACAATATACAAAAGAGAAATACAAAAAGGTCGAAACAAAACGAGTTAAACAGTTTTGTTTCGACCTTTTATATTTTTGATATTTTGATTCGATAGTTTACTCAGATTTTGCGTTATCTTCCGGCATAAAGAGATTCAGAAGAATAGCCATCAGGAATACAACAGCAACACAGTTTTCGGCAAAAATCGTGCCAATTAAATCCGGAAAGATAGCAAACATTTCCGGAACCTGTGTAAAGCCTAACCCAACACTTAATGATAATGCCGCAATGGTAATATTCCGCTGTGTATAGCCACATGCACCAATCATCTGTAACCCGGAAATAACAATATTACCAAACATCATGATTGTGCAGCCACCAAGAACTGCCTCCGGCAGAGTCGCCAGTACTGCCCCGATTACAGGAAAAATCCCCGCCAGAATTAAAATCCCGGCACCTGTTGCAATGGTGTAGCGGTTGACAACTTTTGTCATAGCAAGTAAGCCTACATTCTGACTGAACGAAGTAATCGGCAGACATCCAAAACATGCAGACAGCGAACTGATAATCCCGTCACAGGCAAGACTGCCGGAAATTTCTTTGTCAGTCGCTTCACGTTTCAGTACAGTATTCGTCATCGCAGAAGTATCACCAATGGTCTCTGTTGCAGAAACCAGAAAAATCATAACAACCGAAACAATGGCACTGATATTAAAAACAGGTTTATATGGCATCAGTTCCGGCAATGCAATCAAACCCACATTATTTAACGCAGAAAAATCCACCATACCCATAAAAACTGCAAGTACATAACCAACTGCAAGACCAAACAGTACACTCAACTGTTTCAGATGCCCTTTGGCAAAAATATTAAAGCCGATACAGCACAGTAATGTCACACTCCCCAGAATCCAGTTGCGGGCACTGCCAAAATCCGCAGAGCCTACACCACCGGCAAAGGAATTGGCACCAACGCTTAACAGGCTGAACCCGATAGCCGTTACAACACAGGCTGCAACAATCGGCGAAATTATTTTACGCCAGTATTTTGCACATAAACCAAGCAGACCTTCTACAATACCGCCAACAATAACAGCACCGATGATTGCCTCATAGCCCCAGCGCGGACCAACATAGCAGAATACCGATACAAAGGTAAAGCTAATCCCCATAACAATCGGCAGTTTCGCACCAAGTTTCCAGACGGTAAACAGCTGAACCAGTGTACCAATACCGGCCATCAGCATGGCAACCTGAATCAGAGAAGCCGTCTCCTGCGAACTAAGCCCACAGGTTCCGGTCACAATCATAATCGGTGCAATATTAGCAACAAACATTGCTAATACATGCTGCAGACCAAAGGGAATGGATTTTATCAGAGGAACTTTTCCATCCAGAGTGTAGATATTTTCAATGGAGGCAGTTGAACCCGAAGCAGTCTGCATTTCTTTTTTCGAAGTCATTATTTGTCCTCCTGTGCACGAAATGTAATTGTTCCATTTTCGGCATCCATCGCATCCACAATTGCCAGAGATTCCAAATCATAACCCATTTCACGAATCATACGACCGCCATCCTGGAACCCTTTTTCGATTACAATCCCCAGCCCTTCAACAGAAGCTCCTGCTGCATTTGCGATTGCAATCAGCCCTTTTAAGGCACATCCATTTGCCAGGAAATCATCAATAATCAGTAAATGGTCATCATTATTTAAAAACATTTTCGACACAATAACCTGATTGGTGTTTTTATGGGTAAACGATTCTACTTCGGCCACATACACATCACCAGAAATATTAACCGATTTCGATTTTTTAGCAAATACCATCGGCACTCCGAATTCTTTTGCAACAAAACAGGCAATGCCGATACCAGAAGCTTCGATTGTCATAACTTTGGTAATATTTTTGTCAGCAAAACGACGTTTAAACTCTCTGCCAATTTCCTCCATCAGCTGAATGTCCATCTGGTGATTTAAAAAGCTGTCAACTTTCAGTACATTTCCCGGTTTTACAATACCATCTTTTATAATTCTTTCTTCTAAAAAATTCATAAAACACACCCCGCGTTATATTATCCAAACACTTCCAAGCAGAATATTTCAATAGCACTATCGCTAGAATAATCGTCTTCTAAAGTAGTTAATAGATAAAATTGTATCATATAATCGAAATCTAGTAAATACAGGCTTTTTAAGAGAGCTACATTTTATACTCACATCCTGCCGGAAGCGACTGTTCCAGTTGGTTCAATATGTAAAAACAGGCATAAAAAAACCCGGCTCGATGAGCCGGGTTTGGGTTACTAGGTTCGATAAATCAAACGCAACCTGTTGGTTTTGGCAGACCAGCAACTTTACAAGCACCTTTAGCTGGGCCAGATGGGAACAGATCGTAGATTTCTTTCAGGGAGTAACCGGATTCTTTTGTCATTTTACGTACCATTGGAGCGATACCATATTCAGCGAAGTAGCCTTTCAGGTAGTTGATGATTTTCCAGTGGTCTTCGTTCAGTTCATCAACGCCTTCTTCTTTAGCTAAGTATTTAGCTACGTCTTCGTTCCATTCGTCTAAGTTTACTAAGAAACCGTCTTCGTCCAGTTCTACTGTCTGACCATTTACTTCAATGTTTGCCATAGTAATCTTTCTCCTCTACATTTTAAATTTATCATATTTGTGGCGAGGGTCAACGAATTCCGGATAATCTTCCAGATATGGATACAGCATTTCTAATGCCTGCGCCAGACCATCTGCAACACCTTGTTTATATTCGCTGGATTTGGTATCACGCATCTCCACCATATAATCGTAGCAGAAGTCTACATACCCGTTCAATTCTTCCACTAAACTCATTGTAAAACCTCCCGTCTTTCACTGTAGCCGAACAGCCCGAAGGCTGTCCGGTTTACAGATAAAAAGCTTACGCTTTTGGTAAGGTAACGTAGGAAGTACCCAGATACAGGAATTCTACTTTACCTTCCATAGCCAGAGCATTAACAGCTACGTCTACATCTTTTTTCTTAACGTCTAAGATTGTAGCGATTTCTTTGTTTTTCATTTTGTCTTTAGTAGCCAAAACTTCTAAAACTTTAGCCATTAATTCTTCCTGTGTGTATTCAGCCATGTTTGGCACACCACCCAATAAAAAATTTTGTTGTTTCTACGCAGTCACGCAGCCAAATTATTTTGTAAATTTGAAGCCGTTGCCTGTGTGGAATGTTTTAACGGAGAATGTAAAGTCGTCGATGTGTTTGTCTGTGAATTCCAGACCGGTCATTTCGAAGAATTTTTCCCAACCGATTCTTTCGATCCATTCGCCGTAACGTTCGCCTTTACGAGCGTTTTTAACCCAAACTTCAACCAGGTTTCTGATTGTGTTAACCAGAGTATCCCATCTTGGTGGTTCGTTTGGAATGTAAGGAACTACTAATTTAGAGAATGTAGGAGCGGTACGAGCGTTGGATACTTTACCACCAACGAAGATTGCGATACCATCGTTGTCTGGGTCTGCGATTGGCAGAGCAGGACATACGGAGAAGCAGTTACCGCAGTACATACATTTGCTTTCGTCGATTGTTACAGATTTAGCTTTTGGATTTGGTCTGATAGCAGCTTTTGGACAAGAAGCAATGATGTTTGGAATTTCGCAGCTGTTAGCTACTTCCGCGTCATTTACTCTTGGAATTTTTCTGTGGATACCTACCCAAGCGATGTCGGAGCAGTGTACAGCACCGCACATGTTCAGGCAGCAAGCCATGGAAACTTTCAGTTTTGCTGGCAGATCATCTGTTTTGAAGTAGTCAAACAGGTTATCCATTACAGCTTTAACTGTACCGGAAGCGTCTGTAGCAGCACTGTGGCAGTGTACCCAACCCTGTGTGTGCAGGATGTTTTTCAGGGATTTACCTGTACCACCTACTGGCCAGCCAGCAGCTTCAACTTCAGCGATTAATGCGTCGATGTTTTCTTCTTTTTCTAATAAGAATTCAACATTGTGACGGGATGTGAAACGCAGTTTACCATCGCAGTATTTGTCAGCGATGTCAGCGAACCATCTTAAGGTTTCGATAGACAGTAAACGTGGGGAACCAACGCGTACTGTGTACAGAGCACCAGCAGGACCAACGTGTTTCATAACACCTGGTTTCAGGTATTCATGGTACTGCCACTGTCCGTAGTTTTTCTTACTCATTTCAGGCATTTTATCCCAATAATGAGGTGGTCCAATATCTGTAGGAGCGAATTGAGAAATCATTAGCTTGCACCTCCGGCTTAGTCTTCAAAATCTTCTGGATACCAGAAGTAGTATGGGTTTTCACGAGGATGTTTAACCATCTGTGGGATTGGATCCAGTTCTACAGCCTGCAGGAATTCACGCATACCTTTTCTGTAGATCAGTTCGCCCAGTCTTTCACGAACTTTTGCGTTTTCATCCCACCATTCCCAGGTTTTTTCTACTAATTCTTTGAATTCTTCGTAGTCGTTTTCTTTGTCCATTGGCATGAATGGTACAACAACCCAAGATAAGAATGCGGACTGTACG
This sequence comes from Peptococcaceae bacterium, assembly GCA_017399005.1. Classification (GTDB taxonomy): domain Bacteria; phylum Bacillota; class Peptococcia; order Peptococcales; family Peptococcaceae; genus UBA7185. The sequence goes on along the minus strand of JAFQEO010000008.1, from coordinate 113,598 downwards.
ATTGTAGCTTTACCACCCATCAGGATAGTAGCGCCTTTTTCTTTACCAACGTGTAATGCTTTTGGCATTTCGTTGATGCAGTGCATACATTTTACGCAGTTGTCATTGTCAACTGTGATTTCTTTTTTGTCTGCATCGTAAGAGATGCATTTTGTTGGGCAGTAGCCGCAAACCAGATTTTCGATGTCGAAACCAGCGTCAGCGTATTTAGCTACTTCAGCCTGATCGATCTGGATAGCGTCTCTCCAGGTACCCAGTACGGAGATATCCGCACGAGCCTGAGCTGCCATACAGTCGTTAGGGCAACCGGAAACTTTTACTTTGGATTTGTAAGGCCACATTGGTCTGTGCAGCTCCATCTGGTAAGCCTGTGTAATGTTGTACAGGAAATCCAGAGTATCGAAGCAAGCATATTCACAACGACCAGGACCTACACAGCATGCAGGGGTTCTGAAGTTGGAACCGGAACCACCTAAGTCCCAGCCAGCCCAGGACAGGTCATTGAAGCAGTCCTGCAGATGTTCAGTTGTGGTACCCAGGAATACGATGTCACCTGTTGCACCGTGCATGTTTGTTAAACCGGAACCGTGTTTTTCCCAGATATCGCACAGTGTGCGGATATCGGAGGAGTTATAGAACCAACCAGAAGTCTGGTTAACACGTACTGTGTGGAATTCTGTAACTGCTGGGTATTTTTCTGGTGTATCGGTGTAACGGCCGATAACGCCACCGCCGTAACCTCTAACACCTACGATACCACCGTGTTTCCAGTGAACACGTTTTTCTTCATAAGAATCTTCTAATAAATCTAATAAAGTAGCAGCCTGTTCGTTTTTAGCAGCACTTTTTTCGATTTCTTTGACGAAGGAAGGCCATGGGCCATTTTTCAGTTCGTCCAGCATTGGTCTAGCTTTTGCCAAATCCATACACCTCCATAATTATTTATAGCAATGACTTGCTACAACGTCTATAGCAATTAGCTTGCTATACTTCTTGTACCTTTTCGAAATCAAATTAGAATTCAGATAATGTGATAGCACCAACTGGGCAGATCAGCACGCAGCTCTGGCAACCCAGACATTCGTTATCTGTAACTTCAGCGTGTTCATTAACAACGAATACGGAACCTGGGCAAGCGCCTGCACATTCACCACATGCAACACATTTTTCAGCGTCAACGCTTGGCATAAACATTCTAAAACAACTCCTTTCAGGTTGGATTAACCAGCTTCGCTAATTGATAATCCCTCGACTAAACACAAACTCTGCTTATAATCATCAGAGTCAATCAAACACACATTAATCATTACATATTCCTCGAAAATTTGCAATATTTTTTTCAAAAAATCCGTTTAAATTCCCGCTTGTAATCAATAACATTTGAATTTTCAAGGAATAAAAAAATTCTATCGCTATTTTTCTGTTTTCTCAGCCTGTTTTTTCTGCTGATATTCGTCTGCAAGCGTTACCATCTGTTCTGCCCAGCCCGGAGCTGCAGCCGCATGCAGATGGTGATATCCCGCCAGTGTGTTTTTATAAACAAGCCCGTCCGAGCCCGGCACTATACCTTTACCGCGCTGTGTATCAAACCCGTAGCGTAAATCCGGCCCCAGGTTAACAATCTGCGAATTGTGGAATTCATGCCCCACCACAAGAGAACCTTCCGGATAAAACGGATTACCCGGCAGCACCTTCTGAATGGTGTAGCCAATCCCCTGTGGTTTTGCTTTCATCTCCACATCACAGTCAAACACACCCACCATTGGATAAGCCTTATCGTTTACCAGAATATTGCGGGATAAAAACATCAGCCCGCCGCATTCTGCATAAACCGGCATTTCGTCTTCCACATGATTTTTAATATCGGTAAGAAGCGACTGGTTGCGGCCAATCTCCTCCGCCATCACTTCCGGAAAGCCTCCACCAATATATAAGGCATCCACATCTGGAAGTTTTTCATCCTCCATAGAATTTACCGTAATCAGTTTTGCACCGGCATCCTCCAGAGCCTCCAGATTTTCCGGATAATAAAAGCTGAACGCCTTGTCCTGCATCACGCCGATTTTTACTTTGTCTGCTTTCACATCCGGGCGTTTCAGGCTGCCGGCAAATTCCAGCGGAGCAGCACTGCCTGCTACCTGCAGAATCTGTTCAATATTCACATTCTCTTTTACCAGATTGCCTAACAGCTCAATACGGTTATGCAGCATGTCCTGTTCACCGGCAGGAATCAGCCCCAGATGACGGTCCGGAATTTCCACCGCTTTGGATTTTGGCAGCACACCCAGCACCGGCACATCACAGTAGCGTTCAATACTCTGCATCATAATGTTTTCATGCCGTGCTCTTGCCACCTGATTTAAAATTACACCGCCAATGTGAATCCGCTTGTCAAAACCGGTAACCCCGTTTACCAGCGCAGCCACGCTGCGGGTAATGCGGGTGCAGTTTACCACTAAAATTACCGGCGCATCAATAGTATAGGCCAGTTCTGCACTGCTGTTGCTGCCTTCCACATCCAGCCCGTCAAACAGCCCCATGGCACCTTCCACCACACTGATGTCAAACCCCTGCGAATGTTTGATGAAAGACCGGCGCACATTTTCCGCACCCATCATATATAAATCCAGATTGCGGCACTGCTGCCCGCTGGCAAAAGTTGCCCAGCTCGGGTCAATATAATCAGGCCCTTTTTTAAACGGCTGCACTTTTAAACCTTTATCCACCAGCGTTTTTAAAAGCCCCAGGGTAAAAGTGGTTTTGCCGCTTCGACCCTGCACCGCACCCACCAGCAGGCGGGAAATATTGTAAGATTGATTATTGCTCATACTGTTTATACGCTCCATCTGTTTCTGTATTGCTTATCTTTATTTTACATGATAACCCGGTGTTATACAATTCTTTCTTTTTTCCAGCCTTTCGTCATCTGGTTGAAAATTAAACAGAACAAACCGGCATAAAACAAAAACCGGATTTGACCGATGAACAATTATAGTTGTACAGCTTTCAGAATCCGGTTTTGATTATCTTTATGCAGTTGTTATGATGAATATGACCTATTTCGAAGAATCTGTACCTTCCGTACCAACGATTAACGTTTCTGTGATATCATCACCAATGGTAACGGTCACTTCATACTGAATCGGGCCGGTATAAGGCTCTTTGCCGTAGCCAGTTTCTGCGTTGGAGGCACCCAGAGAGAAACTCAGCTCATTGTCAATTGTTCCACTAATACCTCTACTCCCAGAGCTTGCAAACGGTCCTTCCAGCGGGCCTTTGCAGCGAATCGAAAATTCCTGTCCAGTATACGGCTTTACCATTTCTTCATTCAGTTCAATTAGACATTTAGAGTCTGCCAGATAGATATATATTAACCGGTCATTGTATTCATACGGCACTTCGCTGAGATACGATGTAATTTCCGCATCAAAGTATTCTCCATCCGCTTTGTATTCCTCTGTCTGAATATTCAGGAGATATTCCTTGAACACACGATTTACCGGCTCGATTTTTTCCGCATAACCGTCCATGTGTTCCTGATAATCTTCAGAAGACATGTCTTCCAGCCTTTCTGGTATTGCCGGCACATACACTGCCTGCATATTTTTATACGTCCATATCCTGCCATACCAGTAATCTATATTATCCGGCTTCAGTTTTTCTACTGCCGCCTTAATCGGTTCCGGCATATGTTTATCTTCAATCATCCAGTCCATTCTGTTACCAAGTTCCAGTCTGTACAGATGATTATCAGCATCCCACGGATAACCGTCAAACGTAGTCAGCAACAGAAGACCTTCTCCATCCAGTTTATAAATCTCCACGCCTTCCCACAATTCATGGATATCTGTACCTGGTTTCTGTTTTACCACTTCCACACCTTCCAGTTCCAGAAGGTCTACTATATCAGATGTGGTGATAGTATTTTTCGCCTGTACCTCGGCGATTTTCTCTTCCAGAGTCGGGCCGCAGCCTGTCAGGAACAATGCTAGCAATACGATTGTTAAAATGGTCAGAACCTTTCTTGGTTTCATCGTATATGCCTCCTTTTTCGCTTTCATTCTACTTGCTGAAATCAGTATATCATATGCGGCAGTGCATCGCAACTGCAAATGAATCACTGCCATGTATTCCTGCGCCAGCAGCCAATGCCCCCGCGGGAAAGTACACAGCTGACCATTTTTGCAGGATACAGCATATACTTCCCCTTAATCGCTGCACCGGCAGATAAACAATTCGGATGACGAAGGGCAATCCCCGAAACCTTTTTTGCTGCACAGAAATCGTACGCTGAAAGATGATACCGCCGGTAATATTTTTATATTTACAATGTTTTAAATGTTTTCATGTTTTATTATTCTTTTATTATTATTCTTATATTCTTTTATTGTGGTTCTCTGCTGGCTGAAATTTTCAGAGGCGAATCTCGCAAGCCGTTTTCAGACTGCGATACAATCTGGTCCGAACCTGGTTCTGCTGTTATATCAAAAGTTGCAGGCTTTTTATTCAGTTGCACCTCAATGTTGTATCATTTTAATACGTCAGGCAAAAAACACGAACTATGTAGTAACTGCCGTGGCGTTATTATTTTAATGACAAACGAATGACAATCTGAATGACACAAAAAAGACAGAAGCCTTTTCTAAAGCCTCTGCCTTTAAAACTGTGTTATTTCATATTATTCAAAATCAATTACAAATTCCTGCCCGTTGTATTCCGGTTCCATCACGATATCCCGGTACAGTTCGCTCTCAGGCATGGTTTTCCACTGTTTTACGATGTCCAGCTTATCCCACATGTGCATCGGGAAAACGCAGTCGGTACGGGTATGTTCCAGAAAATACTCCATACCCCAGCAGAATCGTTCCTCCTGCCTAGGATCCAGCGGCACAAAAGCCAAGTCGATATGCACATCCTCCAGATGCTGCATAATTTTCTTAAAACGGGTTTCCATGTTGCGATTCCACGAATGCGTTTCACCGCTCCAGCTCCACCAGTTTAAATCACCGGCATGATAAATAACCCTTTCTTTATAATAAATCAGAAATGCCACCCCGATATCGGTAGATTCCAGCGTTTCCACACGAAACGGAACCGGGCCGTCAATTTCATAGGTTTCACCGCGCTTCACTGCTAAAAAACGGCTGTCATCCTTTGGCATTTTGATTTCACGGGACCAGATAAACTGAATCTGCTTATACGAATCTGCCATCTTCATCAGACACGGATTGTAATGGTCCGCATGTTTGTGGCTGTTGAATATATAAATCATTTTGTCACTGTCCAGTTGCGGAGGCGTGTCATCATACCAGTCAAACAGAAAAATGCACTGGTCATCCTCAATCTGAAAACAGCTGTGTTTATGAAATGTCACGTTACATTGCTGCATGTGTGTTCACCCATTCTGCCAGATCTGCCATAACTTCATCCCGGTTGATTTCATTCAGCATTTCATGACGCCCTTCCGGATACAGTTTTACGGTTACATCCTGCATACCGGCACCAGCCAGCAGTTTCTGCACATTCTGAATGCCTTTGCCGTAAATACCTACCGGGTCTTTATCGCCAGAGAACACATACACCGGCATATCTTTATTCATTCGGGTTGCATATTTCGGATTGTTTGCCAGCTGAATCCCCATCAGCAGTTCATGATAAAACCCGTTGGTACATACATATCCGCAGTAAGGGTCATCCATATAGCGCTGCACTTCGTTGGCATCTCGTGTCAGCCAGTCGTACTCGGTTCTGGCATCCGGAATCTGTTTATTGTAATTGCCGAACATCAGCGACTGAATTTTTGGCGAATAGGTTTCCTGCCCCTGTAACGCACAGGCGAAATCTGCAATTTTTACCGCAAGTTTGCCGATGGCACCCTGCCCGTCACCAGTACCGGATAAAATCAGGCCATCAAACATATTTGGACGCAGCTGTACTGCTCTGCGCACCAGAAACGACCCCATACTGTGCCCCATCAAATAAACCGGACAGGTTACATCCTCGTCAATCAGTTTTGTTTTTACAGCAAATAAATCGTTGGCCATCAGGTTCCAGTCAACACCTTTGCGCAGATGCCCTGTTTTACCGCTATTTTCCGCGGTTTTGCCATGCCCGCGCTGGTCGTGGCAGTAAAGCGAAATACCGTGCTCCTGCAGATACTGCCCAAACCGGTCATAGCGGGCACTGTGTTCTGTCATGCCGTGAGCCAGCAGAATCGCTGCCTTTGGCTCTGCTGCCCGCCAGATATGCACATACAGTTCGGTATTATCCGCAACTTTTAGAATCCGTTCTTCCATCATCTGTAACAACCTCCCCGAAATAGTTTCATTCACATTATTTTTTCTATTCAATTTCATACAAAATACAGTTTCAAAATAGTTTCGGCACAAAACAGGAAAACCCTGCCGGTTAACAAAGAAAAAACAGGCTCTTTGCAGAGCCTGTCCGTAAATCTTATACATAGTTTCTAGGGTTCTGGGTGTTCCCGTTGATACGCACTTCAAAATGTAAATGCGGACCGGTAGAGTTGCCTGTAGAGCCAACCAGACCGATTACATCGCCAGCATTTACATACTGGCCGTTTTTAGCAATCAGCTTGGACATGTGGGCATACAGTGTAGATACCCCGCCGCCATGGTCAATGATAATACAGTTGCCGTAACCGCCGTAATACTGGGACATAATAACCGTGCCGCCTGCAGAAGCAATTACATTAGAGCCACTTTTTGCCCCGATATCCATACCGGTATGCAGTTTTTTAGTACCCTGAATCGGATGAATACGATAGCCGTATTCGGATGTAATAATTCTGCTGCTTGGTGCCGGCCACAGATACGCACCAGGAGCGCTGGTGGTACCTTTATTTTTTGCCTGAATCGCCGCAATCTGGCTTGCGATAGCTTTAGATTCCGCTTCTAAATCTTCCAGAATTTCAAACTGGGCGTTTAAGTCCGAGTTAATCTGGTTTACCAGCTGCTGCTGTGCCTGTGAAGCAGTCGCCAGTTCAGCCGATTTTGTCATCTGATTTTTTTTGTTGGCCTCCAGAGAAACCTTCATGCTGTCCAGCGATTTTTTCTGTTCTTCCAGCCCGTTTTTCAGCACGGTTACTTCATCCAGCAGTTTTTTATCGTTGTTGGCAATATATTTAAGATATTCAAAACGGGTCAGAAAATCAGATAAACTGCTGGACTGCAGCAGCACTTCCAGAAAATTCACTTCGCCGTACTGATACATCTCTTTTAAGCGCAGATTAAAGATTGCCATACGGCCATCGTAATCGCGCTGTTTATTATTGATTTCCATTTCTGTGAAAGCAATCTGTTCCTCGGTAGATGCAATCTCTGCATTAATAGTATCCAGCGCCTGCTGAACACTGTTCAGTTCGCTGTTCAGTTTGTTTAGTTCCTGAACCCGGGCAGTTTTTTCCCGTTTAATTTCTTTAATCTGGCTCTGTACGCCAGCTTTTTCTGCATTAATCTGCTGCTGCTGATTCTGCAGATTGTCCACTTCTGTAGCAAATGCCGGTACCGTGCAGGTTACGGTAAAGGCCGATAACAGCATAACCGCAACGGCTTTTCTGATACGATTTTTCAAAAGAACACCCCTGTTTCTTTTTATCTTAAATAATTCGAATATTATGAATATTATCTGTATTTTATACTTTCAGGACATATATCCCCTAACTTATTATTGTACCGCTTATTTCACGAATTGCAAGTCTTTTTTTTCAATTCTGCGCAACTGTCATAAATTTCTATGCGTTCGTCATAGCCTGCTGTCCTCTGCATATAGTATAACATCTTAAATTTCCAGATTATCTCCGGAGGTGTCGGTCATGCTTTTTGATTTGTGTTATCTTGCAATTCTCTGTGCCGTTATTATTATCACATTTGTGCAGGTGCTGCTTCCGGTTCCAGCCCTTCAGACCTCGGCAGATTTTTTCACCGCAGAGATGTTTCCACATTTTTTTCTGGATGCCCTTTCCCCGCAGATAACCCTTCTGCTTTGCGGCCTGGGGCTTTTGTATCTCAAAATTATCTGGAGGCTGATTCATCCGCCCCGGAACTTCTGAATACGCTGCCCTTGGCTCTATTGATTTATAGATGTATTTTCTGTCGAAAATGTTCCCGGTTCTGCCAGCAAAAAAACTTGCATTTTTTTTACAAGCGGATTATAATTATATGTTGTAAATGATTGTCTGGGTTATTAGCTCAGTTGGTAGAGCATTCGACTCTTAATCGACAGGTCCAGGGTTCGAGTCCCTGATAGCCCACCATAGGCGCTCTGGTTTTCCAGAGCGCTGTTTTTGTTTTCCTGGCTATTTACAAATACTATTCGCAATGTATAAATTTTAACAGCAAATCTGCAGGTTCGAGGTGATTCACGATGATGGTGTTTGATGAAAATAATCTGACAGTGGAGCAGTATCTGCATCTGCGTCAGCAGGTTCGATGGAAACCTCTAGATACAGAACAGGCTCAGCGCGCACTGGATAACAGCCTCTATGTGGTGGCAGCCTACCACGACGGCGACCTGGTGGGAATGGGCCGCTTAGTTGGCGACGGCGCTGTCATCTGTTATATTCAGGATTTAATTGTAGTGCCCAACATTCAGACACACGGCATCGGTTCCATGATTATTGAAAGGCTGATTGCCTATGCCGAAAGCATCGGCATACCGGGCACTACTATGATGCTGGATTTAATGTGTGCCAAAGGCCGCGAGAAATTTTATCAGAAACACGGCTTTATTGCCCGCCCTACTGATGATTTAGGACCTGGTATGATTCAGTATCTGGAAATTACGGAGTAATATTTATACTGCTATACTATAGAAAGGACAATTCCCCCATGGCTATCAGAGGAATTTTATTTGACCTGGACGGCACCATTATCAATACAAATGAACTGATTTTTCAAAGTTTTGAATATGCACTGGACAAGATACTGCACACCAGCCTTTCCCGCGATATTCTGCGCACCACCTTCGGTAAGCCGCTGGCTCAGATTATGCAGGAAATGGGCGGCGAACAGGCACAGGAACTGCGCCAGGCTTTTGTGGATTATTCCATTGCACACGAAAACGATATTTATCTGTTTCCCGGCGTGGAAGAAGCTCTGAAAGAATTAAAAGCACGCAATATCGGCACGGCTGTTGTAACCTCCCGGCTTTACCGAAGCGCATTGCGGGATTTGCACCAGTTTGAACTGGAGAAATATTTCGATGTATTTATTACCCCAGAGGCAACAGAAAAGCACAAACCCAATCCGGAACCGGCATTAAAAGCGCTGGAACAGCTTGGTATCCAGCCTCACGAAGCCATTATGGCGGGCGACAGCGGTCTGGATTTACTGTGCGGTAAACAGGCAGGCTGCAAAACCGCAGCCGTGCGCTACTCCCTGTTCCCGATGGAGGAACTGGCAGAGCATCAGCCTGATTATGTAATCGATACATTGCAGGATTTACTGAAACTTTTATAAAGAGATAGCTTCACAGGAATTGACACAGTATGTTACTATGATATAAAATGAATCTGTACCGGAATCTGAAACAACGGAGGGTGACTATGAAACAGAATCTTTCTGAAAAGCTGAAAAATATGCTTTCCAAAGAAAAACTGAAAAGTATGTCCAGAACTGTTCTTGAGTTTATTTTTAATCCTCCGCTGTTAATCTGTCTGGGCATCGCATGGATTATTACCAATGGCTGGTCGTATGTGGTGTTCGGGCTGGGCGTTTTTCTGGATATTCCTGTGATGATTGGCATCGCCAGCGCTTATCTTGCGTTTCTGTGGGTACCGTTCACCCCGGAAAAAATCATCACCGTTATCATTGCCATTACGCTGCTGAAAAAATTCTTCCCGAATGACGAAAAGACTCTCAAAAAGCTGGAGAATTTATACGCAAAATACAAAGTAAAAAAAGAGACGGTCAAAGAATCGGCCAGAGAATCCTTTCACGAAAGCGTACAGGATACCATCGAAACCATTGCAATCAAACAGACATCCCGCGAATAAATACACGAATAAATATCTGTTTCCCGCGTCTGCCATCCGGCAGACGTTTTTTTATTTTCTTCTTTTTTATTAGTCTTCTCCTCTGCCTATATCTTGTAAAAAAATGCTGCAGACCTGATAAAGAAAACTATATATGGAACAGGCACAGAACAAATGTGCATTTATCGCCTTTTTTTCGATGTCTTATTTTATTGATAATTTTTATTGATACTTCTTGAAATAGATGTTTATTATCAAAACCCGCCGGATTGGAAAAAAGATTTGAGAATTGCCTTGCAATTCGGTATAATGATATCTAGTAGGATTTTGCGTTGATGCTGAAATCCGGTCGTGACTCTGAATCAGGCGGCAGACTTGCAGACCGTTTTTTACATAACGCTAGAAAACAAAATTTTTAATTAACCAAGGAGGTACTAGTATGATTTTAACTCTGATTTGCTGGGTTGCTCTGATCGCATTCATCGGATTATCTGTAAAGAAATTCATGGCATACGGCAGCATGCCTCAGCACGGTAGACAGGATTTATATCCAATCCCACTGGAAAGTGACGAAAAAATGCACTACGGTGGTTCTTACATGGAAGAAGACAAATGGTATGAAAAAGAACGGCACCACAACCTGAAAGGTGAAATCGTGGACATGTTAGTAGAAATGCTGTTCATCAAAAAATTATTTGTTAACCAGAACAACTTCTGGTGGCTGTCCTACTCTTTACACTTAGGTATGTACGTTGCTATCGCCTGGAGCTTCTTAATGGTATTCGGCGCATTCCTGCCAGGTATCCTGGGCACAATCTGCGTGTTCTTAGGTACTGTATGCGGGATTGCTGCAGGTGTTCTGATGACCGTAGGCTGCATCGGCTTACTGTTCAAACGTCTGTTTGTTAAAGAATTCAAAAACTACACAACTCCACAGGAATACTTCAACCTGTTCGCTCTGATGGCAGTTTCCGTTTCCGGTTTACTGGTATGGCTGGGTGATATGCAGTTTGAATTCGGTCGTAACATCGCTCGCGCTATGTTCACCTTCCAGCCTCTGAGCAACTTCTATGCAGACGGCGTTCCTGTAATGCTGACTGTATTTATCGTATTACTGGCTTTCATCAGCATCTACATTCCGCTGACAAAACTGAGCCACTATGTTGGTAAATACTACACCTTCCACAAAGTTGTATGGGATAACGAACCAAACCTGCCAGGCAGCAAAGTTGAAGCTAACATTCTGGCTGCTCAGGCAAAACCAAAAGATCCTAACGCACTGAAATGGGGCGCTCCTCACTGGAATGAAACCGCTCCAGCAAAAGAAGAACAGAAATAATACAGGAGAGGGAGGAAAACTATCGTGATGAATGGTAAAGATTTAAGACCACGTGACATTAGCATCATGGGTGACCAGCTGACTCAGCTGACCGTTGCTGATTTAAAACCACTGCCAGCTCCTTTTGACAAACCAGAAATGGAACCTGGCATTAAAATGGGCAAACCGGAATGGGCAGAAAAATACAACGCTCATCTGGACGGCTTCATTGCTATCGATAACTTCAAAAGACCACAGACTAAAGAAGAAGAAGACGAACTGGTACAGAAATTCCTGCTGGGCGTTGAAAAAATGCTGTCCTTAGATACCAACGCTGGTATCCTGCAGGCTCTGAACCTGTCTATGGAATACTGTGCAAAATGTAACACATGTTCCAACGCATGTCACATCTTCGAAGCTACCGGCAGACATGAACTGTATCGTCCAACCTACCGCGCTGAAGTATTACGTATGATCGTGAAAAAATACTTCGACAAAAACGGCAAACTGATTCCTGGCGGTAAAAAAGGCGTTATGGTTAAATTCGTTGGTGGTGACATCGACCTGAACTGGCAGACTGTTGCACGTTTAGGCGAAGCAGCTTACCGCTGCAACCTGTGCCGTCGCTGCGCACAGACCTGTCCTCTGGCTCTGGATAACGGCTTAATCGCTCGTGAAATCCGTAAAATCTTCAGCCAGGAACTGGGCTATGCTCCAATTCCACTGCACGAAAAAGGTACTCAGCTGCAGCTGAAAACCGGTTCTTCCACAGGTATGTCCAAAGTTCCTTTCCTGGATACTGTAGAATTCCTGGACGAAGATGCTACCGACCTGTTCGGTGAAGGCGTAACCGAATACAAAACTCCAATGGACGTTGAAGGCGCTGACATTCTGTTACTGCACAATGCCGGTGAATTTAACGCATGGCCAGAAAACCCAATGGCATTCACCATGCTGTTCCAGGAAGCTGGCTTATCCTGGACCTTATCCAGCGAAATCTGCGGTTACGACAACGTAAACTACGGTCTGTGGTACGATGATGCACAGGCTAGAAAAGTTGCTGTAAAACAGAACGAAGTTGCGAAAAAACTGGGTGTTAAACGTATCGTTATCGCAGAATGCGGTCACGCTCACAAAGCTGCTGCAATCTTCGCTGACCGTCTGTATCCTGGTAAAGACCGCGTTCCAGTACAGAGCTTCCTGCCTCTGATGCGCGATTTAGTACTGTCCGGTACTTACGATATTGACCCAAGCCGCAACGACTTCCCAGTCGTTCTGCATGACCCATGTAACTATGTTCGTCAGATGGGTATCGTAAAACCACAGCGTGATATTCTGAAATATATCATGAAACCTGGTCACTACGGCAACATGGGCCTGCCATACTACGAAATGAAAGAACACGGCGTAAACAACTACTGCTGCGGTGGTGGTTCCGGTTTCGCTATCATGAACTCCATGAACTTCCCAGCTTTCCGTGACAACGTAGCTCACAGAAAGAAACTGTCTCAGATTCTGGAAGCATTCGGTCCTGAACTGATGGAAAACACAGATGTTCCTAAATACATCTGCGCTCCATGCTCCAACTGTAAAGGTGCTATGCGTTCTATCATTGAACATTACGAATTAGACCGCTTCAACGTTCACTACGGTGGTCTGGTTGAACTGATCTGCAATGGTATGACTAAATACAGCACACCATTCATGGAATTCCTGCGTGATGAATAATCATACTGGTCTTTTTCCGGCTAACTTCGTTGGTTTTGCTGCTTCTCGCCTTGCGTACCCTAAGTACGCGTCGCTCGAATCAACAAAAGCCGCCTTGTTACCCGAAAAAAATCCTGCGTCTGAAAGTTCAACGCTTATAAAAACCATCAACCTCGTTCTCCGAATAATCGGAGGACGAGGTTTTCTTTTGTGCTTCGAAACCGGCAATTACATAATATGCAATCCTTATAGTAATGTTTTTCCTCTTTCTTTTTTTGCTTGTCTGTTGTACAATGGAATGCGTTACAGATATTCTATCGTATACGGGAGTGAACCTATGAGTCAGCCACCTCACTTCTCCAGTCAGGAGGAAAAGATACAATATTATAAAAAACAGCGTCAGGCAAGAGAATATCAGCGAAGACGACAGCAGGCAAAACGCAAAGTGCTGCTGATTATGATTGTGCTGGCCATGCTACTGATTCTCTTAGTTGTAAAAGGCTGTGGTGCTGTGCTAAACGCACTGAATGATACCCCTGCTTCCGAGGCAGGAATCGGCGCGCTGTTGCAAAGCCCGGAAATACAGGTAGGCGATATGACTTTTAAACGGGGCTATGTGGCCACAGAAACAGATGCCACCACAAAACTGGATGACACCTATATTGACAGTTCCCATGCTATTTTAATCAATCCATCGGATAATACCATCGTGGCAGAAAAAGACCCCTATAAAATTGTGTCCCCTGCTTCCATGACAAAAGTGCTGACCATTCTGGTTGCAGCAGAACAGATTGAAAATCTGGACGACACTTTCACCATTACAAGAGAAATTACCGATTATTCTTTTTCACACGACTGCAGTGTGGTTGGCTTTGAAGTGGGCGAAACTGTGCCGGTTCGGGATTTATTCTACGGTACCATCCTGCCATCCGGTGCCGATGCAGCTCTGGGGCTTGCAATCTATACCGCTGGTTCGGAAGAGAATTTTGCTGTTCTTATGAATCAGAAACTGGAGGACCTGGGGCTTTCTGATTCAGCTCACTTCACCAACTGCGTAGGGCTGTATGACCAGAACCATTACTGTACCGCCTACGATATGGCTATGATTATGAAAGCGGCTCTGGAAAATGATTTCTGCCGGGAAGTGTTAAATACCCGCGTATACACCACAGCCATTACACCGGAACATCCTGAAGGGCTTACCATCTCCAACTGGTTTATGCGCCGTATTGAAGACAAAGAAACTATCGGCACCGTTATGGGCGCCAAAACCGGCTTTGTAAAAGAATCCGGTAACTGCGCCGTAAGCTATTACATCTCCAGCAGCAACATTCCATATATCGCAGTTACAATCGACACCTACAGCAGTTGGAAATGCATCTACGACCATGTAGCCCTGTATAATTACTACGCACCGTAAAATCAAAAATAAACTCCAAACGCACAAAAGCCCGGAAAACCACACAGGTTCTCCGGGCTTTATTATTACGCTATTCTTCTTTTTCCGACTTTTTTTCATACCACGGTTTGCTCCAGTAAAACCCGGTGATTGCAAAGCCTATAAATGCATCCAGACATACATAAACAGACATTTCCCTTGCAAAAAACATTCCCTGCATATTCATCAGAATCTCTTTCCCTTTATCGGCCAGATAAACAGCATCTACAAGATTCGGCCAGTACAGAGACTGTATAATTAACAGCACTGCCGGAACTGCAGCAAACAGAATTATCGCAATGCCGGAAACTTTCTCAAGCAATTGTTGTCGCGTCTCCTGCGGGCAAACATATAAATGATGCAGAATCAGTGCGAATATCACAATCGGCACAATTAACGGATAACCATTCAAAAGCACATACTTCCATGCGGTTACCAGTACTCCCTGCGCCTCAAGTTTCTGCACATTGTTGAATAAATCCACAAACAGATACAGTGCCTGTGATACACAGATTACAATACTGCAGTTTCGCAAAAGTCTGTAGTATTTCTCTATACGTTCCTCCGGATACAGCACCTTGAGCCAGTGCAGCAGCGCTGCTCCCAGATAAACCAGAAGCGCCATACCGGTTATTACACGAAGAATAATATACGATTCATGAGTTAAAACAGCTTCCATAAAAAGCCTCCTGCCTTCACAGATATGTCAAAAACTTTATTTCCTGCTCAATATAAAAATCTCCTGCCAGAATCAGACTCTGGCAGGAGATGAGTATCTTACGCTTTGCTGTACTGATTTGCAAGCTGTTTTTTTGACGGTACCGTTTTTACCACAACCAGCATACAGAACAGAAATGCTGCATAAATCGCGCCGATAATCAGCAGCACGGTGGTGTTATCCCGAAAGATAAATGCCGGGATGCCTACCTGAACGGTTACCAGTGCAATAATTGAAGCTTTGCCCTTTGCCGGCAGGCCACCAGCTTCCAGATAAGGGGCCAGATGCTTCTGATACAGCTGCGACTTTTCAAACCAGTCGTGCAGTTTATCGGAACTCTGGGCAAAGCCAAATGCGGTTACCAGATAACACGGCACGGTTGGCAGAACCGGCAGTACGGTCCCCAGTGTACCCATAGCAAAAAAGATGCAGGCGGTTACCAGCCAGAATATTTTTTTCGGTGTCCATTTCTTTTTCATTGTATTTCTCTCGACCTTCTATAAAACTTCAAAACCTCATTACATGTTGTATCATTATGTGCGGTTCTGTACTGTATCATACATACCCGGTTTTCCTGTACATTCTAACCATATCCGGCAGAATTACGCAATATATGTACGAACAGCGCCTCTCTGATAGACAGGCGCTGTGATAGAAACTCTAGTTAAATTATTTGCCCTGCATAGCTGCCATCTGACGTTTGGTGATATTTTTAGGGCATACATCTTTGAAGATGATAACATCCATTGGCTGGGTGTAGTGCTGTTCATCTTCCGGCAGTGGAGGAGTAGACATAAAGTACAGGTCTCTCGCTACATCGCGAATGGTACCTTCGTTGATTTTGCCTTCCATCCCTTCTGCAATAATGCCAGGACGCAGTTTTTCCTGCATTTCCACGCTCAGACCGGTAGCAAATTCATGCAGTGCATTCAGATGGTCAATGTTGTACATTAAACCTTTTACCATTGCTACATATGCCATGTTCAGAGGATATGGCAGAGCATCTACAGAGTGCAGTTCCAGACCGTTTGCAGTCAGTTTTACTTCGGTCATCATCATGTCCAGAATGCCTGCAATCTGATCATCAGTAACATTTACATCATCGTATACTTCTTCATTTGTTTTGTCGGTTGCAACGATTGTTTCGCCTTCTTCTACAGCGATTGCAGGAGCAGCAGCAACAATGTTTGCATACTGTGCATATTTGAAGCTGTGGCCGCTCATAATGTTTTCTACTTTAGACAGAGCTGTTTTCATTGCATCATGCAGATTGATACCTGCAGCGAAGCCTTCATAGTCTGCACCGTCAACCACTGGAACGTTATCAAACACAGCAGCGAAAACAGGAGCCAGAATGTGTGCTACACGATATTTCTTTTCCAGGTCATCGCTATGTGCGTAGTCCAGTGTTACCACTGTTTTGGCAGTGCATTTTAAAGTCTGCAGAGCTGCTTTGTCGTCTTTCAGTGCTTCTGCCATCAGCTGTGCTTTTGCCATTGGCACTACTTCGATTTCATCAACACTGCTTGCCGGCTGGTAACCAACGGATAACAGCAGCTGGTTTCTTGCTTCCAGTTCACTGCCCAGTGTGTGCAGGAAATCCAGATATGCTTTGTCGATTTCTTTCAGGCTGGTTGTTTTTGCAACCTGCAGTTCAATCTGACCGCCAGCCTGCACCAGTACGGTTGCATTGTCTTTGTATGCACCGATTAATGCATCGCCTTCATACAGACCTTCCCAGTCACCGCGGGTTAAGTATTCCAGCAGGCTTTCGATACCGTTTTCGCCATCAAATGGAACCGCTTTCAGGCCTTCTCTTTCTACCAGGAAATGACCAAAGCTTACGCCCACTTTAAATTCTTCATGAACGACTTCATTTTTTTTCAGACATTCAACAATTCGTTCTTTTAACATTTACAACAACGCTCCATTTCACAAATTTTCATATGAAGTTAGTATACCATTAATTCCACAGAAACTCTATAGGCAACTATCCAAAAATCAATGGCATAATGAAATTTTCTCTACTATTTTTCTATCGGTTCTGCCGGTTTTCTGCAGCCATCAGCGCACTTCATTGACGATGGTGAGAATTTCCTCGTATTCGCGCTGCAACTTAAAATATTCTTCTGCCAGATTCATGGCTGCCAGCACTGCCACATCGCGATAATCCAGCCTGCCCTGGTTATCGCCCACTTTGTGCATCATCATATCTACATACTTTGCAATTGCCAGAACCTTTTCCTTTTCTTCCGGCACCACACGCAGCGTATAGGTCTGACCGTACATTTCCACATTGATTTTTTCGCGCTCGCTCATATTACTCCGCCTCCAGCGGATATTCCCCATGGAATACTTCCACAGCCGGACCAGTCATAAACAGATGATTGGAGTCCTCATCCCAGCGTACATTCAAATCGCCGCCATCCAGATGCAGCAGAATATCCCGGCCGGTTTTACCGTTCAGCACACATGCAGTTGTGGTGGCACAGGCTCCGGTACCGCAGGCCAGTGTTACAGCAGCACCGCGTTCCCATACACGCATAATTACTTCGTGGTCGTTCAGCACCTGCACAAATTCCACATTGGTTTTGCGCGGAAAATATTCGCTTTTTTCAATGCGAGGCCCCCAGTAGGCAATCGGGAAGTTTTTCGCATCATCCACAAAAATCACGCAGTGCGGATTGCCCATGCTGACTGCTGTGATTTCAAATGTCTGGTCCTCAATCTGAATGGTTTCCGCAATGGCTCTGCCTACGCCCACCATTGGAATTTCCGGTTTTTCCAGAATCGGTTCGTTCATATCCACTTCCACACCGGCAACTTTTCCGTCGGCATCCAGCATGATGCGAGGCCCCATAATGCCAGCCAGAGTTTCAATGGTCATGGATTCTTTTGTTACAATTCCGTGTTCATACACATACCGTGCAAAACAGCGAATGCCGTTGCCGCACATTTCTGCTTCGCTGCCGTCACTGTTGATGATACGCATACGGATATCGGCTTTATCCGATGGCTGCACCAGCATAATGCCGTCGGCACCGATACCAAAATTCCGGTTGCAGAGTTCCTGTGCAATTTCACCGTAGCGGGATTCCGGAATACTACCGGCATCATCCAGACAGTTCAGAATGACAAAGTCGTTGCCAAGCCCGTGAACTTTCGCAAATTTCATTACAAATCCCTCCTGTTTTTTTATATGTTTATCTTCTGTATCGTAAACTGGTTTTCTGTGTTTATTTACAACAACACGGCATAAAATACCTGTTTCAGTATATCACAAATTCACGGGAAGCAACAGAAATTTATAAAAAAAACCTGCTGAGTGTGGTAATTTATGATACAATAACAGGCAGGCAAACGATAACACTGCGTTATTATTTCTACCGGCAGCAAAGACTGCCGGATTCCCATAAAAAAGGATTACGATTATGAAACTTGTGATTGCAGAAAAACCGAGTGTGGCAAGAGATATCGCCAATGTTCTCGGCGCTGCGCAAAAACGAAACGGTTATCTGGAAGGCAGCGGCTATCTGGTTACCTGGTGCATCGGTCACCTGGTGCAGCTGGCAAACCCGGAAGAATATGATGAATCTCTGCGGCGCTGGAAAATGGAAACACTCCCCATTATGCCGGCTCAGTTTCGATATGAAATTGTATCTTCCACAAAAAGTCAGTTTCAGATTGTGCAGCAGTTAATTAGCCGCAGCGAAGAAATTATCTGTGCAACTGATGCCGGGCGGGAAGGCCAGCTGATTTTTGAATATGTGCTGCGTCTGTCTAAACCTCCGCAAAACTGCGTGATTCGCAGACTCTGGATTAGCTCCATGACCGATGAAGCTATCCGGGATGGTTTTGATTCGCTGAAAGACAATACCGAATACCAGCGGTTATATCAGAGTGCACGCTGCCGCAGCGAAGCCGACTGGCTTGTAGGGATTAACTTTACCCGTCTGTTTACCATCCGGTACGGCACGAAACTGACCGTGGGCCGTGTGCAGACTCCGACTCTGGCATTGATTGTAGAACGTCAGCAGGCTATCGAAAATTTTCAGGCAGCACCTTATTATCAGTTGCAGGGGATTTTTGGCGGTATTCGTGCGCTGTGGCATCGCGGCAATATAAACCGGCTTGAACAGAAAGAGGAAGCTCTGAAACTGCAGAAAGAACTGACCGGTATGGATGGTACCGTAACAAAGCTGGACACCAGCCGCAAAAATGAGGACCGCCCTCTGCTCTTTGACCTGACAGAACTGCAGCGTGAAGCCAATCGTCGCTTTGGCTATACAGCACAGGAAACACTAAGTATTGCCCAGAATCTCTACGAAAAACATAAATTTATTACCTATCCGAGAACCGACAGCCGGTATCTGACTACCGATATGAAGCCGCAAATTCCGCAGCTTCTCAAAAAAATAGCATCGGTTTATCCCGAAAGTGTACCATTTATTCAGCAGATTGCATCAAAAAAACTGCTGCTGGATAAGCGAATCATCAACGATGTCAAAGTCAGCGACCACCATGCCATTATTGTGACAAACAATATTCATCAGTATCAGCCTCAGAAACTGACTCCTCGTGAAAACAACGTGCTGAAACTGATTATGATTCGCATGATTGTGGCTCTGTCCGGGAAAAAAGTATACGACGAAACAAAACTGGAAATCACACTGGATAACCAGAAAGATATTTTCAAAGCGACCGGTCGTATTATCATCGACGAAGGCTGGACACTGGTGGAGCGCACACTCTCTGCAAAACCGGCAAACCAGCAGGAAGATGCAAAAACTGACGACAAAGAGGATAAAGAAGATGACCAGCAGATTCTGACCGGTATCGCCTTAAACCAGCGTGTGCATCTGGATAAGATAAACATTCTGGAAAAGGAAACAACACCGCCAAAACCATACACCGAGGCAACACTATTAACCGCTATGGAAAAAGCCAGCCGGGAAATTGATGATAAATCGCTGAAAGAAAGTATGAAAGGCAAAGGGCTTGGGACACCTGCCACTCGGGCCGGAATTATTGAAAAACTGATTACCGTCGGTTACGTAGAGCGACGCAAAAAAAATCTGTATCCAACACAGCAGGGTATCATGTTTATCCAGCTGGTGCCTGAATCCATCCGGCAGGTGGAAATGACGGCACAATGGGAACTGCAGCTTCAGGAAATCTGTGACGGCAAAGGCAATCCGGAGCAGTTTATGCAGGAAATCCGCCAGTATGTGCAGCAGACCGTGGCAGAAAACAGCTCTATGGAACAGGTGCAGGCAGTCAGCCGAAAAGGCACACTGCGCCGTGTGGTTGGCAAATGCCCGAAATGCGGCCAGAATGTCATTGAAAGCGACAAGTCGTTTTACTGTGACGGTTTCCGTATGGAACACAAATGCAATTTCAGCTTATGGAAAAACAATAAATATCTGCAGGCCCGGGGCATCACCCTGACAGCCGACATGGCTGCCGAGCTGTTATCTACCGGAAAAATGCAGGTCAATAATCTGACATCCAAAGCTGGAAAACAGTATAATGCCATTTTTTACATGGAACCCGGTGAACAGTATGTCAATTTCCGTATGGAATTTGCGCCGCGTACTGTACAGTCATCTGCACCATCACAGAGCGAAAATTCGCCGGTCCAATCTGATATACAGCCCGATAAAAAGGAGGCAACACAGCCATGAATACCTTACTGCATACCTGCTGTGCACCCTGCTCCATTCACTGCGTAGACAGTCTGCGTCAGGAAGGCATAGAACCGGTAAGCTACTGGTTTAACCCGAATATTCACCCGTATACCGAATATCGAAGCCGCAAAACCACACTGGAAGCCTACGCAAAATCCATTGATATGCAGCTGATTATCGACAACACCTACGGGCTTCGTAATTTTGTAAAAGCTGTTATTGATGATTTAGAACATCGCTGTTTCTACTGCTATCAGGTGCGCCTGGAAGAAACCGCACGCTATGCAGCGGAACATCATTTTGACTCATTCACCACCACACTGCTGGTAAGCCCCTATCAGAAACACGATGCCTTAATCGCAGCCGGAGAAGCAGCAGCACAAAAATACGGTGTACTATTTCTCTATCGGGATTTTCGCCCGGGTTTTAAAGACGGACAGGCAAAAGCAAAAGAGCTGGAATTGTATATGCAGAAATACTGCGGCTGCATTTTCAGCGAAGAAGAACGCTACCGCATGAAGCAGCTGAAAAAAGAAAAAGAACTGCATGGTTAAAAACCATGCAGTTCTTTTTGATATATGCATCATTTTTCTTCAGAATATGATACATATTTTAAATATTTTACAAATCTTTTTATTATGGACATCTGTCTTTTTCCGTCCACAATATTACAGGGTTTGTCTATGCTCAATAGACATTGTTTATATTCTCGGTTTTCTTTTCTTCCCTGTGCAAACATTGTCCATATATTCAGCAGCAATATTTTTATGAATCCATTGTTGTTTTTTCCTTGCCTTTCCGGTAATAATATCTTTAGTGCAGAAATAATGTATACAGCATACATTCTGTGAATCAGAGCACATAATCTTCCATAGTTCATATAAATTCTGCCTTTCTTTCCGCATCAAAAAAAGCTGTCCAATTTTTTAATTTTGTATTATAATACCCTTCGGGTGCTTTTGACAGTGTGTTACAGTATTACATAATTCGTTACTTGCAGGCATATATGTTACATATTTGCTGTCAAAAGACGACACATATCACTACTCAATTTTCAGGGGGATCTACTTTATGTTAGACGTTATTATGAGTATCAACACTGCCATCAACGGTGTTGTATGGGGTCCAATTATGCTGACACTGCTGATTGGTACCGGTTTACTGCTGTCCGTCCGTATGGGCTTCCCGCAGTTCACTAAATTTGTGTATGTAATGAAAAATACCATCGGCAGCCTGTTCACAGGTAAAAGCGGTAAAGCCGATGAATCCGGTGTCAGCCCGTTCCAGGCGGTAGCAACCGCTATGGCAGGTACCATCGGTACCGGTTCTATCACCGGTGTAGCTACAGCTCTGGCTGCCGGCGGTCCTGGTGCTATCTTCTGGATGTGGATCAGTGCACTCTTAGGTATGGTTACCAAATACTCCGAAATCGTGTTATCTCTGACCTATCGTGAAAAAAATGAAGACGGTCAGTGGGTCGGCGGTCCTATGTACTATATTCAGAATGGTCTGGGCATGAAATGGCTGGCTATGGTTTTCGCATTCTTCGTAGCAATTGCCTGCCTGGGTACCGGTAACGCAACGCAGGGGAACTCCATCTCCGTAGCGCTGGAATCCACACTGGGTATCAATCCTGTAATTACCGGTGTTGTATTAATGATTTTTGTTGGCGCTGTTATTCTGGGCGGTATCCGTCGTATCGCAGCCATCAACGAAAAACTGGTGCCATTCATGGCTATGTTCTATGTAGTAGTTGCTGCAATCGCTCTGATTCTGAACATTGCAGAAGTTCCTGCTGCTCTGGCTACCATCGTTTCCGAAGCATTCAGCTTACAGTCTGCTGCCGGCGGTGCTGCCGGTTACGGTGTAATGCAGGCTATGCGTTACGGTTTTGCCCGCGGCGTATTTTCCAACGAGGCAGGTTTAGGTAGTGCGCCAATCGCACATGCTTCCTCCTCCGCAAAACATCCTTGCGACCAGGCTATCTGGGGGATGTTTGAAGTATTCTTCACCACCATCATTGTATGTACCTGTACTGCTCTGGTTATCATGACCACAGGCGCTCTGGATACCGGTCTGGACGGTTCCGCATTAAGTATCGCAGCGTACAACATGGCTATCCCGGGTATCGGCGGCGTTGCTGTAACACTGGGTACTGTACTGTTTGCAACCTCCACCATTCTGGGCTGGGCATACTACGGCGAAAAAGCAATTGAGTTCCTGTTCAATAAAAACCGTTACGCTGTTCTGGCTTATCGTGTTCTGTACACCTTAATCGTATTCGTAGGCTGTGCAGGCGGTTCCGGCAGTCTGACCTTCATCTGGCAGATTTCCGATACCACAAACGGCTTAATGGCTATCCCGAACTTAATCGGTATCATCGGCCTGAGCGGTATTGTTGTAAAAACAACAAAAGAATACTTCTCCAAAGCAGGTAAATAATTTGTATTCAAACCATCCAATATAAAAAATGAAAAACAGCTGCTGATTTTCAGCAGCTGTTTTTTTTACGAAAGAGGCACGATTTTATGGAAACATCCGGTATTCTCTTTTTTCTTATACTGTTTCTGGCCTGTATTGTATCCGGTCTGGCCGGATTCGGCAGTAATATTCTGGCTCTGCCGTTTCTTTCGCTGTTTCTGGACGTAAAAACAATCGTGCCGGTTCTAGTGCTGACGGTATTCTGCAATGGTCTGCCCCGTCTGCTGACACAGTATCGGCATATCAATCTGCGCGTTTACGGCATCATGCTGCCGCTTGCTGTTATTGGCGGTATTATCGGTATACGCCTGACCGCAATTCTGCCGGAAGGTATCATGAAGCTGCTGTTAGCTATTCTGATGCTGCTGGTTTCCGTGAAAGGAATATATGAACTGCGAAGCGGCTGGAAACTGACAGCAAGCAAAAAGCTGCATCCTTTCCTGCACGGAATCCCCGTTATCGGAGGTATCATGCAGGGAGCCTTTGCCTGTGGCGGCCCGCTGTTTAACATTTATATTCTGTTAAACCTTCAGAAAAAAGAACAGATTCGTGCCACTCAGTTTGCCATTGGTGCCACTTCCTCCTGCTTTATTTTTCTGCAGTATCTGACTGCCGGCGCCTATCAGGGTCAGACGCTGCACTTTGCTCTTCTGCTGTTTCCGGCTGTACTGCTTGCCTACGTTGTCAGCGAATATATTTTTAAACAGATTGACAGCAGCCAGTTTCTGCACATTGTTTATCTGGTGCTGTTCTTTGCCGGACTTATGACCGGCTGGCAGGCATTTTGTCTGTTATAAGCTATCACATTATTTCGTATCATTAAAGGCTGCTGAAACGCTGTAAAATCCGTTATAACAAATCAAAAAGCACTGCGTGGAGTTCTTTCTCCTCACAGTGCTTTTTTCGTGTCAGAATCTTATTTGCGCAGTCTGCGGCTTGTACGCATAACTGCCTTTTCCCACATCTGGTCTGCTACTTCGTTATACACCAGCGGTGCCACTTTTTCACGCAGCGCGAATAATGCCGATGTGTTTAAATACGATAATTCAAATAAGAGCTTGTCCCGATTCGGTCTCATAACACGCCTCCTTATGGTTTCAAAATGCTGACATTATAAAATGACTAGACACATTATACCATTCTGTCGTGTAATTTCAATGAATTATCGTACCTTTTTACCAAATCTTGAAGATTGCTTTAAACAATCTGTTTTCCGTTTACAAACACCTTTTCCGGACGGCCCATAATTTCCATCGGATGATTGTTCCATACAACCACGTCGGCATCTTTCCCAGCGGTCAGGCTGCCTAAGCGGTCATCTACTTTCAGAATTTTTGCAGGAACAATGGTAAGCGCTTTAAACGCATCTTCCTCGGTCATGCCTTCCCGCATTGCCATACCGGCACAAATCGGCAGGTACTGAATCGGTGTACATGGTGCATCGGTAATGATAGCTACATCAATACCTGCACTGGCTAAAACGCCCGGTGTGCGGAATGTCACGTTTTCCATTTCCACTTTGGCACGATTGCTCAGGCTTGGCCCTACCGCAACCGGAACACCGGCCTCTTTCAGTTCATCCACAATCAGATGACCGTCAGTACAGTGTTCCACCACTAAATCCAGATTAAATTCATCACGCAGACGAATGGCAGTCATAATATCATCGGCACGGTGTGCATGGGCACGAACTGGAATACCACCATCCAGAGCTTTTGCAATGTGTTCGGTCTGCAGGCTGAATTCCCGGTCTTCTTCACTTTTGTTCAGATATTCTTTTGCTTCATAAAAGCCCTGACGGGCAATTGCCATTGTTGCCATACGGGTAGAAGGTGTTTTGTCTTTTTCACCGTAAACCCGTTTTGGATTTTCACCGAATGCCATTTTCAGCCCGGCTTCACCGTTTAACAGCATTTCTTTATAGGTTTTCCCCGCTGTTTTCATAACCGCAACCAGGCCGCCAAAAACATTGGCACTGCCCGGTGTAATCATAACAGTGGTAATACCTGCTTCCACCGCATCCTGAAAGCTTAAATCCCGGTAATTGATGGCATCCATTGCGCGCAGTTCTGCAGTGTTTGGTTCTGTCATTTCATTGCAGTCGTCACCAATTGGCTGATGAATCTCCTCATCAATACCAATATGCGTGTGGGCATCAATAAAGCCCGGTGTTACAATGCGGCCTTCCACATCAATAACCTGTGCATCTGCCGGAATAATTACATCGGTACCCACAGCCGCAATTTTTCCATTGTCCATTAAAACGGTGCCCTGTTCAACGACACCATGTTCAATGGTATATAATCTGCCATTTGTTAAAGCAATCATTTTTGTTCTCCTGTCTGTTTCTCTGATTTTCTGGTTAATGCAATGCGTCCTCTGCGCAAATCCACATCCAGAACCGTTACTTTTATAATATCCCCAACCGATACAACTTCCATCGGATGTTTGATAAATCTGCTGCCAAACTGTGAAATGTGAATCAGCCCATCCTGTTTTACACCAATATCTACAAAGGCGCCAAAATCCACTACATTACGCACAGTTCCCATCAGTTCCATGCCCGGTTTTAAATCCTCCATAGACAGCACATCACTGCGCAGAAGCGGTGGTTCCAGTTCTTCACGAGGGTCACGACCCGGTTTCTGCAGCGCAGTAATAATGTCCTTCAGTGTCGGTTCCCCGATTTCCAGTTGTTCTGCCACAACATGTACATTCACAGTCTGCAGCTTTTCACGGATTTCGGAAAGTTTTCCGGTTGCCAGGTCTTTTTTATCGTATCCCAGCTGTTTCAGTAAGCTTTCTGCCGCTTTATAGGATTCCGGGTGCACAGGAGTATTGTCCAGCGGATTATCACCGTCGGCAATCCGGATAAAACCTGCACACTGTTCAAAAGCTTTTGGCCCCAGACGCGGAACTTTCAGCAGCTGTTTTCGGTTTGTTAATCTGCCCTGTTCATTGCGCATCTTCACAATCCCGTCTGCTGTAGAGCGGGACAGCCCGGCCACATACTGCAGCAATGCGCTGGAAGCCGTATTTACTTCCACACCTACGCCGTTTACGCAGTCTTCCACAACGGCACCTAAAGCCTCATCCAGTTTTTTCTGTGCCACATCATGCTGATACTGGCCTACGCCCACAGCCTTCGGCTCGATTTTCACCAGTTCTGCCAGAGGATCCTGCAGACGTCTTGCGATAGACACGGCACTTCGCAGCGATAAATCGTATTCCGGAAACTCTTCTTTTGCCAGCGGAGATGCAGAGTAAACCGATGCACCAGCCTCTGATACAATAATATACTGCACCTGCGGACACTGCCGGATTACATCGGCAGCCAGAGCTTCTGATTCTCTGGAGGCTGTACCGTTGCCGATTGCGATGATATCCACATTCCAGCGTGCAATCATCTGCTGCATCTGCGCCATAGCCTCTTTGTATTTTTTCTGCGGGGGATGAGGGTACATTACGCCCACTTCCAGCACTTTCCCGGTATCATCCACAACCGCCAGTTTGCAGCCTGTACGGAATCCCGGGTCGACACCTAAAACCACACGGCCTTTTACAGGTGCCTGCAGCAGCAAACTGTGCAGGTTGGCAGAAAACACTTTGATAGCCTGTGCCTCGCCCCGTTCTGTCAGCTCATTGCGGATTTCACGCTCGATAGCCGGGCTAATCAGTCGTTTCCAGCTGTCTTTTGCCGCTTCTTCAAAAATCTTCTGCCCATCAGGTTTGCGTTTCTGACTGTAGCGATTTTCAACAGCCTGCAAAACGACACCCTCCGGCTGCTCTATTTTCACAGAAAGTACTTCTTCTTTTTCGCCGCGATTAACCGCCAGCACACGATGCGGCGGAATTTTTTTTACCGATTCCTCATATTCATAATACATTTCGTACGGTGTTGTTTCATTTTCATCCAGAGACTTACGCAGTTTCGTTACCAGAACACCATTGTTCCATGCCAGCTGGCGTGCAGTTTTCCGTAATTCTGCGTCATCAGCCAGTATTTCGGCAATAATATCCATTGCACCCTGCAATGCATCTTCCACTGAAAGAACACCAGCAGATTCATTTATGTATAAAGCAGCAGCTTCCTGTACTGTAACGGCAAGACTGCCCTCCAGAACAGCAGCAGCCAGCGGTTCCAGCCCTTTTTCACGGGCTATGCTGGCTCTTGTTTTCCGTTTCTGTTTATATGGCAGATATAAATCTTCCACTTCCTGCAGAATCTCGGCATTGCGAATATTTTGTTCCAGTTCTTCCGTCAGCTTACCCTGTTCAGCAATGCTGTCTATCACATCCTGTTTACGCTGCTCCAGATTTCGCAGGTACTGCAGACGGTCTGCCAGTTGACGAAGTACGACCTCGTCCATTTCACCAGTAACCTCTTTACGATATCGTGCAATAAACGGAATGGTATTTCCAGCATCCAGCAATTCTACTGTTTTTGCAATTTTGCCCTGAGGCCGGTTCAGTTCTTTTGCAAGCCGGCCCAACAGCTTACTCTGCTGTTCTTCCTGCATATCGTTCTGCCCGTTCACTATTCTGTTCCTCCTCCCGTACAAAAGGGAATCGCAGCCCAAAACTGATTTCCAGCGCTACATCTATCTGCTCCATGATAGATTTGTCCACGCTGCAGATTTTTTCTTTCAGACGATGTTTATCAATTGTGCGCACCTGTTCCACCAGCACCACAGAATTTTTCGCCAGCCCGTTTTCCCGGCCGCCCAAATCCACATGGGTCGGCAGTTTTGCTTTGCTCAGCTGCCCGGTGATAGCCGCCACAATAGTGGTTGGGCTGTGCTGATTTCCAATATCATTCTGGATAATCAGCACCGGCCGCACACCACCCTGTTCCGAGCCGATTACCGGATCCAGATCCGCAAAAAACACATCGCCTCGTCTTATCTTCATCATAATGACACTCCAACAAACTTTTCTTTTATCTTTTTCTTTTCATTACACATAAATGCGAGGCACTCGCAAAGAAATATCACAAGTTACTTCATGCTCAATGGTTTTCAGCATGACAGCCATTTCCGGCACTGTAATAGAAACTCCCTGATCCTCGCCAATCAGAATTACTTCGTCACCAGCTTTTAAATCCGGTATTTCAGTAGCATCCACCATGAAATAATCCATGCAGACTTTCCCGATGATTGGAAGTTTTTTACCACGGCAAAGCACATAGCCCCGATTGCTCAGCAGACGATTATAGCCATCCGCATACCCTGCCGGTACTGTCGCTACCAGAGTATCCTGTTTCAGTTCGTAGGTTCCGTTATAACCGATTACTCTGCCGGCCGGCAGCACAGTTACACGCCCCAGGCGAGCCTTCCAGGTCAGAGCAGGTTTCAGATCTGCCACATGATGCATTTCTGTAGACGGCTGATACCCATACAGCATAATACCCGGACGAATCATATCCAGATGTGCTTCCGGCAAATCAATAATCCCGGCACTGGCACCTAAATGACGGATTGCAATTTTTTTGCCGGTACGGTCCTGCAGTTCATCAACAAATCTGTTGAACCGTTCCAGCTGACCATGTACGAATGTCTTGTCTGCTTCATCTGCTTTGGAAAAATGGCTGAATGCCCCTTCCACTTCAATGCCTTCCATCTGTACAATCGCGGCTGCAGCTTCCAGCCCTGCCGCATCTGTCTGCACACCCAGACGGGACATCCCTGTATCTACTTTCAAATGGGCAATCACCTGTTTTCCGGCCTGCAAAGCTTTGGCATTCAGTTTTTCCGCTTCTTCCACATCATAAACCGCTACACGAATGTCATTGGCAATAATCTGATCATAACTTTCCTCCGGTGTCCAGCCCAGAATCATAATCGGCACTTCAAACCCTGCCTCACGCAATTCCAGAGCCTCACCAACAGTTGCCACCATCAGATAATCTGCACCCGCATTCAGGCATGCCTGGCTGACTTCTACCGCACCATGCCCATACGCATTCGCTTTTACAACAGCGCCTACTTTCACATTTTCCTTTGCAAAGGCTTTTGCCGCCTTGCAGTTATGTTCTATATTTTTCAGATTAATTTCCACCCACGTTGGACGATATGCTTCCATAATCAAATCACCTCATTAAAATATCAGGAATCGCCTGAATAATATCACTTGCCTTACTGCTTACTTCCCCGATGGTTTCCGCTACATGTCTGCCAGCCAGCCCATGCAGATAAACTGCACAGCAGCATGCATCCTCCGGCTGCATTCCCTGCGCCAGAAATGCTCCAATCATACCGGCCAGCACATCACCACTTCCGGCCACCGCCAGTGCCGGGCTGTCTGTCACATTCATGTATAAACGACCATCCGGTGCTGCTACAATTGTATTGGCACCTTTCAGCACCAGCCATACATTGTGTTTTTCTGCAAACTCCTGGGCAACGGCCATCCGGTTGTTCTGAATATAACTGGTTTCCAGCCCGGTCAACCGTGCCATTTCTCCAGGATGCGGTGTCAAAATCACCGGAACCGATACTTTACTGATTTGCGGCAGCCAGCTTTCGGCTGTGTTTAACCCGTCAGCATCAACAACAACCGGGCATCGGCTTGTGAGGATAATCTCCTCCACAACTGTTCCAGTCGCTTCTCCGGTTCCCATGCCAGGACCTGCCACCACCGCTTTTTTACCGCGCAGAAGTTCCTGTAGAGGCTCGATACTTTTCTCCGTAAAGCAATGTCCTTCCGGAAGAGGCTGCACCATTGCCTCCGGCACATTCACAGCCACATGCAGTTGTACCGCTTCCGGTACAGCACAGCTTACCAGACCAACACCAGTACGAAGTGCCGCCTGTGCGGTCAGGGTTACGGCACCGCTCATGCCCATTGAACCGCCAACCGCCAGCAAATGTCCAAAACTCCCTTTGTGGCTGGTGCGATTGCGTGGCTCACGGCAGCTTTTCAGGAATGTATCATCAATAATCTGACAGTTCAGTGTCAGTTTATCATAAATCTCAGCTGGAATTCCGATATCTTTTACAACTACCTGTCCACAATATTTGATGCCTTTATTTAACATGTGCCCGCGTTTCGGCTGTGCCAGTGCCACTGTATAATCCGCTTTCAGGCAGCGGCCCCAGATTTCACCGGTGTCACTGTTCAGGCCGGACGGCACATCAATTGCCACTTTGATGCAGCTTCGCCGATTCGCAATATCAATAATCTGCTCTGCACGGCCGGTTACATCACGACTGATTCCAGTGCCAAGCAAACCATCAATCAGAATATCACTGTAGTTAACCGTTACTTTTAACAGATGCATACTGTTTTCGCTGTCCAACTGATAAATTTTTACCGGCAGCCGGGAAAGAATTTCATAGTTCTGTTTCGCGCTTGCTGACAGTTCTCGCTCTGCATAAATAAATACTTT
Organism: Peptococcaceae bacterium; assembly: GCA_017399005.1. Taxonomy (GTDB): domain Bacteria; phylum Bacillota; class Peptococcia; order Peptococcales; family Peptococcaceae; genus UBA7185. The sequence continues at coordinate 82,868 of JAFQEO010000008.1, read as the reverse complement.
TACAGCAATGCCCATCTGATGAAGATAACGGGCTGCAACCAGTGCATCCCCGCCGTTATTTCCGGCACCTGCCACAACTGTGACCGTTTTCTGCTGTAAATCTGCAAATGTCTCTTTTAAAAAGTCGATAACGGCTTTTCCGGCATTCTCCATCAGAACCATTTCCGGGATGCCCAGTTCCTGGATTGTCATGCGGTCAACCTGCCGCATCTGTTCTGCTGTTACAAGATACACGTCAAATCTCTCCCTCCAGAACAGCAGTTGCCATGGCATAAGTCTCTGAATGGCTTAAACTCACATGCACCCGCTGTATGCTACGACTATCAGCCATTGCCTGTGCCTTTCCATGCAGCACAACCTCCGGCTGACCATTCGATTTATTCCGTATTTCAATTTCTGTCAGCCCTACCGGCCCGATACCGGTTCCAAAAGCCTTGCTGACAGCCTCTTTTGCTGCAAAACGTGCTGCAAAAGACTGCCACGGATTTTTTTTTCGCTGACAGTATGCAATTTCCTCTTTTGTATAGACCCGTTCCATAAAGTGCGGATTTTTTTCAATCGCGTTCTGAATCCGGGCAATTTCAACCAAATCTGTCCCTACTCCGGCAATCACTCAGCTCATCACCACTTTTACAACATCAGCAATCTGATTTGCCAGCCGCTCAATCTGCTCCTGCTGTTTGCCTTCCACCATTACACGCAGCAGATTTTCTGTACCGGATGCACGAACCAGAATGCGGCCTGCATCGCCCAGTTCCTTCTGTGCAGCATCAATTGCCTGACGGATTTCCGCCTTTTCCTCCCAGCCGTGTTTATCTTTCACACGTACATTAATCAGAATCTGCGGATACTGTTCCATTTCATCTGCCAGAGCTGCCATGGTTTTGCGGCTCTGTTTTAAAATCTGCAGAAGTTTCAGGCTGCTTAAAATCCCGTCACCGGTTGTGTTGTCCAGACCAAATACAATATGACCGGACTGTTCGCCGCCTAATACTGCGCCGCTTTCTTTCATGCCTTCGATAACATAACGGTCACCGACTTTTGTTTCCAGAGTTTTGATGCCTTTCTCTTTCAGCGCAATCTTCAGCCCCATATTGCTCATTACAGTGATAACAACCGTATCCTTGGCCAGCAAACCCTGTTTTGCCAGATAACTGCCGAAAATCAGCAGCAGACGGTCACCATCTACAATGCGGCCATTCTGGTCTACAGCCAGCAGACGGTCTGCATCACCGTCATAGGCAATCCCTACATCCGCCTGATGCTCTACCACCGCTTTCTGCAACTGTTCCAGATGGGTCGAACCGCAATTGTCATTGATATTGATACCGTCCGGTTTGCACGACAGCGCTGTCACATCGGCACCTAAAGAACGCAGCAGTTTTGGTGCAATAAAACTTGCTGCACCATTGGCACAGTCTGCCACCACGCGCAGCCCGGAAAAATCGCCGTCTACTTTTCTCTGCAGGAAATCACTGTATTTTTCAGCGCCTTCTGTATAAGGAATTACCCGGCCAATCTCTGCACCGGACGGACTTGGGACATCTTTCATGCCGCCTGCAATCACTGCTTCGATAGCCGCTTCTACTTCATCGGGCAGTTTTGTGCCAAGCGGACTGAAAAATTTAATACCGTTATCCTGATACGGATTGTGAGATGCCGAAATCACAACACCTGCCATGCAGTTCAGCATACGGGTCAGCACTGCAACCCCCGGTGTTGGAATTACCCCTGCCTTATATACATTGACACCGGTGGAACAGATACCGGCAATCAGGCTTGCTTCCAGCATGTCACCGGAAATACGGGTATCCTTCCCGATTACCATAGCTGCCTCTTTCCCTGGCAGACCATCTCTTTTTAATACAAATGCAGCTGCACGCCCCAGCTGATAGGCCAGTTCGGCGGTCAGCACAACATTGGCTTCCCCGCGAACACCGTCAGTTCCAAATAATTTCAAAGGAAATCCCCCTCACATAGGTTATTATTATTCTACCATCATATCGTTATCATGTTCTGTTCCATCAAGCACCGGAGTACCAGCCGGAGAATCTCCTGCCGTTACCGTCACCGTAACTGTCTGCGGTCTGAATTCCGTTACTTTCAGTGAACCGTTGTATTCCAGCTGAAGCGGAAGCACATGTGCACCAGCTGTCAGGCCGGAAGCATCCACATAAAGTTTCAGCCGGTTCAGTTCCTGACTGTCATTCAGAAGTTCCGCACTGCCGTTTACAATTACATCTGCCGATGTACGGCTCATTTCTGCCTGCATACCGGCCGGCAGATTCCGCAGCTCGATTTCCGCATTCACATGACGCTGTTCCGCCTGCATCACAAAATGCACCTGCACACGCTGTTCGCCCTGTACGGTAACCCCGTCCGGCAGATGCAGGTTTGCTTCTACCATGGTATCACCTGTCAGAGTGCTGATATCAATTGCTTCCGTTTCAACATCGGTTATATCCTCTACCAGACTGCGCAAACCGGAAACCGTTACCGTATTCGGTATAACTTCCGTGCTGGAAAACTGTGCATCACCGGAAAGGGCTCCTGTTGTGCGCACTCTTACCGGTACATCTTTTGTCTGCATCTGATCAATCTGCAATCTTGTTTTCATCGGCTGATAAGTGAATCGTTCTGCTTTTCCCGATGATGTCACTTCAATTTTATAATCTGCTGTTCCGATTTTCGCATCACTCAAATCAATCACTGCTGCAAAATCATCACTGCGAAGTCCACTCAGTTCAACTTCTTTCCCCTTTACAGTCACACGAACAGACTGAACTTCGGGTTCTACCACATAACCATCGCCCTGATTAACATACTGCACCGGAATATCAAACTGCATATCCATCAGCGGATTTTTTTCCGCTTCCGCATAAAACCATAACATCACCGCACAGACAAGAGCCAGCAATTTCAGCGGCCAGTCCCGTTTTTTCTCTTCGGCCTGTTTTTCTGTCATGATTTTCCCTCCAATTCTGCTCGCAATCTCTGCCAGATAGATTTCTGCGTTTCTGTATGCAGCCGGTCAAGCAGGATTTCCCGCAATGCAGTTTCGCTGATATTATGCATCAGTCTGCCCCCTTCTGCGACAGACATGGCACCGGTTTCCTCAGATACGATACAGACAACCGCATCACTTACCTCCGAAAGACCAATCCCTGCACGATGCCGGGTTCCCAGCGCCTTATTAATATTTTTATTCTCGGAAAGCGGCAGATAGCAACTTGCCGCCAGAATCGTATCATCCTCCAGAATAACCGCACCATCGTGCAGCGGTGTATTGCTGATAAAAATGTTTCCCAGCAGCTGGGTACTCAGCTGCCCATTGATTCGAATTCCGGTATTTACATATTCATTTAGTCCGACCTCTCTCTGAATAGCAAGCAGCACACCGGTGTGGCTTTTGCTTGCATCTGTTAAAAACGGCATAAGCTGATCCACAATACGTTCTGCCTTTGCATCACTTCGGCTTTTTTTGTTACCCGGAATCAGGCTGCTGTTGCCAATCTGCTCCAGTGCACGACGCAGTTCCGGCTGAAATACAATAGGAATTGCAACCAGTAACATCGTCTGTACCTGAGTTAGAATCCAGTTAACCGTTGTCAGCTGAAGAACCCTGCTGATAACACTGAGAACCAGCAGAAGCAGAATCCCTTTGATTAACTGTACCGCTCTGGTGCCTTTCACAATGGTAATCAGTTTATAAATCAGAATCGCTACAATCGCAATATCCAGAATGTTGATTGGATTTAACAGTTCTGTCCAGTCAACCATGAAAAATCCTCTCCTTCGATGTCAAATACAATATCAAATACAATATCAAACTGAAAAAAACCTGTATAAAAAACTGTAAAACAGATAACATTTTTATTATATTCTCTGTTACAGCGGAATTTCTTTCTACTTTGTGAAAAAAAGACGGGAATTTTTTATTTTCGTGCTGAAACCCTCTTTTCTTTCTGTTTAACTCTGCTATAATATGTCTTATCGCAGTTTGTACACATTGCTACGATTATCATTATAGCCTATTTCATGCCAGTAACCAAACTATTTTTTTATGTTTGTAAGGCAATATGGCCAGTTATTTTATTTCCTATGTTTATGTATCAGATATTCCGGTGAAAGGAGATGGATTCTGTGAAAAAAAACAGCATACCACGCTGGGTTCCCTGGCTGACATTAATGTTTATGCTTATCGGCATTTTTCTGGTACAGGAGCTGCGGATTCAGAGCGCCATCTCCGCTGCAACAGCCGACCCGAAAACAGAAGTTCTGATTTCGCTGATTACCAATCTGGAAAATGAAACCGCTGCACAGGAAGAACGACTGGCTCTGATTCGTCAGGAAACGGAAACCATTATTAGCCAGTCCACCAGCGGAGAAACACAGCTGACCGACTTACAGAAAGAGCTGACCCTGCAACAGATTCGTGCCGGCATTACCGCACTGGAAGGCCCGGGAATTATCGTTAAACTGGACGACAACGCCTCCGGTCTGGCCGCTGCGCCAAATGACGATCCAAACCGTTATGTTATCCATTATGAAAATCTGCTGTATATTGTAAACGACCTGCGCAACGCTGGTGCTGAAGGCATCAGCATCAACGGCCAGCGCATCGTTGTTTCTTCCGAAATCCGCTGTGTCGGCAATGTGATTCTGGTGAACACCACACGTCTGGCACCACCGTTTGAAATTGCTGCAATCGGCAATCCAACGGAACTGGAAAATGCCATCATTAACAGCTCAACCTATCAACAGCTGTCTTTAAGCGGCTTTCCGACCAGTTATTCCGTTACCGATGTGCATAGCAGAGATATTGTTCTGCCCGCCTACACCGGCAGTTTTTCCACAAAAAATCTGACATCCATTCCGCAGGAGGAGGTATAACCTATGTTCTGGCTGATTCCCGTATTTGGTTTACTAATCGGTGTACTGATTGGTTCTATCGTCACCATCGAAATTCCACTGACTATGGCGAAATACTTATCCGTTGCCGTACTGGCGGCACTGGACTCGGCACTAGGCGGTATCCGCTGTATCTATGAAGATACTTTCAACGGCCTGGTACTGCTGACCGGTTTTATTTCCAACGCTGTTCTTGCAGCGCTGCTTGCTTTTCTGGGTGACCAGCTCAGTGTAGACCTGTATATGGCGGCTGTATTTGTTTTCGGGATTCGTATTTTCCAGAACCTGGCTACTATCCGTCATCATATTCTGAACCGATTCCTGAAAAAACATAATGTACATGCTGCACAGCACAAAGAAGATATCCAGCAGCAATAATAAATTTTAAATCGTTTTTATTTTGTCGGAAAGGAGATTTTTGCTATGAAAAATAAAGTCCACGGCTGGCATATTTATCTGGTGGTCACCTTTGTACTGCTTGGTATTCTGATTTCCACACAGATTCATACACAGAACCGTCTTCTGTCTGACCTGTCTATGCAGTCTACCAGTGATTTAAGTATCATGTTAAAAAATCTCACCGATAAACGCTGGCTGCTGACCGAAGAACTGGAGGAAGCCGAACACAACCTGCTAACCTACCAGAATGACTATAACAACGATACCGCACTTCTTTCCAGTGTCGAAAACGAATTAAACCGTTTACAGCTTATCAGTGGTGCCAGTGCCGTAAAAGGCCCCGGAATATCCATTAATGTTGACGGTTATCTTCTCTCATCAGACCTTGTTGTCATTGTAAATGAACTCTGGGCTGCCGGTGCAGAAGCCGTAGCAATCAATGACTGCCGCATAACCGCAACAAGCGGCATCAGCTATGTGGAAACGCTGGATAAAACCTATCTCACTTGTGACGGTACTGTTATCCAGGAGCCTTACGAAATCCGTGCCATCGGAAACAATGCAACTCTTGAAAAAAGCCTGACCATGCCGGGTGGCATTGCAGACAGCCTGAGTCTGTATCAGGTACATTTGAATATCACACTTCACGATGAAATTGTACTGGCATCACAGCCGGTACAGCCGCAGCTTCGTTACGGCAAAGTTCCATCAAAAACAGAATAACCTGCAACATACAAAAAGCCTTGCCTGTGTCAAACTAATCCGACACAGACAAGGCTTTTATCAGTTTATAATATATAGTTCTGCAAAACAGTTATGGACGCAGACCCATACCGCCTTCAAGTGTTAATGTTTCACCGCTCAGATATTTGAAATCTGGAGATGCCAGCTGTACACATACACGGCCGATTTCCAGTTCAGGATCGCCATAGTGACCCATTGGCGGCATTTTTACATTCTGTTTGAATGCTTCCGGATATGCTTTTTCAAACTGTTCCAGCTGTGCAGTCCATGCAATTGGACAAATCACGTTTACATTGATGCCGTCCGGACCCCATTCGGTAGCTGCTACACGGCTGATACCGCGAATCCCTTCTTTAGCAGCAGCATAGGCACTCTGCCCGAAATTACCAAATAAACCAGCACCGGAGGCAAAGTTGATAACACTGCCTTTTGTTTCTTTCAGATATGGATAGCAGGCTTTCATGTAGTGGAATACTGCATATAACCCGGAGTACATTGCCAGATCAAACTGTTCCACAGTGTGGTCAGCCAGAGTTACACCAGAAGCAGATGCCTGTGCATTGTTAATCAGCACGTCAATACGGCCAAACGCATCGATAGTCTGTTTTACAACAGACGCTGCCACTGCTTCATTATCTGCACCAGCGCTGATATCAGCCTGTACTGGCAGTACTTTTACACCATACAGTCTTTCCAGTTCTTCTTTTGCGTCTTCCAGTTTTTTCACATTACGACCGGTGATAACAATGTTAGCACCTTCTTTTGCATATGCAGTTGCAATCCCGTAACCGATGGAACCACATCTGCCATCGCTCAGAACTGCACGCCCGCCACCAGTTACGATTACGGTTTTACCTGTTAAAAATCCCATAGAATATTCCTCCCCGCGTTTATACATAAGTTACTTTCATTATAGCCTCTGCCGAACCCCGTCGCAATATTTGCAATGCATCCAGAGCGATAAGAATTCTTACATAAAATTATTACCCGGATTGTGAAAAAAATATTCAGTATAGGAGAATTTTTATTTCATCATTATCACGGCTGCATTGCGCCCTGTTTTTCCATGGTCTGCCCGATGGCTGAAAAAGATATGATTATTCTGACAGGTGCAGAGCCCGCTCACATCAATGTTGCAATCCAGAAGACCTGCCTCCAGAAGCTGCAGCCGGTTTGCCTCCCATAAATCCACTTTGCCGTGCTCTGCATCTACCGGTGTAATCAGCTTATCAGCAAAAGAAAACGCGTCACGAAAGCGTTCCAGCACAGGCTGGTCAACTTCATAAGTTTCCCGGGAAATGGACGGACCGATTGCTGCTAGAATTTTTTCCAGATTGCAGCCGTATTCCGTTTTCATAATACCAGCCATTTTTGCAGCCAGTTTACCTACAGTACCTTTCCATCCGCAATGACAGACCGCTATCACTTTCTGTTCAGGTTCATAAAACAGTACCGGTACACAATCAGCATACAGCGTCATTAAGGCAATGCCTTTCTGACTGGTTACCATGCCATCGGTCTCCGGCAGGGCCTGCGATGCATCAAAAAAACCGCGGCCAGCATCTTCCAGAGTTACTCTTGCAATATTGGTGCTGTGTACCTGATATCCGCAAACAACCTGCTCTGGCATAATACCTGCAGCACGGGCAAACAGGCTTCTGTTTTTTACCACATGCTCCGGATTATCTCCGCTGGTAAGCCCCATATTGAGACTATAAAAAGGTTCTAAACTATATCCACCCACACGGCTGCTAAAGCCATGCAGTAAATCCTGCTGCATTTTTAAGACTGGAGATTTATAAACAGTTATTCCTTCATGCGTTTCCTGCAGAAACATGGGCATCCCTTCTTTCTGTATTTTCATCCATTTTACTATAAATACAAAGAAAAGAGAAACATCTTTTGCAAAAAGCGCTGCCAGATATCGGTTGCTTCACAAAGAATCTGCCGTTTCTTTATAAAAAATCCCTCTGCTACTCCAGTTTCTGAAACTCACGCTGTAACCGCCCTATAATTTTTTTCTCGAGCCGCGAAATATAGGATTGCGAAATGCCAAGTAAATCGGCAACCTCTTTCTGGGTGCGTTCTTCCTTGCCGCGCAGGCCAAACCGCAGCTCCACAATCATGCGTTCCCGTTTTGTCAGCTGGGACATAGCTGTTTGCAGCAGACTATAGTCGATATCTTTTTCAATATGCTGATAGATAGAATCCTCTTCGGTACCCATCACATCAGACAGCAGCAGTTCGTTGCCATCATAATCAATCTTTAATGGCTCATCCAGACTGACCTCGTAACGCATTTTGCTGGTACGACGCAACTGCATCAGAATTTCATTTTCAATACATCGCGATGCATAGGTGGCCAACTTGATTTTCTTTTCGTTATCGAATGTATTGACCGCTTTGATTAATCCAATGGTCCCAATGGAAATCAAATCCTCCACAGGTATTCCGGTATTTTCGAATTTTCGCGCAATATATACAACGAGCCGCAAGTTATGCTCAATCAGTTTCTGCCGTGCTTGCTGGCCATCCTGCCCCAGCTGTTTAAGCAGCTGCTGTTCCTCCTCTGCATTAAGCGGCATCGGCAGTGATTCACTGCTTCCCACGTAATATACATTCTCCTGCAGGTGCAGTTTTCGTATCATCCAAACCATCATCAGATTTATTTTTTCCCGTACGCCCATATATATACCCCTTTCTTAAAGCAGCTCCGGCGGAACAAGACCCTGAAAATTTTCATCTGCAGAAAATTGCTGTGGTGAAAGCATAACAAGTATATCTGACCATATACTTTTTCTGCCATTAAACTGCAGCGTTACTTTATCTGCACGGAATCCAAGCATGGTTCCCTGCTGCCCCACTGTCTGATACGGAATGAGTCGCCACTTTCCCGCCATCTCCTGCTGCTCAGCCAAATCCAAAAATATTTCTGTATTTATTAATTCCTCCTGCAGCAATGCTTGAACTGAACCTGGAAACAAGGGAAGAATTTTTTTCCGGCTTACAATCAGAACCGCCTTTCCTGTTAAAGGATCTGTAAGGCTGTGGCCGTTATCTACCAGCAATCGTAAAGAAATTGCCTGCTCATCCAGCTGAATCATACCATCTGCAATAGCCTGTGCTGAAGTCAGATTCTGCCGCAGCTTTCCCCGCAGACAGACCGCTGTACCGATTATCAGAAAAACTCCAGTCAGAAGCCAGAACAGGTGAAAATCTATTTCTATCAGTGCAATACCGCTCCAGGTCTGCATTGCAGGCTGGCTGAACAGATACATGGCAGCTATGGAAGCACCACCCATTGCAAAAGAAATCAGATAAAAATAAGCTATCAGTTTTCCTGTCTGCCACCAGCTGACAAACGGGTAAGCTGCCATCAGCATCAGTACCGACCAGCTCACTTTTGCAGGAAACAGCGACAGCCAGCCATTATGCGGCATAAACACCGCAATAGAATATATCGCGCCCAGCACCGCTCCTGCTGTGATACGCCACATTTTTAAGCTATGCTGTGCCAGATTACCTGTCATGTATAAAATCAGCCAATCCATAATCAGGTTTACTGCAAAGATTTCATCGATATACACCGTCATACATAGAGCCCACCTCCGAACAGACAAAACTCTCGGCCGTAATACGGCCTGACTTTTCTCTATTATACTCCTGCTGCTTTGCGAAACCTGTCGATTTGCGCACAAAAAAAAGAGTATTTCCTGTCGGAAATACCCTTTAAAAATCAGCTTAATTTTAACAATCGATTAATTTTTCTTTCTCAGTAAGAATTCAGGAATCACAACGCCATCCAGAGCAGATTTGATTTCTGGAATTTCACCGCGCACAGCTGCCTGATGTGCAGGACGAACATTTTCTTTTGCAGTTACAGTCTGTTTCTTTTCCGGAGCCACTGGCTGTTCTGCTGGATTCTGCTGGTTAAAGCCAGTCGCAATAATTGTGATTTTGATTTCATCGGAACCATTTTCTTCATTAAATGCACCGAACATAATATCTGCATCGGTACCTGCAGATTCATAGATAAAGTCTGCCGCTTCCTGTGCTTCCAGCAGAGTCAGATTGCTACCGGAAATATTAAACAGAATCCCTTTAGCACCTTCAATGGACAGTTCCAGTAATGGAGAGGAAATCGCTGCTTTTGCAGCTGTTACCGCACGGTTTTCGCCTTTAGCAACCCCTACACCCATCAGTGCTACACCGGTATTTTCCATAGTAGCACGAACATCGGCAAAGTCCAGGTTAATAATCCCTGGTTTTGCGATTGTATCAGAAATACCCTGCACACCCTGACGCAGAATATCATCTGCGAAAGAGAATGCCGATTCTAATGTGGTATTTTTATCTGCAATCTGCAATAAACGGTCATTCGGAATGGTTACAATCGAGTCTACCTGAGCAGACAGGCGTTCAATCCCTTCCAGAGCCTGTTTCATACGACGTTTACCTTCAAAATTAAATGGTTTGGTTACAATCCCGATAGTCAGTGCACCAATGCTTTTTGCCACTTCCGCAACAACAGGAGCTGCACCGGTACCAGTACCGCCACCCATACCAGCTGTTACGAATACCAGGTCTGCACCTTTCAGAGCCTGTGTCAGTTCTTCACGGCTTTCTTCAGCAGATTTGCTGCCTACTTCAGGGTTCCCGCCGGCACCCAGACCACGGGTCAGTTTACCACCCAGCTGAATTTTTGTTGGCGCTTTAGACATTTCCAGCGCCTGTGCATCTGTATTTGCAACGATAAATTCAACACCTTGCACATTGGCAGCAATCATACGATTTACAGCATTGCCGCCACCGCCGCCAACACCAATTACTTTTATGCAAGCTAAGTTACCGCTGTTGTTTTTTTCCAGTTCAAACATACCTACACGCTCCCTACTCGTTATCCTGACTTAAGTTCTCAATTTTATCACTGGCTGACCTTCATATCGCATATCAATATACAAAATCTGATCCACCGCAATTTGTGTCCCTACAACCGTCGTTAAAATCTGATTTAAATCCTGAAGACGCTGTTCAATATTGTCCAGTCCACCAAGGCGAACCTCTACTTTCTGATTAGTGTAAGCCAGAATATAATACTCCTGTCCCACATTCAGTTCTGCAATATTGTTCAGCAGCGACTGATCACAATGCTGCAGCACTTCCAGAGCCTGTTTCAGTTTTTCATTCTGAATAAACCCGCCAATTGCAGGCAGTTCGCTCAGTTCAACACCACTGATAACCGGCAGACCGTAATTGCTTAAACTCTGCTGAATTGCCAGCAGTCGTCCATCTTCACCAACCTGTACATATCCGTCCCGTGTAACAATATAACCAACGGAACGCCGTTCTGTCACCTGAATCAGCAGTCGGTCCGGCAGTTTTCTGCGAATTTTTACATTCTCCACAAAAGGATTCTGCCGCAGACTTCTCTTGGCCCCCCAGGTATCAGCATAAAAAAAGTTATCACCTTGTTCAATTCCCGACAACGCAACGACTTTTTCATCTGTCAGAGCACTATTTCCTGTTACTTCAAAACTGTTTACCTGAAAAAAAGGCGTACATCCAAGTAAATACAGCAACACAAAGAAACCTGCTACCGCCCCGATTCCTTTCAGCAGACTCCGTTTTTTTAAGCGAACCCGCTGCTTCCCTGGCGCAGTTTGTTTCCTTTGCTCAGGCACAGATTTCTCTGCATTCGATTTGTATTCTTCCAGAACAATAATTTTGCCTGTTTTATTCATACTATCACGACTTTACATTGCTTATGTAATTTATTATAACAAAGGATTTAAGGGCTGTCTAGGGGCTGTCTGGCTATCTTTCGCTATTTTCCCGCCCCAGAAAAAGAATTTCTTCTTCTAAGAGAACACCTGTTTTTGAATATACAGCCTGCTTCACCCGGTTTACCAGTTGCAGCACATCCTCACTTGTTGCGGAACCTAGATTCACAATAAAGTTGCTGTGCTTTTCAGACACCATCGCATCTCCCTGGCGCCAACCTTTCGCTCCAACCAGCTCAATCAGGCGTCCGGCCGCATCCCCGGCAGGATTTTTGAAAATACTCCCGGCATTCGGATATTCTACCGGCTGTTTTTCTTTGCGCGATGCTGTATTTTTCTTCATTTGTTCCTGAATTTTCTCTTTGTCGCCAGGCGTAAGTTCCATTTTTACCGAAACAATAATTAAGTCTCTATTTTTTTTGAACCGGCTGTTCCGGTAAGAAAACTCACACGATTCCGCATCCAGAGTCACAAGTTGTCCACTGGCATCGCAACAGACCACCTGACGGATTACATCGGAAATCTGCCCCTGATACGCTCCGGCATTCATTACGACTGCACCGCCTACAGAACCAGGAATCCCGGCTGCAAATTCAAGACCGGACAGACCATACTCAGCTGCTTTTCGGGCAAGGACAGGCAGAGGCACACCGGCCTCTGCAATTATATATTTATCTGTTATCTGCAACCCGGTCAGACTTCCGCCAAGCTGGATTACAGTTCCTGCGATGCCTTCATCTGCAACCAGCAGATTTGACCCGCCGCCAATCACATAATAAGGCGTGTCAGATTGTTCTGCTATCTGGATTGCCTTCTGCAACTCTTCAACAGATTCCGGCTGCACCAGCAAATCAGCCGGTCCGCCAATCCGCCAGGTTGTATGATTACGCATTGGTTCCTGTTCTTTGATTTTCATAGAAATCACCTGTGAACTTTGTTATTCTTTATCTATCATTCAATCTATCTGTTTCAATCACTACAGCTGCTTATGTTTTAAATCTTCTACAAGCTGCATCGAATTCTGCCAGATATTCCCGGCACCCATCATTAAAACCATATCGCCAGGCTGTACAAAATCCAGCAGGAAATTGTTCAGTTTTTCCCTGTGCACCATCTGCACAGACTGTTTCATATGGTCAATAATCGCAGTGCTTTCCGCACCTTCCGATAAGTCTTCACCAGCTGCATATACATCTGTCAGAATCACTTCGTCAGCCAGCTGGAAACTTTCTGCAAATTTATCTGCCAGAAATTTTGTACGGCTATAACGATGCGGCTGAAATACTGCTACAAGGCGACCGGAATGTACACCGCGTGCCGCCTGAATAGTTGCGGCAATTTCAGTTGGATGGTGGGCATAATCATCAATAATCTGAATGTCATGCACATTACCCAGCAGCTGGAATCTGCGTCTTGCTCCGCCGAACTGTGCCAGCCCTGTTATAATTTCCTCAAATGTCATCCCGATTTCAAGCCCTGCTGCCACCGCAGCCAGCCCGTTGCTGATGTTATGTCTGCCCGGCACATGGAGTTTCATTGTACCCAGCAAAAGACCATTCAAATAAACATCAGCTGTATTAATACCCTGTTCATATCGCCAGTTTCTGCTCTGCAGCTGCGCATCATCTGCAAAACCATAAGTAATCAGCTTACCCTGCACCTGAGAAGCCAGCTGACGTGTTTCCTCGCAGTCATAGTTCAGTACGGCAACACCATTTGCACCGGTTTTCCGCACAAATTCCTGAAATGCACTGCGAATCGCATCCAGATTTTTATAATGATCCAGATGATCTTCTTCAACATTGGTGATAACCGCCATCCATGGAAGCAGGTTCAGAAAAGAACCATCGCTTTCATCTGCTTCTGCAACCAGAATGTCACTTTTGCCGCTTTTAGCATTGCTGCCAATCTGATAAATTTCACCGCCAACAACAACAGTCGGATCTTTTTCTGCCAGTTCCAGCATAAGCGCAATCATAGAAGATGTGGTAGTTTTGCCATGAGCCCCTGCCACACAGATAGCGCGTTTATGTTCCATCAGATATGCCAGCATCTGAGACCGATGCAGAATATCAATCCCCAGCTCTTTTGCGCGCATCAATTCCGGATTACCTTCCCGGATTGCACTGGAACGCACAATAATATCAATTTCTTCGGTAATATTTTCTGCTTTTTGCCCAATATAAATCACTGCACCTTTTTTCTGCAGACGTTCTGTTACATTGGATGTTTTAATATCAGAACCGGATACACGATACCCAAAATCAAGCAGAATTTCTGCAATTCCGCTCATCCCGATACCGCCGATTCCCATAAAGTAAATATGTTTTCCTTCTATATTCTGCACGCCAATCCCTCCAGTCGTTACTGGCAATATTCTTCCACAAGCTGAACAATCTGGTCCAGCGAATCTCTTTTTCCCGCATTCCGGGCACAGGCAGCCATGTTTTTTCGTTTTTCCGGCTGCTGATAAAACTCCATAATATTCTGACAGAGTACCTTGGCGGTCAAATCTTTATCCAAAATCATCACGGCCGCTTTTTGATCGACCAGTGCTTTTGCATTGTATTCCTGATGATTTTCTGCCGCATAAGGATATGGAATTAAAATTCCCGGCAGCCCGCAGGCTGTAATTTCGGCTAGAAAGGTTGCACCGGCGCGACCCACACAAAAATCTGCCGCTGCCAGTCCGTACTGCATTTCATCAAGATATGGTTTCACAATAATCTGCGGATAGTCTTTCAAATTAATGTTTTTTGATGCGATAGCCTGCAATGTATCTTCATAATCCACCGCACCTGTTAAATGCAGAATCTGTAGTTCTGGATACTTCACCAGTTCCGGATAACATTCTGCCATCGCACGGTTGATGCTTCGCGCCCCGCGACTGCCTCCGCTCACCAGCAGCGTTGTTTTATCCGAAGAAAAACCGAAATAATCCAACCCAGCCTGTTTTTCCGTACGCAGCACCTCCTGCCGTACAGGAAGGCCGGTCACACAGATTCGCTCCTTATGTACAAAATATTTTTCAGAAGCCTGAAAGTTCACCATTATTTTATTCACAAACCGTGCCAGTATTTTATTGGTTACACCCGGAAACGCATTCTGTTCATGAATCATGGCAGGAATGCCCGCCATACGAGCCGCCAGAACAACCGGACCGCACACATAGCCGCCAGTCCCTATAACAAGGTCCGGCTGAAACTGTTTTACAATTTTGCGTGCATCCATGCAACCGGCTGCTGCTTTTCCCACCGCTTTCAGCAATGCCGGGCTGATTTTTCTAGGCAGACCTTCCACCGCAATTGTCTGGAACGGAACGCCTCTTTGCGGAACAATCCGCTTCTCCAGTCCTTTTTCTGTACCAACATATAAAATCTCGCATTCCGGATGTAATGCCTTTAACCGCTCTGCAATAGCCAGAGCCGGATAAATATGTCCGCCTGTGCCACCGCCCGTCAACAGAATACGCATATTTTTTACCACCTTTTTAATGTTTCATATACCTGGACATATTCAACAGGAACCCTACCGTCGCCAGCATAAATACCAGAGAAGTACCCCCGTAGCTGATAAACGGTAAAGTAATACCGGTTACCGGCAGAAATCCTACCGCTACGCCAATATTAATCATCGCCTGAATACCGATAACAGCCGTCAGACCAAACGCTGTCAGTGATTTGAATTTATCATCCAGATGAATTGCAATATAAAACCCGCGCCAGATAAACAGGGCAAATAGCAGAATAACAAAAGCTGCCCCAATAAAACCCAGTTCCTCTCCGATAATCGAAAAGATAAAGTCAGTATGTCGTTCCGGCAGATGCAGCAGTTTCTGACGGCTGGCACCAAGACCAACCCCAAACAGACCGCCAGAGCCCAAAGCATACAGTGACTGTACTGCCTGATAGCCATTCCCCAGAGGGTCTGAAAAAGGATCCAGCCACACAAGAATACGGTTAATTCGATACGGCTTTACCGCAATCATAGCAACAACGCCGGCAGCCCCTGCCGCAACAGTACCGCCAAGATATTTCCACGGTACTTCCGCAGCAATCATCATACACACCAGTGCGCCGGCAATCGATATTGCCGTTCCAAGGTCTTCGATAACAACCAGCCCTGGAATAATTGCAAGAACCACCAGCGTATAGAAAAATCCTTTAAAAGTCTGCAGATTTTTTTTACCCAGCGAAGTCAGCCACATCGCAAAAAATACAATAACAACCGGCTTGGCAATTTCAGCAGGTGCAAAACGTACACTTTGCGTTCCCAGCCAGCGTCTTGCACCATTTACTTCAATCCCGATAAAAGGAACCAGCGCCAGCATAATAATGCAGGCAATCATAAACGGTATCGCCATTCTCTTTACAAAAGCTGGAGAAATATTCATCATGATAAACATGGCAAAAAAGCCAAAAATCATAAACAGAAACTGACGTTTAAAATAAAACAATGCATCTCCATAGGTCAGCATGGCATCATAAGAACTGGCACTGAGTACCATAATCAGCCCAACCGCCAGCAATACCAGCGTAATAAAAAACAACAGTAAATCGGCAGGCCCTCTCCGTTCCATGTCCATGCACCCCCTTCTATGGAAACCACATTTTAACCTATAACCTACAGCAAAACTACAATGCTAATACAAGTTCTTTGAACAGTTTACCACGTTCCTCAAAACTGCTGAACATATCCCAGCTTGTGCAGGCAGGAGACAGCAGTACAATGTCACCAGGTTCCGCCAGTCCGGCAGCTGTAGATACCGTTTCTTCAAAAGTATCCACCTCTACATAGTCGTGAAAATCTGCTTCGTTCAGAGCAGCAATAATTTCCGGTTTCGCCTGCCCCACTACAACTGCTTTTTTGACACGTTTTTTCACCAGCTGAGCCAGTTCTGTAAATGGAACCCCTTTATTCTTACCGCCCAGAATAATAACGATTGGACGATTATATGCCTCAATTGCTTTGATGGTAGAATCCGGATTTGTCCCTTTTGAGTCATTGATATACAGAATATCGTTTCGTGTGCGTACCGGTTCCAGACGATGTTCCACCCCCTGAAATGTCATCAGCACTTCACGAATATCAGAAGGGCTTACACCGCTCAGATAGGCAAACGCAATAGCCCCCATCGCATTTTCAAGATTGTGTTTCCCTTTAATGGCAATTTCATCTGCACGGCAGATAGTAATGCACTGACCGTCTAAAGCCAGCATTACCTGTTCGCCGTCCAGATAAACACCTTCCTCCAGTTTATGCTGCTGGCTGAAAAATATTACTTTCCCGGTACTCTGCGGTGCCAGGTCGCGCAAAGCCATATCATCATAATTTAACACCAGATAATCAGATTCCTTCTGGTTTTCAAAAATTCTTGCCTTTGCCGCCAGATAACCGGCCATATCACCGTGACGATCCAGATGGTCCGGTGTCAGATTAATCATCAGCGCCAGATGCGGACAAAATGTATCTATCGTTTCCAGCTGAAAACTGCTGACTTCCGCCACCACAATGTCGTTTTCCTGCAGCTGATCAGCATAACTGATAATCGGTACGCCAATGTTCCCGCCAACAAAAACATTGCGCCCTGTCTTTTTCATCAGTTCACCAATCAGAGTCGTGGTTGTTGTCTTCCCGTTTGTACCGGTAATTGCTGCAAACGACGCTTTGCAGTTGCGATATGCAAGTTCCAGTTCCCCAATTACGGGAATGCCATGTTCCTGTGCATATTTTACAGGCGGAATCGTTAACGGAACGCCAGGGCTCATAACAATATAATCCGGCTTAATTGCAGCCACATCAGGCTGTTCTCCCCAGATAAAAGACACACCCAGTTCAGCCAGATTGTCCACCTGAGCTGCCTGCTTCATATCTGTCAATACAACCTGACAGCCCTGTTTTGCCAGAAATTCTGCGCCAGCCAGGCCACTGCGCGCCGCGCCGATTACCAATACTTTCTCACCCATGTTCCGCACCCCATTAAACCTTATGTTTCGCTTCATACAATTCATTGAAAACTATCATGCTGCAAGATTACCCATTATCTTTTCTTTTTCCTGCCATATTCCTTTTATAATCAAGCTATTGTAATCGTGTAGCACAACAGTGTCAGAAGCACCGCCACCGCTGTTACTGCCCAGAATACACGCACGACTTTCCATTCGGACCATCCGCACAGTTCAAAATGATGGTGCAGTGGCGCCATTTTGAATACACGTACTTTTTTCTTTTTATAAACCGCTACCTGAATGATATCAGACACAGTTTCTGCCACATAAATAATCCCAATCAGCGGCAGCAGAAGTTCTGTTTTAGTCACAATCGCCAGTGCAGCAACTGCACCCCCCAGTGCCAGCGAACCGGTATCACCCATAAAAACTTTTGCTGGATGATGGTTAAATACAAGAAAGCCCAGACAGCTGCCCATCAGCACTGCACTGAACACCATAACCGACAGATTGTTGCTCAGCCAGCCAATTAAAATATAGCCTAAAGCCACAATCAGAGTTACACCGGATGCCAGACCATCCAGCCCGTCGGTCAGATTAACCGCATTGGTAGTCCCCACCATTAAAAACACTACAAAGAAATAATAGATAACGCCAAGCTCCACATTCCAGCCCAGCAGAGGAATCATTACCGCCGTGCTGATTCCAATATAATCAGCAGCCAGAGCCAGCACTACAGAAAATACCATCTGCGCAAGCAGTTTCTGTTTCGCTGTTAAGCCCAGAGAACGTTTCTTTACAATCTTGATATAATCATCCACAAAACCGATTAAACCAAAACCCAGCGCACAAATCAGCATAAACCAAGCCAGACTGGAGGTACCAGCCAGAAATACCGTGCCCAGAATAAAGCTGAAGAAAAACATGACACCGCCCATAGTTGGGGTACCCTGTTTCTGTAAATGACTCTGCGGGCCATCTGATCGAACACTCTGTCCGAATTTCAAACGACGCAGTGCCGGAATCAGAACCGGCCCTATAATTAAACATGTTCCAAGACTAATTGCAAAGGCTAAGACTAGCTGCCACATAATTTCACCCCATCAAGTTCTGTACAATTTGCTCCATCTGCATACCACGACTACCTTTTACCAGCACTACATCACCGGAAGCGACATACTGCTGCAGAATCTGAACTGCCTGTTCATTGGTTTCCGCTAATGCCACACGGCATCCAGCCTCTTTTGCAGACTCTCCAATCAAACGGCCAAGACTTCCAACCGCAATCAGATAATCCACTTTTTGCTCTGCCGCTGCACGACCAACTTCACGATGACTTTCTTCTTCGTATTTACCCAATTCATACATATCGCCCAGTACTGCAATTTTACGGTTGCCCTTTCGCTGCATGAGAACTGCCAGAGCACTCTTCATCGAATCCGGATTGGCATTATAGGCATCGTTGATTACAGTTACGCCTGTATCCGACACCGTAATATCCAGTCGCATACCGGTCAGTCTTGCTTTTTGCAGACATTCTCCAATCTGCTCCCAGCTTACACCCAGATGATGTGCAATCGCAATCGCCGCCAGACTGTTTGACACATTGTGTATGCCCTGTACCGGAAGACAGATTGGCTGCTGATGCTCTCCGCAATGCATCTGGTACTGAAGCCCGTCATCATTCTGACACACTGCATCAGCCCATAAATCACCGTTTTCCCCTTCTGCATCGTACCATAACACGGTTCCTTTACATGTAGAAAGCCATGGCTGTACAAATGGTTCATCTTTTTTATTCAGAGCAATTATACCGTTTTCTTTGATATATGGCAACAGTTCGCACTTGGCCTGCGCAATATTTTCCTGCGACCCAAGCAGTTCGCAGTGTGTTTTTCCAATATTAGTGATAATTCCACAATCCGGTTCTGCTATCCGGCACAGAAAATCAATCTGTCCAAGACCGCGCATTCCCATTTCTACAACCAGAACTTTTGTTGTTTCCTCCAGACCGCAGATTGTCAGCGGAAGCCCTAACTCATTATTATGATTACCTTTGGTAACAACAATATCCCCCAGTGGTTCCAGCAGTGCTGCCAGAAAATCTTTAGTGGAAGTTTTTCCAGTGCTCCCTGTCACTGCCACTACCGGCACCTGCGATTTCGTCCGAAGCCAGTGTGCCAGCTGCTGTACAAACTCTATGCCATCAGGCACTACAATATAATTTTCAAATTCGTCCATTGCCACCTGTTCCGGCCTGGAAATAACAACCGCAGTTGCACCATTTTCTACAGCTGATTTCAGATAACGATGACCGTCTGTTTTTTCACCCGCTATTGCAACAAACAAATCACCTGGTTTCACAGCGCGGCTGTCTATTGCAACTCCTGTTACCATCTGTTCTTCTGTCTGTTTATATTCGTACCCCAGTGCCTTGGCAATTTCTTTTATCTGTTCCCGCATCTGCTGCACCTCCATTTTACTGCAGATTTCTGCAGCATCGTCCTGATTTGTTCCTGCAAACCGCTATTTCAGATTATCAGTTCTGTTTTTCAGCAATCGCTTCCTGTGCTACTTCATAATCGTCAAAATGATGTTTTACACCATTTACATCCTGATAATTTTCATGTCCTTTCCCTGCCAGCAGAACCACATCGCCAGGCTGTGCCATCTGCACAGCGTAATGGATAGCTTTGCGACGGTCAACCTCTACATGATAAGTTTCCGGCTGCATGTGTTTTTCTACCCCTGGCAGAATATCCTGCAGAATCTGCTCCGGATTTTCAGTACGAGGATTATCGGATGTCACAACACAGTAGTCGCTCAGTTTTGCCGCCATTTCCCCCATCAACGGACGTTTTGTACGGTCACGGTCACCACCGCAGCCAAACACAGTAATTACACGGCCTTTTGCAAAAGCCTGTGCTGTTGAAATCACATTTTCCAGACCATCTGGTGTATGAGCATAGTCTACAATTACACTATAGTCTTTCGCTTCTTTTACCGTCTGGAAACGACCTGCAATACCGCCCACCTGTTCTAGCGCACGGATTACCTCTTCAACCGGAAAACCTAACGCTTCACCGGCAGCCAGTGCCGCCAGAGAGTTATATACATTGAAATTTCCTGTTAAATGCAGCTGTACCGGCATTTCATCTACAATATAGCTGACACCTTCTGCACCAACCTGAACCTGTTCCGCTTTCCAGCTTGCATCTTTCTGCATACTGTATGTCACAACCGGTACATTGGATGCAACCATAAACTGATTTGCCCATGGATCATCGATATTGATAACGGCTGTTTTCTGAAGTCCGGCTTTTTCACCATTAGCGCCCAGCATATGGAACAGAATGGTTTTTGCCTTGCAATAATTCTCCATCGTTACATGATAATCCAGATGATCCTGTGTCAGATTTGTAAATACCGCAACATCAAAGTCACAGCAGGCTACACGCTGCAGTTCCAGCGCATGGGAACTTACCTCCATAACTGCATACCGGATACCTTCCTCCACCATCTGTGCAAACAACTGCTGCAATTCCAGAGATTCCGGTGTAGTGCGGGAACCCTCCAGCACACGGTCTCCAATGCGGTTATGAATGGTACCAATCAGACCGGTTTTTTCACCCTGTGCCTCAATAATATGACAAATAAGATTGGTGGTGGTGGTTTTCCCGTTGGTACCGGTAACACCAATCAGTTTTAATTTTTCACTTGGATGTTCATAGTAGGCATTGCTAATCTGTGCCAGTGCCAGGCGGCTGTCTTCTACCAGAATCCATGGATATTCATTGGAGCAGTAGGATTCATCCGAAATCATAATGGCAATAGCTCCATTATCCAAAGCCTGGCGAATATACTGATGACCATCACTCTGGAAGCCTTTCACAGCTACAAACAGATTGCCAAGTTCCACCTTTCGGGAGTCATACTGAATTCCTGTAATCATCATACCCTGCAGAATACAGTGTTTTTTGCAGGTAACCTCTTTCAGCAGTTCAGTCAAAACTTTCATAAATTATTCCCCTCTCCATCGTTTTCTCTGATTTTTATGTAATTATTCATCCCTGAAAACAGACAGCAAAAGAATGGACAGCAAAAGGTCCATTCTTTTGTATCAGTTTCGTTTATCCATTCTTAGTTTGATACCACTTCTCCGGCTGTTTCATCGATAGCACTCTCAATTTCCAGTGCACTCTGTTCTGCTTCCAGCTGTGCCTGTGCAGCGGCCTCTATCTGAGCCGTTGTCTGGAAATCCACAATCAGTGCAGTACCTCGCTCCACCAGCTGACCCGGCGAAATGCTCTGCCCGGTACAAAGACCACTGCCATTCATGGTACCGCTTAAACCAAGCCCCGCAAGAATCCGGTCAACTTCTTTAATGGTCCTTCCGTACAGCCCCGGCATCACAACTTGTGTACTCTCCGAGGAACCGCAATACAGATACACATTGCCCGTACGTTGTACATTCGTTCCTTCTGCCGGAACATATGTGTAAAGCACATCCCCCTGTGTCTCCACGATTGGAGTCAGGCCAGCAGCTTTTACTGCCTCGATAGCCTCAACCGGATGCATATTTTCCAGTTTTGGAACAGGAACTTCATCTACAGCAACACCTTCATTTACCGTTACATTTTTCGGTACTTCCAGATATCGCAGAGATTCCTCCATAATATTCTGGAATACCGGACCAGCTGTAGAACCACCATGTGCATCGAGCGGTTCATCGACAATAACCAGACATGCAATCTGTGGATTATCCGCCGGTGCAAATCCGGCAAACGAAACCATACGTGCAGAAGAATAGGTCCCGTTGGATACTTTTTCCGCAGTCCCGGTCTTCCCGGCAACGGTATACCCTTCAATCTGCCCCTGTTTCCCGGTACCACTGGATACTACGCTTTCCAGCGCAGTCCACACCTCTCGCGCAGTTTCCTCAGAAATAACGCGGCGCACAACTTCCGGTTCTGTTTCTTTCACAACATTTCCGTCCGGGTCAACAATTTTTTCTACAATATATGGTTTCATCAGTTCTCCGCCATTTGCAACAGCAGAGATTGCTGTAATCATCTGAATCGGTGTAAATGCATTGGACTGACCGATTGACATTGCTGCCAGGTCATATGGCACTGCGGTTTTTTCCGGTACAACCAGACTGTACGCCTCACCCGGTAAATCAATACCAGTCGGCTGCGTCATCCCGAAACCTTCCAGGTAATCGTAGAATTTTTCCATACCCACACGTCGGCTTACTTCTACAAACACCGGGTTACAGGAATTAGCTACCCCCTGTGTAAAACTCTCCGCACCATGCCCCGCTGCTTTATGGCAGCGCATTTTCAGTTTGCCGATATACTGATAACCGGCACAGTAAAATCCATCTCCCAGCGATGTAACTCGTTCTTCCAGCGCCATTGCTGTAGTCAGAATTTTAAAAGTGGAGCCAGGTTCATACAGACCGTTTACCGCAAAGTTAGTCCATAAACTGCTGTCTGCACTTCCATATTCGTTCGGATTGTAATCGGGATAATTGGCCATGGCCAGCACGGCAGCGGTGTTAACATCCATCACAATTGCAGTTGCACCAACCGCATCCTGTTCCTGTACAACCTGTTTTAGCTCTCTCTCTACAATATACTGAATAGTCTCATCTAGTGTTAAATACATATCACATCCCGGTTCCGACGGGATATAATTTTCTGTCGCCTGCGGGATTTCATTTCCGGCACCGTCATATTCCATCAGGAATTTCCCCGGATTCCCAAGCAATGTATTATCATACTGCAGTTCAATCCCGTTCAGCCCCTGATTGTCTATCCCGGCAAACCCGATAACCTGACTGGCTAGTGTCCCTTTTGGATAGGAACGTTGTGATTCTTCCAGAAAATATACACCTTTATACTTCAACTTATGAAGTTCTTCCGCCTGTTCATCGGTAATATGTCGTTTAATATACGCAAAGCTGACATCTTTCTCGACCTTTTCAGCGATTTCCTCTTCTTCCAGTTCCAGAACAGCAGCCAGATTGCGAATAACTTCTTCTTTGTCCTGTCTGTTTTTGCCTTCTTTTTCATCCGCACTGCGAATTGTGCGCGGATTTATATAGACCGACTCCGTAGCAATACTGATCGCAATCGCATTTCCATTGCGGTCATAAACAGCACCCCGGTTTGGTTTAATATCAATTTCACGCAGACGGGCATTTAACGCGCCACTTTCCAGCTGAGATGCATGAAACATCTGCTCATAACCCAGTTTAGCGGTGATTCCCACTATTACAATACAAAATATCAGCAATACAACCTGCATTCTGTTTTTCATTTCATCACCATCTCAACTTCACCTAGTGTCAGTGCACCATTGTGCCTAAAGTCTCCTGCACCTGTTCCGCCAGCTGTGCAGTGCCGGATGCTTCTGATTCCACCTGCTGTACCGTCTGCGGCAGATAAATAATTTCCCAGGATTCCGGCTTGTGCATTCCCATATTATTGATTGCCACTGCTTCTACATTCTGAAGTTCACCCAGCGTTGCAATCTGCTTTTTCATTTTTTCATTCTGTTCCTGAACAGTCTTCAGTTCTGTTTTTGCCTGATTCACCTCATAGCCCAGATTCTGAATATAGGCATACTGCACCACCAGCACCATACCCAGCAAAAACACAGCCAGCAGAGTGGAAATGTGCTGAGCCAGTACAGGACGACGCTTTACAGATGTTTTTTTCTGAACCTGTCTCTGCGGTTCTTCCTCATAGATATAGTCTCTGGCAACAGCGTTGGCTGTATACATATAATAGCCGGAAGACTGTTCCTGATAACGGTTTCTATTACTGTTGTAATTATCTCTGTAAGGTGTTCCCTGCAGTGTATTACGCTGCGCATAATGCACCTGCGAACCAGAACGTCGTAGTTCCTTTCTCATTTCTATTCATTCCTTCCTGTTAATAGAAGCAGGCTTAGACAATTTTTTCTACAGCCCGGAACTTTGCACTTTTTGATCTGGAATTCATCTCCAGTTCTTCATTGGAAGCAGTCACCGGTTTTCTGGTGAGAATTTTTACTTCCGACACTTTATCACACTGACAGAATGGCAATTCTGGCGGACAGATACAATCACTGGCCAGATACCGGAATTTTTCTTTTACTATACGGTCTTCCAGTGAGTGGAACGATATTATCCCGACCCGACCGCCTGTTTTTAAATGTTTTACTGCTACTTCAATCGTGCGCTCCAGCACACCCAGTTCATCATTTACCTCAATACGGATAGCCTGAAATGTTCGTTTTGCCGGATGAGACCCTTCCTCACGCGCACCTTTTGGAATAGCACGTTTGATAATATCCACCAGTTCACCGGTGGTCTCAATCGGCTGTTTGCTGCGAAACTCCACAATAAATTTGGCAATTCGTTTTGCCCAGCGTTCTTCCCCGTATTCTTTCAAAATGCGATGCAGTTCCTCTTCAGAATAAGTATTTACCACATCTCGCGCAGTCATACTTCTGCTCTGGTCCATACGCATATCCAACGGTGCATCCTGCATATAACTGAATCCACGGTCTTTTTCATCCAGCTGATGAGAAGACACTCCAATATCAAACAAAATCCCATCTACACCATCCGGCGCATAAGTACTTAAAATTTCATCCAGATTACTGTAGTTGCTGTGCACATAAGTCACACGCCCATCGTAATCACTCAGATTCTGCTTTGCTGCCGCCAGGGCATTCGTGTCCTGATCAATACCAATCAGCGTCCCATCCGGGCTGATTCGTTCGAGAAACCCTTTGCTGTGGCCGCCGCCGCCCAGTGTACAGTCTACAAACACTTCACCCGGTTTCGGTGCCATAATATCCATAATCTCATGAAATAATACCGGAATATGCTTGAATTCCATTATTTACCCTCCGTCTCAGCCACTTTAAATGAGGAATCCCATATCGCTCATTTTTGCTGCCATTTCCTCCGGCGACTCTGTTTCTGCCAGATATTCATCACGAACAGTTTTATCCCAGATTTCCAGGCGATTCCCCGCACCGGCAATCACCACATCTTTGGTAAGCTTCGCATGTTCGCGCATATTTGGAGGCAGCATTACACGCCCCTGCTTGTCCAGTTCCCCTTCCGTTGCGCCGGAAAAAAAGAAACGGGCAAACGCACGTGCCGATGGCTGGTTCATAGGCAACGCCTGCAGTTTAGCTTCAAATTCAGCCCACTGGTCCATCGGGTACACAGAGAGGCAGCCATCCAGCCCTTTGGTAATCATGAATGTTTCACCCAGCGCCTCACGCAGTTTGGCCGGTATAATCAGACGACCCTTTGTATCGATGGTATGTTCATATTCACCAAAAAACATGGAAATGGCACCTCCTCTCTAAAAAAATATTTCTGTTACATTGAAAAACCTGTATTATATCGCAATTCTATTCCTGTTTTACATAAAAGGCATGTATTTTTACCCACATTGCTCCACTTTGAGCTACTTTATACCACTATACACCACTTTCGCAAGAAAATCCAATACAAAACGCTATTCTTTATACGATGTAACCAAATTGTAACTTTTTAAAGGAACCTCATTACATCGGTGTTTCCCATTGTTCCCAAATATCAGAAATAAAGTTTTCGCTTACTATTTATCAATAAAAAAATTCATGCTATAATAGGTCATGCTGCAGAAAACAGAAAGGCGGATATTTTATGACTGATTCTCATCGTCAGATACCAGATGCCGTACCGTCGGCTCACCATTACACCGAAGAAGAATTATCCCGGCTGGCCAGTATTACCGAAGAACTGACCAGAACCATGGAAAAAACGCGTATCGCTGAATATGTGGACTATCTGGAGCATCCATTCCGGCTTATCTGGACCAATTTTCTGATTGGTATTGCACGAGGGCTGGGCGGAACCATCGGGCTTGCTCTTGTAATTGGTGTTCTTGTATTTATAGTCCAGGAACTGATTATGTTAAATCTGCCTGTCATCAGCGATTTCATTGCTGATTTTATCCTGATGATTCAGGACAACTACAATATGCTGAAATAGTATTTGTAATCTGTTAAAATACGGCTTAATACAACGCAATGTTATTAAAAAAAGGAGTTCTCAGACAGCTATGTATTTTTTTCTTCCGCTGCTTGTCGGCCTGGTGGTGGATCAGGCACTGAAATTCTGGATTCGTATTTCCATGACCATCGGTCAGTCCATTCCAGTGATTCCAGACATTTTTCACATCACCTATATTGAAAATCCGGGCGCTGCGTTCGGAATTCTGGCAAATCACCGTATACTCTTTCTTGTTCTGACCGCTGTGATTGTAGGAATTATGTGTTACCTCTATCTGAGTCTGCGCAATAAAAAATCGCTGGCTGCATTCAGTCTGGGGCTGGTTGTCAGCGGTGCCGCCGGCAATTTTATCGACCGCTTTCTGCGCGGCACAGTAACCGATATGTTTGATTTTCAAATCTGGCCTGTATTCAATATCGCCGACATCTGTATCTGTGTCGGGATTGCACTTTTATGCTATGTACTTATTTTTAAAGGAGAAGACCTCTAATGGATATCTTTGAACTGGAAATTTCTGCTGCAGATAATGGCACCCGCCTGGACAGCTATCTCGCCGAACAGCTGGAAGGTATCTCCCGTTCTTATCTGCAGAAACTGATTGGAGACCAGCTGATTCTGGTGAACCAGAAAGCTGTAAAATCAAATTATAAAATAAAAACCGGTGATCAGCTTCTGGTTCAGATTCCGGAAGCCGCGCCGATTGCCATCCAGCCGGAACCAATGGATCTTGACATCGTTTATGAAGATTCTGATCTGCTGATAGTTAATAAACCGGTTGGCCTGGTTGTTCATCCGGCCCACGGTCATTACAGCGGAACACTGGTAAATGGTCTGCTTGCACACTGCACTGATTTATCCGGCATCAACGGCAAAATGCGCCCTGGTATTGTTCATCGTATCGATAAAGACACCTCCGGTCTGCTGATGATTGCAAAAAATGATTTAGCACATCAGCATCTGGCAGAACAACTGAAAGAACACAGCATCAAACGTGCCTATTACGCACTGGTGCAGGGCGTAATCAGTGAACCGGCCGGTCTGGTCGATGCTCCAATCGGGCGTCATGAGGTAGACCGCAAAAAAATGGCAGTCACCTTCAAAAACAGTAAAGAAGCACGCACCCATTATTATGTAAAAGAGCGTTTTGCACGTACCACCTTCATTGAATGCCGTCTGGAAACCGGCCGTACCCACCAGATTCGTGTACACATGGCTTATCTGGGGCATCCGCTGGTTGGAGACCCGCTGTACGGTACACGGAAAAACAATCTGGATTTTCCAGGCCAGGCGCTACATGCTTACGCACTGGGTTTTGTGCATCCGCGCACCGGTGAAGAACTGTATTTCGAAGCTCCGCTTCCGGAACATTTTCAGACGGTACTGAAAACCCTGGCAGATGAATAATGCTCTGTTTACAGGCCTCACCATTCATCCGAACGGTAGAAACCGATAGAAACAATCTGTTTTAGCTTATTTTTTTTCAGACATATAAGCTGACTGGAAATACATTTTTCCCAGTCAGCTTTTTTATTTATCGACGCGAATAAAAAAGCTTTATCATCGATAAATCTTTCACACAGTTTTATATGACTGTAATTTTCTTTTTTTATTTTTCTGCCATTTTTTTGCAAACATCGTCATATCGGGCATTTGAAGTCCTTTTTTTGCAATTTTTCTGTAAAAAACAGTAATATTTTTCCCGACTTCATTTACAAATCAGATTTTTTTTGGTATAGTATTATAGATATGATTTGCAACGAAAAATTAGATTAGAAATTTTTATTCAGATTTCTACAGGAGGGATATTATGTTAAGTGACAGCATGCGCGTTTTTATCACTGTTGCTGATAAAAAGAACTTTTCTAAAGCTGCTAAAGCACTTTCCTTGACACAGCCAGCTGTCAGCTTTCAGATTCAGACATTAGAGCAATACTATCAGACCATGTTATTTGACCGTGTAAACCGTCATGTTAAATTAACTGCTGCTGGTGAATTGCTTCTGGACTACGCAGTCCATATGAATAATCTGCAGGCCGAACTGGAACGCAATATGCAGCAGCTGACCGGTCATGTAAAAGGGGAGCTGTTAATCGGTGCCAGCACAACCATCGGGGAATATATTCTGCCTTATGTAGTAGGCAGTTTCAAACAGGATTATCCGGATGTAAATGTAACCATCCAGATTATGAACACAAAAGACATCGGCGCAGCCGTTGCGAATAAAACCTTTGATCTGGGGATTATCGAAGGGCCGCTGGATCAGTTGGAAACAATGGACACACATAAATTCCTGGAAGACGAACTGGTACTGGCTATGCCGGCTGATCATCCGCTGGCAGCAAAAGGCTCTATCACACTGGAAGAATTAAAATCTCTGCCATATATTACACGAGAACCTGGTTCCGGCAGCCGCCTGATTTTTGAACAGGCATTAATTGATGCCGATTTCGATATTGAAGACCTCAATATTGTTATGGAACTGGGCAGCACCACTTCTATCAAATCCGCAATTATGGGTGGTTTAGGTATTTCCACTATTTCCAAATGGGCGATTCAGGACTTAGTAAAAACCGGTAAAGTGGTGGCTCTAAGCATTGAAGGGTTAACTCTGACACGTAACTTCAATATTATTTTAAACAACGATAAATTCCAGTCGGAAGCTACTGGCAAATTCCTGGATTTCCTCGATGTTGAAAACATCAAAAATATTCTGGAAGATTAAGATTCCACTGACACATAGGAGATGAAATAAATGTTAAATGACAGTATTCGGGTTTTCCTGACCGTCGTTGAGAAAAAAAGCTTTTCGAAAGCTGCAAAAGCTTTATTCCTGACACAGCCTGCTGTTAGTTTCCAGATTCAGATGCTGGAAGAATACTATGGCACCAGACTGTTTGATCGTGTCAGCCGTAACATCATTCTGACCGATGCCGGGCATCTGCTGCTGAAATATGCAAACGAAATGAATCGTTTACAGGCAGAACTGGAAAGGGAAATGCAGGATTTAACCAGCAATATTAAAGGTAAACTGAAAATCGGTGCCAGCACAACCATTGGTGAATATATTGCACCATACATTCTGGGTGCTTTCAAAAATATGTATCCAGATGTAGAACTGAGTCTGGAAGTTGCCAACTCGGAAGACATCGAAGCCTCTATCCATGACACCACTCTGGATATCGGCCTGATTGAAGGTCCGCTGATTGGTAAAGATTTAGAATCCATCCCATTCCTGACCGACCACCTGCAGCTGGTAACCAGCACAAATCATCCATGGGCTAATCTGGACACTATCTCTGTATTTGAACTGGATAAATTCCCGTTTATCTCCCGCGAAAAAGGTTCCGGTACCCGTGTAGAAATCGAACAGCATCTGAAAAAAGCAGGATTCTCTGCCAATAATCTGAACATCATCATGGAACTGGGCAGTTCTTCCGCAATCAAAGCTGCTGTAGAAAGCGGTCTGGGCATTTCTATTCTTTCCAAATGGGCCGTACAGGACAAAGCCAAAACCGGTATGCTGCATACCATTAATCTGAAAGAAGACGAATTTACCCGCACCTTCCGCATTATCTACCACAAGAAAAAATTTAAAACACAGGCAAGCGAAGAATTCCTGCGTTTCCTGAAATCTGATGAAATTGAACATATCATTGAACAGTAACAATTCTGATAAAAAGCAAGACCAGTAGAGACATTCTCTACTGGTCTTTTTGTTTGTTTTCTCTTCTGTTTATTGCTTAAAGGCAGTGAAAGATTCCTGCTCCTTGCCTCATAGAATACACACTTTTTACTTTTCTTTTAAATAAACAATTTCTGTTCCACCGTATTATCCAAATCTTTCAGCGTCAACGCCCCTTCTTCCAGAAGCAGATAACCGCGTACACTGTTCTGTTTCGGCAGTGTTACCGACCCCGGATTGGCCAGAATATAGTCGCCTCGGTCTTCCAGTACCGGAATATGAGTGTGCCCATGCAGCAGGATATCGCCTTTCTGCAGCATAGGCAGACTGTTTTCATTATAATGATGGCCGTGTGTGGCAAAAATCATTCGTTTTCCTGCAGATAGAATACAGTACTCGGCCAGAATCGGAAATTCCAGCATCATCTGGTCTACCTCTCCGTCGCAGTTACCGCGCACACATAAAATCTGCTGTTTTCGCTCATTCAGCATTGCCACCACCGCTTTCGGGTCATACTCCTCCGGCAGAGGATTACGCGGACCATGATACAGCAGATCACCCAGAAGAAGCAGTTTATCCGCCTTTTCCGCATCGAAGGCTTCCAGCAGTTTCCGGCAGTATAATGCTGAACCGTGGATATCAGATGCTATCATAATTTTCATAATACAACACACCTTTTACAAGTTCATATTTTTCAAAAAATCACGGCTTTTTAACCGCCAGGACAGCACCTGCTGCAGCTGCAGCTCCAGATACTGTTCCAGTGACTGACGCCCTTCTCCGCTGATGTGCACCCAGCCCAGCCGATGCATTGGAATATAAGAAAAAGCTTTCAGCACAGCAAGTGCCTCCTGCGTCAGTGCAGAACCTCCCTGCTGCCCATGACTACAGATTCTGCACAGAACACCACCCTGCACACCGTAAAACCGGTCTCCATGCAATGGTGCACCGCATTGCAGACAGTGTTCCAGCTGAATTCCGTAGCCCTGCAGCTCCAGCAGGCGAAGCTCCAGATGCCGAACCGCCAGCCAGGGATTAATATTCTCCAGAAGATACATAGTCTGCAGAATCAATACAAACAAATCCTCATCCGGCTGGCTGTCAGCAATAACCTGATCCAGCAGTTCAGCCGCATAGCTGGCATAACTCATACGGGTAAAGTCACTGCGCAGCAACGGAAACGCTGTTTCTGTGGATGCCCCGGTAACAATTGGAAACGCTTTTCCCGCTGTCAGTACCAGGCTGGTATGACTGAACAGCAGAATACCACTGCGCAGTCTGCTCGCTGTTTTTTTGACACCGCGTGCCTGCACCGTAATTTTCCCCTGTTCACGAGTATATACCGTCAACAGCTGATCAGCTTCTTTATAATCTCTGCTGCGCAAAATAATTCCGTTTACGTGCTGATACTGTTCCACCCGACTCCACTTCTTCCTCTTCCAGCTGACATCCAAGCAGATAATAGCCAATCTGACCGTTCTGACAGAACAATTCCCAGCAGACCTGCTGTAATTCCATACGGAACCATCCTCTCTCTGTTTTCTATTATCTGTAGTGTCTGTCGCTTTCGCTGTTTTATCCTGCCCGATTTTTTCCAGAATACGAAAATTGAAATGCTTCCGAACATAGAACCATTTCAATTATTCTGATGATTGTTTTTGTTATAAACTATTCCTGTGCTTCCGGCACTTCCACCAGTTCCAGACCATTATTTTTAGCCATATCGGCTGCCTGCATAGCCCGCTCTTCCTCGCTGAGATACGGTGTCATTTTATTGCGGATGTCCTGCATTTTTTCATCCAGCAGCGCTGCAAGGTCCGCACACTGGTTCAGACCGATTAAAACCTGACGAGGCACCACTTTACCTTTTTTGTAATAGAGTTTATGTTCCAGACTTGCCCAGAAATCCATCGCAATGGTACGAATCTGCACTTCGATGGTAACACGCTCGGTTTTATCAGTCATAAATACCGGCACTTCCACCAGCAAATGCAGACTGCGGTAGCCGTTATCTTTCGGATATTTGATATAGTCTTTTACTTCTTTAATGGTTAAGTCAGACTGGCCTGCCAGTTTTTCATAAATCTCATACACATCTTCCACAAAAGAACATACTACACGAATACCGCCGATATCATGCAGGTTTTCGCGGGCACTCTGTGCCGAAACCGGATATCCCTGACGAATCAGTTTTTCTACAGTTTTTTTCGGATTTTTGATACGGGTTTCAATATGTTCAATCGGGTTACTCGCATGCAGAAAATCGTATTCCTCATTCAGAATATTCAGTTTGGTTACAATTTCCTCCAGACCGAATTTATGAATTACAAACAGATAACGCCATTCATTTAATTCCGCATCTCCCTCTGCATCAATCAATTCACGCAGTAAATCTACCTGACTCAGAAAATTACCATTACTGTTATCAATTACTACTGACATTTATGACACTCCTTCAGCTTTTGTTCAAAATGCTATGTCTTATTGCCTCACCATTTATTTCAACGGAAAGCAATTTCTTTCCTTTGCACTTTATGATATAATTACAGATAAATTTATTATATCATCTTTGTGATGATTATTCCAGAGGAGGTACATACTTATGTCTCTTGATGGTATTGCCATTCATGCCCTGGCCGATGAACTGCACCAGCAACTGGCGGGTGCCAGAATCGATAAAATTCAACAGCCGGATTCTACCACCATTGTGCTGTCGGTTCGCCAGCCGGGCCGTAACGATAAACTTCTGCTGTCCTGCAATCCGCAGACAGCACGTATAGGCCTCACAAATGCCAGCAAAGCCAACCCGATGCAGCCGCCATTATTCTGCATGGTGCTTCGCAAACATCTGGAAGGCAGCAAAATTCTTGAAATCCGCCAGAACCAGTGGGAGCGTGTCATCGAAATCGTATGTGAAGGGTACGATGAAATGGGCGAAAAGGCAACTCGCATTTTAATCGGCGAATTTATGGGCAAACACAGCAACCTGATTCTCATCAATCCGCAAACCGGTGTGATTCTGGACAGCGCACGCCGTCTTGGCTTTGATATGAGCCAGTATCGGCAGGTACTGCCCGGTCTGAAATACATTACACCGCCTCCGCAGGATAAAGTTTCGCTGACAGAACTGACACAGGATGATTTAATCAGCTTCTTTATGAATGCACCATCCAGTGCCAGCCTGAAAAAAATTCTGCTGAATCACATTGCAGGATTCGGTCCGCAGACCGCTGCCGAGATTATTCAGCGCAGCGGCTTAAATCCAGATGACCGTGTGGATTTTCTGGGACAGTATGATTACGACCGCATCTGGCAGCAGATACTATGGCTTCGCAATCTGCTGGAGCAAAAAGCCTACCAGCCGACACTGGTGGAAGACGGTAAAAAAGCCATCGCTTTTGCGCCATTCCCATTGCATCAGCTGGAACAGTACAGCCAGAAGCAGCTGGCTTCCATGAGCCAGCTGGTAGAGCAGTTCATAGGAAGAAAGGAACAGGATAACCTTTTCAGCCAGCGCGTAGGCGATTTAGAACGCATTATCAACCGGGAAATTGAACGCTGTGAGAAAAAACTGGCATTGCAGCTGGATAAAGTACAGGAAGGCGAAGATGCCGAACATTTTAAAATCTGGGGCGAACTGCTGACTGCCAATCTGTATCAGATTAAACAGGGGGATTCTGCGGAAGTTATCAACTACTACGACCCGGAACAACAGATGATTACCATTCCAATGCAGGCAAACCTGACGCCCAATGAAAACGCTCAGAAATATTTTAAAAAATACGCCAAAGCCAAAGCCGGTGCTCAGCAATCCATCATTCAGGCAGAACACACACAGGATGAACTGAATTATCTGGACAGCATCAAAAACAGCCTGCGCAATGCACAGACTCCAGCTGACCTGCAGGATATCCGTCTGGAACTGGAAGCTGCTGAATATGTAAAAGCCCGGCTGACAAAACAGAATAAGAAGAATAAAAAAGAACCGGAGTTCAAGCCTCTGGTTCTGCATTACAATGATATTGAATTACTAGTGGGCAAAAACAACGTACAGAACGACTATGTTACCACAAAACAGGCACGCAACAACGATGTCTGGTTCCATGCCAAAGATATCCCGGGCTCTCATGTTATCATCCGTAACCATCAGGAACAGCGGGAACTCTCGCAGGATGTGCTAGATTTTGCCGCACATATTGCCGCATATTTCAGCAAAGGCCGCCAGTCCGCACTGGTACCGGTGGACTACACCTTAAAACGCCATGTGCATAAACCAAACGGCGCCAAACCTGGCCGTGTGATTTACGAAAATCAGAAAACCATCTACATCACACCAGACGAAGAGGCCATTCAGGAAATCCTGGCACAAGGCGGAAAGAAAACGGAAACAGAAGAATAATCTAAAAACTGCGCTCGTCCGTTTATGGATAAGCGCAGTTTTATTATACCTGAACAGAGTTCTGTGGATTCTGTTTCAGCTGTTTTCGTTTTTCTTTCTGATTCTTTAAATATTTTTCAATATTCTGCCGTACAACTTCCACGGCTACACCGGCGCACAGAATGATAACCAGTGCACAGAAGGCATCGGCAAACACCATCCATGTGCCTTCATAGGCCGGATTGTGGAAGATACGGTTCCACCAGAACTGACCGCTCCTGCCGCCGTGAATCATATAGATACCCAGCGTGCAGCTGGAGAGAAACGGAATCATTCTGCCGCCGTTTAAGCTGCATTCTTTAAATACCATAAACAGGGAAACCGCCATAGCCAGCATCAGAATGGAGTTTGGCCGACGGAAATAAATAGCCGCATCCATCATATCAGAACCGCAAATCAGCCGCACAGCAATAACATATGCAAACAGCACCGCCCAGCTGATGATGTGCAGTTTCAGCCATGGCTGCCATCCAGCTGTAATATTCTGTTTTGCAAACGGCACATTCAGCCCGTACCGGCGGATATAGCCGGCAATAAAATACAGAACCACCAGCCAGATAAAGCGGTTATAGTATAAAAATCCTTCTGTATTACCGTTTTTCACCGCTGCCACCGTTGGAATCACAGCAAAAACCAGCAGTGAAATCCCGATAAGATTTCTGTGCTCCTCCTGCGAAAGTGCATTCAACAGTTTATTGATATATGGTGAAAAAATATACAGCAGGAAATAGGCTGTGGCATACCACCATACTTTGCTGGTAACCGGGAAAAACAGTTTGCCCAGCGTTGCTGCATTCAGCTTATAGCTATGCACAAACAGATGAATTACCAGCATGGAAAGCACCGAATACACAAAAATCTGTTTCCACAGGTTCCACAGTTTTTCCATACGGAACGGTTTTTTCGATACACTTAGATAATAGCCGGATACCAGCGCAAAACAGTCTACCCCCAGTTCGCCAAACATGTGTGCAGCTGCAATCAGAATCTGCTGCGGAGCATTGAATGCCGCCCAGTTATAATCAGCATTCCAGAAGTAGTGGAAAAACACAATCATCACAATTGACAGCACTTTCAGATAATCCATATTGGCATCCCGTTTTTTCTGCATTACAGCACCTCCCACGCAGCTTTACTGCCTTTTTCTGTTTTGGTAACCACTAGTTTGCGGTCAATCTGATTTTTCAGTTCGGTCACATGAGAAATAATTCCCACCAGATGTTTCCCGCCAGACAGCTCATTTAAAATGGCAATAGCCTGGTTTCGTGTCTCCTCACTCAGCGAACCGAACCCCTCGTCGATAAACATGGTATCAATGTGTACACTGCTGGCTGTATTCTGAATCATATCGGCCATGCCCAGCGCCAGTGAAAGTGCCGCCATAAACGATTCCCCACCGGACAGCGTTTTTACATCACGGCTCTGGTCGTTGACAATACTGTACACATCTAAATCCAGCCCTACAAACCCTTGGCTTGAAAGTTCCTCTGTATCACGACACTGCAGAATAAACTGATTGCCGCTCATGACATAGAGCCGCCTGTTGGCATTATCGACAATCTGCTGAAAATATCTGCGCTGAATATACGTCTGAAATTTCAGATGTTTGCCGCGCAGTTTTCCGTTGGCTGTAGCATCCAGATTCTGTAGAATGCTATTGGTTTTCAGCATGGTTTCACGGTTCTGGTACAGTTTTTTCACACTGTCGAGAACACTCTGATCTGTCTGGATAATGCTGTATAACCGGGTTGCCAGTTTTCGTCTGTCGTCCAGCAGTTGCTGCACTTCGGCAATCTGATTCTGATACTGCTGGATATCTTCTTTCTCCCGGCCCTTCACTTCGTCTTCCAGGGTTTCAAGTTGTGTTTTATTATCCCGTACCTGCTGCTGATACTGCTGCAGCATTTTTTCCGCCTGTTCTATATCGGCTGGCGGCATTTGCGCATCCTGATAGGCGTTCTCTGTAACAAACCCCTGCTCCTGCAGCGTCTGCACAAACAGCTGCCAGGCAGTGTTCTGTTTTTCCATCAGAGTAATTAATGTATTCTGCTGTGTCTGCAGCGCTCCCTGTTTTTCCTGCAGCTGCGATACAATGTTCTGCAGTGCAGCTGTTTCAGTTTCCATGCTGCTTTTCAGCTGCTCCAGTCTGCGCTGCTGTAATCCGGCTTCCTGTCTGGCTTCTGTTTCTGTTGCATATTGCAGCTGCTGTTTCAGTGTAGCAGCCGTTGTCTGCAGTCCAGCCAGTTCCAGATTTTTTTCCTGCAGCGCTTTTTCAATCGTCTGCTGTGCTTCTGTTTTCTGTTTTAGTTCCTGTTCCAGCTCCTGCAGCTGTTTCTCACATTCCTGCAGCAGCTTCTGATTGGTTAATGCCTCGCTGCGTCGTTTCTGCAGCTGCTTCAGATTCTGCTCTGCATTCTCTTTTTTCCGCTGTACATCCATACCAGATACGGTATCCAGTTTGTACGAGGCATCATAATATTTCTGGCCGTTTTTTTCCACGTCAGCTTTCTTTGCCAGATAAGTGCTGACTGCCTCTGTCACTTTCTCGTTTGCTTTCTGAGCTTTGGCAGCAGCATCTTCCATCTGTTCCTTTGCCGTTTTCAGCGTACTGCTTTCTACCAGGCTGCCGGTTTTATGCGCTACCGGTTCATGATGCACGGAACCACACACCGGACATGGCTTGCCATCTTCCAGACTCTGTGCCAGAATAGCCGCCTGACTGTCCAGAAACTGCTGATACAGCTGGTTATAGGTTTCTTTCTGCTTTCTTTCTTCTGCAGCCGCATCATTGGCAAGTTTCCGCAGCCTCTGCCCTTCCGCCCGGTCAAGTTCCAGCTGTTCTATCGCCTGCAGCAGAGCCTGCAGTTCATCGGCCAGAGTTTTTTGTTCCCGGATGGCTGCATCCAGCACTTCCACATGTTCCTGCTTCTGTTCCAGTTGTGTTTTCTGTTCTGTAAGTGTCTGCTTTTGTGCAGTTTTTTCTGCAAGCGTTTTTTCAGCATCATCCCATTGTTTTTGCAAAACGCTGCACTGTTTCTGCGTTTCTTTCTGCTGACGCACAGCCTCTTCATATTCCTGATACTGCAGATATGTTGCCTCTATGCGGGCAATGCTGCTCTGCAGTTCGGGCTGCTGCTGTTCATACATCCGCTTTGTTTCAGAGGCAATCGGTTCCTGCTGTTTTCGGGATATTTCAAGCGTTTCAATGGCGGTCTGCATCTGTTCTAGTTCTGCCCGACACTGTTTTGTCTCCTCATGGCGCTCCTGATAAACACGTTCTTTCTGATGCACCGCTTCCGCTTTCTTTGCCAGCTGCAGCCGGTTCTGTAATTCCTCCATAGCTTTCTTCTGGTCATCCAGCTGCTGTTTTGTTTTCAGAAAGCTCTGATACTTTTCCCAGACCGCGTTAAAAGCTTCAGCGGTTTTTTTCGCATCTATCAGCTGAAGCTGTCGTTTTTCGTCATTTTTTATCTGTTCTGTCAGATGATTCTGCGTTTCTTCCGCCTCTGCAATCAGTTGCTGAATAAATTGAGTTACCTCTTCTGCTCTGGCCGATGCATGAAAATTCTTATTTTCCTCCAGCAGTTCTTCATACCCGCTGCCTTCCATTGCCTGCAGCCGCTGCAGTTCCATCTGTATGGCTTCTTCATTTCGTTTTAATCCGGCATTGCTTGCTTTTGCCCGTTCCATCAGTTCATGTTCGATTTGCTGATAGATTCGTGTATCAAAAATTTTTGCAAAAATCTCCATGCGGTCTTTCGAAGATGCCTGCAGCAGTTTCATAAAATCGCCCTGTGCCAGCATGGCAATCTGGGTAAACTGTGCGGCATCCAAACCGATGATTTCACGGATTTTTTTGTCGGTTTCCGTTTTTTTGCCGGGATAACTGGTTCCATCAGGCAGAATCAGTTCTACATCAGGCCCCAGCGGCGTTTTATTTTTTTCGTAAACGATTCTGCCAGCCTCATCAGTTTTTGCTTTGTATTTGTCCTGCCGAGGGCGGCGAATCACTGTATAAATCTTATCAAAATATAAAAACTGAAACTCTACTTCGGTAATTAAATCCTGTCGGGCATACTGGCTGCGCATCATTTCGCCGCTGCGTTTCCCACCGCTGGTGGCATCAAACAACGCAAAGGTAATGGCATCAAAAATGGTGGTTTTTCCGGCACCGGTATCCCCGGTAATCAGAAACAGACCATTCTGTACCTGCGTAAAATCGATATATGCCTGCTGGTAAGACCCGAACGCCTGCATTTTCAGATAAACCGGTTTCATTTACACCCTCTCCTCTGCTGTTTCGATAACATCTGCAATAACTCGCAGTTCCTCTTCACTCATCGGCTGCCCGTTCATTTCCTGATAAAATTCCTGAAAGGCTTCAAACGGTGTCAGCTGTTCCTCGCTGGACATGGTATGTTCCAGTTTATGACGCACCCTGGCATTGTCCAGCCGTACCTCCAGAATCCGGAGATAACGCTCCTCCAGCTGATCTTTCGGGCGGTACAGCCCGTCTTCATCGTTCAGCGTAATACTTACAAATTCCTGCACAGGAGCATCTTCCAGCCGCAGCAGTTCTTCCAGAGTACCTTCCAGTCTGCAAACATCATGCAGCGGCTCCAGCGGAAGCTGTGCAATCTGCAGAGGAGTTCCTTTTTCCTGTATGTTGATAACAGTGATGCCTTTTTTATGATGTGCCTCACTTACTGAATATTTCAGCGGTGTTCCACTGTAACGGATATGCTCCGCACCCATTTTCTGCGCACCATGAATGTGCCCCAGCGCTACATAATCAAAGCGCTCTACATGCCGGATATCCACGCTGTCAATGCCGCCAACCGCAATATATGCCTGCTCCGAATCACACTGTTCCGGTGCCGATGCACCGGCCACAAAAAACTGATGCGCCACCAGTACATTGCGGCGGCTGAAATCAATCTGCTCCCGTTCCAGCACCGCAGCAACCGCAGTATCATAACTGGTTACCACGCCTTCATCAAAAAGATGACGCACATCGCGCGGCCGGATAAACGGCAGCAGATAAAAATCTACTTCGCCGTATTCATCGGTCAGCGTCAGTTTTTTCAGATGTTCATCCTGTACCGGTGCTTTTGCAGAAATATAAATGCTGCTTTTTTCCAAGAACTCACTGGCATAGCTCAAACGGGATGCATTGTCATGGTTTCCTGCAATCAGCAGAACCGGAATCTGCTTCGGCAGTTCCGTCAGCCGGTTCAGAAAGTGGTCGAAAATTTCGTAGGCTTCCGCCGATGGTGCCGATTTATCATAAATATCACCGGCAATAATCAGTACATCGGGCTGCTCCTGTTCGGCAGCCTCGATAATTTTTTCCAGAATATCTTCCTGTTCGTCTTTTAAATTATAATAATGCAGCTGTTTACCGATGTGTAAATCCGATATATGAAAAATCTTCATAACAGCCTCCTAGAATAAATAAATCAGCATGCCCGGGAGCGCAAATACCGCGCCCATCCAGCCTCTGTTCTCAATATGCACCAGATAATGACCGGCAAAACCACGCACCACCCGTTCCAGATGGGCGCTGTCCATCGCAATCAACTGTTCTTCTGCCAGATGGGCCAGATTCATGGCACCCAGCAGCTGTGTGCCGTGTGTCTCAGCAGTAGCGAACACTGCCTGTAGCGCCGGTGTAATCAGTACCTTGCGCGTATCCGGCGGCAGAAGCCGCTCCCACTGTTCAGCGAGCTGCAATACCAGAAATTCTGCCTCATACTGCATCCACTGCCAGACAGATTCCTCATGCAGCAGTTTTTGAACACTCTGCTCCATAACGGCCGTAATTTCCGGCCAGTCCAGCCAGTGCTGCGGCCGTGTGACAGCCATATTCTCCTGAAGCCGCAGCTGGAATCCCCGCAGCAGTTCCGATAGCTGATTATACTGTACAATCTGCCGTACCGGAACAGTTTCCATATATCCGCGAGTTATCTGTTCCAGTGTTACATTGCCGATTTTTTGTTTATAAATGTCCAGCACTACAGGTTCCCAGCCCTGCACAGCAGCTTTCCCGTTATGCTGCCACTGGAATCCAAGCTGAATCTGCATTCGGTTCAGCAAAGTATCCGGCCGTAACAGACGACCCCAGAGAACTACCGGAAGACTGATAAACTGTTCTACTGCATTTCCACTTATCCGGCAGATACACTGGTGCAGTACCGGCTGTTCCAGCAGCATTTCCATAGCATATTCCAGTTCTTTCTGGTAAATCGGCACCTGAAGAACTGCCGGAAAGAGTGTGTCCTCCCAGCAGGTCTGGAATAATGCCTGCAGTTCTGTGCTTTTCAACGAAAGGAAGATTGGCAGTTTCTGCTGCAGCACCCGTTCTACCACTCTAGCTACAATGGTATCGCCGTCCATCATGGCATACCCCATCTGCTGCATCAGACCCATCCGGTTTAAAATAGCAGACTGCACCGCCACAGTAATATCTGCCTGTCTGCTCTGCAGAAGCTGCAGTAGCGCCTGCTCCACGATGCCAAATAAACTGGACAGGCTGTCTGCAACCCAGCTGCCGCTGCTTTGCTCCAGCCACTGTTTCAGTTTTTCAGCAGATATAAACCGTCCTGCCAGCGATGCCAGTTTTTCCTGATTCGCTTTCTGCTGCATCCAGTCTTCCATATGACACTGTATCGCATCTACTATTTTCTGGCTTGTCCCGTCACCAATTATCTGCTGCATTTTTTTTTCACTTTGCAGCAGTCTGTAAACAAGTGCTGAGAAATCCGGCAGTTCTGCGCTTGCAATCATCTGCTGCAGCAGAATCCAGAACTGTTCGCCGGATACCATCTGCCCTAGGGAAGTATCGCTTTTCAGCTGGCGGTTCAGCCACTGTTCTGCCACCGGCAGCATCTGCTGCTCCAGCATACGCCCATCCATCAGGCTGCTGCGTAAAAACGCAAACGGCATTCCGCCCAGTTTTTCCAGCAGATTATGGCTGGTAGTTTCTCCATTCTGTTCCAGCCATTGCAGCATCGGCTGCACCAGTTTTTTACGGTTTACTGCCAGTTCCGCTGCCGCCATCTGCATCAGATTTTCCTGCTCTGCCAGCTTTTCCCCGTAATGATTCAGATTCGGTGCCAGTTTCTGCAGCATTTCCCGAAGAACATCTTCATTAATCACATAGCGGTCTACCAGATTGCCCATACTGTGTGCAAACCGTGCTTTCTGTTTCGGGATAACCCCCTGAATCATTTCCACGCCGCCTACCGGTTCATAAGGCCAGAACAGCCCTTTTACCGCCGCACAGTTCGTGGTGTAGCCAACCGCACCAAACACCGCCGATTTCCCGGCCAGTACACTTGCCATCATAGCAGGCCCGGCAGCAGCGGTTACCGGCAGTGCCGCCGACAGTGCGGTTCCTACAGTAGCCCCGGCAACAGCACCCATACCGGCACCCAGATAATTCAATGGTTTCAGCTCACGCCCCATTAAATCCTGCACCAGTTTCAGCATTTCCTCGTTGCTTAGCTGCTGAATCTGATCTTCTGCCAGTCTGCTCAGCTGCCCCTGCATATAATCCAGACCTGTTTTCGACACCATAGCAACCAGTTCTGGCTGTTTGGTCTGCATCCAGTTACGCGCAGCTTCCAGCAGAGTTTCTACGGTGCACTCCGACATCAGGCTGTGAATCCAGCGCTGCCCGTTCTGCTTCAGCATCTGCTGCAGATTATCGTATAAAGGCCGGTATAACGCTTCTGCACTGCATACAGGCAGTGTTTTTTCCAGATAGCCGCACCCATAATGAACCGCCTGTTCCATGATGTTCTGCATCTGTGTTTCGTCCAAATGCAGCAGTTCCGCAATATTTTTCTGTTTCAGAGCAGAACCACACTGCAGAATCCACCCATCCAGAGGAATCCGGTCGATTCCGTGCATCACTATGTCGGCCAGATATGTTTCAATCTGCGGCTGCCGGTCAGCCAGATGCAGCGAACCCGGCTTCCAGTCCAGCAGTTTCTGCATCCATGCAGAGCCGGAACGATTCATCATACGATGCAGATTTTCCGTAAGAAATGCCTGTAGAATTTTTTCCAGCGCCTGCTTTTCATTTAACTTGCAAACCAGTTCTCCCAGTTTCTGTTCTGTCAGCTGTTGCTGAACCATCTGCATCAATATTTCAGCTGCCTCACTGGTAGTCTGTTCATTTATAACCGTCTGCTGCAGCAAATCCACCAGGCTGTTCTGTTCCAGCACCTGGCTCAGCACGGTTTCTTTCAGCTGCTCCAGCAGCATCCCTTTCATGCCGCCCAGTTCCTCGGCAACTTCATCCACAGCGCTTTCCAGCATACTGTTTACCGATTGGCTGTTTGCCCGCAGCCAGTCCAGCACCTGTTCCATCACAACTGGAATCTGCTGCTGTAATAATGGAGCCAGTTGTTTCAGCAGCCCTTCCGGCACAACTTCTGCCGCCGGCATATCAATGGTTTCCAGTGCATGCAGCATCTGTGCCGTTATCATTGCCAGCAGAGCTTTTCCCTGTTCCGATTCAAGCGCATGCTCCAGCAATACCGCCAGCTCGGTTTCATCACAACGAAGATACTGCTGCAGCGTATACTGCGCCATAACACCATCCAGCTCCAGCAAAACCGGACGCAGTTCAATTTTCTGCACTGTCTGCAGCAGAAGCTGACGCAGTTCTTCTCCATACTGCTGTTTTATCTGCTGCGGCCACTGACCGCACATCTCGGCAGCATTATGCATCACCGTATCGCACAGAACACCTAAATCAAGCTGTTCCAGTGTTTTTTCACCGTGTTCCGCCAGCCATCCGTTCCATAATCTTCCTATAAACGTTTCCTGCTGCAAAGTATCCAGAAGTACCTGCTCAAGTCGAGTGCTCAGTTTTTCACACTGCTGTTCTGTCAGAATCTGTTCGGTCGGCAGATACTTTTTCAGCAGATGCAGAAGCTGCTCTTCTTCACGCTCCATAAATTGCAGCAGAAGTTCATGCAGAAACGCAGTTATTTCATCATACTCCGGCAAATCACCGAGCTTCTGCTGCGCCATTGCCTGTGGCAGCCGTTCCATCAGAAAATCCTGCAGAATTTCCGATAACGCCTGCTGCACTTCCGGCAGAGCCATCTGCTGCTCCAGAACAGCTCTGGTCAGTACCTGTTCTTCCAGCAGAAGCCCCGCCTCTCTGGCAAAATCGTCCCGTGTTTTTTCGATAACACCGCCTGGCTGAAACAGGCTGCGAATCGCTGTATCATTGGTTATATAACCGGTTAATGCACCGAATATGGTTTCTGTCAGCAGCTGTGCCAGCATAACCAATCATCTCCATTTCCATATTACGATAAATCTATTTATAAAACATTCATAGCAAAACACTAATATTTTATTATAACACAGCTGATTTAAAACTGCAAAAACGGCACATGCAATTTACT
This sequence comes from Peptococcaceae bacterium, assembly GCA_017399005.1. GTDB lineage: Bacteria > Bacillota > Peptococcia > Peptococcales > Peptococcaceae > UBA7185. The sequence continues at coordinate 38,471 of JAFQEO010000008.1, read as the reverse complement.
GCAGGGCGCAAAAAAGCCGCCATGCATTTCCACATGACGGCCTGATAATCTGGTTATGTTTTATTCAGCTTATTCAGCAACTGCTTTTTTCAGCGCTTCCACTTTGTTTAATTTTTCCCATGGCAGGTCTAAATCAGTGCGACCAAAGTGACCATAGGCAGCAGTCTGTTTATAGATTGGACGACGCAGATCCAGTTCACGAATGATACCGGCTGGACGCAGGTCGAAGTTTTCCAGAACCGCTTTTGCGATTTTTTCCTCTTCCACTTTGTTGGTGCCGAAAGTATCTACCAGCACGGATACAGGCTGTGCAACACCGATTGCATACGCCAGCTGTACTTCACAACGGTCAGCCAGACCAGCTGCTACGATATTTTTTGCAACATAACGCGCTGCATAAGCACCGGAACGGTCAACTTTTGTGCAGTCTTTCCCGGAGAATGCACCGCCGCCGTGACGAGCCATACCACCGTAGGTATCTACGATGATTTTACGACCGGTTAAACCGGTATCGCCCTGTGGGCCGCCGATTACGAAACGGCCTGTCGGGTTGATAAAATATTTTGTATTTTCATCCAGGAATTCTGCCGGAATTACCGGTTTGATTACTTTTTCAATCACATCTTCACGAATCTGTTCCAGAGTTGCCTCTCCTTTATGCTGTGTGGAGATTACAACCGCATCTACACGAACCGGTTTTTCGTTTTCGTATTCTACGGTTACCTGGGATTTGCCATCAGGCAGCAGATAGGAAATTTCACCGGATTTACGCAGTTCGGTCAGTCTTCTGGTTAAACCGTGTGCCAGATAAACCGGCAGAGGCATATAGCTTTCGGTTTCGTTGGTTGCATAACCAAACATCATCCCCTGGTCCCCTGCACCGATTGCATCGGCTTCATCCATATCGCCTTCTCTTGCTTCCAGCGCTGCATCAACGCCCATTGCAATGTCCGGAGACTGTTCATCGATAGAGGTCAGAACGGCACTGGTGTTGCAGTCAAAACCGTAGGTTGCATTGGTGTAACCGATTTCTTTAATGGTTTCACGAACGATTTTCGGCATGTCTACATAGCATGTGGTGCTGATTTCACCAGCGATTAAAGCCATACCGGTGGTTAAGAATGTTTCGCAGGCTACACGAGCCATCGGGTCTTTTTCCATAATCGCGTCCAGAATGGCGTCGGAAATCTGGTCCGCCATTTTATCCGGATGTCCTTCTGTTACAGATTCAGAAGTGAATAATTTACGCATTCGTCACAACTCCTTGAGTAAATGATTTCTTGTTTTTATAGAATAATTACTATGGTTTTCTATTCTGATATGCTTCCAGCACCAGATTCAGCAGGCAGTCTGCCGCATCCTCCTTGGAAAGCACCGGCAGTTCATGCACACTGCCATCAGCTCCATAGACTGTAATCTGATTGGTGTCTTTGCCAAATCCGCTATGCTGCTGTGTCACATCATTGGCTGCGATAAAATCCAGATGCTTGCGCTGTAGTTTTCCAAGTGCATGCTGCTTCACATCATTGGTTTCCGCCGCAAACCCCATCAGAATCTGATGGTTTTTGTGCTCGCCCAGCCATGCCAGAATATCCGGATTACGCTCCAGTTCCAGCACCATATCGCCGTCAGATTTTTTTATTTTCTGTGCTGCCACAGTTTTTGGCCGGTAATCCGCCACAGCCGCGGCCTTGATAACAATATCCGCCTGTGCATACTGCTGTTTTACCGCTTCAAACATATCACGCGCCGACTGTACCGGCACCAGGGTAACATTCGCAGGCACCGCCTGACTGGACGGACCGCTCACCAGTACCACATCGGCACCGCGGTTAGCTGCCTGACGGGCAATGGCATATCCCATTTTCCCGCTGCTGTGATTCGTCAGATAACGGACAGGGTCAAGAACCTCCCGGGTTGGGCCGGCAGTTACCACAAGCCGTACGCCTTTCATGTCCTGCTCCCGCAGAGTTTCCAGCACAGCTGCAATTCTTTCCGGACTGGCCATTTTTCCTTTGCCGGAAGTGCCGCAGGCCAGATTCCCTTCCACCGGGTCCACAAAGCCGTAGCCTGCTTCCCGCAGAATATCTATATTGCGCTGTACCAGCGGATTAGCATACATCTGATCATTCATAGCAGGTGCAAAAAATACCGGTGCTGCTGTCGCCATTACGCATGTAGACAGCAGATCATCGGCCAGGCCATGAGCCACTTTTCCGATAAAATCTGCAGTTGCAGGAACAATCAGCACACAGTCGGCCCAGCGGGCCAGCCCGATGTGCTCTACCTGCCACTCGGGATTTTCCTGCATCTGAAACATACTGGTGTACACCGGATTGCCGGATAATGTCTGCAAGGTCAGCGGAGTGATAAACTGCTGTGCCGCATCGGTCATAATGCAGCGCACCGCATGCCCCTGCTTGCCCAGCAGGCTCACCAGCTCGGCAGCTTTGTAGGCGGCAATTCCGCCGGTTACTCCTACAATTACATTTGCCATTTATTTAATGCCTTCAGTTGTCTGTTCGTAAGAAATTTTATCTTCGCCGATTTCCTGCAGTGCCATAGTAACCGGTTTTTTTGCATCCCCGCTGTTCATTGGCTCAGCACCATCCACGATTTCTCTTGCGCGTTTTGCTGCTGCACAAACCAAAGAATATTTGCTGTCTGCTTTTGTTAATAATTTGTCAATTGTCGGTTCTACCATAATTAAGACCCTCCATGTTTTCTCAGACTTATTTTAAATCCAGATTGCGTGCACTGCGGCATTTTTCCGCCAGTAAGATGGCTTCCATTTTCGCAGCTGCGGTTTCCACATCATCGTTAATGATGATATAGTCATATTTATCCCGGTATGCCAGCTCACTTTCAGCACAGCTTAACCGTTTTTCCACTTCTTCTGCTGATTCCGTACCGCGGCCTGTTAACCGGCTGCGCAGTTCTTCCAGCGATGGCGGTGCAATAAACACCAGTACAGCCTCATCGGTTGCTTTGCGCACCTGCAGTGCCCCCTGCGGGTCAATCTCCAGAATGCAGTCTTTCCCGGAAGCCAGTACTTCCTCTACAAAAGCACGCGGTGTGCCATAGTAGTTATCATATACCTGCGCCCATTCCAGAAATCCGTTCTGGTCACGCAGTGTCTCAAATTCCTCTTTTGTGAAGAAGAAATATTCGCGGCCGTGTTCCTCACCGGTACGCGGTTTTCTTGTTGTTGCCGAAATCGAGTAGCGGACTGCATCCCCCAGATGATTCCGCACCACACCGCACACAGTGCCTTTCCCTGTGCCGGATGGGCCGGACAGTACCACCAGTGTGCCGCGTTTTGTTTCCTGCTGCATAGCATTCACCTCTAGTATTTCCCTGCTGTGTTCTGTTTTAACAGCATAGCAGGACAATTATTCGGTTTCCAGCCGGCCTGTCAGTGTTTCCGGCTGAATGGCCGACAGAAGAATATACTGGCTGTCGGTAAAAACTACAGCTCTTGTCTTGCGGCCGTGCGTGACATCCACCACTCTCCCCGCATCTTTCGCCTCCTGCACAAGCCGTCTTACCGGTGCGCTTTCCGGCGAAACAATAGCGACAATACGCTCTACCGACACCATGTTGTCAAATCCGATATTCATAAACTGGTGCATTACAGATGCCTCCCTTATAACAAGAGATTATTCGATGTTCTGTACCTGTTCTCTTACTTTTTCCAGTTCGCTCTTCATTTCTACAACCAGACGGCCGGTTTCCAGGTCGTTCGCTTTGGAACCAATGGTATTGGTTTCCCGGTTCATCTCCTGAATCAGGAAATCCAGTTTACGGCCAATGCTGCCGGTCTGGTCCGCAATGATATAGAACTGTTCAAAATGGCTCTGCAGGCGTACCAGTTCTTCATCGATACAGCTTTTTTCTGCAAAATAAGCCACTTCCTGTGCCAGCCGTTCCGGGTCTACTGCTGCATTTGCCAGTAGCTCCGCAATACGGCCTTCCAGTTTTTCCTTGTATTCCACCAGAATCTGCGGACTGCGTTCTGTCACCTGTGCTGCCAGTTTCTGCAGCCCGGCCACTTTCTCACGCAGATTTTCCCCGATGTGAGCACCTTCCTGTTCCCGCATGGCAACATGATTTTCCATAGCCTGACGCAGTACCTGCTCCATCAGCGGCCACAGCGCTTTCACATCCGGTTCATTTTCCTCTTTGAGGATTACATCCGGCAGAGTCATCAGACGATACGGATCCGGTGTATAGCTGCCGCCCACCGTTGCCGCCAGCTGCTGCAGAGCCTGATGATAGGCCAGAGCACGCTGCTGATCAATCTGTACCGGTTTTTCGGCATCGGCCAGTTCCTGGGTACGCACAAACACATCCACTTTACCGCGTTCAATATACTCGCCGATTACTTTTTTCATTTTATCTTCAAGGGCCAGAAACAATCTCGGCTGCTTGATGGTAATCTCACTGTAACGATGGTTGACTGCTTTTACCTCAACCACAATTTTCAGGGCGCCGTTATCGCCTTCGCCACGGCCATATCCTGTCATACTTCTCATGTTTCATTGCCCTCCAGAAAAAAATTTTCCACATTATATTGTAACCTATCCGGCCACAAAAAGAAAGCAATCTTTCAAAGATTATTTCTTCTTTTTCGATTTTCCAGGTTTCTGCCCGGCTTTCTGATTCCGGCTTCCGGAAGCGAAACCGCCTTTTACATTCCGTTTTTCCGGATTCCGTTTTTCATCCGATTTTCCGGAATGCTTTGCAGCCGCTGCAGGCTGTTTCATACCGCCCTGTTTCAGCCCGGCCTTTTTAGTTCCAGTCTGATTCTTTCCGGCCTGATTTTTCCCGCTGGTTTTCCCCTCCTGTTTTGCTTTCGGTCTGGTCGGACGAATCAGGCATTTCGGTCCATGACCGATTAAATCCTGCCGGTTTGCTTTTACCAGCGCCTCATAAACCAGATCGTAGTTTTTCGGGTTGCGGTACTGCATCAGCGCACGCTGCATTGCTTTTTCATGCGGGTCACGCGGCACATAAACCGGCTCCATAGTACGCGGGTCGTAACCACTGTAATACATAGCCGTTGCCATACTGCCCGGTGTTGGGATAAAATCCTGCACCTGCTCCGGATTATATCCAATATCCCGGATATATTCAGCCAGAATCACCGCATCCTCCAGGGTACAGCCCGGATGACTGGACATGAAATACGGCACCAGATACTGCTCCTTGCCCACTCGCTTATTATACGCAAAATAACGGTTTACAAATTTATCATACACCTGACGCGGCGGTTTCCCCATATAATGCAGTGCATGCGGAGATACATGCTCCGGTGCAACTTTCAACAGCCCGCTGATGTGATGTTCACACATTTCATCAAAGAAAGCCGGGTTCGGGTCTGCCATGATATAGTCAAAGCGCACACCGGAACGAATAAACACTTTCTTTACTTTATCCAGATTGCGCACTGTACGCAGAATATCCAGATAATCTTTATGATCAACCTCCAGATTCGGGCAGATATCCGGGAACAGACACTGCCGCTCTTTGCATGCCCCGACTTTCAGCTGTTTTTTGCAGCTCATATTGCGGAAGTTACCGGTCGGGCCGCCCACATCGTGGATATAGCCCTTAAAATTCGGCAGTGTTGTCATCAGTTTTGCTTCTTCTACGATGGATTCCTTGCTGCGGTTCTGAATAATACGCCCCTGATGGAAGTTGATGGCACAGAAAGTACATCCGCCGAAACAGCCGCGATGGTCTGTGATACTGAATTCCACTTCCAGCAGTGCCGGAATACCGCCCGCTTTTTCATAGCGAGGATGATATGTGCGCTGAAACGGCAGTCGGTAAATCTCGTCCATTTCCGCCTGGCTCAGCGGTTTTGCCGGCGGCAGCTGAATCAGATAGCGGTCACCGTGAGGCTGCACCAGGATTTTTCCCAGAAACGGATTCTGTTCTTTATTCTGAATGGCAAATGCCTCTGCAAATTTCTTTTTGTCTTTTTTTACGGTTTCATAACCCGGCAATACAATGTAGTCCCCTTTTTTGGGTAGTGTATCGCTCCAGTAACAGGTACCCTGCACGTTTTTCATTTTGTGCAGCGGCCAGCCCTTTTCAAAACCGTGGCTCAGCTCTTTCAGCTGATTTTCGCTCATGCCGTACATCAGCAGGTCGGCGCCGGAAGTTTCCAGAATGGACGGACGCACCGCCTCATCCCAGTAGTCATAATGGGCAAAACGGCGCAGACTCGCCTCCACACCGCCAATCATTACCGGTACATCGGGATAGGCCTCTTTCACCAGCCGGCAGTACACATCCACTGCCCGGTCAGGCCGCATGCCCTTCTGCCCGCCCGGCGAATACGCATCACTGCTGCGCGGTTTTTTGGCTGCTGTATAGTGATTCACCATGGAGTCAATGTTGCCGCTGGCTACCAGAAACGCGTATTTGGGTCTGCCAAAGGTTTTCATGCTTTCACAGCGGGTAAAATCCGGCTGGGCAATGATACCCACCCGAAAACCTTCCTGTTCCAGCAATCGACCCACCAGAGCCGTGCCAAAACTCGGGTGATCCACATAGGCATCACCGGTTACCAGCACAAAGTCCAGCTCCTCCCAGCCCCTGTGCTCCATATCTTTCCGGTTTACCGGTAAAAACAGGTTATCAGCCATGGGTCACCTCCAGCTCTTTCTCAATAAAGATTTTCCCCGGATTCAAAAATCCGGCAGGGTCCAGACTGTCCTTCACCGCTTTCTGGGCAAGATAACCGTCACGGCCAAGCTCCTGCAGCAGATACGGTGCTTTCATAAACCCGATGCCGTGTTCGCCGGAAAGCGTCCCGCCCAGTTCCAGCGCTCTGGCAAACAGTTCATCAATCGCCTGATTTACCCGTTCCATCTCTTCTGTATTACGTTTATCTGTCATGATATTCGGATGCAGATTGCCGTCACCGGCATGACCGAATACCACCATATTCAGGTTATATTTCTCAGCGATTTCTTTTACCGCCTGAATCATTTTTGGAATATTGCCCGGCGGTACTGCAATGTCCTCCCCGATTTTTGTCGGGTTGATTTTTCCGCAGGCACCGGAAATAGACTTGCGGGCTTTCCACAATGCCGCCCGCTCTGCTTCATTGTGGGCTACCTGAATTTCCACCGCACCGTTTTCTTTACAGATTGCAATCACCTGTTCCAGCTGCTGTTCCACTTCCCAGCCATCACCGTCTACTTCCAGCAGTACAAAGGCCGCTTTGGAAGTATCCAGCCCGATCTGCAGGAAATTTTCCACCGCCCGGATGGTCATCTGGTCCATAATTTCGATGGTGGTGGGCACAACCCCGGCACTGATAATAGCACTTACTGTCCGTGCCGCTGCATCCAGTTCATCATACTGGGCCAGAGCAGTGCGGATTGCCTCCGGTTTTGGCAGTAAGCGCACAGTCATGCGGGTCAGAATAGCCAGTGTACCTTCCGAGCCGGTAAACAGCATCGGCAGGTCCAGCCAGCCGGTCAGGCCGTCTACTTTATTCCCCACAGTGATAATTTCACCGTCAGGCAGAATCAGTTCCAGCTCCAGCACATAGTCACGGGTAACACCGTATTTTACCCCGCGGCCGCCCCCTGCACATTCCGCCACATTACCGCCCAGAGTAGACATACCACTGCTGGATGGATCCGGCGGATAAAACAGCCCTTTTTTTGCTGCAGCTGCAATCAGTTCATTGGTGACAACCCCCGGTTCCACCACTGCATACTGTTCATCGGCATTCACTTCAATAATCCGCTTAAAAGCGGTCATCTCCATCAGGATACCGCCCTGCAGCGCTACCGGCCCGCCAGACAGGCATGTCCCGGCACCGCGCACCGTCAGAGGAATCTGATACCTGCTGGCGATTTTTACCACAGCTGCTGCTTCCTCCACCGTGTGCGGTTTTACCACCACATCCGGCAGATGATTCTGGAAGGTGCTGTCAAAGGAATAAACCATTCGTTTTTCCACAGCTGTATGCACATATTTTTCTCCCACAGCTGCCCGCAGTTCTGCAAGCGCTGCTGTAACATCCGGATAACTGCTCATGGCTATTCCCCCTTCCGGTTCTGATGAAACCCGTAGCTTTCCGCCAGCAGTTCCACCACATGTTTTGTTTCCGCCTGGATACCGTCCTGTGCCAGGCCATCTTTAATATGCATCAGGCAGGCAGGGCATCCCACTGCCACCACATCGGCACCGGTATCGGAAATGTGCGCCGTTTTCTGCCGGTTGATATCGCGGGACAGTTCATAATATTTCAGATTGAACGAGCCGCCCGAACCACAGCAGCCGTCCGCTTTCTCCATCTCAATAAAAGTACTTTCCGGGATGGACTGCAGCAGCTGACGAGGCTGCTGTTTAATTTTCTGCCCCCGGTTCAGATGGCAGGAGTCATGATAGGTGATTTTCTGCTGCAGCGGCTGCAGCCCGTCGGTATCGATACCAATCATCACCAGAAACTCACTGATATCTTTTGTCTTTTTCCCCAGTTCCAGTGCCAGCGGATAATCCGGATGGTCCTCGCCCAGCACTTTGGCAAACTCCTCTTTCCATGCAAGCCCGCCCGAACTGCAGGCTGTCACAATATAATCGATATCCAGCTTTGCAAAAATCTCCAGATTTTTATGAATCAGATCCGATGCAATCTCCTTCTCGCCGGAAGTAAACAGCGGCGTTGCACAGCAGTGCTGTTCTTTCGGAGTCAGCACCGTCACACCGTTATGATTCAGCACATGGATTAAATCCTGCCCGATTTGCGGGTAGGCATAGTTAATCATGCAGCCGGTGAAAAAACCCACCCGGTATCGTTCGGTACCACGGGCTTTCGATTCCAGCGGCACAATTTTTTTCAGACTCTTTCGCGGCAGATTCGGGATAATACGCCGCTGGTTAAAACCAGCCATCGGCAGCGGCACACGAGCCACCTGGCCATGCCCGTCCGGTGCCGGTTTAAAAATCAGACGCTGAAACAGCGCCCCGCAGCTTAACCCGAAATCAAAAAATTTACGCCAGTGAAGCGCACGGAAAATAGACTGTTTGGTAAAGGATAACCCTCGTTCTTTTACAATCTCCTCGCGCATTTCCATAAAAATCTGATAAGTATTTACACCCGACGGACAGTTGGCAGTGCAGCCTTTACACATCACACACTTGCCAATCATTTCTACAAAGCCGTCGCTGAGCAGAAAATCGCCGTGAATAAACTGGTCTACCAGATACAGCTTGCCTCTGGCGGTGTAAGACTCATCATCAAGCACCTGATGAATAGGGCAGAACTGACGGCAGGTACCGCACCGGATACATTTAGACAGTTCCTTTTCCCATCGCTCAATTTTGCTCTGTTCAATTGCCATGCTGCACACCGCCTTTCTCTATCGGATTCAGACGCCCTTCGGCATCAAATTTATTTTTCAGCTGCTGCCATACAGCGGTTTCGCCAGCCGGCGCAAAACCATACTGATACTGATAATACCAGTTGCCGCATCCGCCCAGTTCTTCCGCCCGAAGGCACAGCTCTTTATACAATGCTTCATTTGCCTCTTCCGGCATCAACTGCAGACTTCCCTGCATCAGGCTGTACCAGCAGCCCGTCTTTTTATCCTGCAGAGTCTGCAGCATTTCCGCACATTTGAGCGACGGCACTTTTACACCGTCATGCCATACGGTACGGCTGCGCAGCTGCTGAATACTGCTCCATACCTGTTCCGGCTGCTCACAGAGCGTTAAGCCAATGCCCAGAGGTTCCGCCAGCTTGCAGATTTCCCACAAATCACGCTGCAGCCGTTCTGCACTGCCGCTGCATACCATCACCAGCTTTCCGCCGGTCTGTCCCATCTGTTCTGCCGCAGCATCGTTCCAGTATACACATACTTCCGGATTCAGCCGCTTCTGCCGCATACCCCGCACCAGTTCCATCAGCACAGCCGGGTTCTGTACCGGCGCCTCCATCACAGCCTGTACCGCCTGCCGGGAAACCAGCTTAATGGTAAATGCCAGCGGAATAGCCAGCGTTTCCCGGCTGCTGATATAAAACCGACACATATCATAACCGGTTACATTTTTTACTGTTTTACCGGCTACCTGCAGCAAAGTGCCGTCGGCCAGCATCACTTCCAGCCCCAGCACCTGATAGCGCGGCTGATTGTAGCGTGTAGAAGTCAGGCAGGTGTACTGCTCCGCAAAAAAATCGCCCAGCGTAATATCCCGCAAATCCTCTGTCATGGCTGCCATATGCAGCCCATAGGCAGCAACCGTATCTTCCAGCTGCCCCAGGGTTACCGCCCGCTCTGCTGTCACCGTTAAATTTACCGGGTCTACTTCCCGAATCTGATTCCAGCCCTCAAAATCGATGCCGATACCCTCCTGTTTCTGATGCCGGGTCAGCACAGGCAGGTTCTGTTCCTGCGCCTGCCGCAGCACTTCCTGTAATTCTTTTGCCCCGTAAGGTTTATAGGTCGTCATTACAACATCCCCTGTTCCAAATATCTATATCATCACGATAAACATGTTCTGATTAACACATACTCCGTAACTAAATATTATAGCATAAACAGCGCTGTTTCGATAGTCTTCACAGAGAAAAAGCGGGCAGAAAAAAAGCAGGCAGTTCCCGCCATCACACGGCAGCGAATTACCTGCTTCTGCGTTATATTCCGCTGTACTCATCAAATTTCCAGGAAGCTGTTTCCTCTGCCGGAATGTACACCGTATTTGGCTTATTTCCCCTTATTTAGATGGAAATAAACCATCTATACACCAAATAATCATCCATATATCGGATTAAGCAACCTGTAAAAAATTTTCGTTTTTTAGCATCCACCTGTTTTATGTTTATCATGTTTATCATGTTTTTTATGTTTTACTATGTTTTAAATTATGTTATTATAAATGTTTTATAATATTATAAATATATAAGCATTTGTGGAATCACACCCATACAAAAAAGGTGCCAACACAAGTTGACACCCTTTGATTCAATATTCTATTTATTCAGCAACTGCTTTTTCAGCACTTCCACTTTGCTGGTGCCAAAAGTTTCTACAAGTGAGGATACAGATTGTGTAACACAGATGACATATAGCGTGCCCTTTCTGCAGCTACTGCAGTCCCATAATAAAGAGCACCAGCGCCATGATTGTCAGCATCGCCCAGCTAATATATCTTCCCGCAAGTTCCCAGTCAGACGGTTCTGCACGATCCACATCACGAATCCGAAATGCCAGATGCCAGCGGAACAGCTCATCTGCAAACAAAATGGAAAGTGCATTAAATACGCAAATGATTACAGCTCCAAACCAGGCAATCCAGTCACCCTTATGGGTCAATTCCGGATTATTCATCAGCTTCAGTATCGTTGATGCGGATGGTTTCATCGGATCAATTATATTTCCGTGTTCATCCCGTTCAATCCCATCGCCGGCTATAACGAAGAATCCAATATCATGCAAAGTTCCATCCTCATTGTATAACCAGTAATCATCTCCTGATTCATAAACGCCGCCACGAAACAAAATGTCTTCTCCCTGACGAAGTTCCACACCGGTCATGGATTCTTTTATTTCGCTGTCTTTTGGAATAGCGGTAAAATCTTCTTTTGCTGTATAAGGCCCATAGGTTTTATCGCCATACTGAAATATAAGCGTCTTGTCCTCGGCTACTATAAAGTTTGCCTGCTGCCTCTGGATTTTTCCGTAATAAACCATGCAGCCATTTTCCTGTCTCGGGACAAGAATTGTATCTTTATACTCAAAACCAGCTTTTGAAATTGTGACAGGATAAACTACTGTAAATATCAGCACCATAATAATCATCAGTATTAAGAACGCTTTCTGATAGAAATTCAAGTTTCTGATTTTTTCCATAGTATCCCCTCCTATATTCCCTATATTCTTATTTGTGTACTCTTTTTGTTTTTATTATATAAAGTAACAAGAAAGAAGTCAATTTCTATTAAGATACTATATGATTGTCCAGCAGGACACAAAAAGAGCTACTCGTGCTTATCAGACTCTGCATGAGTAGCTCTTCTTTTTTCCTGTTACATATCTCCAGTTGATTCTTCCAGTAATCTGAATGCTACAGCATTCTGATTAATCAAATGACTCTTTTGCCGGAAAAATACCGTTCCGTCAACAGGTGCAAACAGTTCTTCCTGAACGGTTGCCTCAAACGGGTCCAGCACCTGCGCCAGTAAATCTCCTTTGTGTACCACTTCACCCGGATTTCTGAAATACCGATATAACCCGGAAGTTGCTGTCTGAACAGTTACCAGATTTTTATCTGTTACAACATGGCTGGCATATCCCGGCCGTTTTCGATATGTTATCACTCCGCAATGGCTTAAAAAGCCTAAAATGTGATCCACCATACGCATGGCTTCCGGTGTGTCAAACTCATCGGTATGTGTTGTATATAAAGAAAACGCATTAGATTCCCATACCTGCCAGTTGTAATTCAGTGTCGTACTGTCGTATGGACGAGGGCGGCGCAGCATCACATACTGCATACCAAATGCTTTTGCCAGTTCAATGTTATGGTAACCCAGGTCCAGAATACGTACATGCGGGATAATTTCACCCATCATATAAAAGCTGGTCAGCTGAATCCCGTACTGATATCCCCTGATTTTTTCAAATAAACCGGATGCAATTCTCTGTGTTGTTTCCCCCAGATGATAGCCTGGAAACATCCGGTTGATATCGGTATCATCAATAGGCCAGAAGCGTTTTCCAATATTCATCGATGCATGGTTCACAGAAGGAATCACCAGAATCTCCTGTCCTTCCACGATAGCACCTTCTGCTTCCAGCTTTTTCAGCACTTCAATCAGGCGGGCGCATACATACATCTGCTGTACTTCATTGCCGCGCAGAGCGCCAACAATACAGGCCGTTTTGTTTCCCTGCCCAAAATAATATCCATGAACTTTCAGACTTTCCCGGTAGGGTGAATGCAGTTCATATAAAATTTCTTCTCTCACTGCACACTACCTCCCAGTATACGGGCAATCAAAGAGCCCTCATTTACAACAGGATATTCACGCAGCGTAAAAATCATACCGCTGCAAGGTGCCTGTATCTGATGCAGCACTTCGCCTGTCAGCGGGCTTACAATTGCACCCACCACATCGCCCTGCCGCACTGTATCCAGATGATCTACCTGCGACACAAAAATTCCGCTTTTCTCTGCATTAATATAACCTACATGACCGTCACGGGAAATAATCGGGCAGCGAACATTGGGCACAGGGCCTGTCCAGATACCCATACTCTGCATCAGATTCAGAATTCCATCCACCAGCTGCTGTCCATTGTGCTGGTCAATTCGCATGCCAACACCCATTTCCACTACCAGAGTTGGTACCCCGATCTGATTTAAACTGTAGGCCAGCGTTGCCTCCAGTACCGTTGCCGCACTATGCACCCAGATAAAGTCCATATTCAGCAGTTCTGCAAACGGCAGAAGCTTCAGAGCCGACTGTTCGTTAATACGAATCTGCGGCAGTTCACGCAGAAAAATATTGCTGGAGTGAATGTCAATACACATATCCGCTCCGGACAAATCTTTTATAATCCCTGCCGCAACATACTCCGCTGTTGCACCACGTTCATCCCCGGGAAAAATCCGGTTCATATCCATATCAAACATTGGAATCCCACGAGTGATGGAATCGATCCCCATCGGATTCAGCGCCGGATAGATATCGACAATACCATGTAAATGTTCTTTATTCTTCTGAATAATATCATTCAAAAGATAGCAGACATACTGCCCTTCCAGTTCATCCCCGTGTGTTCCAGTCACAATTGCAATTCGTCTTTCATCGCCGCGCAGCTCGTCCGGCTGCAGCCGATTCCGGACAATTACCAGTTTCTCATCCACTGGCAGTCCTACTTCAATTACACGTTCTATCATACTTGCTGTTCCTCCAGACTGACATATACATGCTGCTCTTGAACTGCAGCACCGCAAAATACACCGCGATTCAGCCGACAGTCCAGATAATCGCGTCCCTGCGCCAGTTTCAAATATCCGTCATCCACCAGCCGGTTCTGCGTTGGATCCATTCCATGCCACATTCCATTCTCATATACTTCCACCCAGGCATGTGTTACGCCTTCTCCTGCTATTATTCCCGCTACATACCGTGCAGCAATGCCACTGGCACGGCACAGAGCAATAAGAATCTGTGCATAATCCTGACATACACCGCAGCCTTGTGCAAAAGCTTCTCCGGCTGTAGTGGATACCGATGTGCTCCCTGTTTCATAACGGAACATTTGATAAAGCTGATTCATCAGATAAGACGCATATGATAATCTGTCGTCCTGCGCTGCTCCACATTGCTTTAAGAAATTCTGCATCTGATCTGTCATCTGACATGCTGCAGACGGGTACCGGTATACCGGAAGACAGGCCTCCGGTTCCCGTTTCTGCTGATGTAGCCGGGCCACACCTTCCATCTCATAACAGAACGATGTATGTGCTGCATCATAACGCCCGACACCAATGGTATTGCCAAACGAATCCTTTTGAAACTGTAATGTCACATCCGGCTGCAGAGACCATTTAAAATAATCTATCTGCTGTTCCGGCAGGCGCAAAGGAAAAGCAAGCAGGCTGAAACTATGCTGCCATACCGGCTGGCTGAACTGCAATTCCATCCTATAAGAAAACTTCACATTATGCAATCCTAACACCTCATATAAAACTTCTGTCCAGCATTTCTCAGGAGAACAGCTGCGCCAGACAATTCAGTGCTTTCTGACGATTTTCATTCAGAACTTCTTCCGAAATAATACATTCTCCTATGCAGTCAAGCATTTCCTCCTGATATGGCATCCCCGCCTTGCCGATTCGACTGCGCAGTTTATAATAGGAACGCTCTACTTCTGCATACGAAAAGTGCAGACGCACATATAAGTCCATACGTTCCACATAACGGCCGCATTTCATCAGATTACGGCACACTTCACTGTTGGCTCTGTCATCCACACTGCCCCAGAAGGCATAAAGATAATCCAGAATCGACTGTAAATCCAGAAGCCGTTCTCTGGAAGTGCGTGCCATTTGAAGCTGTTCCATTGCCAGATGAATATAAGACAGTGACTCGCTGCTGATTTCATCACGCAGAACCACAGCATTATCAAATGCCCGGTCCAGACTGCTTACAACCGAACTGCTGTCGTTGCTGTCAAATAAAAAGTTTTCGAAAAATACTGCCTGAGAACCATATACATCTGGAATCCCCATTGTCTGGCAGAATTTATCATACAATACCTGCCGTTCATCCACAGTTTCATCAAATAAAATCGTGTATGCCTGCAGTGTTGTAAACACACGCTCTGTATAACGTCCCAGCCAGTACATCTGCTGAGATTTTTCTAACGAGATAGCACCCATGTGTCTTTAAAGCCTCCTCCCTGCGAAGAATTCACCACAAAAGATTCCGGATTGCGGGAGAACCGTGTTAACCCGCTTGCCCATACTCTAGTGGTCTTGCCAGTCAGCACAAAAGCACGCAAATCCGCTTTTCGTTCTACTGCAACGCCATCTTCCATTGTGGTTAAATCTTTAAAATAAATGATTTCCTGTGCAATAAACCGGCGAGGTTCTTTCTGAATCAGATTTTTCATTTCCTGCAGTTTTTCCGCACTTAAATCGCGGCCAAACACAACACCGTACCCGCCAGCTTCTGCTACATCCTTGATAACCAGTTTCTCCAGATTCTCCAGCACATACACCCGGTCTTCCTCATACATTGGAAGATATGTCGGTGCATTTTTCAGAATCGGTTCTTCTTTCAGATAATACTGAATCATTTTTGGTACAAAGTAATAAATCCCTTTATCATCGGCTACACCATTGCCCGGTGTATTCATAATCGCCACATTGCCAGCCTTGTAGGCTTCCATCAGATGGGGCACACCAATCAGCGATTCCGGCAGGAATGTCAGTGGATCCAGATACTCATCCGAAATGCGGCGGTAAATAACGCCAACACGCTGCGGATTTCCATCGTAAGAGCGATAATACACCACATTATCCTCTACATATAAGTCCTGCGGCATAGCCAGAATGGAGCCGGTTTTTTCCGCCAGATAAGAATGTTCAAAAAATGCAGCATTGTACCGGCCCGGTGTCAGAATCACACGAATCCCGCCGCAGTTTACCGCTTCCATCGTTTCCCGCAGTAAATCACCGTAATTACGGTTATCCCGAATCTTATTGGCATAAAAAACATCAGGACATACTCGTCTTGTCAGTTCTCTTGCAATTAAAGGATAGGATGCACCGGATGGAATCCGCAGATTGTCCTCTAAAATATACCATTCGCCATCTTCCGCCTGCACCAGGTCAATACCGGAAATATGGCTGAAAATACCGTTTGGCGGCACAATTCCCTCACACTGCGGCAGATAGCCGGAGGAACTGTACACAAATTCTTCCGGAACGATTCCATCGGCAATAATTTTTTTCTCACTATAAATATCTGCAAGAAATGCGTTCAGTGCGTTGACACGCTGAATCAGCCCTTTTTCCAGAAAATCAAATTCCTCGGCCGGAATCACCCGGGGAATAGTATCAAACGGAAATAACTGCTCATGAAATTCGTTATTCTTATAGATACCAAATCTTACACCATAGCGAGCCAGCTGTTTATTGATGGCTGCTGTATGCTCTACCAGTTCAAACATACAATATCCCCTTTCCTTTCAACTTCTACAATTATATGTATTGCATCTGTCTGCAATCATGTCCGTAGCAAAAAAGGCAAAAGCACCTGTTACCATGCGGTAGCGCCTTTGCCTTTCAATTATTTTATAATATTTCATTATCCCCGTCTAGTCTTTTTGACAAATATCTTTGTATACATGTCAGGGACATTTTCTAATTTATAATACCAGTTCCTGAATCAGTCTGGCAACCCCATCATCATCATTGGATGCTGTCAGCCGGTTTGCAGCCGCTTTTGCTTCCGGAACCGCGTTTTCCACAGCTACACCCAGCCCTGCATACTGCAGCATATCCAGGTCGTTGTTATTATCACCCACGGCTACAATTTCATCACGATGAATCCCCAGATGTTCTGCCAGCTGTGCCAGACCATAACTTTTCTGCGCCATCGGGTGGCAGATTTCTAAAAAACGTCCGCCGCTGGTAACCGTGCGCACCTGACTGCCAAACTGCTCCTCGATACGCTGCTGAAGTTCGGCAATCTGTTTCGGCTCATCAAATACACCGTACTGCGTTACATGAATACTTCCAAGGCCTTTCGGCGCTGCCAGCGGTTCCACTCCAATATGGCGGGCATAGTCCATCACTTTCTGACCAAAGGTCGAAAAGTACAGTTTTTCATCCGAATAAATATTGTAATGCATTCCGCTTTTTCGCAGAATTTCTTCCAGTTCACCGGCAATCTCTGCCGGCAGATGCAGCGCATGCATCACATCGCCGTTCAGTTTTTTCAGCAGTGCCCCCTGATAAGTAATCAGCGGAAGTTCCAGCTCAAGCCTCCGGGCAATGGGCAGTGCAGAGCAGTACATACGACCAGTTGCAAATGTAAACCCTACACCGGCCTCCATACATCTGCGAATCGTCTCTTTTGTAAAATCCGATACCGTTCCGTCACTGCGAAGCAGCGTGCGGTCCAGATCGGCTGCAATTAATTTATATGCCATACTATTCCACCAGCCAGCTCAGCACAGTACTTACAACCGTCAGAATAATCGAACCGATAATAGCAGGCCACAGCCCCACGATTTCGAAACCGCCAACTACTGTGGAAACCATTTTCAGCATCAGACCATTAATAACAAATGTCAGCAGCCCAAATGTCATGATATTCAGCGGCAGAGTAAACAGCATCAGCAACGGGCGAATAATCGCATTTACAATCCCCAGAATAATGGCTGCAATCACAACCGCCCCAAAGCCGTCTACATAAATGCCGTCAATCATATTCGATGCAAACATCAGCGCCGCTGCATTGATTAATATTTTTACAATCAGATGTTTCATGGAAAAACCACCTTTCTAATTTACTTTCTATTTAGTCTTGCCTGCAAATCCTGATGCGTCCTTAAATAACTATATATCTCTTCTGCTACCGTCCGGTTAATTCCTTCCACTTCCAGCAGTTCCTCCATAGAAGCCTCTCTTATTTTTGTAAAAGAACCGAAATGTTTCAGCAGATTCTTCTTTCGTTTTTCGCCCACACCCGGAATATCATCCAGCACACTGGCCAGATTGCGTTTTCCTCGCAGGCTGCGGTGATAGGTGATTGCAAACCGGTGCGCCTCATCCTGCATGCGGGTAATCAGAAGGAACGGTTCCGAGTTTTCTTCCATCAGCAGCTCCACATTATTATAGTATAATCCGCGAGTACGATGCCTGTTATCTTTCACCATGCCGCACACCGGAATTTTCAGCCCCAGTTCCTGCAGAACCTCCAGCGCAATATTCACCTGCCCGCGGCCGCCATCCATCATGATGACATCCGGGAAAACATCAAATTTACCATTTTCGCCTTCACTCTGCTCGGCAAGACCACGCCGAAATCTTCTAGTCAGCACTTCTTTCAGGCTGGCATAATCGTTGGCACCTTCCACGGTTTTAATTTTAAACCGGCGATACTGGTCTTTTTTCGGCTTTCCATCGACAAATACCACCATAGACGCTACGCTCTCTGTGCCCTGCGTATTGGAAATATCATAACATTCCATCCGGGCAGGCGGATTTTCCAGCCCAAGCAGCTGCTGAAGCTGCTCCAGCACGCTGACGGTCCGCTGCTCCCGGACTGTTTCCTCCAGTTCCTGTTTTGCAAGCGCCTCCGATGCATTTTTTCCTACTAAATCCACCAGTTCCTTCGCCTGCCCCCGCTTTGGCACTTTCAGATACACACGGCTCTCCCGTTTTTCCGAAAGCCACTGTTCCAGTACAGCCTGTTCCTCCAGTTCTGTTTCCAGCAGAATATTACGCGGAATAAACTGACAGGTCAGATAAAACTGTTTCATAAAGGATGCCAGAACCTCTCCACGGCTGCTGTCATCGGTGCCGCGCAGAAAATAATTTTCACGGCCTACAATTTTGCCGCCGCGCACAAAGAAAATCTGCACACAGCACTGATTCAGCCCTCTTGCCATGGCAATAACATCCTGATCATCCTCACCGCCCAGCACCGCTTTCTGCTGTGTCATAATCTGCTCCACACCCTGCAGCTGGTCACGCAGACGGGCGGCCTGTTCAAATTCCAGATTTTCCGCTGCCTGCTCCATTTCCTGCCGAAGCCGTTTTACAAGGCCATCCTGCTTTCCTTCAAAAAACAGAGCCACCTGTTCAATCATTTCATTATATTCCTCTTTGCTGATACGACCCACACACGGCGCATAACACATTTGAATATGAGCGTTCAGGCACGGCCGGTCATTGGTGAACACCTTCTGCTTACAGCTCCGAAACGGAAAAATTTTTCGTATCATTTCCAGTGAATTGCGCAGTTCATTTACACTGGGATACGGCCCGAAATAGCGGGCACCGTCCTTCAGTACCTTGCGAGTCACCAGCACCTGCGGGTAATCCTCTTTTGTGATTTTCAAAAACGGATAGGTTTTATCATCTTTCAGGTTGATATTATATTTAGGCCGGTACTTTTTAATCAGATTACATTCCAGCACCAGCGCTTCCAGTTCATTATCCGCCAGAATATACTCCAGATCGGCAATATGTTTCACCAGCGCCTTTGTTTTTGCCTGATCCGGTTTCAGTTCCCGAAAATAAGACCGCACCCGATTCCGCAGATTGATTGCCTTGCCCACATAAATAATTTCACCCGCATCGTTTTTCATCAGATACACACCGGGACCGGTAGGCAGATTCTCCAGTTTTGTCTGCAAATTCAACGCAATTCACCTCCGCTTTCTATATTTATACAATCTGAAAACATGAGTACTTTTTTGTAATTAATATCAGGGATATTTTAACACAGCTATCCAAAAATAAAAAGAGACTGCACAAAAATCCGAATATGTCTTAACATTCTGAAAAACTTTGTAATTGAAACGATGCTGCAAATCCATAAAAAATGCTGACCGGATAGTCATCCAGCCAGCATCTCCTGTTTTTATACTGTTTTATTATGTGTTCTTTACACATTTGCCACAGCGCTGCGGCTTTTTTCGTTCATAATCATCATCTGCAGACGGTTTTCCACGTTGGCAAAGCTCACGTCGGGGTCGTAGTCTAACGGCAGAATCTGAATATGCGGATACAGTTCCTTCATTTTTTTGATTAAGCCTCTGCCCACTACATGATTCGGCAGACAGCCAAACGGCTGCAGCACAATCATGTTACGGCACCCGTGGGCTGCATGATGCAGAATTTCCCCCGGAATCAGAATACCTTCCCCTGCATCAAAGGTATGATGCAGAATATCGTTGCTGCCTTTTGCCAGGTCCTGAATGCGGGCAGCAGGTTTATACAGCGGATGCTTCTGAGCAATTTTATCGGCCATATTATGCGCCAGATTAAAAATATTATCGGAAGTAAAGAGCCAGATTTTATCTTTCCAGGATTTTTGAATCCGGTAATCTTTAATCTGCATATCCAGATAATAATAGCTTTTGCGAATAACATCGGCCATGCGGGCCTCAATAATCTCAAAACCGTTGGCCTCCAGATAATCCTCGATATCGTGGTTGGCACCGGGATGGAAGTTCAGCAGATACTCCCCTACAATCAGTACGGTAGGCCGCAGATTTGTACGGTCATATTGTACCTCGCACATCCAGTCAATAGCTTTGCTGAATGCTTTTTTCATGCCATTGATACCGCCCTGCTCCAGGCCTTCCACCACCGCATCCATAGAGCGGTCAAAGGCTGCCTGGGCACTGCCCGGCACCAGTTCATACGGCCGCATTTTTCGCAGCAGTTCTTCCAGAATATCAATAACCGGCATGGCAAATGCGATATTGATAGCAGTCGGCAGGCTCATTTTAAAGCCCGGATGCAGATTGTGCGAATCCTGATCATCGTTGGTGATAATCGGCACCTGCGGATACCCGGCATCATCCAGCGCTTTTCGAAGCAATGCACCATAATGGGTCAACCGGCAGTCGCCGATATATTTGCCCATACCGATGGCAACTTCATCCACATTATATTCGCCGCTGCGCAGAGCTGCTAACGCCTCCCCGATAACAATCTGCGCCGGGAAGCAGATATCGTTATGCACATACTGTTTTCCCAGACGGATTGCCTCTTCGCGGCCGATTTCCAGCGGCACTGCCCGCAGCCCCTGTTTAGACATGGCCGCCGACATAATACGGCAGAATGCATGAGAAGTATTTGGCACCAGCACAATTTTTTTACTGGAAATTTCTTTTGTAAATTTCACCGGATACGGGTCGGTCAGCGCCTGCACCTGCAGATTCTCCTGCATCTGGTGGCGCTGTTCTGCGGTTTCCACAAAAGAGCGAACACGAATACGCAGCGGCCCGGCTGCCTCGCTTTCATCCAGTTTCAGAATCAGTGGATTTTTTCCGGAAATATGATTCATCAGGCGGATAATTTCATCCGACAGATAGGCATCATGCCCGCAGCCGAAACTTACCACCTGGGCATATTCCAGATGCGGACTGCGTGCCGCCAGAATGGCCGACGACAGCATACGGGCATGGAAGTTGTTCACGATATCCAGACGGCTCATCCGCAAATCCACCTGATTAACTTCCGGCAGCGAATCGGCCGTTAATACCGGAATTCCCATGCTGGTAAACATCTCCGGCAGGTTATGATTTACAATGGCATCGTTCTGATATGGACGACTTGCCAGCACCACCGCATAACGGCCGATGCGTTCCACTTCATCCAGAACCTTCTGCCCTTCCTCTTTCAGCTGTGTGATAAACAGATTCTGCGCCTCATCACCAGCTTTGATAGCCGCTCTTGTCAGCTCGGCAGATATACCGAATGTATCGTGCATAAACCTTGTCAGCTGGCGTTCACGGTCCGAATATTCATGCCAGTGGAACAGCGGTGCATCAAACGGAATGCCCCAGTGCTGTTCCGGATTGTCCGAGTTGCGGATAACAATTGGATAGCCTTTTACCACAGCACACATGGATTCACTTGTTTTTTCAGTATTTTCCGACGGCATGGTTGTGATAGACGGCATAAAGATACGGTCCACTTTTTTCTCTGCCAGATTACGCAAATGCCCGTGCACCAGTTTGGCTGGAAAACATACCGTATCAGAAGACACGGCACTCAGGCCGTTTTCATACATCGTACGGTTGCTGAAATCCGACAGCACCACATCAAAACCGAGAGACTGCCAGAAGGTTTTCCAGTACGGCATATACTCCCAGTTAAACAGTACACGAGGGAGCCCGATTTTCATATTCCGTTTCAGACACAAATCGGGATATGCATACTCCTGAAACAGCAGCTGCTGGCGAATCTGATACAGATTGGCCACCGAATCCTGTGTCCGTTTAATCTGTTTTACCTGATTGCGTACCGCCTCATCCTGCGGATTGCCCACAACCTCACCGCGTTCACAGCGGTTGCCGGTTACAAAGCTGCCGCCGTTTGAAAACTGCACCACAGTACGGCTGCAGTGATTCACACAGAACGGGCACGGCATATCACTTTTCTGTTCATAGGTAAATGCTTCCAGTGCATCAAAACCGATAAAGCGGCTATGGCTGAATTCTTCCTGCTCCCGTTTCTGCTTCGTCAGCAGAGCAGCACCGATAGCACCCATTTCACCGGCATAGGGCGCACGCTTCACACTGCCGCCGCCGATATACTGTTCCAGTGCACGCAGTACCGCATCGTTTTTGAAGGTACCGCCCTGCACCATAATGTTATTGCCCAGAACAGAAGTATTGCTGATTCGTACAACCTTGGTAAACACGTTTTCAATAATAGAACGGCACAACCCCGCCATAATATCATCGGCGCTGCATCCGTTTTTCTGCTCGGTAATAATATTGCTGTTCATAAATACGGTGCAGCGGCTGCCCAGACTTGCAGGACGCTTTGCACGGAAAGCCGCATCGGCAATCTCTGTTACTGGAATATGCAGCGAATCTGCGAATTTTTCCAGAAACGAGCCGCACCCCGACGAACAGGCTTCGTTTAACATAATATTGGTGACAACACCATCTGCTACCCAGATTGCTTTCATATCCTGCCCGCCGATATCCAGAATAAAGGATACCTCCGGCTCATAATGGCAGGCTGCAGCCGCATGCGCAACGGTTTCTACAGTATGATAGTCACCGCCGAATGCCGCATTCAGAAGCAGTTCCCCGTAACCGGTGGTGCCAAGCCCCAGCACTTCCAGAGTAACACCCATATTGTTGTATTTCTGATGCAGTTCCAGCAGACCGCATTTTACCACATGAATCGGATCACCCTGATTGTTGGCATAAAACCGGTCAATTACCCGTTCTTCTTCATCCATCAGTACCAGCTTGGATGTGGTACTGCCGGCATCCACACCGATATATACACGCAGCACATCACCTGATTTTAACGGAAGCGGCACAACATCTGGCATGGCATGTGCCTCGCGCCACTTCGTGCATTCTTCTTCCGATTCAAAATACCGTTTTGTCTGTGCATGATACTCCTCGGTCTGAATCGGCGTATCCAGCAAAGAAATTGCCTGTTCTAACGAGAAATCCTCCTGCTGTTCCTCCGGGAACAGTTCATCCACTGCAATGGCCGCACCATGAGCCACAATGGTATCCGAATGTTCCGGACGAATAATTTCATCTTCTTTTAACTGCAGACGTTCTGCAAATACTTTAATTAATGTAGGGTTAAAGGTCAGCGGACCGCCCTCAAAAATAACCGGCGGTTTCAGTTCCAGCCCCTGTGCCAGCCCGCCGATGGTCTGTTTGGCAATAGCATGAAATGCCGATAAGGCAATATCCTCACGGCTGCCGCCCGCATTCAGAATGGTCTGAATATCGGTTTTGGCAAATACACCGCAGCGACCCGAAATACTATGCACCGTTTTCCCCTGCGCTGCCACCGATTCAAATTCTTCTGCCGGTGTTTTCAGAATGGCTGCAATTTCATCGATAAATGCACCGGTCCCGCCTGCACAGCTGCCGTTCATACGCATATCGGAAGTTACCAGCCTTCCCTCGTTTTCATCGTAACTAAAGAAAATAATTTTGGCATCCTGCCCGCCCAGCTCGATTGCGGTTCTGGTCTGCGGATATAATGCCCGTACTGCAGCAGCATTGGCTACTACTTCCTGAATATAATATGCACCGATTCGATCTGCTACCGGTTTGCCGCCGGATCCGCAGATGGCCACACGGAATGTTTCACCCGGAAATGCTTTCGCCACTTCCTGCAGCAGACGCTGTACCGTTTTTCCCTGCTCGGCATGATGACGCTCATACCGGGTAAACAGCACCTTATTTGACGGCACTTCCATAACGATGGTCTTTACTGTTGTAGACCCCACGTCAATCCCGAGCCGCAGCGCTTTTTTCTGTGTCATAATAAATCCATCCTCTCGTTCCTTTCCACTGATGCTAATGATACTGTCAATCCAGTTATATGTCACACTATGTTTCTGCTAAGAAATCAGTGGTTTTCTTAGCAGTTTCTTTATGTTTATTGACTGTCAAATCCAGTCCCTGTAAGGCTTTGCAGATTCTTTACTTGTCTTATGCGACACAGTGTTGTATAATATATCTTATACCATTTCTTTTTCTACTATCAACCGACAAATTACCTCAAACTGTCGCAAAATACGAAGGAGTTTTTTATGAACAAACAGGAAGAAAAAGCAGCACAGACAAAAGCAGCTCTGGTAGATGCGTTCTGGAAACTGTATCTGACAAAACCAGTCGAAAAGATATCCGTAAAAGAAATTACCGATGCCACCGGTGTTTACCGCAGCACATTATATTATTATTTTCCCGATGTATATGCCATTCTGGAATACATCGAAGAAGACATTCTGCATGACTGGGAACAGCTCATTTCTGATATTTTCAGCGATCATAAAGATATCCTTCTGCGCGGTGCCTTTGTTGAGCTGGCACCATGGGCCTCTGATTTCAAAAAAAAACACGGCAGCCAGATTGCTGTGCTCTTAGGGCCAAACGGTGACCCTTCGTTTCAGCAGAAAATCAAAGATACGCTGCAGAAAAAACTATTTGCACTTCTGAAAATCCGTGACAATAATCTGGAGGCACTGCTGACCTACGAAGCATGCGTTTCCGGTATTCTGGCCCTGGGGCTTAAATGGTACACCGAAAACATTCCGTTTGAAACCATCGCCTCCGTTGCCCAGACTATCATTCACCCGGATTTATTCAAAACCATGCTGAATTATTCCAGCAACCCCATTTTAAAACGATTATAAAAACAGCAAACCCCTTTTCCGAGACAGTGGCACTGTTTTCAGAAAAGGGGTTCTTTATTGTTTGTAAGATTTCTCGACTTCACTTCGTTACGCTCGAAATGACAAAGGCGCAGGATTTTTTGTCGAGAGCTAGGCGGCTTTCAGATTTTTGAGCGACGCGTACTTAAGGTACGCAAGGCGAAAAAATCTGAAAACAACGACGCTATCGTCAAAAAAGACAAGCCGTTCTATTTAGACCAGACAGGGAGTCTGTTAATCGCCGCGCAAAGAGCTTCGATAGACGATTCAATAATGTCATCGTCAATACCGATACCCCAGGTCAGTCTGCCCATGTGAGTGATTGCCACATAGGACATCGCCTTGGAGGAGGAACCTTTCGACAATGCGTGTTCTTTGTAATCGGTCAGTTCGTAGGAGAATCCCAGACCTTTTTTCAGCGCTTTGCTGACTGCGTCTAAACGACCGTTCCCTTCTGCGGTAATGGTCTGTGTCTGGCCGTGGAAGGTCATGGTTACGATACCCAGAATCCCGCCGTCACCGTGTTTCTGCATAAAGTGGAACTCGTCCACAGTGAAATGTTCTTTTACATCCACATAATTGTATTCCAGGATGGAGTAAATCCATTCCGGTGTCAGTTCTTTGTGTTCTTTGTCGGATACGTCTTTTACCAGATAGCCGAATTCCTCTTTCATCTTATCCGGCAGAGCAATGCCGAAGCTCTGTTTCAGGATGTAGCTTACGCCGCCTTTCCCGGACTGGCTGTTGATGCGGATAACATCGGAATCGTAGGTGCGGCCAACATCTTCCGGGTCGATTGGCAGATATGGCACAGACCATGTTTCCAGCTGTTTTTCCTGACGATAGGCCATACCTTTTGCGATAGCATCCTGATGGGAGCCGGAGAAGGCACTGAACACCAGAGCACCGCCGTATGGCTGACGAGGATGTACCTGCATACGGGTTACGCGTTCATACACTTCGGTAATGCGTTTCATATCGTGGAAGTTCAGCACAGGGTCAACACCGTGAGCAAACATATTCATTGCCAGTGTAATGATATCCACATTCCCGGTACGTTCTCCGTTACCAAACAGAGTACCTTCAATACGGTCAGCACCAGCCAGCAGACCCAGTTCTGCATCGGCTACCCCGCAGCCGCGGTCATTGTGCGGATGCAGAGAAATAATCACATTTTCACGATATTTCAGATTTTTGTGCATATATTCCACCTGGCTTGCATACACATGAGGCAGCGATGTTTCAATGGTTGCAGGCAGGTTGATGATGATTTTACGGTCAGGACGAGGCTGCCAGATATCCAGCACTGCATTGCACACTTCCAGGGCATAATCCACTTCAGTGCCGGTGAAACTTTCCGGGCTGTATTCAAAGGTCACGTCGCCTTTTACCTCTTTTGCCAGCTCATTCAGCAGCGTTGCGCCATTGATGGCAATCTGTTTGATTTCTTCTTTGGATTTGCGGAATACCTGTTCACGCTGATTCACAGAAGTAGAGTTGTACATATGCACGACAGCATGAGGAGCACCGTCAATAGCTTCAAAGGTTTTGCGAATAATATGTTCGCGGGCCTGTGTCAGTACCTGAATGGTCACATCATCGGGAATCATATGGTTGTCAATCAGAGTACGCAGGAACTGATACTCGGTTTCCGATGCAGCCGGGAACCCAACCTCGATTTCTTTAAACCCTACATCTAATAACAGCTGGAAAAATTCAAGTTTTTCTTCCAGACTCATCGGCTCGATTAATGCCTGGTTGCCGTCACGCAGGTCTACACTGCACCAGATTGGCGCTTTCTCGATAGATTCTTTTTTCACCCAGTCATAACATGCTTCCGGCGGCATAAAATAAGATTTTTCGTATTTCTGATATCCTTCCATTTGTTTCATTCCTCCTGTTTACATTCCTAAGTCGTTCTGCATTTTATCAAATTATCCGTAATAAAAAAGTCCTTTCTCTCTCCGTTGCCAGAGACGAAAAAGGACATATTCCGCGGTACCACTCTATTTGACAGACTGCTGTTCTCCTGTTATATGTTAAACAGCATTCTGCCCACTTTACTCCCTTTAACGGCGAGACACCGATCCGTCCTACTGCTCTTTCAGACAGACAGCTCCAGGGCCAGTTCATCTGCATTCCGCTGCTGCCTCGCACCATCCGGCAGCTCTCTGCAAGCCTCCTGCTGACTACTCTTCCCTCTCTCTGCTTTTCCCGTATGCAACTTGAGAATTATTATAGACAAAAGAATTGTTTATGTCAACCGGATTTCACGGTATTTGCTGTGTATACATTTTTACAGATACAGGCTGCCAGTCAGAACGATTAACTCATATCCGAATCTTTTTCCGTTCCAGCCTGGTCTGCACCAGTTGACTCATCAGTTTATACAGCACTGTAAACATCGGCACCCCAAGCAGCATCCCCAGCACACCGCCAAGGCCTCCGCCAACTACAATGCCCATCATCACCCACAATGCAGGAAGCCCCACTGACTCACCCACCACTTTTGGATAAATTACATGGCCCTCTATCTGCTGAAGAATCAGGATAAATACTAAAAACCACAGCGCCTGTACCGGCTCCACCAGAAACAGCAGCACCACAGCCGGCACCGTACCAATAAAAGCGCCCACGATTGGTATAATAGCCGTGACCCCAATCATCAGACTGATTAAAAACGCATATTCAAACCCGAAAATATTCATACCGATAAAACACAACATGCCCAGCACACAGGCCTCCATCAGCTGCCCGCTGATAAAACTGCTGAAACTCTGGTTAATCAGCCGGCTGATATCCACACATTCATCGGCCATCCACTGCGGCAGAAAGGCATAGGTAATGCGTTTTACCTGACGGCACAGCACGTCTTTGCTGTTTAACAGATACACCGATACCACAAGCCCGATAAACACATTGGCTACCCCGTGCACAATACTGCTGGCTTTGTCAAAAATCTGCGGAAACAGCACCCGCAGCACATCCATAGCCTGTTCCAGAAGCAGCTTCAGTTCCTGCTCCAGAGTTGCAAACAGCTGGTTCCAGTCCATGCTGGCCAGAGGCGATAAATCAAAACTTCCTAGCCACAAAAGCACATTCTGGAAATTCTGCTTATAGGTTTCACTGTTGCTGATTAACATGTTGATACTGCGCCCCAGTTCCGGAATCACAATGGCAATCACACCGCCTAAAATACCAAAACAAATCAGATAGGCACCGGCAATGGCCAGCGGTTTATTTAATTTCGGCAGCTTTGTGTTAAACCGGTTCAGCCCGTTCCCGATTGCCACATAAGGAATATTCAGCACAAAGGCAATGGCAAACCCGATAAAAAACGGCTTCAGCAACCCGAGAAGCACACCGGCACCCTGCGCCAGTAAATCAATTTTACTCACTGCCAGCACCAGTGCCACCGCAAAGGTAATCAGCAGCATATAACTGCGAAACAGTTTTTTATCCATCGGCTATCCCTCTATCACGCGCAGCGCCTGTTTTGCACAACGGCGCACACATGCTCCGCATCCAACACACAGATTCCGGTTTACTTCCGGTGCAGAATGGACATCCACCTGATACAGCGCATCCATCTGACACACCAGAACCGCAGGACAGCGATGGCCCCCTGTGCATTTATCTAAATCCACAACCAATCGTTTTGTCATAGTATCTCTCTCCTTTTTGAAATCATACAGCTTCGTTCTGTTTATCATATTCCGTTTTACAGAAAAAATTTCCTGTACGGAAATATCAGTATTCGGTTACAGATTACCGGCAGTCCAGATAATCCATAAACCGTTTCATTGCCAGTGATACGGTTTCTTTTTTTCGAACTGCCAGACCAATATTACGATATGCCGGAACATCCAGTTCTTTTAGCACCACACGGTAGGGAATCCGCTTCAGAATCAGGCGGGGCAGAATACTGAGCCCCATCCCGCTCTCTACCATAGACATAATCGCAAAATCATCCCACAGAGTACAGCGAACATCCGGTGATAAGCCATACCGGCGAAAAACATCTGATACTTCACGGTTCTCGCCTTTTTCCAGCAGCAGAAAAGGCTCGTCACAAAAAGCATCAAGTGGAAACCGCTCACACCCGGCGAGCGGGTGGTTCTCCGGCAATACCGCCAGAAAATCATCCTGTTCCAGAAATACTGTCTCAAACTCCGGCCTGGTCGGCAGACGAAGAAATCCACAATCTACTCTTCCTTCCGCAATCCAGTTTTCAATTTCGGTGTAATCCCCCAGCAGCAGTTCATAATCAATATTGGGATAATCCTGCTGAAAGGCTCTGATGATATTCGGCAGCCAGTGCGCTGCCACACTGGAAAAAGTTCCAATACGAATGATGCCGCTTTCCAGCCCGTTCAACGCATCCACCTTCATCTGCAGCGTCTGATACGCCTCACAGACCTGCCTTGCATACGGCAGCAGCTTCATACCGTCGGAAGTCAGTCTTACACCGTTTTTTCCCCGTTCCAGCAGCGACACACGCCACTCGTTTTCCAGATCTTTTATCATGCGACTGATTCCCGACTGGGAATAGGATAAAACTTCTGCGGCTCTGGTAAAACTGCCATATTCCACAGTTTTTATAAATGCCATGTATTTTTGAATACCGGTATCCATAACAACGCCTCCTTTTGTATTTCGCTCAGATTATATTATGAAGATTTTGCATATTTCTTATGATAATTATTTGCTTTTATCATATTATTTTTTATGATACAGTAAACTTACATTTTAGACAAGAAAGGAATTTGCTATGCAGAATATATTGAAAAACCGCTCTTTTATACACTATCTGCTGGCACTGGTTTTATTCGGCTCCAACGGCATTGTTGCCAGCCGGATTGCACTGTCGAGCTACACCATTGTATTTCTCCGCACCATGCTGGGAAGTGCTCTTTTACTTTTACTTTTTCTTTTAACCAGAGGCCGGTTTACTATTCAGAATAAAAAAACAGATTTTTTATTTCTGTGTGCTTCCGGTATTGCTATGGGAATCAGCTGGATGTTTCTGTACGAAGCCTACCAGCAGATTGGTGTCAGCCTGTCTTCGCTTTTATATTACTGCGGCCCTGTCATCGTAATGCTGCTGTCACCGGTTTTGTTTCACGAAATGCTGACACCTCAAAAACTGTTCAGCTTTCTGCTGGTTCTTGCCGGTGTTATTCTGGTAAACGGAAAACTGATTGGTGCCGGTGAAAATCTTTTCGGATTTTTCTGCGCTGTCATGTCGGCTTTCATGTATGCTGCCATGGTCATCTGCAATAAAAAAGCCAGCCGGATTACCGGCATGGAAAATGCAGCTCTGCAGCTGTTCATCAGCTTTCTCACCGTGGCTGTATATCTGTTGCTGAAAGAAGGATTTACAATACGGATTCCTTTCGGAAACTGGCCATGGATTCTTCTGCTGGGCTTTGTAAACACCGGTATCGGATGTTATCTTTATTTTTCATCCATCGGAACCCTTCCGGTGCAGACCGTGGCTATCTGTGGTTATCTGGAACCACTCTCCGCCGTTGTGTTCTCTGTTCTGCTGCTTGCGGAACCTATGACATTTCAGCAATGTTTGGGTGCTGTTCTGATTATCGGCGGCGCTGTTTGCGGCAGTTTTTCCAAAATCACATAATACAAAAAACTCCTGTCCGATTTTTCAGACAGGAGTTCATTTTTGTTATGCGCTTTTATTGTGTTTTTTTACGCCCCGGCTTTTACCTTAATCCACAGCTGGGTCAGACGCTCTTTTAATACCTGATTATCCTCAAATACTTCGTCCAGCTCATAACCCTGGCGCGGTACATAGGCTTCGTTGCCTTCAAAATAGCCACCCATGCTGCTTAAATCTGTCAGAACTTCTTTATGCGGAGAAGTATAGCCAACCCATTCACTGTTGGTGTAGGCAATATCATAATCCAGCAGATAGTTGATAAATTCATGAGCCAGTTTTGGATTTGCCGCATTAGCCGGAATTACCATACAGTCAACCCACATGTTGGTTCCTTCTTCCGGCATGAAGAAGCCCATCTCCTCATTTTCCATCAGGATAGTGGCAGCATCACCGCTGTACACAACGGCCATATCTTTATTGCCGTTAATCATACCGTCAATAACCTCATCGGCCACATATACCGGCTCCATTGTCTGGCGCTGTTCCATCAGCCATTCATAAGCCGCCTGGATTTCCGCCTCGCTCTGGGTGTTCATAGAATAGCCCAGCGCTTTAAACGCCACCATAAACGCATCGCGTTCCGAGTCGTACATATAGAGTTTGCCGGCATATTTTGGATTGCGCAGCAGTTCCCAGCCAGCTTCCAGATCGGCCTCATCTATCACATTTTTATTATATACAATCCCTACGCTGCCCCAGAAATATGGAACAGAATAGGTATTGTCCGGGTCAAACGGCAGATTTTTTACTTCATCGGTTAAATTTTCAATATTCGGAATTAAGCTTAAATCCAGCTGCTGCAGAGCACCCTCGCTGATTAAACGCTGAATCATATAATCCGACGGCACCAGAATGTCATAGGAATCACCGCTCTGCAGTTTGGTATACATCATTTCATTAGAATCAAACACTTCATATACAATTTTTACGCCATATTCATGTTCAAAGTCGGAAATAATCATCGTATCAATATATTCCCCTACATTATAAACCTTCAGCGTATCCGAGCCATATTTCGCAATGGCCTCCTCCGAACTGACGGAAGAACCTCCGCACCCTGTCAACAGCAGCATAACGGTCAATAATACTGCAACTACTTTTTTCATCCACAGCACCCCTTTATCAGATAAAATTGCTCAGCCGTTGTGTTATATACACTGGCAGAATCGAATATATGCAATATAGCATAGTTTGACAGGAAATACAATACAGAAAAAAGCAGCGAATTATTATCGCTGCTTTTCACACTGTTATTTTTCTTTAGTTTGTGCAATATAAGGAGTTTCTGTTTCACATACCATCGATGACCCGTTCAGAATATGCAGCACATATTCTACTGATACCTGCAGTATTTCCGCAATCTGTTCCGGTGTATTAATTTTACTGAACTTGCGAATCATCTCCTGCTGTTTTTTCTGTTCGCCATCCTCAAAACCGTCCTCGTAACCTTCTTCTTTAGATACGGCTAACGCCTCGTCCATATTCCAGCCTGATAACAGCATATTCGCCACCTCACTTCCATGCGCTTCTAAAAATTCACTCATTATATCGTGTTCCATGCCATATTCTATGGCATGCTTTATGGCTCCCTCCAGCACTAAACCATCCGCCAGATTTGCCTTAATCAGCCCGATAAACCGACTGTACTCTGCAAGACTTTTACTTTTTTTTACAATCTCCGCATTCATTTCGTAGTTAATATTGTATATATCTATCTTCAATTCCAGCTGCGGATTTTCCTGCTGGAAAATAAAAGAATCCGACAGTTTCTGTTGCCCATATTCCGGGTACGGCTCGTTTCCGTTATACAGCACGATAAACCTTGGAACCGGAATTTTCACCCGTTTGCGCTTATAGAGCGGTTTCTGTTTTGTGATTTTCTCATACACTCTGGCGCTGTACAGAAATAACCGCAATGCCATATTTTCATTGATGGTAGACTGATGCTCGATTAACACCACAATCTGATTATCCAGCACAAAGGATAAATCGTTAATCTGGTTTTTGTACAGCACATCTGTCAGCGTGTTGATTTCCACCGGTGTATCTGGCGGATAGTCTGTGTTCGCCACTGCGTTATAGACTTCTATCAGCCGCTCCGGCTCACTCAGATATAACGAAAAAACACTGTCTTTATATTCCCGGTTTGCACTCACCTGCTACGCCTCCACATATTCAGTTTTATATCCGGATATATGGATTAGGATTCGTCGTTCCGCAGGAAATTCCTTCCTGAAATCTGGAAATAATTTGATTATTATGGAAATATTTTATACAGGAATCAGCAACACTGCCTGAAACTCCGCCTTTTCGTTATCATAATCAAAATTGCATACGCCATTATATTTTTCTGCACATCGTATCACATTCTGTACACCATAACCATGCCCTTCTCTTTCTTGCGATGGCTGTGGCACACCGTTTTTCAAGACAGGCGCATAATAATCAAAATCAATACCATTTTATCCATAATCACTCATCCCCTGTTGTTTTCTTCGTTTTTTCTTTGTCATAATCAAATACCACAGACAGCATGTCACCAATGATGGAAATGATATATTCCAAAAAATCACGCCCCGCAAAAATATTTGCAACAGACAATCCAATCCCAGTTACGGCAGAGACGATATTATTTTTCATTTTCGATAATATTTTTAGCATTCAATTTCCTCTTGTTGTATGATATTGCAAAAAATCATTTACTGTCCGCCTTATGCCATCATTGTATCAACACCGTCATATTTTTCAATGACATCTGCAAAAGTGGTTGATTTTCGTGCATAAGTGGTAAACGGTTACTGTTTCAAATATTTGTGCAATGTATTATATCAAAGACTCTATCTGACGTAAATGTTTCCCTGCACTGCTCACAAATCCAGCTGTTCCCGCAGGTAGTCCTCATATCCGCCGTTGAAGAAGGTGCTGCCGTTCTGCCAGTATTTTTTCGGCACACGGTGTTTTTTGTCCTGATAATGCCAGATGGCCTGTTTCATCCGTCTGGCACCGATTTCGTACAGATGCATAATCTGGGCATCGGAGACTTTCTCTTTGCCTGCTTTGACGGGGTACATATCCCACAGTTCATCAAACAGTTTATGTGCGGCAATCCATTCCTGTTCATAAGGGTCAGGTTCATCGATGGCTACCGGAACAGACGGGGAACCGGTTTCAGGGCAGGCACTGGCGGAGCCTGTAAACAGGGCTTCCAGCTGGTCGATATCCTGCTGAGAGAGCGAATACACCATTTCCGCTGCAAATTCGTGACCGGGATTTACAGGCAGGTCTCCCGGCATGTCGGAATCATCCAGCGGAATCATTTCAAAACCGGTATCGTATTCATAATAATCTTCGGCACCAGCAACATCCGTATCAAACATGGCATAGTCACACTGTGCAAAGTATGCCTTCAGCGCTGCATCGTCCAGCATGGACAGGGCAGCCATTGCCTCACGGGAATCAGCAGTATCAGCGGGTTCGAGCATCTGCGCAGATACACACTCCCCCTTAATCGCCTCGCCGCCGGATGGCTGTTCCATTGGCGAATACAAACCCTGCTCCTCCTGCTGTGCATCTTCATCGGGCACATACACCGCAATGGGGCGGCATTGAAATTCTTTTGTTTTATTTTCTTTTATTTTATTATTATTTTTATAATTCTTTATATTATTATATTGTGGCTCCCTGCTGGCTGAAATTTCAGCATCCTGTTTGGCAAATCCGCTTGCAGACTGTATTTCAGCATGGTTATAAGGTGGTTCTTCCTCCTCTATAAAATCACAGTCAAAGGGGAATTCCGGCATTTCACCGTTCTGATACTGCTCCCAGTTTACGATTGTGATAATGGAATAGCGGCTGTGGCTCTCGATTTCAATTGTACCGTTCTGCTCCAGATAATGCATAATGCCTCGCAGTTTGCCCTCGCCCATACCCAGCTTTTCACTCACACTTTTTCTGCCGTAAAGCAGCTGACCGGGCTGCAATATAATTGCCTGATTGCCCACCTTCACGCACATTTCTTTGTAGGTGGCACGCAGCAGGCAGTAAATCAATACCTGCAATGTGTACGCATCCTGAAACATCGGTTTTTCCAGTAAACTTCTGTGTAACTTCATCCATCCAATTGTCATATAGGTCTCTCCTCCAGGTTGTTTTGTTTTTGAGGACTATATCACATACGTTTGTGCGTGTCAAACAGACAAATATACATTTGTGTGCATAACGAAGCTGAAATAAGCAGGAGAAAAAACAAATAAGCAGGACTTTGGTGTATAATTTTTGAAGCAACTGTATAAAATCTGGAAATTCAAATCTATCCAGGCAAAGAATGGCTCAACCATCGCATTTCCCACAATTGATAAATTTATTTAATCAGATTCGACAATTTTAGACAAACTTTCCCCCAGCCCGTATTTTATTTTTACGCGATCCAGCTTTTCCAGCATCGACTCAGCGGCAATCCACAGAAAAAAGGCAGTCGCAGCCGCATGTACACAATCCACAGGAAAACCGGAGATATAATAGGCCAGCATCACTTTTAAATCCAGCGTATGAGTCCACATCAGTGCAGAAGCCGGATTCATAATACCGCCGTAGATAAACAATGCTGCTGCTGCACCGAACAGGGCCAGCATACGTTTATCACGCCCCGACATACGTTTATGAAACAGTACACCGGCCAGAAATCCAATAATCCCCATAGCAAACATCTGCCAGGGTGTCCACGGGCCCTGTGAAAACAGCATATTCGATACCAGCATAGTTATGGCACCAACCAGAAATCCAGTTTCACCGCCGAATGCCACACCAGCAATGATAGTTAAGGCCGTTACAGGCTTAAACTCCGGCAGCATAAAAAACACCGCCCTTCCTGCAACCCCAATGGCGCAAAGCACCGCTACAACAACCAGTTCCCTGGCCTGTGGCTTGCGTCTTTCAAAAGCCAGAAAAAAGGGCAGCATGCATTCCGCCAATATCAGCAGCGAAATCATATAATAGTTTCGACCCGCCAGATACACTTCACCAATCCATAACGTCAGCGGAATCAGCAGTAGAATCAGCGCCATCGTGGCTAGTGTCCGCCTGAACAGAGGTTGTGATTCTCTGCATTCCAGTGTGCACTGCGCTGTTTCATTAGAACATTCAGGCCATTCCGCTGCCGGCATCTTATCATCCGGCAATATTGGTTTGTCTGCCGGCTTGCCACCACAAACAGTAATGATATCGTCCACAGTAACCGCCTCCGAAATCACATCACGCGCCATTCTGTTTGCTGCTGTGGTGTAAAAACTGTTACCGGAAAAAAAGGCGCGCGGCATTGCTTCCGCTACAAGAGCGCCATCAAAAAACAATGCACAGCGATGGGCATACTCTGCACAGAATTCAATATCGTGGCTGACCATCACAATAGCAACACCATCGCGCAGCAGACTCTGCAGAATCATGGCCAGTTCCTGTTTAAACTCGGCATCCAGACTCTTCGTCGGTTCATCCAGCAGCAGAATCTGCGGCTGCAGCAGTAATAGTTTTGCCAGCGCACAGCGCTGCTGTTCGCCCCCGGATAAATCATACGGATGGCGATATAAAAAAGGCTCTAGATGACACAGCCGTATCACCCGGGCCAGCCTCTCCTCCTTTGCGTTATCGGATATTTGCCGGTCTGTAAACAGTTCCGTCAAATCTTCCAGAACCGTTTTTTTCACAAACAAGGCCTGTGGATTCTGCGGCAGCATTGCAATGGTTCCAGTTGCCTTCACCGTCCCCCGCTGCGGATGGATCAGTCCCGCCAGTATTTTCAGGCTGGTGGTCTTTCCTGTTCCATTGCCGCCCAATAGTGCTACCAGTTCTCCCTGCAATACCGTCAGCGAAACTCCTTTTACAACATCAGACTGGTTCTGCTCATATCGAAACCACACATCCTGAACAGACAACACACATTCACCTGAATATCCATGCAGTGGTTCTTCCGGTAGCAGCTGCATTGCATGCTGTACTGTATAACGCTTCAGCCACTGTCGCCCGTCCCGCACCGTAACCGGACAGGCAGCATCGCTGGTGACTGCGGCCCACACCCGCATAGCAGCCGGCATAGCCAGAAACATGCGGTGCCCCATCATCTGTAGCTGTTCTCCCACCTGCTGCGGTGTTCCAGTACATAATAACCGGCCATGATCCATCACAAACACATCCGTCGCCAGAGCAAACGCTTCTTCCAGCCGGTGTTCGGTCAACAGGATGGTTATACCCAGTTCCCGATTGATTTTTCCCAGTACCGATAAAAATTCTGATGCTGCAATCGGGTCCAGCTGGCTGGTCGGCTCATCCAAAATTAACACATCCGGCTGCATCACCATCACCGATGCTAAATTTAACAGCTGTTTCTGCCCGCCGGAAAGTTCTGTCACATCTTTATAAAACCATGTCTGTATCCCGAAAAAGCTGGCCATCTCCGCCACCCTGCGGCGTATCACCGGCGTATCATAACCAAGGCTCTCCAGCCCAAATGCCAGCTCGTGCCACACCTTATCGGTCACAATCTGATTGTCCGGTGACTGCTGCACAAAACCGATGCGCTGGCTCTGTGCACGCTGATCCATGCTCTCTAACGGCTGACCTTCAATAAAAATTGCTCCGCTGCGCTGGCCATGCGGCGTTAACACCGTTTTCAGCTGCCGGAGCAATGTAGATTTTCCGCATCCTGACGGTCCGCAAAGTACTGCAAATGCACCGGACGGAATGGTCAGGCTGATAGTATCCAGTGCTTTTTTCGTCTGCCCCGGATAGGTAAATGTTAACGACTGGACTGTAATCGCATCCACAGGCGAGCCTCCCTTCGATTTAGAATCACCGGCGTCATGCACAGCATCAGATAAATCGTCTGCACAATCATAGACAGCGGCGTCAGCAGGCTTCCCTGTATCAGCGGATAATAGCTCCACGCCAGTACACCGCATCGCCATCCAGCCGCAATCACCGCAGCACCTCCCGCCAGCCACAATAATGCCAGTTTATCTCTCTTTTCAAACCGGTAAATCGAAAACGCCGTCCGCCCCGGCAAGCCATAGCCGCGGCTTCGCATACTGTCCGCCGTCTCGATGGCCTGTTCCATCGCCCAGGTAATCAGAATGGATACCATCTGTACTGCACAGCGCACACGCTGCCATACCGTACCACGGTGCACACTGCGCCCGATACAACTCTGCGCCTCCCGAATGGCCGCCAGCTGCACCTGACATCTCGGTATAAACCGTAATATCATAGATAACACCAGCGACAGTGCCGGAATGATTCGCCCGAACAGATAAATAAACTTATCCGAGGTCATCACCACTGTATAGCAGGCGAACCACAGGATTACTG
>JAFQEO010000007.1 GCA_017399005.1 Peptococcaceae bacterium | reverse complement strand
ACTTCTGAAAAATTTCCGCTTTACCATTACAAAGGCGCGGCCTATCGAAGAGGCCATTGTGACAGCGGGCGGGGTCAGTGTAAAAGAGGTATCACCAAAAACCATGGAGAGTAAACTGGTGCCTGGGTTGTATTTTACCGGCGAAGTGCTGGATATTGACGGCATGACTGGCGGGTTTAATCTGCAGGCAGCCTTTTCTACCGGTTATCTGGCGGGGATTGCTTGCACAATTGATGATTCTGGCGTACAATAAAGGGTAATACCAATTATGGGGTGATGCTATGAACTATGGCAGTAAGACTATTGCCAGAACCGCGCTGCGAATGGCAATCAGCGAAAACAGGGAAGTAGAGGCACAGGAAAAGAAAAAAAACACTGCAATGGGAATCCGAAGCGCTGCCGTTGATTTTGGCGGTGAATATCTGACGTCTATCAATAAAATTGTGGAACATGCTATTGTGGCTGCAAGACGGGAAGGAATTATCAACGATACCCACTCGGAAACAGGGGCGGTTGCCGGGGCAACAAGAGAGGCTCTGTCGCAGATTCAGAACAAGGCCATCGGTCTGAATGTGGGTGGAAAACTGGGCATTGCCCGTTATCAGGACCATTTGAGTATTGCGGTGTTTCTTGGTGTGGGGCTGCTGCATCTGGATGAAGTGGCAGTAGGACTGGCTCATCGTACTATCAATTAAGTGTATCTGCGTTTAGGTGAGGTTATATTTAACGCAGATAAAAAGGGGAACAGAATCGTAATATGAGTTACGCAGAAAATAACAGACCATTACAGATTGCTATCGATGGCCCGGCAGGCGCAGGCAAAAGTTCTGTGGCGAAAGTACTGGCCAGACGGCTTGGCTGTATTTATTTAGATACCGGTGCCATGTACCGGGCAGTAACCTGGCTGGCGATGCAGAATCAGGTTGCATTTGACGACATGGAAGGCATGAAACAGCTGCTGGCGGAACTGCAGCTGGAATTTAAAGACGAAGACAACGTACAGCATTTATACTGCAACGGAACCGATGTAACAGAAGCTATCCGCACACCGGAAATCTCTGCCAATGTGTCGGCAGTTTCTATGATTCCTCTGGTGCGTGAGGAAATGACCGCACAGCAGCAGAAAATCGCTGCCGGTTGTAATGTGCTGATGGACGGCCGTGATATCGGCACAACAGTATTGCCTGATGCACAGTACAAATTCTTTTTAACCGCCTCGCTGGAGGAACGTGCACGTCGCCGTGCGCTGGAACTGCAGCAGAAAGGTGTGGAAGTAGATATGGAGCAGCTGATGGCGGATATCGCTTTGCGTGATAAAAAGGATTCCAGCCGGGATGTTTCCCCGCTGCGGCAGGCAGAAGATGCAGAATTGATTGACACCAGTCACATGTCTTTTGAAGAAGTGGTAGAAAATCTTTTTATGCGAATTAAAAAATAACTGTTTATTAAAAAATAACTATTTCACTTCCAGCTGTTTTCCGTTATAATAGTAAGGTAAGTAATTATGTATAAAGGAGCTGATGGAGTGGATTTTCAGATAGCTCCCCATGCAGGTTTCTGTTTTGGTGTAAAAATGGCCATCCGTAAGGGTGAGGAACTGGCCGGAAGCGGACATGCACCCATTGCTACTCTGGGACCTCTGATTCACAATCCGCAGGAGGTAAAGCGCCTGGAGAGTTTAGGTATCTATGCGCGTGAGACGTTTGAGGAAATCCGTGAAAATACGGTGTTAATCCGTACACACGGCGTTGCTCCCTCCGTTTATGAAGAAGCCGAAAAACGGGGGCTGGAACTGTATGACTGTACCTGTCCGTTTGTAAACAAGGTACAGAAAATTGCACATGAACACAGTCAGAACGGATATCTTGTACTGATTCTGGGAAATCGCAACCATCCGGAAGTGCAGGGGATTCTGGGCTGGGCCGGAGAAAACGGGGTAGCCTTTCAGGATACTGCCGAGCTGGAACAGCTGAATCTGCCGGGACGCAGAGTATGTCTGGTTGCGCAGACCACAGAGAATCTGGAGCGCTTTGAAAAAGCGGAACAGGTACTGAGACAGTACGAGCTTGAAGAGCTGACCGTCTTCAATACCATTTGTTCGGCCACCAGAGAGCGGCAGAATGCTGCGCTGGAACTGGCAGGAACAGTGGATTTTATGCTGGTGATTGGCGGGTCTAACAGTGCCAATACACAAAAACTGGCAAATATCTGCCGGCACAATGGCTGCCGCACAGAGCACATCGAGAGAGCCGAAGAAATCGATTTAAGCTGGTTCGACGATGTTAAAAAAGTAGGAATTACGGCAGGTGCATCTACACCTGACTGGATAATTAGGGAGGTAACTTTAAAAATGGAAGAATTAATGACAATGGAACAGGGCTTAGAAAGCTATGGCATTTTAGGTGAAGTAGGTAGAAACGATATCGTAACCGGTACCGTTGTAAAAATCAACAGTGATGAAGTTCTGGTTGATATCGGCGGCAAATCTGAAGGGATTATCCCAGTTCGTGAACTGAGCTTCAGCAAAAATGTAAACCCTGCAGACGTTGTAACAATCGGCGAAGAAATTCGCGTTATGGTTATCAAAGAAGAAAACAACGAAGGCAACATCCTGCTCTCTAAAAAACGTGTAGATCAGGTAGCTGCTATGGAAAAACTGGAAGAAGCATTTAACAACGGCGAAATTCTGGAAGCTCCTGTTGTAGATGTTGTAAAAGGCGGCGTTATCGTTGATATCGGTACCAGAGGTTTTGTACCAGCATCCCGTCTGGATATCAAATACATCGAAGATATCAAATCCTTCGTTGGCCAGACTCTGCAGTTCAAAATCATCAAATTTGAACCAGAATCCAGAAAAATTGTTCTGTCTCGCCGCGAAATCCTGGAAGAACAGGAAAAAGCTCGCAAAGAACAGGTATGGGCTTCCATCGAAGAAGGCCAGACAAGAAAAGGTGTTGTTCGCAGACTGGCTGCATTCGGCGCTTTCATTGACCTGGGCGGCGTAGACGGTTTACTGCACGTTTCTGAAATGGGCTGGGGTCGTGTAAAAAATCCTGGCGATGTTGTAAAAGCTGGTCAGGAAATCGAAGTATACGTACTGGCTGTTGACAGAGAAAAAGAAAAAAT
This sequence comes from Peptococcaceae bacterium, assembly GCA_017399005.1. Taxonomy (GTDB): domain Bacteria; phylum Bacillota; class Peptococcia; order Peptococcales; family Peptococcaceae; genus UBA7185. The sequence goes on along the minus strand of JAFQEO010000007.1, from coordinate 72,504 downwards.
TTCTCTGGGCTTAAAACAGCTGAGCGTAAACCCATGGGAAGCTGCTGCTGAAAAATATGCAGTTGGCAATGTAGTATCCGGTAAAGTTGTACGCATCGTACCATTCGGCGCATTTGTAATGCTGGAAGACGGTGTTGACGGTCTGGTTCACATCTCTCAGATTTCCTGGGAACGTGTAGAAAAAGTAGAAGATGCTTTACAGATCGGTCAGGAAATCAGTGCAAAAGTACTGGAACTGGATGTTGAAAACAAAAAAATCAGCCTGAGCATCAAACAGACTACAGAAAGACCAGCAAAAGAAGCTCCAGCACCAGTTGTTGAAGAAGCTGCTGAAGAAACAGTAGAAGAAGAAATTCCAGTTGTTCAGGAAGAAATGGGCAGCACACTGGCTGACGTATTCAACAACTAGTATTTTCATGAAATAACCAAGCCAATAACGCTATCTGATTCTGTTAGGTAGCGTTATTTTTCTTATAATGAAAGATAAGCAGGATAAAGAAAAGAGATAAACGGAGGTGTGCGCATGGCAAGGAATCCGAATGTTTTGCTGGTGGATGATTACGAGGTCAATCTGGAACTTCTGGAGGCATATCTGGATTTGAGCGGGATTCCGATGAATATTTACAAAGCGGCAAACTGTGCTGAAGCGTACAGCTGGATTGAGCGGGTCAGTCTGGATCTGGTGCTGCTGGATGTGATGCTGCCTGACGGCTCCGGCTACGATGTGTGCCGCAGCATGAAGTCAACGCAGCAGTATCGAGGGATTCCTGTAATTATTCTGACAGCGCTGAACGATAAACAGAGTATGCTGGAAGGGCTGAAAGCTGGTGCCGACGAGTTTTTAACCAAACCGGTAGATAGCCATGAACTGATTCTCCGTGTAAAAAATCTTTTAAAAATGAAAGAGATTGCCAACGATTTAGATGACCGCTACAGCCAGCTGCATCGGGAACTGGTGATTGCCACCGAGCTGCAGAAAAGTTTTCTGCCGTTATCGGTCCCGCAATATGACAATGTGGATATTGAGGTGCTTTATAAACCCAGCAGTTATATCGGCGGCGATTTCTACGATTTTATCCGTATCGATGAGCATCATCTCGGTGTGTTAATCTGTGATGTAAAAGGGCACGGGGTTGCATCGGCGATGATTACGGCGACCATCAAGTTTCAGCTGTATGATTTGAAGCAGTATTATCTGGAACCGGAAAAGCTGTTAGAACAGCTGAATGACCGGCTGGAACATTTCTTCAGCAGCACTGGCAATGATTATTTTGTAACAGCGGTGTACGGGGTGCTTCATCTGGATGATGTGACCTTCTGCTACAGCAATGCGGGGCACGGTTATCCATGCCTGTGCAGCCGGGACGGCCTAACGATGCTGGAAAATCAGCAGGGGCTGCCGCTGGGGATTCTGCCGGGAATGGTTTACGACCGGCAGCAGGTAACATTAACCAGAGGGCAGGAGCTGTTTTTATACACCGATGGTATTTATGAAATCGAGCTGCGCGGAAAAGCAGCCAGAAGCTGCAGCAGTCTGATGGATTTTTTTGAAGATGTGGAGAATCCACCGACGATTACGGAACTTCATGCGCTGCAGCAGGAGATTTACCGGTATACGGCTAATCATCAGATTGCCGATGATATTAATTATATAGCCATACGGCTGAATGAACAGGAGGAGTAAGTATGTGTCAGGCGCATCTTGAAAAATTTGATTCCTATCTGACCGCAACCCTGAGCGGTGAACTGATTCTGGGCTGTACCAGCGAAATTAAAGAACAGGTGAAAAGCTTTGCGGAAGCAAATCAGCAGTATAACATCATTGTGGATTTAACGGACGTAACCTTTATCGATTCGTCCGGGCTGGGAGCGCTGATTGCGTGGTTCAAAATGGCCAATCAGCAGCAGGGCAATCTGGTATTCTGCGGTATGAGCGACCATGTGCGAAAAGTGGTTGGCTACGCAAAACTGGATAAAATCTTCACTCTGGTAGACACTCTGGATGAAGCGAAAGCAAAAATGTAATCGTGCAATATGAATAACCCCTCTTTGCGATTTCTGTGGTGCTCATTATGGGCGGTAAAGAATAAACAAAGGGGGTTATTTTTTATTCCTATAGCGCAAACTATTTTCATTCAATGCTTCTGGCGGTATAATAAGCATTGTGAAAATACAAACAAATTATTGACGAGAGGATGAGCATAATGGAAAAAACATTTGCAATGATTAAACCGGATGCGGTACAGAGAGGTCTGGCAGGTACTATTATTGCCCGCTACGAGGCAAAAGGGCTGCGTATTGCCGGTATGAAACTGATGATGGTAACAGAAGAAATGGCACGGAAGCACTATGCAGAACATGTGGATAAACCATTTTTCCCTGGACTGCTGAAATATATCACAAGCGGTCCGGTTGTTGCACTGGTACTGGAAGGGCGTAATGCTGTGGCAGAAGTTCGCAAAATGAATGGGGCAACCAATCCGCTGGAAGCAGCATGTGGAACTATCCGCGGCGATTTTGCACAGGATAAAGGCCGCAATGCGGTACACGGTTCTGACAGTGTTGAATCGGCACAGCGTGAAATTGCTATCTATTTTGGCGACGATGAAGTGCTGGAATATGACTATCTGCCTGCAAAATGGCTGTTTGAATAAAATTTGAGAATCAGAAACAGAGCTGCGTTATGTGCGAGTGCATGGCGCAGCTTTTTGCATAACCGCTCTTTTTTGCTCATACACTAAAGTGATAAGCGAGGAGGGTGTGTTATGAGAGTTTATTTTTTTCCAAAATGGTTGATTCAGGCCGTGCTGATTCTGCTGTGCGGGTTACTTGCGGCAGGGATTGTGTGGTCGTTTTTAGGCGGTGACGATGCCTCAGTGATGGCAGAACCTGTTTATCAGGGCAACAGCAAAGAGCAGAAGGTGGCGCTGGCCGTTAATGTAGACTGGGGCGAAGATGTGTTGCCATCCATGCTGGATATCCTTGCACAGGAGAACATAAAGGCAACTTTTTTTGTAACAGGACGGTTTGCAGAAAAGTTTCCTGAACTGGTGGAGGAGATTTATCTGGCAGGGCACGAAATTGGCAATCACGGGCACAAACATCCCCATCCAGACCAGCTGAGTGTGGCACAGAATCAGAAGGATATCACGCAGGCGGAAGCGGTGCTGGAAAAACTGACTGGGGAAAAGCCGACGCTTTATGCACCGCCTTACGGAGAAAGGGGAGCAACCTGTCTGCAGGCGGCAGAACAGTGCGGCTATACCACCATTCTCTGGACGCTGGATACGGTGGATTGGGAGAAACCTGCGCCGTCTCACGATACACTGGTACAGCGAGTGACCGGTGAAAAACTGACCAGCGGAGCCATTATTCTGATGCATCCAAAAGAGCATACCGCAGAAGCACTGGCCGATATTATCGGCACCATTCGGGAAAAAGGATATCAGTGCGTGAAGGTGTCGGAAGTGTTATGAGGAAACGGTTAATCTTTTTTTTCTGGTGCATTATGCTGCTGTTTCCTGCAAGCGCTCGGGCAGAGGTGCAGCAGACAGAAATCGTACCGGCCGTAACAGCAGAGTCAGCAGTGGTGATGGATTTGGACACTGGTGAGGTTTTGTACGGTAAATGTGAGCATGAACGAAGACCGCCTGCCAGTTTAACAAAAGTAATGACTGGGTATCTGCTGTTAAAGCAGTTAGAGTTACAGCAAACGGTAACGGTATCCAGAGAAGCCGCAGCCACAGGCGAATCATCGCTGAATCTGAAATCCGGTGACCGGCTAACAGTGGAAAATCTGTTGCACGGAGCCTTGATGAAATCGGCAAACGATGCCTGTGTTGCTCTTGCGGAAAAAGCAGCCGGTTCGGAAGCAGCGTTTGCACAGCAGATGAATCTGCAGGCGTGTATTCTGGGATGCAGCAATACAAATTTCTGCAATTCCAATGGGCTTCCGGCAGAGAATCATTATTCATCGGCATATGATTTAGCGGTGATGACCAGAGCAGCTATGCAGCAGGAAGTATTTGCGGAGATTGTGCAGAAGCAGCAGCACCTGGTAAAATGGACAGATGGCCGTCAGCTTATGGTGCGGAATACCAACCGGCTTTTGCGGGAATATCCGGGCGCTATCGGTGTGAAAACAGGCACCACCAATGAGGCTGGGCAATGTCTGATTGCCGTGGCTGAAAAAGCAGGGAAACGCATCATTGTTGTGGTATTGAAAAGTAAGAATCGATTTTATGATGCTGTTGCGCTGCTGGATTACGGGTTGTCAGCAGAGCGGAAGTCGGGTATACTGAACAGCATAAGAGAAAATGAATCGAGGCAGCTTAGCGCATCGGCATAACAGCTGCCTCGAAGGATAAGAGTATAATCATTGAGGTGCGTATATGCAGAGTCTGAATTATGAAATCACAACGTTAGAGAATAGAATCCGGGTAATTACCGAAACCGTAAATCATGTGCAGTTTATGTCTATGGGGTTCTGGGTGGGGGTTGGTTCCCGCTATGAGAACGAACAGCAGTGGGGTATTACTCATTTTATTGAGCATATGCTGTTTAAAGGAACGGACAAGCGTACAGCCGAGCAGATTTCCGGTGCAGTGGATGCTGTGGGCGGTCAGTTGAATGCATTTACCAGCAAGGAAAACACCTGCTATTATATTAAAACACTGACAGAAGATTTTCCGCTGGCGGTAGATGTGCTGTCGGATATGTTTTTGAACAGTCGCTTTGATAACGAGGAAATTGCAAAAGAGCGCGAGGTTATCATCGAGGAAATCAAAATGTATGAAGATACACCAGATGACCAGGTGCATGACCTGATGTCGGCTAATCTGTGGCCGGAGCATCCGCTGGGCCGGGCTATTCTGGGCACAGAGGAAAGCATAGCTGCATTTAACCATGATATGCTGAAAGATTACATGAAACAGTATTACACCGGCAGCAATATTGTGGTGTCGGTGGTGGGTAATATCAGCCACAATCAGGTGGTGGAGGCAATCCGGGAAGTGCTGGGCGGTATTCCAAAGGGAGAACCAAATCAGTATATGATTGCTGATCGGGCAAAACCGGGTGTGAACTGTTATTACAAAGAAATTGCCCAGAGTCAGATTTGTGTAGCAATGCCGGGGGTAGCCAAAGAAGATGACCGTCTGTTTCCGCTGAGTATTCTGAACACTTATCTGGGCGGTGGTATGAGTGCCCGTCTGGTTAAAAAAATCCGTGAGGAGGAAGGGCTGGCATATTCGGTGTATTCCTACAATGGTTCTTACACCGATACAGGTGCTTTTGTTATTTCGGTAGGTACACGGCCGGAAAACTGCCAGCGTGTAATCGATATCATTCTGGAAGAACTGGATGATGTGCGTCAGAACGGTATTACCCAGGAGGAACTGGACAAGAGCTTCAGCCAGCTGAAAGGAAGCCTGTATATGGGGCTGGAAACGGTAAACAGCCGCATGAACAAACTGGGCCGTTCCATGCTGATTTATGACCGTGTGATTACACCGGAAGAAAACGTGAACGATTTATCGAAAGTAACCGTGGAAGACGTAAAATCTCTGGCGGATGATATGTTCCGCAGGGAAAATCTGCAGATTACCGTACTGGGGCCTGTGGATGAAGTAAAAATGTAAAATTAATATGAGATGCAGTAACAGGACCAAAACATCTGTTATCTTACCACTCTCCCTCCATAGATGTACACTACCTTTTCTCTGTTCAGTATTTCCAGAGCAGCGCAAGTGCTGTCCGTCATACTCTTGAACAGAGAAAAGCGTGTGCATCTATAGTCGGAATTCGGGATGCGATAATAGAAGGTTTTGGTCCTGTGTTTTTGTATGTGCATTTGCTTTACTTATTTCAAATTTCCCTGCATGAAGCTGTTCATCAGATTTTTTACCAGTGGGTTATCAAGAAGCTGCTGAATATCTTCCGGCCCTGGCATTGGGGGAACGGGAACATCAGCAGATGGTACAGAATCAGGAACCGATGGTGCAGATGTTTTCTCCGTCTGAACTGGCTGCGGCTCGGATGCGTGACGCATCGGCATATCCATTGGTGTATCAGGTATTGCGCTGTCTAGTGGAATACTGCGTGTCTGCAGGGCGGTCATGTAAACGGTTAGCAGAGGCAGAATGTTTTCAATGGAACTGACAAGCTGATTTAAATCGGTGGTGATATGCTGAATCCCGGTGCAAAATTCTCGAACCGAACTGCAGCCGCTGCTGAGCAGTGCCGGTGCATCACTGAGCCGCAGCTTTGCTGCCGGCAGTTTTTTCGGGCGCGGGCGAACATTCTGAGGCACCGGTTTTGCCACAACATTGGGCAGATTCCGGTTCATCGCCTTTTCTCGCAGAGTAATATCCATTACCGGTACTTGACGCATTCTGGACATAAACATCCTCCTCTAAAACGGTTTTCTATACAATATGCAGCGATGTCAGGAAAGGTGCAGCATCTAAATTCTATTTTGCAAAACTGTTTGTTTACAGAAACAGAATCCTATATTACAATAGCTTTACAGCAAGAGAATATATGACAGGAGGAACCGTATAATGAAAAAGAAACTGATAGCGACCGCAGTATTATCTGCGTTTTTATGTACTGGTATTACCATTCCGGCAGAAGCAGCAAAATCGGTACCGGTAACCTTGCCAGCCTTTGATGTAACTTTAAATGGTCAGGTAATCGAAAACGAGAACCGCCAGTATCCACTGCTGGTGTATAACAATATCACCTATGTGCCGATGACCTATTATGACTGCCGGTTTTTAGGCTTAGAGACTGCATGGAACCAAAAAGATGGGTTAGGAATTCACAAATCCGACTTAACTGGTGCTTATTATGATTATGAAACGACAAAGAAAAACAGTAAACGAGGAACGGCTCAGATCGCATCTGGTAAAATTAAGGTAAATGATAAAACGATTGATAATAAATCGGAAAAATATCCACTCTTGATGTATCGCGATATAACCTATTTTCCTTTAACATGGCGTTTTGCTGTGAATGAATTCGGCTGGAAGTATCAGTTTGACAGCAAAACAGGACTGAATATTACAGCGAATAATATTCAGACAGAAAGTATTATTCTGGACGATGCGCGTAATGAAGAATTTTTGGAGTATTCTTATGCTGTAAATGATGGCTATCTGTATTATGAAGGCAAACAGGGTGAAATCTATCGCCGTCCACTGGATGATTTGAAAAATGATTCGAAACGTGTGAAGATTGTTCAACTGGAAAAAAACTATGAAACGGATGCTTATCCGTTAGTCAGTCTGTATGCAGAAGGTGGTAAGGTATATTATCGTTATCATTTAGGCGGTCCGACCATGGGAAGTGATTACCTGTACCGGATTTCTAATGATGGAACTGTGTCTGAAAACCTGATGAAGGGGAAAATCGATATCTATGCGGATTATGGCGACATACAGGTACAGGTTGAGCGATATGTGCATGGCAATATTCCGGAAAAAATTCTGGTGACAGATAAAAACGGCACACGGGAAATCGGTGAAGAAAATCAAGTCTATTCTTTATGCCAGAATGGATATAACAAAGCAGCAAATCAGATGTATGTGCTGGCTGCAGACTGGAAGGAACAGTTCAGTACAGGAGAAAAATATCTCTACAGACTGGATTTAGAAAGCGAAACATTTACAAAAATATTTGACGAACCAGTGGAAAAAGCGGCATATTGTGATGGAGAACTGTATATCTGGCAGAATCTGAAACGGCCGGTGATAAATGGGACGCAGGCAGTTGGGCCTGAAGATATCTACAAATATGATCTATACTGGCTGAATCAGAAAACGGGTGAAAAAGTGCTTGTGGATGAAGTGAATAGCGAATGTGTTATCAATAGTAACGGTGTATATTATCAGAACACAGAAGATGTTAAACTGATGTACTGGAACAAAGAGAAAATGAATGCAGAAAGATTAAGCGGAGAATTACAGGTTGCCAAACTGTTCTGTAAACAAGACTTCATTGTTGCGCGTCTGGAAGAGTCTCCGAGTAATCCGTATCGACTGATGATTCTGGATTCGAAGGGAAATCCGGTTTATAAGAGTGCGGATGATATTGACCATGTTGAAATCACAGAAGCAGAAATGGTGATTTATCGTCTTGACTGGGAAAACCAACTTGTAAAAGTACAGTTGTAACAATAGTATATAAACAAAAAACAAGACCTGCTGAGATGCGTTCAGCAGGTCTTTTGTGTATGCGGTTTAAATTTCCACCGGGATTTCTCTGCGTTGTGAGAAGGTGGAGATGTGGGTATAGCCTAAAACTTTTAATACATCGGTGGTTTCAGCTGCTTTATAGCCCACATACTGGGTACGGTGGCTGTCGGAGCCAATGGTGATGCGGGTGCCGCCCAGCTGCCGGTAATGGCGCAGAATATCAAAATGCGGCAGACACATACCGGAGCAGTGCCGATAGCCGGAAGTGTTGATTTCAATGCCTTTGCCCCGTTTAATCAGCTCGTCCAGAATCTCGGTGATTAAATCCATAGCAATGAGATGGTCTCCTGGTTCGTAGCAGAATGGCGCATAGCGTTTGCAGTAATCCAGATGCCCAACTACGTCAAAATTATCAAACATACGGATACATTCCAGCAGATTGCTGTAATACTGCCGATATACCTGCGCTTTTGTTTTGCCCTGGAAAAAGGCTTTCTGACTTACCGCAATGCCGCCGATTTCGTGCACTGAGCCGATGACAAAATCCAGCGGATATTTTCTTAGAATTTTTTCATATTCATTTAACCGGTGTTTTTCAAGGCCAATCTCCAGTCCGGCACGAATGGTCAGCTGCCCGGCATATTTATCCTGAAAAATGGCAATGGTATGAAGATAGTTATCTAAATCGTGCACATAATGGTTTTCATACTGGTGCGGCCAGGTGAAATCCATATGGTCGGTAAAAGCAATTTCGTTCAGGCCGGTGTTCAATGCTGCCTGGCAGATTGCTTCCATATTGGTATGACTGTCACAGGAAAACTGCGAATGCAGATGATAATCAATCAGCATAGAACCCCTTCCTTTCAGAAAAATCTACATATTATTATACTATACCACAGCGGAGGGTTGTCAAGTCGCAGAGTCATTCTTGTGCTCTGGCAAACATTTTTATACTGGAAAAGCACGAACTATCGTGTTACAATAAAAAGCAAAAGTATGTTCTGTTTTGTATAGCGGCAAAACAGGGAAAAGGCAGGTGAAATCCGATGCATTTGAATGATTCCATTACTGTTTTAAAAGGAGTGGGTAAACAGCGGGCGGCAGATTTGCAGAAGCTAGGCATTGTTACCGTGGGCGATTTGCTGGGGCATTATCCGTATCGTTATGAGGACCGTTCACAGCTGAAGCCTCTGCGGGACATGAAAGAGGGCGACACCGAAACCGTTACCGGTATCATTGTACAGGCACAGGATATTTATCCCAGACGGGGTCTGAAAATTCTGCGTGTGAGTATTCGCTGCGCGGATGGCAATGCGGTGCTGGTGTGGTTTAATCAGAATCATTTAAAAAATAAACTGCAGCCGGGATTGCAGATTGTGGCTACCGGCAAAGTGGGAAAAGGTTCTCTGCGTCAGATTTCGGTGACCGATTTTGAATTAATCGAGGATGAGGATGATTTAGCTGATTTTCAGCGGATTGTGCCGGTTTATCGGGGAACGGAACGTAACAGCGGCAAACAGATTCGCAAACTGGTGGTTCAGACGATGGCACAGGAAATTGAGGGGCTGGAGGAATTTCTGCCGGACGAACATCTTCAGAAGTATCATCTGATGGATTACGGCGATGCCGTACAGCAGATTCATTTTCCGGAGGAATGGCAGCAGCTGAACCGGGCACGGCACAGGCTGGTGTTTAATGAGTTTCTGGAACTGACACTGGGGCTGCAGCTGCACAGCCTTATCGAGAAGAAAACAGGCATTGCCCACGTGCAGGAGGAATCTCTGGCGGCGCAGTTTTTTAAAGGGCTTCCCTTTGGTTTAACTAATGCGCAGAAAAAAGTGATTCTGGAAGTAAAAAAAGATATGGAACGTCCTGTGGCCATGAAACGGCTGGTGCAGGGCGATGTGGGCAGCGGCAAAACCATGATTGCGGTGTATGCGCTCTTGAAAGCAGTAACGGGCGGCTATCAGGCGGTTATGATGGCACCAACAGAAATTCTGGCAGAACAGCATTATCTGAACTTGAAACGGATGTTAGAGCCGCTGGGTATAGAACCGGTACTACTGACCGGAAGCCTTACCAGAAAAGAGCGGGAAACAATCTATGAGAAAATCAGTGACGGTACCTGCAGAATTGCAGTGGGAACCCATGCGCTGATTCAGAAACAGGTGCAGTTTGCAAATCTGGGTGTTGTGGTGATTGACGAACAGCATCGCTTTGGTGTAAGGCAGCGTCTGGCGCTTGAAAACAAAGGCATGGCTCCCGATGTTCTGGTGATGACCGCTACACCGATTCCGCGGTCGCTGGCACTGACCTTATACGGTGATATGGATTTATCCATTATTGATGAACTGCCACCGGGGCGGCAGTCGGTAAAAACCTACTGTATGGGCGAAAACAAACGCAGGGATTTGTATCGGTTTTTAGGCGAGCAGATTGCATCGGGCTATCAGGTGTATGTCGTTTGTCCGCTGGTGGAAGAATCGGAGAAAATGGATTTAGAAAATGCCACACAACTGGCCGATCATCTGGCAGCAAATGTGTTTCCGCAATATGCGGTAGGGCTTTTGCACGGAAAAATGCGACCGCAGGAAAAAGCAGAAATTATGGAGCAGTTTCGGGATAATCAGCTGCAGATTCTGGTATCCACCACGGTTATCGAGGTTGGCGTGGATGTGCCCAATGCCAATGTGATGGTTATCGAAAATGCGGAACGATTTGGTCTGGCACAGCTGCATCAGTTGAGAGGCCGGGTAGGGCGCGGAACCACACAGGCACATTGTTTTTTGATTTCGGAGCCGAAAACCGATGAAGGCAAGCGGCGTATGCAGGTAATGGTAAAAAGTACTGACGGATTTGTAATTGCGGAAGAAGATTTGCTGCTTCGCGGAGCCGGGGAAGTACTTGGCACCCGGCAGCACGGTCTTCCTGATTTAAAAATCGCCGATTTAGTACATGATGTCAAAATTCTGGAGCAGAGCCGTATGCTGGCAGACGAGATTACCGAAATCGGCCTGGAACAGCCGCAATATGAACTGCTTCGAAAAAAAGCAGAAGCCATTTATCAGCGAAAAATGGATTTAGGAGAATAAAAAAGGCAGAAACCATGATTTGGTTTCTGCCTTTTGCGATACTACGATTAGAATAAATCACTGTGAGAACCTGTACGAGATAAAGTCAGAACCAGTACATCATCCTCAATTCGATACACTAACAGCCAGTCGGGCTGAATATGACATTCTCGATGTCCTGACCAGTTACCCGTTAAAGCATGGTCTTTGTATTTTTCGGGAAGAGGTTTCCCCATTGCCAGTAGAGTAATAACTTCTTTCAGCAAGTTCATTTTACGACCACGACGCATTGCCAGCTTATAGTCTTTTTTAAAATGAGTAGTGGTCTTTACCTGATATTTTGTCATTTCTCTAAATCGGCGAATAACTCATCTAAATCAGTATAGGATTTTACAGATGGATCTTTTGCAATCCGCTCGGCCTCTAACATGGCTGCGATGGTTTCTTTATTGGGCTGGTTGAGAGAGATATCAAAAGGAATCCGACCTTCTCTGAGGGACTGACGTACAAAAATATTGAATGCAGTAGAAAGATTCATACCTAATTCATTAAATAATGCATCGGCCTGTGCTTTCAGTTCGGAATCCATTCGAATGCTGATATTGGTAGTAGAGGTTGCCATACAATCATCTCCTTTCAGCTGGTACTTACATTATATGTGGTTTGCACGAAATTTGCAATGCAATACACTGTAAAAGCTGTATTTTGTATATATAAATAGTAAAGGCAGAAACCATGATTTGGTTTCTGCCTTTTGTGTTAGTCTTCCAGACCGAATAATTTATTGAATTTACCGTTCTGATGCAGTTCGATGATGTTGTCGTAACCGCCCAGGAAGGTGTCGCCGTCTACAAATACCTGCGGCAGGGTTAAAAAGCTGGTTTCATCCTGCAGCATTTTTAATACTTCCGGATGTTCGGATGTGTTGATTTCTGTAAATTCTACGCCTTTGCGTTTCAGAAACAGTTTTAACTGCAGGCAGAACGGGCAGCGGTTCATGGTATATACGGTAACTTCTTTTTTCGCCATAAAAATAATCCTCCAGAGATATGCCAATAATCATTGCCTCTATTGTACTCCAAAATGAATGAAATTGCGAATAAAATATTTTGAAAACAGGAATGTATTTGCTTTTTCTCAGAAAACAGGTATGATGATAGTAAAGGCTGAATACGAAACGAGGAAATAATATGGCAGAAGTGCAGACATTTGAACAATACAAATTACATAAAACGATTTTAAAGGCACTGGATTTACTGGGGCTGAAACAGCCCACACCGGTGCAGCAGCAGGTAATTCCGCAGGTGCTGGTGCAGAAGGATTTAATTGCACAGGCGCAGACAGGCAGCGGCAAAACAGCAGCATATGCCATTCCGCTGTGCCAGTTGGTGGATTGGGACGAAAACAAACCGCAGGTGATGATTTTAACGCCAACCCGCGAACTGGCTATGCAGGTGCAGCAGGAAGTGCTGGATATCGGTAAATTAAAACGAATTAAAATTCCGGCGCTATACGGCAAACACTCCTTCCGGATGCAGGAAAAAGATTTAAAACAGAAATCGCATATGGTGGTGGGAACACCGGGCCGTGTGCTGGACCATCTGGAACGGGGAACTTTGTACACCGGCTATATAAAATATCTGGTTATTGATGAGGCTGATGAAATGCTGCATATGGGATTTATCGAGCAGGTGGAGCAGATTTTATCTTATCTGCCGGATGACCGTGTAACCTTGCTGTTTTCTGCAACTATGCCAAAAGAAGTGGAACGGCTGGCGCAGCAGTATCTGAAAGAGCCGCTGCGGATAAAAATCGAGGGAGAAGCCATCAGCAGCCGGAAAATTTCTCACGGCTGGTATGACTGTGCCGACACGGACCGTATGGAACTTTTGATGAATCTGCTGAAAGTGCATAATCCGGACAGCTGCATTATTTTTGCCAATATGCGCTCAGAAGTAGAGGCCATTTATGATGCATTGTGGGATGACGGTTTCAGCTGTGCAAGGCTGCATGGCGGCATGGAACAGTGGGAACGCACGGAGGTAATGCGGGATTTCAAAAAAGGGCTGTTCCGTTATCTGGTGGCTACCGACGTAGCCGCACGCGGCATTGATGTGGAAAATATCTCGCTGGTGGTTAACTATGAACTGCCGCCAGAGCGGGAAACCTATATTCACCGCATTGGCCGTACAGGTCGTGCCGGGTTAAACGGTGAAGCGATTTCGCTGCTGGAAGGCTGGGAAAAATCCGATTTAACATACATTGAAAAACTGCTGCAGCAGGAAATTAAGCAGCTGGATGTGCCGACCGAACAACAGGTGACGGATGCCGAAGCTGCGTTCCGGGCAAAAATGGATGAGGAACCGGAGGCAAAAGGCAACAAAAATGCAGCACTGCATGAACAGATTATGAAACTGCAGATTGATGACGGCAAAAAAGCGAAAATCCGTCCGGTAGACATTGTGGGCACCATCTGCGCTATTCCGGGCGTGGAAGCTGACGATATCGGAGTCATTCATATTATGGACTGGACCAGTACTGTGGAAATTTTAAACGGAAAAGGCGAACTGGTGCTGAAAACATTGCAGAAAAAACCGATTAAAGCAAAGGTAAGAAAAGTGCGAAAAGCGAAATTTTAAGACGATTTAGACAATTATATTTGACAGAATTGTTTGATATAGCTTTTATGTATTAGAAAAGGGGCGGGAATCATGCGATTAAGTCAGTTGAAGTATCTTGTAGAATTAAGTAAACATAGAACAATTTCTAAAACGGCACAGGTTTTATATATTAGTCAGCCATCTTTGAGTACAGCGATTAAGGAGCTGGAAGAAGAATTGGGATTTGATATTCTTGAGAGAAGTAATAAAGGTGTGGCGTTTACAAAACGTGGTGCGATGGTCTTAAAATACAGCCAGGAGGTTATGCAGTCAATTACCAGTATTGAGCGAATGGGAAAACAACTTGAACGCACAAGAAAGGGGTATCTCTCAATTGGTTCTGTTTCCTATATTTTTTCGACAGTTGTGATGGATGCATTTTTGGAGCTGAAAAACCGGTATCCGGATATGGTAGCAACAATCCGTGAAGAAAACAGCTATGATATGGTTGAAATGCTTGCCAATAAGGAAATCGATTTGGGTATTGTCATGATTTCTAATATTGAAGAATTGAATTTCCAGCAAGTGTTTGATAAATACAATTTGCAGTTTTATAAAGTGTTTGATGATCAGATGCATTTTATTGTGGGAAAAAAACACCCATTGTATGGTCGGCAATCTGCAACGATGCAGGAACTGTTGCAGTATCCGTTTTTAACAAGGCGAAAAATTCTAAATCAGTATAATAAAAATATGTTGATTCAATATAATGAAAATCTGGAATTTATTCAAATTGATGATGGAGAAAGTTTAAAAAAATATCTTGCAAATTCGCAAGCTGTTTGTGTAATGCCAAGGTGTTCTTTCTGGAAAAGTAATTATCGTTTAGGTGAAGAACTACATGCAATTCAAATTGAAGAGTTTGTCTGGACAACGAAAATTGGATGGATATTCCCGAAGGCTGAACATTATTCAGTAGAGGAAGAGGAATTTGTGGAATTGTTAGAAGAAAAAATTTTTGAGTATAATTTCTAAAATACAATTGTATATAAATTTGTGGTGATAAAAGCTGTACTATATGCCAGTCTGATAGCATACATTCTATGAGATGTTATCAGACACAGGTATGTAGTGCAGCTTTTTTGTTATAGTTACTGGCTATAAACGCTATACTGAATTCCGTATTTTACCCTTTGGATAAGTTGGTTTTATAATAAATATAAAGAAGGCGCGCGCATTGTGAAACCGAAAACACAACAATTTTAATTTGATAAAAAAGAAAGAGGTGTTTTGTATGAAAGCGGCTGTAATTGGTGCTGGTGTTATGGGCCCTGGTATTGCTCAAGTATTTCTAGAAGGTGGTTTTGATGCCGTTCTGATGGATATTTCGGAAGAGCAGCTGAAAAAAGGTGTCGACATGATTGAACTGGTTTTAACTCAGAAGTATGAGAAGAAAATTATTGCTGAGAAACCGGAATATTACCTGAAAAATCTGAAAACAACAACTGACATGAAAGAAGCGGTTTCTGATGCAGATGTGGTTATCGAAGCTGTTCCGGAAAAAATTGACTTAAAGAAACAGATTTATGATCAATTAGATGAATACTGCAAACCGGATGCTCTGATTGCAAGTAATACGTCATCTCTGCCGCTGCCGGAAATCTTTCCGGATTTCCGTAAAGGAAATTTCTGCGTGGCACATTTTTATAATCCGCCACCAATTCTGCCACTGGTTGAGATTGTAAAAAATGATGATGCTGATATGGAAAAAATCACATGGCTGAGAAAAGTTCTGGAAGACTGCGGCAAAACTGTTATCGTGCTGAATAAATTTATCGAAGGATTTGTAATCAACCGTCTGCAGACTGCATCGGCTCGTGAGGCATTGTATCTGGTAAATGAAGGTGTTATTTCGGCAGAAGACATGAATCTGGCGACACCTGCTTCTATTGGTTTTAAGTCGGTATGGCAGGGTTCTTTCCAGACGATGGATTTTATCGGTCTGGATACCGTGGCACATGTATATAATCTTCTGTATCCGAAACTGTGTAACGATACAGAAGTTCCAGCCTGTGTAACCGACAAGGTGAAAGAAGGTAAGCTGGGGCTGAAAACTGGTGAAGGTTTTGCTAAATATACACCGGAAGAGGCACAGGCAACCAGTGAGCAGCGTATCGACCGTTTACTGGATCAATTGAAGCTGTGGAACAAACACTATCATGGTATTGAAGTAGAATAAGAAAATAAACTGACACTGAATAGTCTGGCTCTGTAATCGTTATAGGGCCAGGCTATTACAACAAGAAGGGAAAGTTTAGTGAAGGAGGGTTCATTATGTCAAGTCAGAGTAAATCAAAAGATTATATGTTTTATGTTCATATTGCGGTAATTTTATTCTTTATGTTCGGTTTTGGACGTATTTTTGCCCCTGTAAGTACTTTAACACCATTAGGGATGAAACTGCTGGGTGTATTTATTGGTGTATTATATGGCTGGACATTCTGCGGAATTCTGTGGCCGTCCATTATGGGCTGGGTAGCAATCTGCAGTACCGGTATGCTGCCGGTTGCAGATTATATCAAATCTAGTTTTGGTAATGATACAATCGTGTTTATTATTTTTGCAAGTATTTTTACAGGTGTGCTGGCTGAATCTGGTCTGACTGATTTTATTGCCAACTGGATTCTGAGCCGGAAATTCTGTCAGGGGAATGCCTGGAACTATTCTGCAGCTGTTCTGATGGCATCGTTCTTTACAGCGAATATTAATATGCTGGCTGCTGTGCTGGTATTCTGGGCTATTATTTATTCCACCGCAGAAAAAGCTGGCATGAAGAAAGGGAACCCGTGGGTAACCTGGATGATTATGGGGGTTGGTTGTGCAACTCAGTTTGGCGGAATTGTATTTCCGTTCCATATGGTTCCGTTGGTAGTATTAGGGGTAGCCAGTGGTGTAACTGGTGTAGAAGTTAACTTCTTACAGTATATGCTGTTTGCATTTCCGACAGCAATTGCAGCAATGTTACTGTACATTGCAATGGGTAAATATGTATTCCGGTTTGATGTATCTCAACTGGAAGGTCTGGACTTTGACGTTTCCGATAAGAGCAAACTGACTCTGAATAAAAAACAGAAAGTCGGCGCAATTTACCTGTTATTATTCCTGGTACTGCTGTTAGTTCCAAATATGCTGCCAGAGGGCAATGTTATTCGCGCATTCCTGAAACAGCAGGGCAATGTTGGGATTACCTTTATTTTACTGGCATCCATGTGCTGGATAAAAATTGATGGCAAACCATTTGTAAGTCTGCAGAAATGTGCGGCTGGTGGTATTCAGTGGGACATCGTAATGATTTTCGCCTTTGTGCTGCCATTTGCAACACTGTTTACCCATGAAGCTACCGGTGTGAGTCCGGCTGTTATCAGTACCTTAGGGCCAATCTTAGCAGGGAAAGGCGAACTGATGTTTATCGTTCTGATTCTGCTTTTTGCCGGTGTTCTGACAAACTTTGCAAACAACATGGTAGTAGGTTCCATTACCGTGACTCTGATGAACATGGTAGCAGGCGGTTTGAACCTGGACATTATGGCGATTTCCTGTGCTATCGTTCTGATTATCAGTTTCGCATTTGCGACTCCATCTGCATCCACCGCTTCGGCAATGTGCTTTGCAAATGAATGGTCCGATAAGAAAACAGCGTTTAAAGTCGGGATTCTGTTCTCGGTGGTTGGTATTATCGTATTCCTGCCGATTGCGTATGTATTAATGAGTCTGATTTTCTAGGACAGCAGGAAGAGAAGTATTCTGCAGACTGCGCTATTGCTACAGTTTGTATGATGTGATATTGTAAGTTGTAAAAGCAGTCTTTGAAAAATTGCAGAACTCTATTTTAAAGTGAAGGTTCAAAGGAGGTTATTGGGATGACTAGAGAAGTTAAAACAGGTGCATTGATTTCGCATGTACTAAAACAGGAAGGTGTAAGATATATTTTTGGTTTACCAGGTGGACATATTTATCCGACTATGGAAGAAGCAGAAAAGCTGGGGATTAAATTTATTGGCACACGAGATGAAGCTGCTGCTGCATATGCTGCGGAAGGCTGGGCACTGGCGACAGGGGAACTGGGTGTATGTACCGGTACAGCTGGTCCTGGTGTAACAAACCTGTTAACCGGAATTGCAAATGCATGGATGGGGCGTTATCCGGTATTCTATATTGGCGGGAAAGCGCGTGTCACAGAATATGATCGTAATGAACTGCAGGATTTTGATCAGATTTCGATTATTCAGACAATGAGCAAACATGCCCGCACTGTATATGAACCAAAACGTGTTCCAGAATATACAGCTCGTGCGATTTCGCATGCAGTAAATGGGACCCCTGGTCCGGCATATATTGAGATTCCACGTGATATTACTGACTCTATGGTAGATTTTGATGAAGTGAATTTTGCAGAAAATCATCGTGCTAAAAACCGCGTGAAAGCAGATGATATGGATATTGCAAAAGCAGTGGAACTGATCAAAGAGGCAAAAAAACCACTGCTGGTTGCAGGGAGTGGCGTATGGTGGTCTCAGGCACAAGATGAATTGACAGCTCTGGTAAATAAAACGGGTATTCCTGTTTTTACCAGAAATGCAGCGAGAGGCTGTTATGATGAAAAAAGTCCATTGTATGTAAGTTATGCCGCAAAAGGGCCAATTCTGGAACAGAGTGATTTAATTATTATCATTGGTACTAGAGCTGGTTATACTTTGAGCCAGAAAATGATTCGGAAAGACCAGAAAGTAATTCGCATTGATATTGACCCGGTTGAAGTGACAAATCAATGGGATGCCGTATTGACCATAGTTGGAGATGCAAAAATGGTTCTGGCTCAGTTAACGGAGGCATTACCGGAAAACAGCTATCCAGAATGGGCAGTTATGCCGAAAGCGGTGCACGGTAAAGTTATGGAAATGTTTGGGATGTTATGTCCTGATCCAAAAGCGTATCCAATTAATCCAATTGCATTTTATCAGGAACTGTTGCAGGAAATTGATGAGGATACAATCGTAGTTATTGATGGTGGCGATTCTGCGACATGGTCCTATACATTCCTGCCATCTTATGGTCCTGGTCAGATGATGGGGATTGCAGGTAATGCGTTTGGTCCTCTGGGTGTTGGTATGGGCTATGCCATGGCTGCAAAACTGGCCCATCCTGACAAAAAGGTTCTGCTGATTACCGGTGACGGTGCATTTGGTTACGGTATTGCTGAATATGATACCTGTATGCGTTATGGCATTAATATTACAGCTGTTATCTTTAATGATGGTCTGTGGGGTATGATTAAACGTTCAGAGCAACGTAAAGCACCGGATGAAACTCATTTCATTGGTCTGGATTTGGAACAGAATACACATTATGAAAAAGTTGTAGAAGGTTTCGGTGGTTATGGGGAACTGGTGACCCATATTGAAGACTTACGTCCAGCTATCCAGAGAGCGGTTGCATCTGGCAAACCTGGCTGTGTTAACGTTATGGTTAACCCTGCTATCGGTCCAAAAGGTGCTGGCTGCTAGGTTATCAGAATCTGAAAAATGATGTTTAAGTAAAACAATAAGAAAGCAGTTCGGTGTCTGTGTGAGGGGTATACTAAAGTAACCCATCAGATACCGGACTACTTTTCTTTTGTTTATGGGAATTTTCATGAATAGTTAAAGACAAAAATATGAAGGTTGGTTGGAAATGTGAAAGAAGTTTTTATTTGCCCGCGTTGTTCGAATCATTGTCAGGTGACATACGAAATGAATGCGGATACACTTGTATCTATGGATGGCTCCCTGTGCGGGAGTGGAATGACAGAATGGATTACACACATTCTTTTTTCGGAACAGAATACAAACACGGCATTGCCAGAAGAAGCATAATCGGTTGTTTTTGCAAAGGTTTTGCAGAAATCTGGTATATGTGTTATGATGAATATAATGATACTAGTATTCCGAGATAGGCGAATTAATTGCGGGAAAGAGGGTGCAGCAGTGCGGTTGAATCAGTTTCGGTTTTTAGTTGCGTTAAAAAAATATGGCACCATTTCCAGAGCGGCGCAGCAGCTGTATATCAGCCAGCCGTCGCTGAGTGCTGCGATAAAAGAGCTGGAAGAGGAACTGGGCTTTGAAGTGGTGAAACGAACCCGTAAGGGTGTGGTATTTACAGCACAGGGTGAACAGGTGCTGGAACACAGCCAGAAAATTCTGCAGGAAATAGAAGAAATACAGAAACTGAGCGGTCAGACAGCCTCTATGCTGCAGGGCACCCTGACTATCGGCTGTGTGCCGTATGTGTATCACAGCATTATTCTGGATACGCTGATGGAAATGAAGCAGCAGTATCCAAAACTGAATACCCGTCTGCAGGAAGACAGCAGCTATGGCCTGGCAGAAAAAGTGCATCAGCGGGAACTGGATTTAGGTATTATAATGATGTCGAATCTGGAAAAGGAAAGCTGGAAAGCGATGCTGCAGAATTATCAGCTGGAATACCGGAAGCTGTTTAACGACCGTATGTATTTCTGGGTGGGGCAGGCGCATAAGCTGTATCCGCAGGAAAGTATCACCATGGCGGAGGCTTTGCAGTATCCGTTTATCACATATCGTAATGTGCTGAATAACTATAACCGCAGTATGCTGCTGGAATATAATAAAAGTCTGGATATTATCCAGCTGGATGATAGAGAAAGTTTATATAAATATCTGCGCAAATCGCAGGCGATTACGGTAATGCCAATGTGTACGCTGAGCCAGGATGATTATTATCTGAACGGGATTGTGAAACCGTTGCAGATTCTTGACTTTGAATGGGTAACACAGGTAGGCATGATTTACCGGCAGGATGAGGCGGAATCGATTGAACAGAAAGAATTTACCGCACTGCTGCTGCAGAAAATCCCGCATGAGCCAGATGCATAAAACAGAATAGAACATAAAATAATGAAACGGAAGAACAGTCGATGTGTTTTCAAACCGCATGAAAGGGTTTTGAAAATACATCGGCTGTTTTATTTTTGCGTCCATGTTTTAATTTTTGTATAGGCATTACCTATAATAAACTATAGAAACCATGTCTTTTACAAATAGATAACGCAGGGATTATAATGTTATTAAGATAAGGTGCACTTATATAATCTATAAACCGATAGAGGCTGTCCGTATTGCCTGAAAAAAACGGAACAAATGAGAGATTTGTCTGAAAAATGAGAATCAGACACAATTAAGGAGACGAAGATTATGCATATGTTAACAGGAAAATGGAAAATCACCGCAAAAACTCCACTGGGCGAAATGCATCTGGTAGCAGATTTTGCAGCCAATGAAGATGCGACAGCATTTACCGGCAGTGTATTTGACGAAAACAACAATAAAACTTATGAAGTAATGAACGGTGTACTGAATGACCATCATATTTCTTACGATATGGTAATTAAATTTGGTCTGGTACCGTTCAACTTCCATCTGGAAGGCGATTACACCGATGACGGCAAATGCTCCGGTGAAGGGAAAGCACTGAAAATGGAAGGCACTTACGAAGGGTATAAACTGGCTGAATAAACGCAATTATTTTATCAATTCCAAAACAGGAGGGATTGTATATGGTTTCTGATTATAATTTATGGGACTTTACGGTATGGGAATTTGTTATCGCGATTACAATTCTGATGACCGGGATGATTGTTGCCAATGCAATGATTCGTCTGATTAAACCGCTGCGGAATCTGCTGATTCCTGGCTCGGTACTGGGCGGTTTTCTGCTGCTGGGTATTTTCTCTGCCTATAAAGCGGCTACCGGTTCAACACTGGTAGATGCATCAACTCTGGAACTGCTCACCTATCATGGGCTGGGTCTGGGCTGTACAGCTGTTGCTCTGAAAACGGACAAAAAGTCGGAGCGCAAACATGCACAGCGGGATATTTTTAACTCCTCGCTTGTAACAACATCTTCTTATATTGTACAGGCGCTGTGCGGTTTAGGTGTTACTTTTGCATTATCGTTTGTGTTGCTGAATGTATGGCCGGCATCCGGTATGCTGGTGCCGATGGGCTTCGGTCAGGGACCGGGGCAGGCGTATAACTGGGGTCATACCTACGAAATGAGCTGGGGCTTTGCAAACGGTACCAGCTACGGTTTAACCGTTGCATCGATTGGTTTTATCGCATGTTCTATCGGGGGCGTTATCTACCTGAATATCATGCGTATGAAAAAGAATCGTAAAGTAACCTGCCGTGTAGAGGATGATGTCTGTGAAGAAATCACTCTGGAAGAAGTAGCAGGGCCGAACGATATTCCAATGTCTGATTCTCTGGACAAACTGACTGTGGAAATGGCTCTGGTATTTATCACATACGCGATTGCGTACGGAATTACATTTGTGTTGAGTACTCTGTGTGACCGTTCCGGTGTGGAACTGTTAATCAGTACGGTAAAACCGCTGCTGTGGGGATTTAACTTTATCTTTGCAGCACTGGGCGGGATTATTACGAAAAAATTCCTGGCCTTCTTTGGCAAACGGGGTGTTATTGAAAAACAGTATGTCAATAACATGTTTATGGACCGTATTTCCGGTTTATTCTATGACATCATGATTGTAGCATCCATCGCAGCTATCAACCTGAGCGCATTCAAGGAACAGTCCTTTATTATTCCGCTGGTTCTGTCCTGTATTGTGGCAACCATTGCGACTTATGTATATGTGGATCATGTTACAAAACTGCTGTTCCCGGATTACAGCGAAGAATCGTTCCTGGCTCTGTACGGGATGCTGACCGGGGTAGTAGGTACCGGTATTATTCTGCTTCGTCAGATTGACCCGAAACTGGAAACACCGGCAAGTACCAACCTGATTTTCCAGACACTGTGGGCTTGTTTAACCGGGTTCCCTCTGCTTCTGCTGATGGGTTTTGTACCAAGATCTATCACATGGGTAATGATTGCACTGGCAATCTTTGTGGTGATGTTCTTTGTATTCTACGGCTGGATTCGTCTGGCTGCAAAAAAAGTGGCGAGAGATCGCTAGGATTTAATTTGTGAAAAGTTTAAAAATTTTTGAAGGCTGATAATGAAACAGCTATCTGATATTTAATTTTAGGAGGAATTTATTATGGCACTGGTAAACGGTGGGCAACTGATTCAGAAAGTATTTGAAAAAGAAGGCGTAAAATATATTTTCGGTATTCCAGGCGGTCACATCTATCCAATGATGGAAGCATGTGAAGCGGCAGGTATCAAATTTATCGGCACACGTAATGAAATGAATGCGGCATTTATGGCAGAAGGCTGGGCATTTGCAACCGGCCAGCCGGGTGTATGTACCGGTACCGCCGGCCCGGGTGCTACTAATATGGTAACAGGTGCAGCTAACGCTTACTGCAACCAGGCTCCAATGATCTGCGTTGGCGGTAAAGCAAGAGTATGTGAATACGAAAGCAACCAGCTGCAGGACTTTAACACCATGGATGTGTTCAAAGCGTGTACCAAATATGCAAGACAGGTTCCAGACGGCAACCGTATCCCTGAATATTTTGGCAGAGCGTTTGCAGAAGCGCGCAGAAACACTCCTGGCCCTGTTTATGTAGAAATTCCAAGAGATAAAGTAGAAGCTTGTGTTTACGAAGAAGATACTGTATATCTGCAGAATACATGGCAGTGCGAAACACGCCCGGCAGCATCTCAGGCAGATATTGAAAAAGCGGTAGAAATGATTCAGAATGCAAAAATGCCAGTTGCAATTGTTGGTTCTGGAGCATTCTGGTCTGGTGCAGCAGAAGAAGTAACAGCTTTTGTTGAAAAAGGGAATATTCCTGTATTTACAAGAAACGCTGCAAGAGGTCTGGTTCCGGATTATCATCCGCTGGCTATGTGCATCGGTTCCGATAAACATCCAGTATGTGCAGCAGCGTTACAGAATGCGGATTTAATTATCATGATTGGTACCCGTACCGGTTATACCTTATCCAAAGAAGCATTCCCTCCAACAGCAAAAATTTTAAGAATCGATATCAACGGCGCTGCAATCACCGACCAGCTGGATATCGCGCTGGGTCTGGTTGGCGATGCAAAAACAATCGTAGCGCAGCTGACAGAAGCCATGCAGCCTGGCGACCATAAAGAGTGGGTTGGCCAGCTGGTAGAATCCCGCGACGCGATGGTTGGTTTCATGGGCCAGGCATTTACAAGCCCTCAGGTTCCAATTCATCCATTAAGACTGTGTGCGGAACTGCGTCAGCGTATCGATAAAGATACTATCGTGGTAATTGACGGCGGCGATACTGCTTCCTGGGGTAACATGCTGCTGCCGGCAATGGGTCCTGGCCAGCTGTTAACCATCGCAACCGGCAGCTTTGGCCCTCTGGGTGTTGGTGTTCCATATGCAATGGCTGCAAAACTGGCGCATCCGGATAAAAAAGTAATTCTGCTGACCGGTGACGGTGCATTTGGTTACGGCGCTATGGAATACGATACCATGATGCGTTATGGTATTAACATCACAACCGTTATCTTGAACGACTCCTGCTGGGGCATGATTAAAAACTCCGAAGCAAAACGCAGCGGTCAGGAGAAAGATTTCGTAGGCCTGTATCTGCGCGATACCAACTACGAAAAAATGGCAGAAGTTGTTGGTTGCTATGGCGAACAGGTAACAAAACCGGAAGAAATCGGTCCTGCAATTGACCGCGCTCTGGCTCAGGATAAACCATCTATCATCAATGTTATGACCGATGTGAAAATCGGCTTTGCATTCTAGGAGGCGTTTTCAAAATGAGAGAATTTAAAAAAATCGGTGTTGTAGGTTCCGGTACTATGGGTCACGGCATTGCGCAGACATTTGCAGCCCATGGCTATGAAACGGTAGTCATTGATGTAAAAGAAGAAGCACTGGAAGTAGCAAAAAAAATGGTGGCTTCTAATGTTCAGATTATGCTGGAAAACGAATTTATTACAGCAGAACAGGCAGCGAATACCGAAAAATATCTGTCTTACTCCACAGAATACAGTGCAGTGGCAGATGCAGACCTGGTAATCGAAGCGGTTCCGGAAGTTCCGGAAATCAAAGCAAATGTATTTGCTTCTCTGGATCAGGCATGTCGTCCGGATACTGTTTTAGCAAGTACCACTTCCGCTATGAATGTGTACGATGTTGTAAAAGTAAGTCATCCGGAACGTGTTTTGATTGCACACTTCAACAACCCGTCCCATGTAATTCCTCTGGTAGAAGTTGTAGCAGGTCCTCAGACCGAAAAAGACCTGCTGGATGATATCCGCGCACTGTTATTAAGCATTGAAAAAGCACCGGCAGTCTTAAACAAGTATGTGCCAGGTTTTATCGTAAACCGTTTAACAGCTGCTCTGTTGCGTGAATGCAGCTATCTGGTAGATAACGGTCTGGCCAGTCCGGAAGATGTAGATACTGCATTTATGGCAAATCAGGGCTTAAAAGCATCCTTTGAAGGGCCGCTGGAACTGATGGACTACATCGGATGGGATGTGGCAGCAGGCGTTGGTCAGCTGATTTATCCAACTCTGTGTGACGATAAACAGCCAAGCCCTATGGCGGTAAAAATGCTGCAGGCAGGGACACTGGGTATCAAAACCGGGAAAGGTTTAAAAGATTATTCCGGTAAAACCAGGGAAGAACTGAATGCACAGAGAACTCTGAATGTTCTGAAAATCTCCAGAACTACAAAAGAAATTTTGAGAAACAAATAAGATGATGGAATTTACCTGTCCAAACTGCCCCAATCATTGTCATGTAACCTATGAGCTTCATCAGGGTACGATTGTTAACATGAAAGGCTGCCCATGCCCGAAAGGTATGATGACCTTACTGGCTGAGTTACTGCCTATGGGGAAAAAGAACGAAAAAGCAGTTTCAGAAAAATAAGATATTTTGTATAAACCATCCGCAACCATTCGGTTGCCGGGTGGTTTTTTCTGTTATCCACGATTTTTCTGATACCCGGCATAGAGATACGGTTATGTCCGCAAGTATCATCTTTCGTTATACTAGATATAGAGAAGAATGGCATGAGTGTATGAATTTGTTTATACATAGGATATAGAAATGGAGCGATTATATGCAGAAAAAAACAGGAGAGGCAATTGGCTTTATCGAGACGCTGGGCATGGTTCCAGCAGTTTATGGAGCAGATTATATGTTAAAAGCGGCCAATGTGGAACTGGTATCATATGAAAATGTAGGTTCTACACTGGTAACGATAGTTGTACAGGGCGATGTGGCAGCCTGTAAATCTGCAATGGAGGCCGGCGCAAGAGCAGCAGCGTCTATTGGCAGACTGACAGCCAGCAGCGTTATTCCGCGGCCTGTTAACGCAGTGAATCATATCTTAAATGTTCATAGAATTGTAGAAGAGGAATCGGAAGAATGTTATTCGGAAAGAATAAGACACGGGAATGCTCTCGGCATGATTGAAATTTTCGGGCTGGCATATATTCTGCAGGCTGCAGATGCAATGGGAAAGGCAGCCGATGTAGAGATTATCGGTTATGAAAATGTGGCCTCCGGTTATATTTCTGTGCTGGCCGAGGGGGATGTGGCAGCTTGTCGTTCTGCAGTGGAAGCCGGGATAAAAGCTGTAGAAGATATGGGTGGTCAGATATATAGTTCTGCTGTAATTGCAAGTCCGCATCCGGCTCTGCGAAAGATTACAGAACGATATGCAGTAAAATCACTGCGATGATGAGGCTTGTGTGCTTTAGAGATGGAGGTATGAATTATGAATGTGTATGATTTATCGGATAAATTTGAAGCGGCGGTAAAGGCTATGCCGGTGGAAGAACGTAAGAGAATGCTGGAGGCTTTTCAGAGAGTTGCAGCTGAAATGGAAAAGGAAAAGCAGACTGCAGAAATTCCGGATGGCATGACAGAACGTCTGAAACGGCTGAAAGCCAATTATATGAAACAGGTGCCAAGTATTACGACTTATCGTGCGAGGGCGATTACCAAAATTGCTAAAGAAAATCCGGGGATGCCGAAAATTATGCTGCGGGCGAAATGTTTTCGCTATTGCTGTGAAACAGTACCGCTGGTTATTCAGGATGATGAGCTGATTGTAGGGCATCCGTGCGGTGCTCCCCGCGCAGGTGCGTTTTCGCCTGACCTGGCATGGCGCTGGATGGAAGAAGAAATTGATACTATCGGAAATCGTCCGCAGGACCCGTTTTATATTTCAGAAGAAGATAAACGTATCATGCGGGAGGAACTTTTCCCATACTGGAAAGGCAAATCGGTTGATGAATATTGTGAAGACCAGTTCCGTGAAGCTGGGTTATGGGAATTATCCGGTGAATCGTTGGTGTCAGACTGTTCTTATCATGCATTAAACGGCGGCGGGGACTCTAATCCAGGTTATGATGTAATTCTGATGAAAAAAGGGATGCTGGATATTCAGCAGGAGGCAAAGGCATATCTGGAACAGCTTGATTACGGGAATCCGGAAGATATTGAGAAGATTTATTTTTATAAATCAGTTATTGATACAACGGAAGGGGTTATGATTTATGCCCGCCGTCTGTCACAGTATGCAGCTGAATTGGCGGCTCGGGAAACGAATCCACAGAGAAAAGCGGAACTGCAGAAAATTTCTGAAATCAATGCCCGTGTACCGGCACATAAACCGGAAACCTTCTGGGAGGCAATTCAGGCTGTTTGGACAGTGGAATCTCTTCTGGTGGTGGAAGAAAATCAGACAGGGATGTCTATCGGCCGCGTAGACCAGTATATGTATCCATTTTATAAAGCAGACAAAGAGGCTGGCCGTTTAACAGATTATCAGGCATTTGAACTGGCAGGCTGTATGCTGATAAAAATGTCTGAAATGATGTGGATTACCAGTGAAGGCGGTTCTAAATTCTTTGCAGGTTATCAGCCGTTTGTCAATATGTGCGTGGGCGGTGTAACCCGGGAAGGGACAGATGCTACCAATGACCTGACTTATCTGTTAATGGATGCGGTGCGTCATGTGAAAATCTATCAGCCTTCATTGGCATGCCGGATTCATAACCAGTCTCCACAGAAATATATGAAAAAAATTGTGGAGGTTATCCGTTCCGGTATGGGATTCCCGGCCTGTCATTTTGATGATGTGCATATCAAAATGATGCTGGCAAAAGGGGTTTCTATGGAAGATGCCCGTGATTACTGTTTAATGGGCTGCGTAGAACCGCAGAAAGCAGGTCGCCTGTACCAGTGGACATCCACAGCATATACACAGTGGCCAATCTGTATTGAACTGGTGCTGAACCACGGGAAAACCTTATGGTATGGCAAACAGGTCTGCCCGGATTTAGGCGATTTAAGCCAGTTTAAAACTTATGAACAGTTTGAGGCAGCTGTAAAAAAACAGGTGGAATATATCACAAAATGGTCCAGTGTTGCAACCGTTATTACGCAGCGTGTTCATAAAGAACTGGCACCGAAACCACTGATGTCTATCATGTACGAAGGATGTATGGAAAACGGGCGTGATGTGTCAGCCGGCGGTGCTATGTATAATTTTGGGCCTGGCGTTGTATGGAGCGGGCTGGCAACTTATGCGGATTCTATGGCTGCAATTAAAAAGCTGGTATTTGATGATAAAAAATATACTCTGGAACAGCTGAATGAAGCTCTGGTTGCCGATTTTATCGGTTACGAACAGATTCGAAAAGACTGTCTGGAAGCGCCGAAATACGGAAATGATGATGATTATGCTGACCGCATTGCCGCAGATATTATCAGCTTTACGGAAAAAGATCATCGCCGTTACAAAACATTGTACTCGGTATTAAGTCATGGCACATTGTCGATTTCCAATAATACACCGCTTGGACAGATTACCGGTGCTTCTGCCAACGGAAGAAAAGCCTGGATGCCATTATCGGACGGTATCAGCCCGACACAGGGTGCTGACTATAAAGGTCCGACTGCTATTATTAAATCGGTGTCTAAAATGGCCTGTGATAATATGAACATTGGGATGGTGCATAACTTCAAACTGATGGCAGGGCTTCTGGATACTCCGGAAGGCGAAAACGGCATTATCACATTGCTGAGAAGTGCCAGCATGATGGGCAACGGTGAAATGCAGTTTAATTATCTGAGCAATGAAACGTTACTGGATGCGCAGAAACATCCGGAACAGTACAGAGATTTAATTGTTCGTGTAGCAGGCTACAGTGCATTCTTTGTGGAATTGTGCAAGGATGTGCAGGATGAGATTATCAGCCGTACGATGCTGACTCATTTTTAATCATTGTTTCAAATAAGAATTGAGATGAAGAACTATGATGAACAGAATGGAACAGAAAGCGACTATTTTTAATATTCAGAAATATAATCTGTATGATGGTCCGGGTGTGCGAACTCTGATTTTTTTTCAGGGCTGTCCGTTGCGCTGTAAATGGTGTGCCAATCCGGAAGGACTGGAACGCAGACCAAGGCTGATGTTCAAGGCTGCCTCCTGCATAAACTGTGCAGCCTGTGTGGTAGCCTGTCCGCAGGGCATTCACAAGCTGAATGAGCAGGGCAATCATGTGATTGACTGGCAGTGGAGCAATACCTGTACCGGTTGCGGAGCATGTGTATCGGCATGCATGCAGAATGCGTTGTCGATTGTCGGGGAAACAAAAACTGTTTCCGAACTGGTGGATATCATTATGGAAGACAAGCTTTTCTATGATATTTCCGGAGGCGGGGTTACGTTGGGCGGTGGCGAGGTGCTGATGCAGCCTGAGGCTGCGGCAGCACTTCTGAAAGCCTGCAAACAGGAAGGAATTCATACAGCTATTGAAACATGTGGATTTGCCAGACGGGAAGACATCCTGAATGTGGCGCAGTATGTAGATTTGTTTTTGTTTGATTTAAAACATCTGGATGGCAGACGGCATAAAGAACTGACTGGTATAGCAAATGAACAGATTCTCGAAAACCTGGAAACACTGCTGATAAAGAACTACAACGTAAAAATCCGAATGCCGCTGTTAAAAAATATTAATGACAGCCGTGAAGAAATTCAGGCGGTAGCAGAAACCCTGAAACCATATAGAACTATGCCGAATTTTCAGGGGATTGATTTACTTCCCTATCATAAATTAGGCGTGAACAAATACCAGCAACTCGGTAAAACATATGCCATAGAAGGTGATCCAAGCCTGAGTGAGACAGATTTAGACCGCATTGAAAGCTGGATTCGTCAGTATAATCTGCCGGTTCGTGTTATTCGGCATTAGGAGGAATTGTATGGATATTCGTATTATTAAATCGCCATCCTACGGCACAATGGATATTCTGAAAAGCCGAATCAGTATTCCGACGGATGAAACAGTTGATTACGCTCATGCAGTTGGACTGGTACAGGGCAAACTGATAGATATGATTTGTGCGGCAGACACTGCAGAAAAAATGTCTGATGTA
This sequence comes from Peptococcaceae bacterium, assembly GCA_017399005.1. GTDB lineage: Bacteria > Bacillota > Peptococcia > Peptococcales > Peptococcaceae > UBA7185. The sequence continues at coordinate 42,191 of JAFQEO010000007.1, read as the reverse complement.
ACCGTGTGTGATGTGCGGGGGAGCTGTCCGCAGAATATGATTTTACTTGCGATTTTTGGGGATATTGCAGCAGTAGAGGCAGCTATTGAAAAAATAAAAGAAGAGAATGCTATGCAGAGGCTGTATGCATAGGCGAGGAAAGATAAAAGAAAAATTTGGAATAATCGAATAAATGCAGAAACACACAGGGAGTAGTTCTCTGTGTGTTTTCTTTGTTTAGTGAGGGCTTCCAGCCAGATTGAGAATCAGTACACCGATGATTAAAATAATAGTTCCCAGAATTCCCATTGGTGTAATCTGTTCGCTAAACAGAAATACGGAGAGTAGAGTGGCAACCACAATTCCAAGTGCTGACCAGGTGGCATAGGCGATATTTAGATTGATTCCGTTTAGAGCACGCGAAAAGAAGAAAAAACAGATGGTATAGGCGACAATTGTCAGCAGTGTTGGAAAGAATTTTGTAAAACCGGCGGAGTATTTTAGACATGTTGTACCAACCAGCTCACCAACAATTGCAATGGCAAGATATAAATAATATTGCATGAGGACGTCCTTTCTATGATAGTTCGTTTGTAATCCGGGCATTGTTAATCAGTATAATACCAAGAATGATAACTAGCAATACAAAAATATGAGCAATGCCAAGTGATTCGTTAAAGCAGATATGCCCTACCAGTGCATTACCTGCAGTACTGCATCCCGACCAGACTGCATAACCGACGGAAAGCGGAAGTGTGCGCAGAGCCAGAGAAAACAGATAAAATGCCAGACAATAGGTGACAATAAAAAGTAATGTTGGAGGCAGATTTGAAAATCCGTCAGATAACTTCAACATAGTAGAGCCAATAAGACTGAGCAGAACTGTTCCAGTCATTTGCAAAGCAATGTACATACTAGACCTTCTTTCTTGCGAATATGTTTAAAATAGAACGGAAGTAAATAAATTATTTCTGAGATTACAGCAGATTCAGAGCAACAATACCGCCCAGCAGGAGTATAAGCCCTATATAACCGGAAGGGCGGAATTTTTCTTTAAACAGCACCATACCAATAACCATAGTCAGCATAGTACCGGCACCATTCCATGTGGCATATGCTACGTTAAGCGGAAGCACACGCATAGCCAGCGCTACAAGATAATAAGAGATACCGTATGCCAGCAGACAGAACAGAGCCAGTGGTTTATTGCGAAAACCATCTGTGAATTTCAACAGCGTTGAACCGATGATTTCAGTGAGGATCCCCCCGGCTAAAAATAGATTATGCATGATAAATCCTCCTTTCAGAGAGTCAATAACAGATTCTAATAGGGAACCCCGCCTGTCAGAGTGACTGGCGGGGTTCTGCTTAAGAAAGAGATGATAGAACACAAATATTAAAATTCTTCAGACAGAATCTGATATACCGGAGCACCTTCACACTGAGCCGGGAAGCGAACCCCTAACAGTGCTGCGATTGTAGGTGTAACATCCACCTGACGGATGGTACGTTCGGTAATAAAGTTTTCTTTAATACCGGAACCGGCAGCTACAAAAATCGGAGATACCGATGTTTCAAAATAGCCCAGAGAAGTAGATAAGCTGTCACCATGCAGACGGTTGAAGCCTTCTTCGATAGAGAAGAAGATATCACCGCACTGAGGGCCGTTTACCCCCAGCAGAACGCCGTCTTTGTTGCGCAGCGCAATGCCTACAACACGTTTGCCTGTTTCAGGGTCTCTGTAATTATACAGGTCGTTGATGATTTCAGTTTCTAAATCGTATTTATCGGCTGGGTCTACAATACCTGTTTTATCGCGACCTTTCAGGTTCACATAAATATAGTTGCTGCGAATCTGTACTGCACGGGTTTTTTCCCAGTCCACTTCGTTTGTGGAATTGCCGTTTTCATCTTTTTTCATAACGGTATAACCCAGTTCTTCCATAACTTTGGTGTTTAAACCACCGTATTCGCCCAGAATTGGTGGAACATTTTCGCCAACGATTAAACCGTGGTCAGACAGAACGAAAATGGTCCAGCCTTCATCTAACAGATGCAGGAAACGCCCAAGATAACGGTCGGTCTGTTCATAGAAGCGTTCAATTAAGCCCTGATAGGTTACTTCATCGGTATGTTTCCATGGGCCCAGAGTTTTGCCTAAATGCCAGATCTGATGGCCGGCACAGTCCACATTATGCAGATGGCTGAATACAACATCGTAGTCGTTTTCTTTAATCAGGTATTCTAAGCAGTCCGCCTGCCACTGGTTGTATACATCCCAGGATGGTTCAAAGATTTTATCAACCAGCTCCGATTCTTCCCCGCCGATTAAACTTACAGGAGGAACATGACCAACGCCTTCAATAACCTGCTTGTGCAGAGCTACAGGGTGCCACAGCATATCGTTGGCAATATCCAGAGCGTTACTGATCCACAGACGAACCATAGAACCGTCTGGAGCCAGTTCTAATAATTTGTAGGAACGGTAGCAAGGTTTGGTTTCTTCTTTTTTGGTAACATCGTCAACAGCACTTACCATTTCGCCAACCGGAACCACAACAATTGGTTCGGTTGCTTTTTTGTTTTTATAAATAGCAACACGGTCATATTCGCCGTTTTCATTTTTCAGGATTAATGCAGGGCGTCTCATAATACCGCCGGATGTTAAAATGGTGAATTCTTTTGCACCTTCTGGAGCAGCGGCCCATTTTTCTGCATCTTTCAGAGGAGAATTGATGATATCATACGCAACTTTTGCACCAATCATCATTTCGGTGTCATCCAGACAGGTTACATAGGTACGGATTTCACCGCCTTTACGGGCTTCGTCACCCCACCACAGTTCCATCATTTCATCATCATTATCGCCTACAATCATGTCATCAATATCGGTCATAATGCAGCCAACACCGGCAGCTTTTTCAACACGAGGAGCGTATTTCACAGATTCGATGTCTGGAGCAGCAACAATAATTTTTTCCCAGTCCATCTGCGCAACACCCATATTTACAGACCCGGGCTGAGTACCGTCAACAACGCTTAACAGTTCGCTGTTAGAGGTTGGAGGCCAGGAGGAACCAGGCCAGTGCCATACCAGTGTTTTCAGACCAGCCTCAGTGGTAACATTCCACATCTGTTCTGCTGTACAGTTTCTGGAATCCATATTATAAACAACTGCATCCAGACTTTCTGGAGACTGTCTCCAGTAGCAGGTGATACCGTGAGTGCCAGGATATGCACCGGTAGCCAGAGTTGTCCAGCATGGAGGTGTAATAGTCGGGATTGCACCCAGCAGAACCATATCATCACGGGTGGAACCTTTTTCACGGAAAGCTTTCAGGTTTGGCATTCTGCCTTCGTCCATCATGCGTTTGCTAATGCGAGGGTCCATACCGTCAACGCCCAGGATTAATAATTTGTTTGTAAAAGCCTGTCTTTTCATAATAGATAGCTCCTTTAAATTCAGAAAATTTTTAAAATACAATCGAGTGATTACTATTTGCAATCAGAGATTAAAATGCGATTAAACATTTGAGTTGCTTTTTACAGAAGACCAAGGAAGGTCCACCACGGAATCATAATGAAGAATGCAACCAGAGTGGCCAGTACGGTTTTGGTGGCAGCCAGTTTGATAAAGTCTGTCATTTTCATCAGACCAAAAGCGTAGAAAATCAGATAACTCAGATATTCATAAGGAAGAAATACCTGGTCACAGCCTAAATACAGACTGTACAATGCACCAACAGGGTTAATTCCTAACCCGGCTGCAACCTGTGCAATCGGTTCACTGAAACCGCCAAGAATTGCAAAAGGTGTCAGAAGGAAGTTGAGAACCACACCAATCAGATAAATAGCGCCCACTACAACAGTAGAGGAGAGTGGTTCCAGAACTGGAATCAGAAGATTTGCCACCATTGCACCGATTCCCAGATAGTTAGACACATTCCCGATAGACAGGCAGGCAACACAGAAGAATACCATGCTGAAATCCACATTTTTCACATCTTCCGCATCGGCTACTTTTACAACCGGCAGGAACATGAGCCATGGAATAATGATGAAGGCCCAGTCTAATTCCATACCGTGGATCGAACCGGTCAGCATGAAAGCAATCAACAGAATCATGAAACCAGTACCGATTTTTTCATCTTTACTCATAGGGCCCAGTTTTTCATATTCCTGCTGGAAAAATTCTTTTCCCGGTAATTTTTTGGTAGGTTTAAAGATTTTCGGCAGAATGAATACCAGAGCCAGAATAAAAATGAGATATGGAGCCATCTGGACAAAGTAGGTTGTCCAGCTTGGAGTGTAGTCAGCACCTGCCATTGCAGCAGAGTTAAACAGAATGGAAAGAAAATATGGCGTGTAGATAAATACACAGGAAGCTGCTGCTGAGAGTGCCCCGACGAACATAATCAAGGCAGAGTCCATAGTTTTTCCAAGATTGAATGTTTTGCAAAGCCCAAAGGTAAATGCAGCCATGATAACCCATGCATTGCCGCCAGTAGCGGTATTCAATACACATCCGGCAATCAGTACACCATAGAGCAGACCGTAATAGCTTCCGCCGACCTTTAAAATGCACCAGTAGGCGATTCGTTTTAACAGACCGATACGATCCATTACATTTGCAATCATATAGCCGCCGATAACGACTAATGGAGTTGTGCCGAGCCATGCGCCATAGGCAGATGCATTTGGTGCCAGCCCAAAGAGAATGTAACCAACCGGGAACATCATGGAAACTGCCATCAGATCAACCAGTTCAAAAGCAACCAGCAAAATTCCCACTGCTGTAACGAAAAGGAATTTTTTAACCTCTGGTGTATAAATCTCGTTACCTGGCATAAACCAGATGCCTGCTGCGGCGATAAAGACTACAGCCCATTTTATGAGCTGATTTTTATTCAGTGTTTGTGAGTTATTCAAAGTACATTCACCGTCCTGTTTTGTTTGTTACCGTTTAAACTATAAGTATTCATATGAATTCCGGAATTCTTATCTTGCTTATAGTATACATAATTGATGTTTATTTTTTAAGAGTGTTTTGTCGATATGAGATATAATAAAATCTTTTCGGAAACTCTTTTTTCGTTTATAATGTTTATGATAAAGAAGGATTTCGTAATTAGTATTAACGGGCGGATGTCTGCAAAAGCACAGTTGTGCCAGAAAAGGAGCGCTTCCTATGAAATTAGAACAGTTGCACCATTTCTCAGAAGCGGTGAAATATAAGTCAATATCGGTAGCTGCGGAGGAGAATTTTATTTCGCAGCCGTCATTCAGTGCCAGCATAACAAAACTTGAGAAAGAACTGGGCGTAACACTTCTGCGCCGTACCAGCCGCGGTGTTACACCGACAGAGGCCGGGCAGGTTGTGCTGGAAAAAACGGAAATTATTTTTAATACGATTGAAGAGATGATTCAGGAAGTCAGCGGTCACGAGCAGAAAGGTGTTGTTCAGCTGTCTTCGATTGTTCTGTTTTATAATCATCTTCTGCCTCGCATCATTATGAAACTGAAAGAAGCTGGGCAGGTGTTTACACTGGATGCGACAACAGCGGAGAGTTCTCAGATTATTCATAATGTATTGACCGGCATTGATAATATTGGGATTATTATTCATGATGATGAAATGCTGAGTAATGAATTAGAATATGTTCCTTTATTCAGTGACAGGTATTTGCTGTATGTTGGTCCTGAATCCTCCTTCTGGGATGCAGAGAGTATAAGAATGGAAGATGTGTTAAAACTGCCATACATTGCATACCGTGAGGAATTTCAGAAAGACAAGGCGGTATGGACAGAGGCTCTTGGTAAAGATGTGATTCCCAATATTACATTTCGCACCGACAACCTTGAACTGCTGAAACGGATGATTGCAGAAGGCGATTATGTGGCATTTTTTCCAGAGTTTATGTCGCAGGATGATTTTTATCTGAGACATGACCTGATTCGGGCAATTCCGATTGCAGACCGAAAACTGGAGATTGAAGTGGGTTATATTTATAACAGAAAATATAAATTGAGTCGAATTGATAAAATATTTATGGAAATGATGGAACAGACCATCGATGAATTGTCTGAAAAGAAACAGCAACCGTAAATGTTTTGAAATACTGCTCATAAATTTCATTTTGTTGCATAGAAAAGAAGCGTGTGCTATAATCTGAGGCAGATAAAAAATAATATTTAGAGTAGGTAGGGGCGCTACGGCTGAGAGATAGAATTCTATCGACCCTCAAACCTGATCTGGATAATACCAGCGGAGGAAACCACTATGAGAAACACCAATGTAAGAACCATTGTCATGATTGCATTATTTGCTGCAATCGCTTTTGTACTGAACAGCATTAAACTTTTTACTATGCCTTATGGCGGAAGCGTCAGTCTGTGTTCTATGATGCCCATACTGCTTCTGGCAGTATTGCTGGGCAATAAAGCCGGGCTGCTGGGAGGTTTGACTCTCGGTTTGCTTTCTATGATTAACGGTGTGTATATTGTGCATCCGGCGCAGTTTCTGCTGGATTATATTCTGCCGTACACACTGCTTGGTCTGGCCGGATTCTGGGGATGTCAGCACAAAGGAAAAGTATTTCTGGGTGCTGCGATTGCGGTTTTGTTAAGCGTAAGCTGCAACATTCTGTCCGGGGCAATCTATTTTGGAAGCTATGCACCTGAGGGGATGAACCCGTGGGTATATTCTATTGTATATAACATGATGAGCAATGGCTTAGAAGGGGCACTGAGTATTATTGTGCTGCTTCTGCTGCCTTTGCAGCGTTTTGCCGATGCCATTGGCGGCAGATAATCTGAAAAAGAAAATGATTTTATTAGATCCTCTCTGTATGTTACAGGGAGGATGTTTTTTATTGCCAGTATGAATTCGGCAGTGCCGCACATACTAGAGATACCCTGCTGGAACGACCTGTGCTCTTCTGGCGGGGTTGTGAAGGACTTACAGTGTTTGAAGAAACCAGCAAGGCTTTTGCCGTTAGTTGGTTTGCTGTAAGTCTTTTTGTTTTGTGTTTATTTTATCGCATCTTTTCGGCGGTTATTACTTTTGCAGGGGAATATTTTATTGTATAATCGTATCAGAAAAACAGAAATGATTACGCAAAGGATGTGTTTGTATATGCTGCCAAAACCAATATGGCTGGAAGGCGATAAAGTATTTTTAATTGACCAGACAAAGCTTCCAGTGGAGCTGGATGTGCAGGAGATTGTTACAGCGGAACAGATGTGGGATGCCATTAAGCGGCTGGTGGTGCGCGGAGCACCGGCAATCGGGCTGGCGGGTGCCTTTGGTGTTTATCTGGGCGCAGCGCGTAAACTGGAGGCGGGCCTCTTAAACCGGGAAAATTTTGCGGCAGAAGTGAAAGAAACCGGAGCCTATCTGGATACTTCCCGTCCGACGGCGGTAAATCTGCACTGGGCGGTTACCCGTATGGGGGAAGTGGCGGAGCGGCTGGCAGAATCGGGAGATGATACCGAAACTCTGGTGAAAGGCCTTTTAAAAGAATGTGAAAAAATGCTGGCGGAAGATATTGCGGCATGTCGTGCCATCGGGGAACACGGTGCAGACCTTCTGGAACAGATTCCGGGTTTTCAGGCAATGCTGACCCACTGTAATGCCGGGGCGCTGGCGACCAGTATGTACGGCACAGCGCTGGCGCCTGCCTATATGATGCAGGAACGCAACAAGCCGATTGCTGTATATTCGGATGAAACCCGTCCGCTTTTGCAGGGTGCACGGCTGACTGCATGGGAACTGAGCCAGAGTGGCATCCCGGTTACAAGCATCTGCGATAACATGGCCGGTGTTGTGATGGCGCAGGGAAATGTGCAGGCGGTGATTGTAGGTGCAGACCGGATTGCCTCCAACGGGGATACAGCCAATAAAATCGGCACATACACAGTGGCCATTCTGGCGAAGGAACACGGTATTCCGTTTTATGTGGCAGCACCGCTTTCCACAGTGGATTTTGCGATTGAAAACGGAACACAGATTCCAATTGAACAGCGCAAAGAAGAAGAAATCCGTCAGTTTAACGGGCGGCAGACAGTGCCGGACGGGGCGGCGATTTTTAACCCGGCCTTTGATGTGACACCGGAACGCTATATCACAGCCATTATTACAGAAAAAGGTGTAGCATTTCCGCCGTTTCAGCAGAATCTGGAAGCACTTCGCAGAGGAGAACCGGCAATACAGTGCAATGCCAGAACATTGCAGCAGCAGGTGGTGGATGCGGCAAAAAATATGGCTAGAGACGGTTTAAGCAGCGGCAGTTTCGGCAATGTGAGCGCCGTGGACAGGGAACATAATCTGCTGGCCATTACACCATCCGGGGTGTTATATGATTCTATGCAGCCGGAGGATATCTGTCTGCTGCGATTAGACGGCAGCATGGTGGAGGGCGTAAGCAACCGGTATAAACCATCATCGGAACTTCCAATGCACTGTGCCGTTTATGCGGCTCGCCCTGACTGCAATGCCATTATGCATACCCATTCGGCTTACTGTACAGCGTATGCATCCAGCGGAAAAACACTTGGCCCGGTTATTGGCGAAATGGGTATGATTGCGCCGGGGAATATTCCGCTGGTAACGTATTATCAGCCGGGCAGTGACATGCTGGCTCAGAAAACAGCAGAAGCGCTGAAAGAAGCAAACGGGTGCCTTCTGGCAAACCATGGCGCCGTTGCGGTATCGGATACTATGGAACGTGCCTATATGCTGGCGCAGATTTTAGAGGATGGTGCCAGAGCGGCATGTCTGGCTGCGCAGATTGGTCAGGTGCAGGAGATTCCTGCCGCAGACAGTGCAGCATTGTATGAAAAAATGAAAAGGTACGGCAGATAGCACGTTTGGCGGCTATCTCACATAAGCTGTAAAAAACAGCGAGGTGAGATGTATGCGTTGCCGTGCAATTTATGTGGTTCGTCATATCAGCCCTATGGAGCGGGAACTGATTCGTAAAACAGTTTCTGACTGGAAACAGCAGACCATGCAGCGAATCCTGTTTCAGCAGATGGAGGATGGGTTTTTAACGTTTCGTCATTACGGCATTGCGCTGGATGATGGAACGGTTGTGCATTTCAGAGGAAAACGGCAGGATATTCATGCCAATGCCTGGATTCAGAGAACCGGCATTGCGGATTTTGCCAGAGCAGGTGATGTCTGTGAAGCCTGTGAGGTGCGGTTTGCCTTTCCGGAAGAACTTGTGGCACGAAGGGCGTTGTGTCAGGTAGGAAGCCGGTTTGGCGGATATCATTTTCTCTGGAACAACTGTGAACATTTTGTAAACTGGTGTGCCTGCGGGCACCGGATTTCCCGGCAGGTGATGCTGCGGGAATTTATACAGGAGGAATAACGGCAGGGGGAACAACGATTGAAGATATTATTTGTTGGTGATATTACCGGAACATGCGGTATGGATAAAGCGACACAGGAACTGGGCCGGTTAAAACGGCAGTATGGCGCAGATCTGGTAATCGTAAACGGGGAGAATGCGGCAGAACGAAACGGCATTACCGAAAAACAGTTTCGCGATTTACGCTTTGCCGGTGCAGATGTAGTGACTCTGGGCAATCATGCCTGGGCCAATCAGGAAATTTACAATTTTATCGACCGGGAAGATGCGATTATCCGGCCGCTTAATTATCCGGCAGGCACACCTGGCAAGGGTTATACCATTGTAGATATGGGCCGTGTGCAGGTGGCTGTGGTGAATCTTTTGGGCAATGTATTTGTAAGCTCGCTGCCATCGCCGTTTACTATGATTGATGATTTGCTGAAAGACCTGAAACAGCAGGGGGTTCGACACATTATTATTGATTTGCACGCGGAGGCAACATCTGAGAAAATTGCTTTTGCCAATTATGTGGATGGCCGTGCCGGTGCGGTGCTGGGAACGCATACCCATGTACAGACAGCCGATGCCTGTGTATTGCCGAAAGGTACCGCTTATATCAGTGATGTGGGGATGACCGGCGCCGTTCATTCGGTGCTGGGTGTGAAAACCGAGCTGTCGGTGCAGCAGTTTGTAACCCAGATTCCGGTTCGGTTTCAGCATGCCGAAGGCGAGGCAAAGCTCTGTGCAGTCGTTGTGGAACTGGATGATAAAACCGGTATGGCAAAATCCATTCTACCGATTCAGGTATAAAAATTTTAACTGGAAAAATCTGATAAAATTTATAGTTCCGAAACAGGAATATTTTCTGAGTTGTTGAATATATATTAATATTCCAGATATTACTATTTCAATTACTCAGGAGGTAACGTTTATGGAAGTATTAAAAGTTTCAGCAAAATCGAATCCAAATTCTGTAGCAGGGGCACTGGCCGGAGTCATCCGGGAGCGTGGCGGTGCAGAAATGCAGGCCATCGGCGCCGGTGCACTGAATCAGGCAGTGAAAGCAGTGGCGATTGCACGAGGGTTTGTAGCACCGAGTGGAATTGACCTGATTTGCATTCCCGCTTTTACCGACATCATGATTGACGAGGAAGAGCGCACAGCCATCAAATTAATTGTAGAACCGCGCTGAACAAAAACATGTTACCGCAGCAGCAGATGCAGAATTGAGATATAGTACTGGATGAAACAACAGACACAGTTTATATGCAGCAGAATACTTTTAAACGGATAACAGACAAAACAGAATCGGATTCCAAAAGCAGCTTGTGATACACAGGCTGCTTTTTTGTGTACTTTCACAAGAATAATATTGACAATAACGAATATCGATAATACAATAAAAGTATAATAACGATATTCGATATAAAGTTCTGGACATAGAGGAAGGGGGCAGCAAAATGGAAATAGCGGTATGGATTGCTGTTTGTGTTGCTCTGTATATAGTCTTCTTTAGTGAAAAAAGGGGGCGATGATATGCCGAGAGAAAAGTTTCAGACACTGACGGAGCCAATGTTTTATATTCTGCTGTGTCTGCGTGTTGAGTGCTGCGGTATGGATATAATGGAGCAGGTAAAACAGATGACAGGAGGCCGAGTAACGGTTGGCCCCGGAACGCTGTATAACCTGCTGGAACAGTTTGTGGATGCAAAAATGATTTATGAAACAAAAGTGGAAGGACGTCGCCGGAGCTATCTGTTAACGGAGAAAGGCCGCACCCGTCTGGACGAGGAATATCAGAGGCTGTGTGCACAGATTGCGGACTATCAGCGCTATCTGCGAGAGGAGGAATTATCGTGAAACTGTTTGGAGATAAAGATGTAAAACGCCGCCTGGAAACCTTTCTGCTGTTTGATTATCGCGGCGTGGAAAAACATTTAAGTAAAATGGCGCAGAATGGCTGGAAACTGGAGAAAGTAGGCCGTTACAGCTGGAAATATCGCAGAATAGAACCGGCAGATTTAAAATACGCGGTCACCTATGTACCCGATGCATCGGATTTAAATCCGGAGCCGACCGACAACCAGCTGACGCTGGAGGATTATTGTGCAGAGGCCGGCTGGGAGAAAATCGGTGACTGGGAACAGATGCAGATTTTCTGCAGTGCGGAAGAAAATCCAATTCCGATAGAAACCGATGAAAAAATGCGTCTGGATGTTATAAAGAAATCGATGAAAAAATCTTTTCTTCCGGGGCAGATTGCCGTACTTGTACTTATGTTTCTATTGCTGGCACAGCAGGTTAATTTATCCGACCCGGTAGAGTTTTTTGCCCAGAACTATAAACTGCTTCTGGTGGCGTTTATGGTATATGTAACCATTGCGAACATTGCAAATCTGTTCAGCTATTTCAGATGGTGCCGCCGTTCGGAGAAAGCGGTGGCGGAGGGCGGTACCTGTGCGGAAAGTCCTAAATATCAGACGATTCAGAAAGTGACACTGGTACTTACCGTATTGTTTCTCATCGTATTTATGGTTACTTTTCTGCAGGCGAATGGCAATGGCGCAGGTTTGTTTATGGTGGTGTATCTGACCCAGTTTACAATTATGTGCGCCGTAATAGAACTGCTGCAGCGGCGGCTCAAAAAAGCCGGTGTATCGAAAGCTGCCAACTGGATTATTACGATTCTGATAGTATTTGTATTGACATTTCTGATGATTACTGCCGTTGTGGTTGCATCGCTGCAGTATGACTGGTTCAGTGATGAATCGGTGGCAGTGTATACAACAGAAGATGGCCGGAAATATGAAATCTACCGGGATGAACTTCCGTTAACCGTTCAGGATCTGCTGGATGCGTATCATCCAAACTATTCCTATAAAGCGGATGGAAGCAGCTCTCCTTTGATGGCTCATTATGAATATCGGCAGCATTTGTGGCATACGCTGGGCGAAACGAAAATGCCGACACTGGAATATGAGATTACCGATGTAAAAATGGAAGCGCTTTATGCGTTCTGCCTGAATGATTATCTGGAACAGGATGAAAGCGCAAAACGTATTCTGGGCGATGATGTATGCTATCGGCCGGTAGATGCGGAGCCGTGGGGCGCCGATGCGGCATATCAGTATTTTCATGGCAATCTTTATGTAAACGAGTGGATTCTCTGCAAAGACAACCGCATTGTTCTGCTGAATGCCGACTGGCTGCTGGATGAAAACCAGATGGCTATTGCCGGGCAGAAACTTCTGTGCGCAGAGCAGGCAGAATAAAATAAATTACAATAACAGCAACAGCACAAAAAAACGGACCCCCGGAATATTCAGTTTATACTGTGTATTCCGGGGGTTCTGTGCAGATGAAGGATTGTATTTTAACGCCAAACTGCTACAATAGAGGAAAGTGAAAGAATTACGAGCAGTGAAAATAGAAAGAACGGAACAAGAAAGAAGGGGTTCGTATGGCACATATTGATTTATCCGGAAAGATTCAGGAAGGCTTAAATGACCAGGAGGCCTGGAAGGGGCGTCATCGTGCGTTTGGTGTTATTCGTCCGGGGATGCAGCGTATGGTGCAGAAACATCCTGATTTGACACAACAGCTGCGAGAACTGAAAGAATATTCCATTGCCCATATGGATGAACTGCTGGAACAGGCAATTGCATCCATGAAAGCCAAAGGGGTGCAGGTGTATGTGGCGGAAACCGAAGAACAGGCAAAGCAGTATATTGCCGATATTGTGGGGCAGCAGCTCGTCGTAAAATCAAAAACCAATGCAGGGAAAGAAATCGGCATTGCCAAATATCTGCAGGAGCAGGGCGCAAAAGTGATAGAAACCGACCTGGGCGACCGTCTGGTACAGCTGGAAGGGAAAGATAAATCTACTCATACAATGGTACCGGCGATTCATATTCCAATTGAGGATGTTACCACACTCTTATCTGACAACGTAGGCCGTGAACTAGAATGCGACCTCAAAACACTGGTGCGGGCAGCAAGAGAAAGCCTGCGCGAATATCTGACAACGGCAGAAATCGGTATTTCCGGTGCCAATGCCATTGACGCGGAGACCGGCTCTATCTTTTTGACGGAAAACGAAGGCAACATCCGCTGTGTAACCAGTATGCCGCGGGTACATATTGCCATTGCCGGCATTGAGAAAGTGGTACCGAAATTTACAGACGGATTAACCGTTGTAAAAGCGGCTGCTACTTACGGGGTAGGGCAGGATATCGGGACCTATATTTCGGTAATTGACGGTGTGAGCCGGTATAACAATGAGGAACTGGCCTTTTTGGGCTCCGCACAGGGGCCGGAAGAGGTTCATGTGGTGCTGATGACACAGGGACGCCGGGAAGCGGTAAAAGAAGGCTTTGGTGAAGCGTTATACTGCATCAACTGCGGCAGCTGTCTGAATTTCTGTCCGGTTTATGCGGAAATTGGCCAGCATTATGGTTATAAATATCTGGGCGGCAGAGGGGCTGTATTCTCGGCATTCCACGGGAACGGTCTGGATAAGGCGCAGGAGGCAGGGCTGTCGCTCTGCATCGGTTGTAAACGATGTGAAGAAGCCTGTGCCGTTGGAATGCATACGCCGGAAATGATTTCGGAACTGCGCAGTAAAATTGTAAAAGAAGAAGGGCTTGGCACGGCAAAGCAGTCTGTATTTAACGTGCTGGGCAGCAATCATCTGGCTCCGCTGATGAAAGTGGCGCGAAATGTCCAGGGAATCGGTTTAAAACGGAATGACAAAGGTGCTACACTGCGTCTTAACCTGGAAAAAATGGGGGTTCCGAGTGACCGTCTGCTGCCGACACTGGCAAAAGAATCGTTTTCGGAACTTCTGAAGAAAAAATCACCGCTGGCAAAACCGGCATCTCGTGTGGCCTTTTTTGGCGGCTGTCTGATTAATTATGCAAATCCGCAGCTGGGGCTGGATGTGTATGATATTCTGGCGGCAAACAATGTGCAGATGGTGACCTATCAGAAAGAGGCCTGCTGCGGTCTGCCGGCTCTGATGAGCGGCGACAGAGAAACCGCGCTGAAACTGGCGAAAACGAATATCAGCCTGTTTTACGGCGATATGTATGACTATATTGTATTTGCCTGCCCGTCCTGTGCAACAACGGTGAAAGAGGAATGGGAAGCGCTGATTCAGCAGGAGAATAATTCAATGCTGACCGTTCAGTATGAAAATGTGCGGGCAAAAGTGATTGATTTGAACGATTATCTGTTCAATGTATTGAAAGTATCGGTGCCGGAACTGAAAACACCGGTCAGTGTGACTTATCATGATTCCTGCCATATGGCGCGCGGACTGCAAATTACGGAAGAACCACGAAAACTGCTGCAGGGTGCCGGTGCGGAACTGCGGGAAATGGAAGATGCGGCGAGCTGCTGCGGGTTTGGCGGAAGTTTTAGCTTGTTCTATTACGATTTATCAAAACGGGTGAACGATGCAAAAATTAAAAAAGCACAGGCTACCGAAGCAGATTATATCGTGGCCAGCTGTCCGGGCTGTGTAATGCATCTGAAAGACGGTGTGAATCGTGCAGGCGGAAAGCAGGAAGTTGTACATGTGGCGCAGATTCTGGCTGCAGCATATCGGGGAGGTAAAATCAGATGAAACAGTTGAAGAAAATTGCAGAAAAACGAGACGCGCTTCTTCCGGATTATGCAGATGTGATTGCCTCTACCGGAAAAGCAAGAGCCGATATGGTTGAACATCTGGATGCGTATCTTACGCAGACGGAAGAGGCACTGAAGGGAAAAGGGACCATTGTATATCATGCGGAAGATGCGGAAAAGGCTTGTGAAATTATTTCCGGGCTGTGTGCCGGTCAGCAGAAACTGGTGCGTTTTTATAATCCGGAACTGGAGGAAATCGGTTTTGATGCGCTGATGCAAAAGGAAAACAAGAATGCAGCCCTCACGGATGTGGGTGAGATTGTGGTGAAACAGGCAGGCAGAACCGGCTATAAACATCCGCAGCTGGCTAATCTGGAAGGGATGAGCCAGGAAGATATTATAAAAGCGCTGCAGGATTACGCAGGACAGGAAACGGATAATCCTTTCAAACTGAACAAAGCGGTGCAGCAGAAAATCCGTCAGGCCGTTCTGACGTCTGATTACGGTGTTACCAATGTGCAGGCAATTGTGGCTGCCAGCGGCACCATTATTATCGGTGAGAGTGAAGGCAATGGCCGTACGGTATCCAACATGCCGTATCGGCACATTGTAGTAGCTGGTTATGACCGTCTGTATGATACGGCGGAACATGCACTGCGTGGAATTCAGACAGCGTCTATTTACGGGCTGGGAAAACAGAATCCGGCTTATTATTCGCTGATTTCCGGACAGAGCCGCACAGCAGATATTGAATATCAGATGGCCTTTGGTGTGCATGGTCCTCTGGAAGTGCATCTGATCCTGCTGGATAACGGCCGCCGCAAATTAATCGAAAAAGGCTGCGGAAATCTGTTAAAATGTCTGGATTGCGGCGCATGTTACAGCAGTTTAAAAGCACTGGCCGAACAGAATAACTGGCCGGATACACTGCTGACCGCAAAACAGGTTGGTCTGGGCGCAGTAAACGGAAAACTGACAGTCGAAAACGGTCTGGATGCGCTTACTGATTTTGTCTGCCCGGTTGGAATTACAGCAGACGATGTGAAACAAGCATTTGCCGGAAACGAATTTAAATGACGATAGTATTACCAAACTTCTGTTATACATGTTTGTGTGACAGAAGTTTTTTATTTGATTCCCAATAATAAAAAATAATTAAAAAATTTTTCTGACGATGTTGCACACGGCAGAGTTGTCTGGTATATAAGGTAAAAGGGGGTGGTGAGATGGAACAGCTGAAAAATCAGACCAGTGTATCGGAAAACTGGTCCAATGACAGCGATATGATAAGCTGTTATGGCAATATGGTGTATCGGCTGGCGTATGCCCGGCTGCAGAACCGGCACGATGCCGATGATATTTTTCAGGAGGTGTTTCTCCGTTATGTGCGTCGTGCACCGGTGTTTGAAAGTTATGAACACGGCAAGGCATGGTTCCTGCGCACCACAATCAACTGCTGTAAGAATCTCTGGATGTCGGCATGGCATCGGAAAACCACAACGTTGACAGAAGCTGAGGAACAGCCGGTTTGCTATGAAAATGAAGATACACAGATGCTGGCAGAATCGCTTGCGGCTCTGCCGGCAAAATACAGAACGGTGCTGCATTTACATTATTATGAAGGGCTTACAGCAGAGGAAATCAGCCGAATTCAGCAGATTCCGGCCGGAACCGTGCGCATGCAGCTGAGCCGGGGACGCACCATGTTAAAGGATAAACTGTTAAAAGAACAATGGGAAGGGGGCACAGCGGATGCAGGAATATCAGAACAGATTTCAGCAACTGAATCAGACTATTGAGCCATCGGAAGAACTGCTGTTTCAGACCCGGCAGCGTATGGCAGAAACACGGCCGCAGAAATGGATTCCTCGCGTACAGAAAGCGGCAGCAGTTGCGGCATGTACTGTTTTGCTGTTTACCGGAGCGGTCAATCTGTCGCCTGCCTTTGCCCAGGCGGCAGCAAAAGTGCCGATTGTGCGGGAGCTTGTACTGGCTGTAGCCTTTGACCCTAGTATGAAAGCAGCCATTGAGCATCAGTATGTGCAGCTGATAAAACAGACTGCAGAGGATAACGGATATCAGCTGGATGTGGAGTATCTGGTTGCAGACCCGCGTAACCTGACCGTTTATTATAAAATGCCGGAGATTACGGAGAAAAACAGCGAAACCGGTGAAGATTATCAGTTTGATTTTAATCTGCTTGCCGCTGACGGCAGTGAACTGAAATGCGGAGCTACCTGGGATTATCCGTTATCGGAAGAAGAAAAACAGGCGCTGAATGAGGTGAAATTTCATTTCACCGGAGAGGATACGCTTTCGGAACAGGTGATATTACAGCTGATTGTGAAAAAGGCGCTGCCGTTTTCCGATGAAGAACAGAAAAAAATCGAAGCGGGAAGAGAACTGTCCGGCACAGCGAATTCGATTGCTCATTTTGAAGAGCCAAGACCGGAATACGAAGAAGTAGCGTGTATGCAGATACCCCTTGCCATTGACCAGGGAAGCCTGTTTAATGTGCGCACCATAGAATTAAACCGCACGGTAGAACTGGAAGGACAGAAAGTGATTTTCGATAAAGTGGAGATTTATCCGACACAGGTACGTATTTTATGGCATGCGGATGAAAATAACACCCATCTGGTTGATGGAATGAAAATTGCGCTGCAGAGCCGGGAACATGGCCGCTGGGAAGGTATCAGCAACGGCGTGACCGGCATTGGTATGCTGGGCGAACCGCAACAGATCTGGCTGGAAAGCAGCTGGTTTGATTACGAAACCGAATATCAGCTGGCAATCGAGCGATATGCGATGATTCCAAAAGAACAGCAGACGGTAACCTATGATTATGCCACCAATACGTTTACTAATCTGCCAGATTATGCCCGTCTGGTAGAGGCAGTACCGTGTGATACGGGGCTGTTTATGCAGTTTGAATTCCAGAGCACCGATGAGGTAGTACATGGCGAAGTTCTACAGCATGAATCGGTAATGCAGAGCGGGGGTGGCCATGTAATCGGAGGTATGTTTGGAGGTCGAAATAATGAAGAAGATGAAGCAAAGGGTATCTACTGGTTTTATAATCAGTTTATCGTGACCGGTTATGAAGACGGCCCGATTACATTTAACGTGACATGGGCACCGCCGGAAACGCTGGAAGAACCGGTGATTGTGCCGCTGTATATGGATTAGACGATAGAACATCCGGGACAGCATCTGCTGTTTCGGATGTTTTTCTGTGATGAATGATTACAGAAAAATAAGGTACAAAAATTGGTTGGGAAAAATTAAAAACAGGCAGAAAAAACGGTTGTATCGCAGACTATTTTTTTTCTGTTTTTTTGAAAAAGACAGTTATATAATAAATATAGGGAATTTTATCAAGGGGTGATTATATTATGGAAGGATTTAAACAGGCAGAAATAAAACGACAGGACGGTTTACTGACAATCAGCTGGGAAGGCGATAATTTAGGTACGGTAAAAATTTATCAGTCTGCTAATCCGGATGCGGCAGAAACGGATGCAGCTCTGATTGCAGAACGTGCAGAAGGGAAATTTGAACTGGAGCTGTCTAGAGATGAACGCGTATATTTTATTCTGGCAGCCGAAAACGGTGCCCGGATTCGTGTGGCAGAACGTGTTATGCAGATGGATAATCTAGTGAATTTCCGTGATTTAGGCGGTTATCTGACAGAAGATGGACGTCGTACAAAATGGGGAAAACTGCTGCGCTCTGCAGCTCATGACGGGATTACCGAACGCGATGCGGAATTTTTACGCAAACTGGGTTTAAAAACGGTTGTGGATTACCGTACCAGTGTGGAAAGTGCAGACCATCCGGATGTAAAACTGGAAGGCGTGGCGTATCATACATTGTGTCCGTTTGAGGAGAGCAATGCTACTAATACTCTGGATACACAGCAGCACAGACAGATGCGCAGTGCAGAAGATGCCATTAAAATGCTGACAGGTATTAATCGCCAGCTGGCAGCCAGTCCTCACTGCAACAAAACTTATCGCGGCCTGATGCAGATTGCATTGGATACCGAACAGGTACCGGTTGTACAGCACTGCACTTCCGGGAAAGACCGTGTAGGTGCTGGTTCGGCAACTATGCTGATGGCGCTGGGCGTACCGCGTGAAACCATTATGGCGGATTATCTGCTGAGCAATGAAAATCAGCTGTCGGCGAAAAAACTGGGTTCCGGTGCTATGAGTGCCGGTCAGGAAATCACACCGGAAATGATGAAAATGTTTGCTGCATTAACAAAAGTACATGCGGAATATCTGGAAGCATTTTTTGATGAAGTAGATACCAGATGGGGCGGAACAGAAGGTTATCTGAAAAACGCACTGGGTCTGACCGATGAAGAACTTGAAAAAATGAAAGAGTTATATCTGGAACAGATGTAAAAACGTTTAAAAGTAAGATGCTGTTGTCGATTTAATCGAAACAGCATCTTTTATGTTATAAAAACAGGAATGATGTAAAAAAACGGGGAATAAAAAGAAGAATGCAATTTGTATGATGAAACATGATAAGAGGTGGAATGAGAGATGCTGTTTGCATTGCTGATATTATTTCTGAATTTACTAATTCCAATCTGTATTGGGGTGTATGTGTACAGGGATGCCAGAGCCCGCGGGATGGAACCGGTTTTATGGACTTTGGCAGCGGTTTTGATACCAAGCTTTATCGGACTGATTATTTATCTGATTGCCCGCACAAAATATTCAGTGCTTCGCTGTGCAAGATGCGGTGCAGTAGTGGAGGAGGATTATTCGGTATGTCCGCAGTGCGGAATCAGTCTGCAGGCAAGCTGTCCATCCTGCGGCAGAACCGTGCAGCCGGAATGGAATGTCTGTGCACATTGTGGTACAGCCCTGTCACAGTACCGGGAGAAAAATATTGTAGAACCGCCGGGGGCAGGAAAAACACTCTGGGTTGCGCTGGGGATTGTTGCGGTTCTGGTGCTGCTTCTGGTTTTTGTGCTGGCAAGCAATCTGGTTTGGTATGTAATTCCGCAGGGCATTAATGTAATGCATCATTTCATTTAATTGATGAATGCGTGATGGATAAATAGAAACAGGGTATAAATATTGTGATAAATTAAGTAGAAAAGGAGAAACTCTATGGCGATTATGAAAAATATTCCTATGGCAGAAGTGGTAAAACTGAAGGAGCAGGTAGCATATCAGGAAGGGCAGGTTGTAAGTAAAACACTGGTGCAGAACAGCGCGGTCAGTGTTACGTTGTTTTCTTTTGCAAAAGATGAGGAAATCAGTACCCACGAATCGAAAGGGGATGCATTTGTAACCTGTCTGGATGGTGTGGGCCGCATTACGATTGATGGTGTGGATTATGAGCTTCATGAAGGAGAATCGATTGTGATGCCGGCACAGCATCCGCATGCTGTATATGGAAAAGAGAATTTTAAAATGCTTCTGGTAGTTGTATTTTAAGCAACGTCAGATATAAAAAGTAAAAGAAAATAAAAAGAGCTGTCCGAGGGTTGGAGCGGACAGCTTTTTTATATGCAGCATAAGCTTGAATTACATAGCATTAACCATTTTTGTTAAACGGGATTTTTTGTTTGCTGCGTTGTTTTTATGCAGCAGACCATTGGATGCTGCTTTGTCAATTGTTTTGATAGCAACTGCTAAAGCTGCTTTTGCTGCTTCAGCATCGTTTGCTGCTACAGCAGCTTCTACACCTTTAATGGTGGTTTTTACTCTAGACATAGCGCTTTTGTTTCTTAAAGTACGAACTTTAGCGATCTGGGCACGCTTAGCTGCAGATTTGATGTTAGCCAAGATTGTCACCTCCTTCAGTAACTTTGGAAAACGGGAACAGGACGTGGCTCCCGTGTGATTCACAAGATGAAAAAATTTACTCTGAAATTTTAACAGATAATATTCTAACACGCAGTTTAAAAAAAAGCAAGAATAATCGAAGCAATTCGTTCATATATATTGATATATAAAAAAATTCAGGCGAAAAAAAAGGGACGAGTTATGATATTTCAGCGCGTGTGGAAAAAGTTAGGGAAAATGCTGCCATGGTGTCTGCTGATTTTTTTTCTGACTGGCTGCGGAGGCAGTTTGTGGCAGACGGCAGTGTTTACCGGCGAAGATACCGGACAGGCACAGCAGTGGATGAAAACAGGATGGATGTCTGGTCAGAATGAAGAATCGTTTTTGAACGGAATATGGCGCATACTGACAGGCACTGTTCCAACCAGTGTATATTATCAGCTGATTAGCGGATTCCCGGTTCTGCAAAATAATATGGAAGAGGACCGTGTAAGTTACAGCCTGGAGGAAGAGGCGTTTTATGCATCGGCATTTGTGCCGGAAGGCTGGAAACATAAATTTGAAAAAATAAATGGTATGACGGTTTCAGAAGAAGTACAGGTACTACTGTATCACACGCATAATGCAGAAACCTATCAGCCTACCTATGGTGTCAGTAAAGTGACCGGACAGAATGGCGGAGTGGTACAGGCGGCGAAACTGTTTCAATCTGTATTACAACAGAAATATGGAATTCGCACGATTCATAATACAACACTTCATGATTACCCGGACTGGAACCGTTCATATCAGAATTCGCTGGCAACGGTTCAGCAGATGCTGCAGGCAAATCCGGATGTGAAGGCGGTGTTTGATATTCATCGTGATGCAGGATTTACCTCTAAAAAGACGACAACAGCAACCGTTCATGGAAAACAGGCCGCCCGGATTATGCTGGTGATTGGGGCCAATCATGAAAACTGGAAGGAAAACCTGGCTTTTGCCCGGCGGCTTGAGGCGGTATGCAAGGAATTATATCCGGGATTGCTGCGGGAAAATATTCATATAAGAGAAACCGGACGATACAATCAGCAGATACATCCTCATGCAGTGCTGCTGGAAATCGGCTCAGATCTCAATACGCAGGAGGAAGCCGACTATGCGCTGGAATGTTTTTCCCATGTTGTGTATGAAGTGCTGAAAACCGGTTAGCAGAGCGGTTTTTTGGAACTGCTGCTGCAGAAAATATAAAGCCTTTTTGTATTGCGAATTTTGTATACAGTATTGTTTGCAAAATGTTTAAAAAAAATAATAAAAAAAGTGAAAAAACCCTTGCAAAAGTAAGAAAATTGTGTATCATATAATACAAGAAACTTTTCAAGAACTGATATAGTACAGAAAAGTCAAATATCATTTTCTCAAGGGGGACGATTCCAATGAAACTGAAAAAAGTATTAGCAGCAGCTCTGATTGGTGCAATGACACTGACAACATTCGGCTGCGGTGGCGGCGATGCAGAACAGGGCGCAGCTGAACAGGGCGGCGAAGCTGCAGCTGCAATTAAAGTAGGCGGCACAGGCCCATTAACAGGCGGTGCATCCATTTACGGTATCGCAGTACAGCGCGGTGCTGAAATCGCTGTTGAAGAAGTTAACGCTTTAGGCGGCGTACAGTTCGAACTGAAAATGGAAGACGACGCTCACGACGCTGAAAAAGCTGTTAACGCTTACAATGCATTAAAAGACTGGGGTATGCAGCTGTCTCTGAACTCTGTAACCACAACACCAGGTATTGCAACATCCGAACTGAACAGCCAGGACAGCATCTTTGGTTTAACACCATCTGCTTCCGGTACTGGCGTAACTGAAGGTAAAAACAACGTATTCCAGATGTGCTTTGCTGACCCTAACCAGGGTTCTGCTTCCGCTAAATACATCAGCGAACAGCAGCTGGGCAGCAAAATCGGCGTAATCTACAAAAACGATGACGCTTACTCTTCCGGTATCTATGAAACATTCAAAGCTGAAGCTGCTGCTTTAGGTCTGGAAATTGTTTCTGAAACAACCTTTACAACTGACAGCCAGAACGACTTCTCCGTACAGCTGCAGGATGCTAAAAACGCTGGCGCTGACCTGCTGTTCCTGCCAATGTACTACGATGCTGCTTCCTTAATCCTGAACCAGGCTAACGCTATGGGCTACGCTCCTAAATTCTTCGGTGTAGACGGTATGGACGGTATCTTAACACTGGAAGGTTTCGACACATCCTTAGCTGAAGGCGTAATGCTGTTAACACCATTCTCTGCTGACGCTGAAGATGAACTGACCAAAAACTTCGTAGCAAAATATCAGGAAAAATACGGCGAAGTTCCAAACCAGTTCGCTGCTGACGCATACGACTGCATCTACGCTCTGCACCAGGCTTGCACTGCTGCAGGTGCTACACCAGATATGAGCGCTGAAGAACTGAACGCTCTGATGATCGAACAGTTCACAACCATGAGCTTCGACGGCTTAACAGGTGAAGGTGCTACATGGGATGCTAACGGCCAGGTAAGCAAAGATCCAAAAGGTATGGTAATCCAGAACGGCGCATACGTAGGTATGTAATTCATAACTGCGAACTGCATCGTGAAATAACCACATAAGTTCAGACCGCCGCCTGTGCGGCGGTCTTTCTGTACATAAAACATTCGAAAAATCAGAGGGTTTCGTTAAAAATTTTTTATCGTGTGTTTCGGTGCACACTTGTATTTCTGAACTGCACTTGTTATAATTAACGTTATGCTGTATTTTTCAGTATGTTCACAAAATTTTTTACTGAGGTGAGTGATATGGAGTTTCTCTTCAACCTGATCAGCGGTATCAGTTTAGGGAGTATCTATGCAATCATTGCACTGGGTTACACCATGGTGTACGGGATTGCAAAAATGCTGAACTTCGCACACGGTGATGTTATCATGGTTGGTGCGTATATCTGTTTCTTCGCAACCATGCGGTTCGGGATGCCGCCGCTGGCAGGTGTGCTGCTGTCGATGGTTGTTTGTACTCTGCTGGGGATTATCATCGAAAGACTGGCATACAAACCACTGCGTCAGGCTCCGGCTCTGGCTGTACTGATTACTGCAATCGGTATGAGTTATTTTCTGCAGAATTCGGCGCAGCTGTTATGGACATCCAGTCCAAAAGTGTTCCAGTCTGTTGTTGGTGCCATTAATGGTCAGACCGGTCTGAAACTGTTTGACGGTGCATTGTCCATTTCTTATGTAACAATTGTTACTATTATTGTATGTATTGTAATTATGGTTGCTCTGGTAACCTTCGTAAACAAAACAAAAACCGGGAAAGCCATGCGTGCGGTATCGGAAGATAAAGGCGCTGCACAGCTGATGGGTATTAACGTAAACACAACCATTTCTCTGACATTCGCAATCGGTTCCGCACTGGCAGCGGTTGCAGGGGTTCTGTTATGTTCCGCTTATCCGACTCTGGTTCCAACCACCGGGGCAATGCCTGGTATTAAAGCTTTCACTGCTGCGGTATTCGGCGGCATCGGCTCTATCCCGGGTGCATTAATCGGCGGGATTCTGTTAGGTATTATCGAAATTTTTGCAAAAGCATATATTACCACACAGTTATCGGACGCAATTGTATTTGCGGTTCTGATTGTGGTTCTGCTGGTTAAACCAACCGGTCTGCTGGGCAAAAAAGTCAGCGAGAAAGTGTGAGGTGTTTTGACATGAACTTAAAAACAATGAATAAAACAACTCGCAGCAACTTTATTACCTATGCGATGGTAATCGCTGTATTTGTGATTGTACAGGCAATGGCAAGCACAGGCGGTATTTCCAGCAGTCTGAAAGGTCAGCTGGTTCCAATCTGTGCGTATATCGTTATGGCAATTTCTCTGAACCTGACCGTTGGTGTATTGGGCGAACTGAGTTTAGGTCATGCCGGTTTTATGAGTGTTGGTGCATTCAGCGGTGTAATTGCTGCCATGTATTTTGGTCAGACCATCGAAAACACCGTAGTTGTAATGATTCTGGCTATGCTGGTAGGTGGTTTCTTTGCTGCTGTAGTAGGGGTTCTGGTAGGGGTGCCGGTACTGCGCTTAAGCGGTGACTATCTGGCTATCGTTACTCTGGCATTTGGTGAAATTATCAAAGGGATTGTAAATAACCTGTATGTAGGGATGGATGCAAACGGCTTACATTTCTGCATGATTAAAAATACACTGGAAATGGAAGGCGGCAAAATGCTGCTGAACGGTCCAATGGGTTTAACCGGGATTCCTCGTATCGCAACCTTTACAATGGGTTTTGTACTGATTATGGTTTGCTTAATTGTAATCTTTAACCTGGTAAACAGTAAGAGCGGTCGTGCAATCATGGCACTGCGCGATAACAAAATTGCGGCGCAGTCCATTGGTATTAACGTAACCAGTTATAAACTGATGGCATTTGTAGTTTCTGCAGCAATGGCAGGGATGGCAGGTGTGCTGTTTGCGACCAACTTCTCCACAGTTGTTGCAAGTAAATTTGATATCAATACCTCGATTCTGGTTCTGGTATTCGTAGTATTAGGTGGTTTAGGCAGCATGCGCGGCAGCATCATCGCTGCAACTGTGCTGACTGTTCTGCCGGAAGTACTGCGCGAATTCTCCGAATATCGTATGCTGGTATATGCAATTGTTCTGATTGTTATGATGCTGGCTACCAATAACCCGACTCTGAAAAACGCAATCAGCAATTTCACCGGGAAATTCAAAAGAAATTCTGAGAAGGGGGAAAAAGTAAATGGGTAACATGGTTCCAATCCCAAGCAAGGGATATATGAAAGAAAGCGACATGGGCAAGACTCCTGTTCTGGAAGCAACCCATTTAGGTATCGAATTCGGCGGTTTAAAAGCAGTTGATGATTTTAATATTACTGTAGGCCGTACCGAAATTGCCGGTTTAATCGGGCCAAACGGTGCAGGGAAAACCACCGTATTCAACCTGCTGACAAAAGTATATCAGCCAACCCACGGCACTATTCTGCTGGATGGCAAAGATACCCACGGTATGAATGCTATTCAGGTAAACAAAGCCGGGATTGCCCGCACCTTCCAGAATATCCGTCTGTTCTCTTCTTTAACTGTAGAAGAAAATGTAAAACTGGGGATGCACAATCACACAAAATATAATACATTAGAAGGCATTTTGAGAATGCCAAAATACTGGCAGGAAGAAAAACGCACCCATGAACGTGCACTGGAACTGCTGAATATTTTTGATATGGCACATCTGGCTGATTACAAAGCAGGCAGCCTGCCATATGGTGCACAGCGTCGTCTGGAAATCGTACGTGCGCTGGCTACCGAACCAAAACTGCTGCTGCTGGATGAACCGGCAGCTGGTATGAACCCTTCTGAAACAGAAGAACTGATGCAGAACGTACGTAAAATTCGTGATACCTTCCAGATTGCGATTCTGTTAATCGAACATGATATGCAGTTTGTAACCGGTATCTGCGAAGGGATTGCCGTACTGAACTATGGTAAAATCATCGCGAAAGGTACACCACAGGAAGTTATCAATAATCCGGAAGTAATTCGCAGCTATCTGGGGGAATAGGAGGATAATCATGCTTAAAGTTGATAATTTAAACGTATATTATGGCATGATTCATGCCATCAAAGATATTTCTCTGGAAGTTAATAAAGGGGAAATCGTATCGCTGGTAGGGGCAAACGGTGCGGGTAAAACCACAACCCTGCATGCAATCTCTGGTCTGTTAAAGCCAAGAACCGGTTCTGCAACCTATCTGGAACACAACCTGCTGACTACACCGGCGCATAAAATCGTAGAATGCGGTTTATCCCATGTACCGGAAGGCCGCCGTGTATTCTCTCAGATGACGGTTATGGAAAACCTGGAAATGGGTGCCTATATCTCTAAAGATAAAGCGCGCAATCAGAAAATTCTGGCGAATGTATTTGAACACTTCCCTCGTCTGGAAGAACGTAAACGCCAGCTGGCAGGTACATTATCCGGCGGTGAACAGCAGATGCTGGCTATCGGTCGTGCTATGATGGCAAATCCGGATATGCTGCTCTTAGACGAACCATCTATGGGTCTGTCTCCGCTGCTGGTAAAAGAAATTTTTAAAATCATTAAAGAATTAAACGATGACGGCATCACCATTCTGCTGGTAGAACAGAACGCAAAACAGGCGCTGTCCATTGCACATCGCGGTTATGTACTGGAAACTGGTAGAATCGTACTGAGTGGTAACGCTGCCGAACTGCTGGAAAATGATGCAGTTAAAAAAGCATACCTGGGTGGTTAATCAGAACCGCTATAAAAAATCAACGGAACTCCAAATCGGGGTTCCGTTTTTTGCTGTGCAAATTGACAGATACCTAATTCTATGATATCTTAATCGCAATCAGTAGAATTATTGGCATCAAGAGGAGGCGGTTTGGATGAAACAGTTATATAAAGGTTTGGTACCATTATGCATTGTGCTGTGTGTATGTTTAGGGTTAAGTGCTTTTGCGCTTCGAACATATTGGCTGTATGACCGGAATGATGTAGAGGTTATCAACCAGCTGATTGAGGAAAATAATCTGAATTTCTCTAAGAATACACCGGAAGATTGGGCGCATTTTGTGATGTGGAATGATAGTTTTCCAAAACGGATTATAGAATTATGGCAGCCGGATTATATACACGAGAAAAGATTTTATGATACCGTTGACTTTTCGAAACTCACAGAATTAAGAGAATTGCATTGGACTGTCCGTAAAACGAATGTAGTAATCCTTCCAGAAAAACTTGTAGAGTTACATTGTGAAGAAAGCGAGATAGAAGAAATTGATATTTCGCTGTCACGAAACTTGAGAATTATTAATTGTATGGGAAATAACCTGAAAAATCTGGACATGTCTGGAATGACAGAACTGGAAGTGTTATATTGCGGCGAAAACCAGTTAGAAAGTCTGAATCTTTTAAATTGTCAAAATTTAATGTGGTTGTATTGCGAAGATAACCAGCTGTTAAAATTAACCTTGCCAGAAACGGCACCATATTTAAGTATGATAGATTGTCAGAATAATCAGTTGAAAAAGCTTGATGTGACAGGCTTAACATTATTAAGAGATTTGCATTGCAGCAATAATCAGTTAACAGCATTGGAAGTTAAGAATTTGTCTAATTTGGAGTGGTTGACTTGTGATGACAATCAGATTACCGAACTTACAATAGAGAATTTACCGAAACTGACACATCTGTATTGCAAGAACAATCCGCTGGAAGAATTGAATATTGCTGATGTTCCTTCGCTGGAAATGCTTCACTGCAGCGAAGAACGGGGCAGAATTGCTTTAAACGATGGTATAGAGCTTATCTCTTTTGACTACCCTTCCCGCACAGTTATGGTGAAAGCAGAGCCTCCTGCGGGTAAATATCTGGGTGGTATTACAGGGCTGCCGGAGGGTACAGAGATTATGGATAATACAGCTACATTTCAGCTTACATGGAGTGCAGTGAATCTCACGCCTCGTTACTGGGATGATTCCCTTAAATAGTTGTGATGTGGAATCCCTGATTAGACATTTGCCATAGAACATGTTACAATAATCTGGAACTTTTATCCGGGAGGTTTTCCATGATGATAGATCCGATTGCGTTTACGCTGGGGCCGTTTACGGTTCGCTGGTACGGGCTTTTAATTGCTTGCGGTATGGTGATTGCAGCTGTGGGCGGTTGTAAAGTGATGAGCCGTGCCGGTATTGATGAGGATGATTTTTTAACCATTTTTATGATGATTGTGGTGGGGGCTGTATTAGGTGCCCGCGCTTATTATGTGATTTTTCAGTGGCCGTATTATGCGCAGAATCCGGGTGAGATTATAGCAATCTGGCATGGAGGGCTGGCAATTCACGGCGGGCTGATTGGCGGTGTGCTGGCTATTATTCTGGGCTGCAGACACTATAAAATTTCGTTCTGGCAGTTTGTTGATATCATGGCGCCGTTTGTGATTTTGGGCCAGGCCATTGGCCGCTGGGGCAATTTCTTTAACCAGGAGGCTTACGGTTATGAGGTGGATCCTTCTGTAGTTCCATGGGCAATGTGGATTGACGGCGCATATCGTCATCCAACCTTTCTGTACGAATCCTGCTGGAATGTGCTTGTATTTCTGATTCTGCTGTGGCTGGCGCGGCAGGCATGGGTGCGTCGCGGTGAAATTGCCATGAGTTATCTGATGCTGTATTCGATGGGCCGTGTAGTTATCGAAGGGTTCCGGACCGATAGTTTAATGCTGGGACCTCTGCGTATGGCTCAGGTGATGAGCCTTATGCTGTTTTTTGGTGCACTGGCAGTAATGTTTTATCGAAGAAAAACCGGAAAAGCCGAAGAACGGCCTCTGATTGACGGAAAACAGCGGCTGGGATAAAATAGTATGATTTGCGTCTGTTATCTTTTTGGGATAACAGGCGTTTTTTTATACAGATTGTATACATACATAGAATTGAGAAAAAGTGGTTGCACACTTCGGTGCTTTACGGTACAATATAACCATAAATAATATTTAGTATTTCCATAAGGAGGACTTTTGACATGTTCGTATGGCATCGGAAAGAATTGCTGGTAACGGTATCCACCGAATATTATTTACGGGCACGGGCGCTGCTGCAGCAGAATGGAATTAAAATGCAGTGTAAACAGACAAGACTGCAGCATCAGGAGCAGAGCGATATGCTTCAGAAACCGCTGGCGCAGTACTATATTTATGTGCACCAGGATGATTTTGAAAAAGCGTCGCAGCTGGTACAGCAGATTGGCCCGGAAGACACCATTA
This sequence comes from Peptococcaceae bacterium, assembly GCA_017399005.1. GTDB lineage: Bacteria > Bacillota > Peptococcia > Peptococcales > Peptococcaceae > UBA7185. Next base: position 12,593 of record JAFQEO010000007.1, on the reverse strand, counting down.
TGGTGGAGTATCTGGAATGGTAAAACGGTTTTGGATACAGTTGTATAGACGAAGGGGGCACGTACAGCTTTGTCTGGTTGTAAAAACGGAAAAGATTCAGAAAAGGACTATTACATTGCCGAATAGTAAGATATCCGGAATGTAGTAGTCCTTTTTACTTGTTGTTCGTTTTATGGCGGAAATACTAGCGGAAAATCAGCGATAGAACTCCAAAAATCAGTGGCTGATGCAGCATATACAAAATCAGTGTATGCTGCCCGAGCCAGTTGCAGACAGGCAGGTTCCAGTGCTGAATACGGTGAAACAGAGAACTGGAAAGAATTTTCGGTGCCGATGCATAGCCGGTCCAGAACAGAAACAGCCATGGAATCAGTGGAAAATAATCGCTGGAGGCAAATTGTGCATCCGGGAGGCCAAGCGGAAATAAAAACGGATACTGATAAAGACTATCGGGCAGCGGAATAACTGGATGCTGGAAAAAACCGAGATAACCGTAATAGATTCCTCGTGTAAATGCAAACAGACTTAGTGCAGTCAGAAACAGCACGAATCCCGGGCATTTTTTTAAGAGTGGCTGCAGAAAAGCGGTAATCAGATAGGCCAGACCCATAAAGTGCAGAATCCCGAATAAAATTTTCTCCTGCGGAGTCACAATCCAGGTAACGATTGTAACCATTAAACCGCATAGAAATATGCGCATTCCGTTTCTTGCAGGATTACGGCTTAGTGTGCAGCAGAACCCTGCAAGAAGAATAAAGCCGCTGCAGACGATCTGCTGCCAGAGATAGGCTGTGTGTGTACGCATAAACGGGAAACTCTGCCCGAAAATATATACCCAGTCATATAGAAAGTGGTAAGCAACCATATTAAGAAACAGAAATCCGCGCAGAAAGTCCAGAACCGCATAACGCTGACGGCAGCCTGGTCTGGAAGATATGGATGAAGATGACTGCTGATTCATAACAGTACCTCCTGAAAAATCGATTAAATATGAAATGAATATGAAATTGAAAACGATTCATTAAAATACAATTATAAAAATGAAATCCTGTTTAGTATAACACATGAATGCATTGTGTTGTTACAGACAAAGGTTGCAAGAGTGGAAATGCTAATATAAATTTTTTTAATTTAGGAATTTACAAAGCGGAAGAATTGTGCTAGTCTGAACAAAAGCCAATATTTATGTGCCTGAGCATAAGATAAACAATATGAATGAAGAATTAATCATACAATACGTGTTATGACAGGGACATCATTGTGCACGAAATCATATTTTGAATATTTAAAAGAAAGAAGAGTGGGTCACTTGACAACTGCTGTTGCGACAGAAAAAATCGAGAAAAAAGATATCGCCCTGTTTGCCACCTGCTGGCTGGGTTATTTCTTTGCCTATTTTGGCCGTATGAACTATTCGGCCTGTATGGCAGCTATTATTGTAGCAGAAGGATATTCCAAGGGGATGGTGGGGCTGGTAGGGACCGGTCTGTTCATCACATATGGTCTGGGCCAGATTTTCAGCGGGTTCCTGGGTGACTATGTAGCTCCCCGCAAAATGATTGTAGTGGGTCTGATTGGCTCCAGCCTTTGCAACCTGGGGATGGCACTGGCACCAACTCTGAATCTGATGATCGCAGTATGGTGTATCAACGGTTTTATGCAGTCTCTGCTGTGGTCTCCAATCGTTCGCTTATTTGCCCAGTATTTTACCAGCCATGTGCGCGGTACTCTGGGGGTATATATTAACAGTACGGTTCCGGTAGGGACTCTTGCCACCTACGGTTTCACGGCTCTGATTCTGGAAGTGACCGGCAACTGGAAAATGGTATTCTTCGGCTCCTTTGTTGTAGTGATGATTACAGCAGTGGGCTGGTGGATTGCAACTGGTGCAATTCTGCCGAAACTGAAACGTGTAGACATTGAAGAGGCAGCTCCTGCTGCAGGTGGAAAAGCACAGGAAGTGCAGAAGGCGCCTCTGGGCGAACTGGTGCTGTCTTCCGGTATGATTTTCATGTGTCTGGTTCTGATGATGCAGGGGATGTTAAAAGAAGGCATTACTGCATGGATGCCGAACCTGATGGGCGAAAAATTCGAAATCGGTACTACACTGGCTATCGTAAGTACTGCGCTGATTCCTATGTTTAACATTATCGGAATCAGTATTGCAGCAGCAGCCCGTAAAATTATCGGTGATGAAATCCGCTGCTCGTTCCTGCTGTTCCTGGCGGGTACAGCTTCGCTGGTTATTCTGTATATTACATCGTTCATTGGTCTGATTCCAATGTTTATCTTCTTCTCTATTGCAACCACTATTATGATGGCGGTTAACACCTGTTATGTAGGGGTTGTACCTGGATATTTTGCTAAAAAAGGCCGCAGTTCTTCTGTTTCGGGGATTCTGAATGCTTTTGTAAACCTGGGGATTGCAACTTCGATGTTTGCAACCGGCGCTTTCTCTGAAGCATTCGGCTGGGATATGACCATGATTTTCTGGATCTGCTGCGGCGGCGTGGGGATTTTCTCCAGCTTCATCGGCTATCAGATCTGGAAAAAATATAAATTAAAACTGGAAGCATAAATTACTTGTGCATCAGTAAAAACCAACGTAGAATAAAAATAGCATCAAATAGACAGTGTAGAATCAAATAAGTAATGCTGTAAGCAGGAAAAGGACTGGTGATGCGGATGGCAGTTTTATTATCTGATTTATATGAAAGCGTGAAAAGCCAGGACATGACTCTGGTGGCCGGGGAGCAGGGCATGAATAACATTGTCCGCTGGCTGCATATGGTCGAAAGCAATGCGATTTCATCGTTTCTGGGCGGGCAGGAAATTGCCTTTACAACCGGGGTTGCTCTGGGAAAAGATGAAACGCTGCTGGATCTGGTAAAATCCAATATTGAACATAAAGCCAGCGGTATGGTAGTAAACATCGGCCCGTTTATTCAGGAAATCCCGCAGGAGGTTATTGATTACTGTAATCAGGAGGGTTTTCCTCTGTTTATAGTGCCGTGGAAAGTGCACATGGCAGAAATCATGCGAAACATCAGTTACCTGATTACGGAATCGGACAAGTATAATCTGGAATTGTCCGGTGCTGTGAAAAATGCGATTTTCTTCGGTGAACAGGAGGAGTTGTATATTCCGCAGCTGGAACGCAATAATTTTCTGCGCAGCTGGGAGTACTGTGTGACTGTCATTGATATTCTGACTGACGGAGAGACTGTATCAACCGAAGAGCTGCAGCGATATCTGAAAATTATGGAAAACTACCTGATTTTCTCCCGCAGAAAAACATTTGCGTTTGAACTGGGCAGCAGCATTGTGGTGCTGTTTGCCGACCATACAGAAGGAATGGTGAAAAAATCGGTTGCCGATATGCTGAAACGCTGCAATTTCCAGCGGGAACAGTGCTTTGTAGGGATTGGCCGCTGTATGCCGAGTGCGCAGGGAATCAGTAAATCCTACCGGCAGGCATGTCAGGTGCTGAAACTGCAGAAAAACCTGCATAACGATAAAGGTGTTGTGGCATATCAGGAACTGGGTATTTACAAGTTATTAATGGACATTGAAAATCAGGATGTTATTAACGAGTATTATGCCGAGACCATTCAGCGCCTGGTGGAATACGACCGCTTGAACGAAACCAACTACTGTGAAGTACTGCAGTGTTATCTGGAACACAGCGGCAGTGTAAAGGAAACAGCAGAGGCAATGTTTGTGCATCGTAACACAATTAACTATAAAATCAACAAGATTGAAGAAATGTTAAATTGTGACTTGTCGGAGCTCGACACACGGCTTTTATACAGCATTGCGTTCATGTTAAAGAAAATTATGTAATTTGTTCACAGAAAATCAAGACAGCTGTGCTAAAGCACAGCAAAAGTTATGCTTTAAGATATTGAAATTTTTTTGCTATGATATATTATATTTATAGGTAGTATGAGAGGAATCCGATAAGGTCGAAATAAACAGTATCGGTTCCTTCTTAAAAAATAATTTTTATATTTTGAAAGGATGGTAATTCAAAAATGGCATTAACAGGTAAAGAAGTATCTCAGATGCATGCGCAGTACATTGCACAGTCTTGGTCCAAATCCGGCGGTGCTGCAAGACCAATCAAAAGCGGTAAAGGTATCTATCTGTATGACTACGATGGCAACGAAATCGCTGACATGAGCTCCCTGCTGGTATGCGCTAACTTAGGTCACAGCCTGCCAGAAATGGTTGAAGCTATCAAAGCTCAGGCTGACCAGATCTGCTTCGTAGCTCCTTGCTACTCCACAGAAGCTAAATCCACTCTGGCTAAAAAAATCGTTGGTATCGCTGGTGAAGATCACTTCCAGCGCGTACTGTTCACCAACGGTGGTGCAGAAGCGAACGAAAACGCTATGAAAATCGCTCGTAACTACACAGGCCGCACAAAAATCTTCAACCGTTACAGAAGCTACCACGGTGCTTCCCTGGGTGCTTCCAACGCATCTGGTGACTGGAGACGTTTCGCTGCTGAAGTTGGCGGCGCTAATGGCTTCGTAAAATTCATCGACCCATACACATATCATGATGGTTGGGATCCAGAAGATGAAGAAAAAGCTGCTGCTTACTACCTGCACCTGTTAGAAGAACAGCTGCACTACGAAGGCGTTCAGAACGTAGCTGCTATCATGATGGAATCCATCACAGGCGCTAACGGCGTTCTGATCCCACCAAAAGGTTACATGGAAGGCGTACGCGCTCTGTGCGACAAATACGGCATCCTGATGATCTGCGACGAAGTTATGGCTGGTTTCGGTCGTACAGGTAAAATGTTCTGCTGGCAGAACTTCGATATCGTTCCAGATATCATCACATTCGCTAAAGGTGTTAACTGCGGTTACGTTCCACTGGGCGGCGTAGTTATGTCCAAAGAAATCTCCAAATACTTCGAAGAAAACGTTCTGCAGTGCGGTCTGACCTACTCCGGTCATACACTGGCTTGCGCAGCTGGTAACGCAGCTGTTGACTACTACCTGAACAACAACGTTTGTGACCATGTAGTAGAAGTAGGTAAAGTACTGGGCGCTTGGATGCAGGAAATGAAAGAAAAACATGCTTGCGTTGGTGAAGCTCGTCAGATCGGTCTGTTCGCAGCATTCGAACTGGTTAAAGACAAAGAAACCCGTGAACCACTGGATTTCTACGGCAAACCAAATGCAATCAAAGCTCAGGCTATTGCTAAATTAGAAAACGAATACAACATTCACACCTATGGTCGTGAAAACACCATGTCCATTTGTCCTCCACTGATCATCACCGAAGAACAGCTGAAAGCTATTCTGCCAAAATTCGATGAAGTTCTGACATGGATCGACGAACAGCTGCCAACATTAGAAAAAGACCCTAACTATGGCACAGCTGTAGGCTACATCAGAAAATAATTTAAGACCGTAAGGTTTTTTGACAGGCTGTCTATTTAAATATGAGTAGATGGCCTGTCTTACTAAAACGGAGAATTTCCGTTTAATAACTTTTTTTCAAATACTTGAAAGGTGGATTTTATAATCATGGCATCTTGGAACTATATTCAGCCAGTTGAAATCAGATTCGGCGCTGGCTTAATCAACAAAATCGATGAATTCGCAAAAGAACTGGGTGTTGACAATGGTCTGTTAGTAGCAGACAAATTCTTCATGACCAACGGTCTGGCACAGAAAATCGTTGACGGCAGCAACGGCGCTTTAACAGCTGCTTTCGGTGATGTTTCTCCAAACCCAGACGTAACTGAAATCGATGCTTGTGCTGAACTGATCAGAAAAAATAAACACGGTTTCGTAGTAGCACTGGGTGGCGGTTCCGCTCTGGACGCTGCTAAAGCTGCTGCAAGCGTTTGCATGACAAACGATTCTATTTCCGTATACCATGGTACTGGCGTTGCTCTGCCACCAGAACACCTGCCACTGATTGCTGTACCAACAACATCCGGTACTGGTTCCGAAGTTACAAAAGTATCCGTAGTAACCAACCATGCTATTGGTAAAAAATGCCCAATCAACTCCATGAACTTCTACCCAACACTGGCAGTAGTTGACCCAGAATTAACCTACAGCTGCCCACCAAAAGTAACTGCAGGCTGCGGTATCGACGTACTGTGCCACGCTGTTGAAGGTTTCTGGAGCAAAAACCATCAGCCAATCTGTGATGCTGTAGCTCTGGAAGCTTGCCACTTAGTATTCAAATACCTGGAAAGAGCATACAAAGACCCTAACGATGTAGAAGCTCGTGAAAAAATGGCTGAAGCATCTGTAATGGCTGGTCTGGCATTCACTATTCCTCTGACAACTGGTTCCCATGCATGTTCCTTCCCATTAACAAACATCCATGGCATTCCACACGGTGAAGCTTGCGGTATCACTCTAGACTACTTTGCACACATCAACGCAAACGATCCAGAAGCTGGTCCACGTGTAAACGAATTTGCACAGAAATTAGGCTTCAAAGATATGAACGACATGGCTGACGCTATTCATGACCTGAAAGCAAGAGTAGGTCTGAGAAACGGTCTGAAAGGTCTGAATCTGACTGAAGAACAGATTGGTGACCTGTGCCGCATCAGCGTTCATCCAAACCTGCGTAACAACCCAGTATACATCACTGACGAAATGTTAGATGAAATGTATCACTACCTGGCTACACAGGAATAATTTCAGTTTACGAACTGATTCACAGCGTACCGCTTCGGTGGTACGCTGTTTTTTTACATAGAGCTTATTAACTGTTACAAGGGTATTAACGGGGAAATACGGAGCGTTAGAACCGAAAATACTGCTTTTTACCGATATAGACGACAGCAGTACAGTAGCGGTTATAATTATAGAGGTATGTTACCAAAAAAACGCAACAAAGAAGGCGGTTACCGTGTAGATTTCTACATGGCAGCCGCCTTTTAGCATGTATTCGGTTTTAACCTTCGTAGCTTGCTGCGGCGTGGAAACGCTGCAGATACAGAGCCAGAGTCGCACGTTTGATGGTGTTATCGTAAAGAGTCATAGTGGTATCGATTTCACCGGTACCCAGAACGATTTTATGATCCATACTCCAGATTAACGCCCGGATGCCTTTCTCCGGCAGTTCCGGATGATTTTCCATCAGCTGGGAGATATCCATAGATTCATAATACGGGTCAGGACACTGCTGATACATGAATTGTGACAGCTGCCCGATGGTAATCGGTTCTTCCCAGACAGCTGCATCGTCAATCAGTCCTTCTGTCAGCGCCCAGGTAAGTGCAGGTTCCTGTTCGCTTTCTGCGACAGCAGGAGCTCCGGCCATTAAATACATAACATTCAGACAGTCTCCAATATTCTGTCTGGTTTCTGCACCAAAGGTAGTTTCACTTTTTGGTTCCATATAACCGTTGGCAACCATGAAAACGACTGCAGATTCTTTATAAGGGTCTTTGATATCCTCATAGTTTACAATTCCTTCTGCTGTCGATTCTACGCCGTAGATGAAACCGTAGTAGTCGTTTGCCAGAATAGAGGAGGATAATGTAAAGATGTTGCTTACATAATTGATGTAGTTCTGCAGAGTTTCCTTGTCGATTTCTACAGAAGCATCATGCGGGATAACATCACCGGTATTTGCGTTGTAACGGAAATCGTCCGTGATAAAGCTGCGGTCATACAGCAGTGCCAGATGCGGTGCATCCGACAGCACGTCTTTCCCCGCCAGCAGACGGGAGTCGTATTCAACCCCCAGCAGATTCAGCACAGTCGGCAGAATGTCGATGGAACTGCAGTATTCGTCTACCTGTACTGCTTCCATGCCTGGCACATAGCAGATAAAGCTGTTGCGGTAACATTCAAATGCAGAATCCACTTCCGTTCCAGCCAGTTCATTAAAGTCTTCGTCATTCAGACCGTAAGGATAATGGTCTGCAGTCAGAACAATAATGGTTTCGTCTGCCTTGCCTGCAGCTTCCAGCTCTTCCATCAGAGCCTGCAGTGCATATTCCACTTCCAGGTTGCAGGCGATATATGCCTGAACCGCTTCCGAGTATGGAAGATGGGTAACTTTATCTTTATGTTTGTTACTCATGTCGTTTGTCCAGTTGTACTGATAATGACCGCTGTAGGTCATATAGTATGCGTGGAACGGTTTATCACTGTGGATAAAATCCTTCATGGATTCGACCATCATGTCATGGTCGGAATACGGGTTGGTAGCTGGCAGATTTAATCCCATACCAACGGATTTGAATTCATAGCCCATATTTGGATGGGTGATGTAACGGTCATAGAAAGAACCGTAATAGTTGTGGTATGCATAAGTCTCATATCCCTGTTCTCTCAGCGCATTTCCCAGACAGAACGGCAGGTAGTTATCCGCCGATTCATTAAAGCAGGATTCGATTTTATTGTGAGAGAAGTCCGGCAGGAGCCCCATGCAGAATGCATATTCACCGTTTGTGGTGGTGTTGCGGAACGAGTTATAGAAATTGTTAAACACGAAGCCGCTGTTAGCCAGTTTATACAGAGTCGGTGTCAGTTCCGGGTCGATAACAAGCGGATTAAATGCCTCCGCACAGAGGGTGACCACATTGTATCCTTCAGCAATACCGGTATAAGCATTTTTCGATGTTGCCGAAACATTGGCCAGATATTCACTGATTAACCGGTTGTTTTTTGCTGTGCCTTCCGGAACTTCAAAATTTAAATCGGTTACATTGCGTTCCTGAGACTCATTATTCAGATTATCCAGTGTTGTTTCGTAGAAAACAGGAGTGGAATCCCCTTTTACAAAATAACTGCTGGTTTCATGCACCGTTGTTGCGGCAAGGCCCAGTGTTTTTACTGAGGTTTCTGTGGAAACCGTTTTATTGGTCCAGACAGCATAGGCAGAAGCCGGTGATGTATTGTTAAACATCAGAATGGTCATGGTAAAACCAAACATAAGACCAATTGCCAGCACCGAAACCGGAATCTGCACAGCCTTCAGCCGCAGCGCTTTTACCTTTTCCCGGTTTAACAGCAGCAGTGTAGCCGGGATGGGCAGCAGAAGAAGCACAAAACCGATAAAGTTCTGCTTAATCGCAAACAGAATCTGTGCGGTAAAATTAAAAATGGCAGCAGCCCCCAGAAAAAACTGAGAAACCGGCATAAAGCTTTTAAAAATCGTGTAATAGATAAACTGTACTTCATAATACACAACCAGCACGGAAATCAACGCAATGGAGATAATCCGGTTGGCTTTATCCGGAAGCAATGAACTGCAGAGAAACAGCACACCGCCTGAAATACAGGCAAATAACAGATGGGCAAGTACATTACTGACACTGTGGTAAACCAGCAGCTGTAATGCAAACTCCAGAAATACAAAAACCAGTACATAGTAAAGAAGCATTTTAACCTTATGCCTCCACTGATCCAGAATATTCGGATCAATCTGTTCGATGAATTTCACAGAATCAATTCCTTTCAGAAATAATGCAAGACCCTTATATACAGCGGTTCTTCGCCAGAACCATCTGCCAATAGAAATTATACAACAAAGCGCAAATCCTTTGCAATATTCGATTACGAATTGTAATATAATCTATATAGAATTAATAATTTCCTGACATCTGTCGGCAAGAAAAAAGAGAGCTGTCATGCGGCAACTCTCTGTATATAATATTAGATGTTTCAGCCAAAGACAACGCAGCTATGTGCAAAAAGCATGCGGCCATATTAGACGTTGAAGCGGAACAGCATAATGTCCCCATCCTTCACCACATATTCTTTCCCTTCCACACGAACCAGGCCTTTTTCTTTTGCAGCGGTGTAGGAACCGGAAGCGTGTAAGTCATCGTATGCCACAACTTCTGCGCGGATAAAGCCGCGTTCAAAGTCGGAGTGGATTTTACCCGCAGCGCCAGGCGCTTTGGTACCGTTTACAATAGTCCATGCGCGAACTTCTTTTGGCCCGGCAGTCAGATAGCTGATTAACCCCAGCAGTTTGTAGCTTGCAGCAATCAGACGGTCCAGACCGGACTGGCTGATCCCCAGATCTTCCAGGAACATCAGTTTTTCTTCTTCGTCCAGTTCCGCGATTTCCTGTTCAATCTGTGCGCAGACAATAAATGCTTCACTGCCTTCTTCAGCAGCAAACGCCTGTACACGCTCTACAAATTCATTGCCGGTAGCCAGTTCATCTTCTTTTACATTGGTAGCGTAGATTACTTTTTTGTAGGTCAGCAGATTCATGTCTTTCAGAATAGCTGCTTCTTCATCGTTTTCCGGTTCAAAACGGCGAGCCACCTGGCCGTCTTCCAGATGCACCTTCAGGCGTTCCAGCAGTTTTGCTTCTGCCATTAATGCTTTGTCACCGCTTTTCTGGCCTTTTTGTGCTTTCATCAGACGACGTTCCAGAACATCCAGGTCAGAGAAGATTAATTCCAGATTGATTGTTTCAATGTCACGGATTGGATCGACAGAACCTTCCACATGAACAACGTTGCTGTCTTCAAAGCAGCGAACCACGTGAACAATAGCATCAACTTCACGGATATGGGACAAAAACTGGTTGCCCAGACCTTCGCCTTTGCTCGCGCCGCGTACTAAACCGGCGATATCTACGAATTCAATGATAGCAGGAATGATTTTTTCAGAGTTGTATAACTCGCACAGCCAGTTTAAGCGTTCGTCCGGAACAGTTACTACACCAACATTCGGGTCGATGGTACAGAACGGATAGTTTGCAGATTCTGCACCAGCTTTGGTGAGGGCGTTGAACAGTGTACTTTTGCCTACGTTTGGTAAACCGACAATACCTAATTTCATAATGAAAAACCTTCGCTTTCTTTAATAGAATATTTAAAATAGAAATGTTTATTTTGTAATTACAATATCCTTTTTATTATAAAAAATTTTGCGCCAAGATTCAATTAAAAATTAAAAAATAATTAAAGAGAAAGAAAAAAATCAGCAGAAATCATTTTCCAATAAAAATTTTATAGGATTTTATGTAAAGAATTGCAAAAGGAATGCGAAATTTTTTTGAAAAATGCTTGCCCAACCGCAGAATAGTTGCTATAATGTAGGTAATCCGAAGAGAAACTGTGGTGAAATGGAATCACACAGGTTGTGGCGCCTGAGGTATGGGTTCGAGTCCCGTCTTTTTCTGTCGTGACGCACCTCCTATGGGTGCGTTTTTTTTACGCAAATATTCGGAGTTTACAAAGAGCTGTCCAGTCCGGTTGAAAATGCAACAGGAGTGGACAGCTCTTTTTTTATTATATGCAGATGAATAACAGATAGAACAAAAGCAGATAGAAAAAACAGATGGAACAAAAATAAAAAAGCACCGGTTTCCCGGTGCTCCTGGTGCCGAAAACGGGAGTCGAACCCGTACGCTTTTGACGGCGGCGGATTTTGAGTCCGCTGCGTCTGCCAATTCCGCCATTTCGGCATAAATAGATTACCTGTAATATTATAGGGAAAAGGGTTACGGTTGTCAATAGGATGAGAAAGGATTCCTGCAACAGAGATTGAAATCTATTAGAGAGAAGCCTATAATAAGATATGATTTAACAGGTTATAAACGAAACTGCAAATAAATTTACAGGTGAGAATATGAAGCTGGAATGGATAAAAGCATTTATAAAAAATGAACTGGTGCTGGTGATTGCGGCTGCTGCTGCATTGCTGAGTATGCTGTTTGTGCCGGTGTCGGCCTCTTATATAGAATATTTCGACTGGCAGGTGCTGGCACTCTTGTTCTGTTTAATGACGGTGGTTGCCGGGTTTCAGCAGTCCGGTGTGTTTGACAGGGTTTCCAGCTGGCTATGCAGCAAGGCGGGCAATGCCAGGGAAATCGGCATGGTTCTGGTGCTGCTCTGTTTTTTCAGTTCCATGGCGGTAACCAATGATGTGGCACTGATTACCTTTGTGCCCTTTGCGGTACTGATACTGTCAATGACAGAACAGAAAAAATTAATGCCGTATATTATTGTACTGCAGACCATTGCAGCCAATCTGGGCAGTATGTTAACCCCGGTGGGGAATCCGCAGAATCTGTATTTGTATGCCCGGTATGAAATGGGCATTGGAGAATTTTTCTCGGCAACATTTCCGGTGACAGCGCTTAGCCTGGTGCTGCTGATGGGGCTGTGCATGTTAATACCAACCAACCCTCTGGAACAGCACAAAACCGATTATCATCCGCGAATGCGGCGCTCGGAGCTGCTTGTATCTACAGTTATGTTTCTGTGCTGCCTGGGGACGGTGTTCCGGCTGGTGCCGTGGCCGGTTACCTTTTTTGTGGTGCTGGCAATGTATCTGATGGTGGATCGCGCGCTTCTGCGCAAAGTAGATTACAGCCTTCTGGCAACATTTATATGTTTCTTTGTGTTTACCGGCAATATGGGGCAGATTGCGTGGATTCAGGAAACACTGGGACAGCTGATGCAGGGCCGGGAACTGTGGGTGGCGGCGCTGTGCAGCCAGGTAATCAGCAATGTACCGGCAGCGGTGCTGTTATCCGGTTTTACCGAACAGGGACGGCTGCTTCTGCTGGGCTGTGATATCGGCGGGCTTGGCACACCGGTGGCCAGTCTGGCAAGTTTAATCAGT
>JAFQEO010000006.1 GCA_017399005.1 Peptococcaceae bacterium | reverse complement strand
TTACTGAAAAGGCTACAATCGTTTAAGTTGTGTAGTTTTTTCACAACGAGATGTTGCCGGAAGGAGGTAACCTGAGATGATTCAACAAGAAACCAGACTGAAAGTCGGTGACAATACTGGTGCAAAAGAATTACTGTGCATTCGTGTACTGGGTGGCACAGGCCGTCGTTATGCATCCGTAGGTGATATCATTATTGCTGCTGTTAAAGAAGCAACACCTGGTGGCGTTGTCAAGAAAGGTGATGTAGTAAAAGCAGTAGTTGTTAGAACAAAAGAATCTGTTCGCAGAGCTGATGGTTCTTACATCCGCTTTAGTGAAAATGCAGCTGTTATCATTAAAGATGATAAAAGTCCAAAAGGAACCCGTATCTTTGGGCCAGTGGCTAGAGAACTGCGTGATAAAGATTTCATGAAAATCGTATCTCTGGCTCCTGAAGTGCTGTAAGCCGTAGCCTTGGAGGTGAAAATAGTGGCAAAAATGAACGTTAAAAAAGGCGATGAAGTAATCGTTATCGCTGGTAAAGATAAAGGTAAAACTGGTAAAGTGCTTCATGCAATTCCAAGCCAGGACAAAGTTGTTGTTGAAGGCGTTGCTATTGTAAAACGTCACACAAAACCAACACAGAAAATGCCACAGGGTGGTATTATCGAGAAAGAAGCAGCTATTCACGTATCTAACGTAATGCCTTACTGCAGCACCTGCAAAAAAGGCGTAAGAGTAGCGCACACCATCGAGAATGGTAAAAAAATTCGTGTTTGCCGTAAATGTGGTAAAGCACTTTAATCGATAGTCTTGATGGAAAGGAGGCTATATTGAAATGGCTAGATTAAAAGATAAATATCTGAATGAAGTTGTACCTGGCTTACAGGAACAGTTCAAATATACAAATGTAATGGCTATTCCAAAGCTGGACAAAGTTGTTATCAACATTGGTCTGGGTGAAGCAGTTGCTAACCCAAAAGCTCTGGATGCAGCTCTGAATGATTTAACTCTGATCACTGGTCAGAAACCAGTTGTAACAAGAGCTAAAAAATCTATCGCTGGTTTCAAATTAAGAGAAGGTATGCCAGTAGGCGTAAAAGTAACTCTGCGTGGCGACCGTATGTATGAGTTCGTTGATAGACTGGTAAGCGTTGCGCTGCCACGTGTACGTGACTTCAGAGGGGTTTCTCCAAAATCTTTCGATGGTAGAGGTAACTACAGCCTGGGCCTGAAAGAACAGTTAATCTTCCCTGAAATCGAATACGATAAAATTGATAAACTCAGAGGTATGGAAATCATTTTTGCTACTACAGCAAAAACTGACGAAGAAGGCAGAGCACTGCTGAAACTCCTGGGTATGCCATTCGCAAGTTAATTGATTAGGAGGTAATCCTGTGGCAAAAACATCCATGAAGGTGCGTAAAGCTCCAAAATATAAAGTAAGAGAAGTAAATAGATGTAAAGTTTGCGGACGTCCACATGCATATATGCGTAAATTTGGTCTTTGCAGAGTATGTTTCCGTGAATTAGCTTATAAAGGCCAACTGCCTGGCGTAACAAAAGCTAGCTGGTAAAACCTAATGTATGGAAGGGGGTCGCTGTAAATGGTAATGACAGATCCAATTGCAGATTTTTTAACAAGAATTCGTAATGCAAATATGGTTATGCACGAGAAAGTGGAAATTCCTGCTTCCAAAACCAAAACTGCTTTAGCTGAAATCCTGAAAAATGAAGGTTTCATTAAAGACTATGAGCAGGTTGAAGATGGAAAACAGGGTATCATTCGTGTATACCTGAAATATGGTCCTAATCGTGAAAAAGTTATTTCCGGCTTAAAACGTATTAGTAAACCAGGTCTGAAAGTATATTGCAAAAAAGACGAGATTCCAAAAGTATTAGGTGGTTTGGGGATTGCAATCATCTCTACCTCTAAAGGAATCATGACAGATAAAGAGGCTCGCAAGCTCGGCTTAGGCGGCGAAGTTATCTGCTACGTATGGTAATAAGATAAAAACTTGGTAGTTCAGGAGGTGCAAAAATGTCCCGTATTGGTAAACTGCCTATTAGCATTGTTGACGGCGTTGAAGTAACAATCGCTGAAGGTAACTATGTAACTGTAAAAGGGCCAAAAGGTCAGTTAGAAAAACAATTACATCCTGATATGATCCTGGAACAGGAAAACGGCCAGGTAAAAGTTATTTGCCCAGATGATAGTAAAAATGCACTGTGGGGCTTAACCCGCACTCTGTTAAACAACATGGTAGTTGGCGTAACTCAGGGTTACTCCAAAAACCTGGAATTAGTTGGTGTAGGTTACAGAGCACAGCTGCAGGGTAAAAAACTGGTTCTGCAGGTTGGTAAATCTCATCCTGTTGAATTCGAACCTGAAGATGGAATGGAAATCGAAGTTCCAGCTCCAACCCAGATCGTAGTTAAGGGTATCGATAAAGAAAAAGTTGGTAGCCTGGCAGCAAATATCCGCGCGGTACGTGAACCAGAACCTTACAAAGGTAAAGGTATCCGTTATGCAGGCGAAGTTGTTAAATTGAAAGCTGGTAAATCTGGCGGTAAATAATAGCCGTTCCTCTAGTTAGAGGGCCAGCTCCAATGAGAGGAGTGAATTAACGTGATTAAAGCAACCCCAAGAAAAGCGATTCGCCAGAAAAAACACTGGAGAAGCAGAAATAAAATCAAAGGGACTGCAGTAAGACCACGTTTAGCAGTATTTAGAAGTACACAGCACATTTATGCACAGATCATTGACGATACAGTAGGTAACACTCTGGTATCCGCTTCTACTTTAGAAGTAAAAGTTGATGGAACCAAGAGCGATGCAGCAAAAGCCGTTGGCGAAGCTGTAGCGAAAAAAGCACTGGAAAAAGGTATCGAAAAAGTTGTTTTTGACCGGGGTGGCAACCTCTATCATGGTCGTATCAAAGCTCTGGCTGAAGGGGCTAGAGAGGCCGGTCTTGACTTCTAATCAAGGACGAAGGAGGGGAAGATATTGGCAAGAATAGATGCTAACAACTATGAATTAAAAGAAAAAGTTGTCCAGATCAACCGCGTAGCGAAAACCGTTAAAGGTGGTCGTCGTATGAGCTTCAGCGCTCTGGTTGTTGTTGGTAACGAAAACGGTATTGTTGGTGTTGGTATGGGTAAAGCAAATGAAGTACCAGAAGCAATCCGTAAAGGCATCGAAGATGCAAAGAAAAATCTGATTGAAGTACCTGTAGTAAATGGTACAGTCCCACACGAAATCGTTGGTCGTTACGGTGCAGGCCGTGTAATGTTAAGACCAGCTGCACCTGGTACTGGGGTTATCGCTGGTGGTGCAGTGCGTGCGGTTGTAGAATTAGCAGGTATTAAAAATATCTTAGCAAAATCTCTGGGTTCTGACACAAGTCTGAACATCGTTAAAGCTACTATGCAGGGCTTAGGCTCCATGAAAAGAGTAGAAGATGTAGCAAGACTGCGTGGTAAAACCGTTGAAGAAATCTTAGGTTAAGGGGGATTCTAAGATGGCACAGATTAAAATTACTTTAGTTAAAAGTGTAATCGGTTCCTCTGAAAGACAGAGAAATGTTGTTAAATCTCTCGGCCTTAAGAAAACAAACAGCTCCGTTGTACAGGAAGACACAGCTGTTATCAGAGGTATGATTGCAAAAGTTCATCACTTAGTAAGTGTTGAAGAAGTGTAAGCTTAACATAGGAGGTGTTTTCAAGTGAAACTCCATGAGTTAAAACCTGCTGAAGGGTCTAAACAGGCTCCAAAGCGTAAAGGTAGAGGTATTGGTTCCGGTTTAGGTAAAACTGCCGGTAAAGGTCATAAAGGTCAGAAAGCTCGCTCCGGCGGCGGTAAAGGCCCAGGCTTCGAAGGTGGTCAGACTCCATTACAGCGTCGTATGCCAAAAAGAGGCTTCACAAACGCAGTGTTCAAAGTTGAATACACAGAAGTAAACCTGGATCGTCTGGATCGTTTTGAAGCAAATACTGAAATTACACCAGAGCTGTTATTTGATAACGGCATTGTAAAACAGGTTAAAAACGGCGGCATCAAAATCCTGGGTAATGGCGAAGTAACAAAAGCATTCGTTGTAAAAGCAAATGCTTTCAGTAAATCCGCTCAGGAAAAAATCGAAGCTGCTGGCGGCCGAGTTGAGGTGATTTAATTGTTATCAACTCTCAAAAGTGCAATTAAAGCTGAGGATACCCGTAAAAAGATTCTTTTTACATTGATGATGTTCCTGGTGTTCCGTATTGGGGCTCATATTCCAGTGCCAAATGTTAATCTGGATGTTATCAGTCAGATGGCAGATCAGGCTAAACTGTTAGGTTTCTTTGATATGATTTCCGGTGGTGCGTTTAAAAACTTCTCCATTTTTGCGATGAGTATCACACCATACATCAATGCATCCATTATCATGCAGCTGTTAACAGTTATCGTTCCGAAACTGGAACAGTTAGCAAAAGAAGACCGCAAGAAAATTGCTGAATATACCAGATATTTAACTGTAGTATTAGCCTTTGTTCAGGCGATTGGTGTTTCCTTCGGGTTTAAACAGGCTTTAGTGGATTCTTCCATTGGCAGCATTGCGTTAATCGCGCTGACATTAACTGCTGGTACAGCATGCTTAATGTGGATCGGTGAGTTGATCACAGAAAAGGGTATCGGCAACGGTATTTCCTTAATCATCTTTGCAGGGATTGTTTCCCGTATTCCTTCCGGTTTATTCTATCTGTATAACTACGTTGCTACAAATGGCGCAATCGGTTTCCTGGTTGTATTACTGTTCGCAGTTATCGCTTATGCAGCAATCGTTGCAGTAGTTGCAATCCATGAAGGTCAGAGAAGAATTCCTGTGCAATATGCAAAACGTGTAGTGGGTCGTAAAGTTTATGGTGGCCAGTCCACTCATATTCCAATCAAAGTGAACTCTGCAGGGGTTATTCCGGTAATCTTCGCAATGTCCATTCTGATGTTCCCAGGCACAATCGCTTCCTTCTTCCCGAACAGCGGTTTTGCTACTACAATTGCAAACATTTTTGATGCATCTGGCATCTTCTATAACATTTTATATGCATTACTGATTGTTTTCTTCACATACTTCTATTCTGCGATTACCTTCAATCCAGTAGATGTTGCTGAAAATATCAAGAAAAACGGTGGTTTTATCCCTGGCTTACGTCCAGGTAGACCAACTGCTGATTACATTTCTAAAGTAATGAGCCGCATTACCTTATTTGGTGCACTGTTCCTGGCAGCAATTGCTGTTCTGCCAGCACTGCTGATGGGTCTGCTGGATCTGGAACTGTACTTTGGCGGTACAGCACTGCTGATTGTAGTCGGTGTTGCGTTAGATACCATGAAACAGCTGGAAGCATCTCTGCTGATGCGCAGCTACGAAGGCTTTATGAAATAATCTGATTTGGAGGGATTGACAGTGAAAATTATACTGATGGGGCCTCCTGGTGCCGGTAAAGGGACTCAGGCGGAAAAACTGGTTGAGTTATATCAGATTCCTCATATCTCTACCGGAGATATGTTCCGTAAAGCGCAGAAAGAAGGTACTGAACTGGGTCTGAAGGCGAAAAGCTACATGGATCAGGGCCAGCTGGTACCGGATGAAGTAACAGTTGGAATCGTAAAAGAACGTCTGGCAGAAGATGACTGCAAAGGCGGTTTTCTGCTGGATGGATTCCCGAGAACTGTACAGCAGGCTGATGCACTGGATGGAATTTTAGTGGAACTGGGCATGGCATTAGACAGAGTTGTGAACATTGAAGTTGACAAAGCATTTCTGGTTGACCGTTTAACCGGCCGTCGGGTTTGCAGAAGCTGCGGTGCTACATTCCATGTAACCAATAAAGCTCCAAAAGTGGAAGGCGTTTGCGATAAATGCGGTGGTGAATTATACCAGCGTAATGACGATAAAGTTGAAACAGTTAGTAACCGGTTAGATGTATATGCAGCACAGACTGCACCATTAATCGAATACTATCAATCCAAAGGTATTATGAGTTCTATCGATGGAAGCAAATCGATGGAAGATGTATTAGCTGACATTCGTACTGCTTTAGGGAGCAAATAAGCATGATTCATGCTAGAAATTCTCGTGAGATTCAATATATGCGTGATGCAGGTCGCATTGTAGCACAGACTCACGAGGAACTTGCTAAAGCTGCGAAACTGGGCGTTAGTACCAAAGAACTGGACCAGATTGCGGAAGACTATATTATATCCAAAGGTGCTAAGCCTTCTTTTAAAGGATATCATGGTTTTCCGGCAACAATCTGTGCATCCGTTAATCACGTTGTAGTACATGGGATTCCAAGTTTAGAGACATTACAAAATGGTGATATTATCAGTATTGATATCGGAGCAATTCTCAATGGATATCACGGTGATGCAGCCAGAACTTTACCGATAGGTGAAATTTCTGAGACCGCAGAGAAGTTGTTGCAGGTCACAGAAGAAAGTCTGTACAAAGGGATTGAGCAGGCCGTTATTGGAAACAGGTTCTCCGATATATCCCACGCTGTGCAGACTCATGTGGAAGACAATGGTTTTTCTGTGGTACGAGGTTACTGTGGTCATGGGATTGGCCGCGCCATGCATGAAGAACCGCAGATTCCAAACTATGGAAGCCCGGGGCAGGGGCCACGGCTGAAAGCTGGTTATTGCCTGGCGATAGAGCCTATGGTCAATGTCGGTACTCATAATGTCTCTGTTTTAAAAGACGGATGGACCGTTATCACTACTGATAAGCAGTTATCCGCTCATTTTGAACATTCTGTTGCGGTAACAGAGGATGGACCGTTGATTTTAACGGAGTTATAAGAGTGAAAGGTGTAATGAAGGAGGCTATCTCATATGTCTAAGGATGTCATTGAAGTAGAGGGAACCGTAATCGAGCCTCTGCCAAATGCGATGTTTCAGGTTGAACTGGAAAATGGCCATAAAGTACTGGCGCATGTTTCCGGTAAAATCAGAATGAATTTTATTAAAATTTTACCGGGGGACAGAGTTACAGTTGAGCTCTCTCCATATGATCTGAGCCGCGGCCGGATTACTTACCGGTTTAAGTAAGAAGATACTTCCTATTGCCTATAAGGAGGGTATAAATAATGAAAGTAAGAGCTTCTGTAAAGCCAATTTGTGAAAAATGCAAAATCATTCGCCGTAAAGGTGCTGTAATGGTTATTTGCGAAAATCCAAAACACAAACAGAAACAAGGTTAATTATAAATAGAGCTTCTCAGGGAGGTGCAGTAAATGGCACGAATCGTTGGTATTGACTTACCTAGAGAAAAAAGAGTCGTAATCGGCTTAACATATATCTATGGTATTGGCAGAGCTACTTCTGAAAAAATCATTGCAGAAGCAGGTATCAATCCTGACACAAGAGTACGTGATCTGACAGAAGAAGAAGTACAGAAATTAAGAGATATCATCGGCAAAATGAAGGTTGAAGGCGACCTGCGCCGTGAAATTTCTCTGAACATCAAACGTCTGTCTGAAATCGGTTGCTTCCGTGGTGTAAGACACCGCAGAGGTCTGCCAGTAAGAGGTCAGAGAACAAAAACAAACGCAAGAACACGTAAAGGTAAAATTAAAACCGTAAGTGCAAAACGCAAAAAATAAGGGGTGATATGTTAAATGGCTAGACCAAAAACTGCTAATACTCGTGTAAAACGCAGAGAACGTAAAAATGTTGATAAGGGTATCGCCCATATCAAATCTACATTTAACAATACAATCGTTACCATCACCGATATGAATGGTAATGCCTTATCTTGGGCTAGTGCTGGTGGTATGGGCTTCAAAGGCTCCAGAAAAAGCACACCATTTGCTGCGCAGACAGCTGCTGACGTAGCTGCTAAAGCTGCAATGGAACATGGCTTAAGAGAAGTTGAATGTTATGTAAAAGGCCCAGGTGCTGGTAGAGAAGCGGCTATCCGTTCTTTACAGGCTGCTGGTTTAGAAGTAAGTATGATTAAGGACGTAACTCCAATTCCTCATAACGGTTGTCGTCCACCAAAACGTAGAAGAGTCTAGGAGGTGCAATAGAGGAATGGCTAGATATACAGGTCCTGTTTGTCGTTTATGCCGTAGAGAAGGCGTGAAACTGTTTTTAAAAGGTGATCGTTGCTACTCCGGCAAATGTGCAATGGAAAAAAGAAGTTATGCTCCTGGTCAGCATGGCCAGCGTAGAAGCAAACAGAGTGAATATGGTTTACAGTTAAGAGAAAAACAGAAAGCTCGTCGTATTTATGGTGTACTGGAAGGCCAGTTCGAAACATTATTCGATAGAGCTGAACGTAAACAAGGCGTAACTGGTGAAAACCTGCTGGTATTACTGGAATCCCGTTTCGATAACATCGTTTATCGTGCAGGCTTTGCTTCCTCCAGAAACCAGGCTAGACAGTTCGTTCGTCACAACCACTTCACACTGAATGGCAAAAAAGCTAACATCCCATCTATGGAATTAAAAGTTGGCGATGTAATTCAGCTGAAAGAATCCAGCAAAGATTCTGCTCTGATTAAAGAATTAGCAGATGCTCTGGGTTCCAAAAATCCTCCTGCATGGCTGGAACTGGATGTAGACAATCTGTCTGCTAAAGTTTTAAGAATGCCAAGCAAAGAAGATATCGATATACCAGTTGAAGAACAGATGATTGTTGAGTTGTACTCCAAATAATTGATCATCATTACTCTTAGGTTATACTGCGTATAAGTAGGAGGTTAAAAATATGATTGAGATTGAAAAGCCAAATATTGAGTGCGTTGCAATGAGCGACGATAACACTTATGGTAAATTCGTTGTTGAACCACTTGAAAAAGGATATGGGACAACACTGGGGAACTCCTTAAGACGTATCTTACTGTCTTCTCTGCCTGGTACAGCAGTAACATCCATCAAAATTGATGGTGTGCTGCATGAGTTTTCTACAGTTCCTGGTGTAGTGGAAGATGTTGCAGATATCATTCTGAACATCAAATCTCTGGCTCTGAAGTCTGACGCTGATGAACCACAGATTATCGTAATCGATGCCAATGGGCCAGGTGAAGTAACCGCAGCTGATATCATCACCACTGAAGCAATTGAAGTGCTGAATGGCGACTTACACATTGCTACTTTAGATGACGACAGCCGTTTATACATCGAAATGGTTGTAGAACGCGGCCGTGGTTATGTTTCTTCTGTGAAAAACAAGAAGGAAGATCAGCCAATTGGGACTATCCCGATTGATTCTATCTACACTCCAATTCACAAAGTGAACTTCTATTTAGAAGATACTCGTGTAGGTCAGCGTACCGACTATGATAAACTGACCATCGAATTGTGGAGTAACGGTAGCATTAAACCGGATGATGCAGTTAGTCTGGCTGCAAGAATTTTAAGTGATCACTTAAAATTATTTGTAGGTCTGACTGATGGTATGGATCATGTTCCAATCATGGTTGAAAAAGAAGAAGAGGAAAAGAACAAAATCTTAGATATGACTATCGAAGAGTTAGATTTATCTGTTCGTTCCTATAACTGTCTGAAACGTGCTGGTATCAACACTGTTTCCGAGTTAACTCAGAAAACAGAAGATGATATGATGAAAGTTCGTAACCTGGGTAAAAAATCCCTGGAAGAAGTTCAGCAAAAAATGGAAGCTCTGGGCTTAAGCTTAAGATCCACAGAAGAATAAGCGTGAAATTTGTAGCAAAGGAGGAACAGAAATGCCTCATAGAAATTTAGGTCGTAACAGCTCTCAGCGTCGTGCGCTGTTAAGAAATATGACTACTTCCGTACTGAAATACGGTAAAATTGAAACTACTGAACCTAAAGCAAAAGAAGTTAGAAGAGTAGTAGAAAAAATGATTACTCTGGGCAAACAGGGTAACCTGCATGCTTACCGTCAGGCTCTGGCTTACTTGACTGAAGAAGATGTAGCTAAAAAATTATTTGACGAAATTGCTCCAAAATACGAAGACCGTCAGGGTGGTTACACTCGCGTGGTAAAAGCTGGCTATCGTCGTGGCGATGGCACACCAATGGCTATTGTTGAATTGGTATAAGGAGAAAGGCGTAGAAGTCAGGATTTCGTTCCTGACTTCTATTGTTTCCTGTGAAAACAATGATTCGTATCCATCATGTAACACACATATACAAAAAAGAATCAACAAAGCAAGAAGTCAAAGCGTTAGATGATGTTTCTCTGGATATCTTAGAAGGGGAACATATTGCTGTGTTAGGGCATAATGGTTGTGGAAAATCGACATTGGCAAAGCACTTGAATGCTCTTTTGTTACCAACTGCAGGGACAGTTGAAGTTGACGCTGTCGATACAGCAAACGAAGCAGACTTATGGACAATCCGACAGATGGTTGGGATGGTATTTCAAAATCCGGATAACCAGCTGGTTGCAACAACGGTAGAGGAAGATGTTGCCTTCGGACCGGAAAACATGGGCATGGAGCCTGCCTTAATTCGGCAGAGAGTGGACGAAGCACTGGCTTTGGTAGGCATGAGCCAATTCAAAGACAAAGGACCGCACCTGTTATCGGGTGGGCAGAAACAGCGGGTTGCTATTGCGGGAATTATTGCAATGCGTCCTAAGTATATTGTCTTTGATGAACCAACTGCCATGCTTGATCCAACTGGTCGCAAAGAGGTTATGGAAACGATGCAGCGGTTGAATCGGGAAGAAGGTATTACCGTGGTTAACATTACACACTTTATGGAGGAAGCTGTGCTGGCTGACCGCGTGGTGGTAATGGAACATGGACGGATTGTACTGTCCGGTACACCGAAAGAGGTATTTACGCAGGTTGATTTATTAAAAAAGATGCAGCTGGATGTTCCGCCTGTAACGGAACTGGCAGCGTTGCTACATAAAGAAGATAAACATATTGCAGCAGATATCATGACGATAGAGGAAATGGTGAGAGAATTATGTCCTTAGAGATGAAGCATGTATTCTATACGTATCAGGAAGGTTCTCCAGCAGAAAGTCATGCGCTTCAGGATATTTGTTTAAACATTAATGAGGGTGAATTTCTCGGAATTGTGGGTCACACAGGTTCCGGCAAATCCACCCTTATTCAGCATCTGAACGGTTTATTAAAACCCTCAAAAGGGGAGGTTCTGATTGACGGAATCAATATCAATCAGAAGGAAGCAAAAGCGCAACGGAAAGAACTGCGCATGAGAGTCGGTCTGGTGTTTCAGTATCCGGAGTATCAGCTTTTTGAAGAGACGGTAGAACTGGATATAGGATTTGGTCCGCGTAACATGGGCCTGAAAGAATCAGAGGTCACTGCACGTGTTCAGGAAGCAATGGCGTTATTAAAACTGGATTACAAGACATTGCGAAAACAGTCACCGTTTGATTTAAGCGGTGGTCAGAAACGTAAAGTAGCCATTGCTGGTGTACTTGCTATGAAGCCCAAGTATCTGGTTTTGGATGAACCAACAGCCGGGCTGGATCCTCGCGGCAGAGAAGAGTTTCTAGAACAGCTGCAAACTCTTCATCAGCAGGGGATGACAATTATTATGGTATCTCACAGTATGGATGACATGGCGCGTTATGCGCAGCGTATGATTGTAATGGATCACGGACAGATTCAACTGGAAGGAAAACCGCATGAAATTTTTTCGCAACCGGAGAAATTGCTTCAAATCGGGCTGGATGTTCCTTCACTGACAAAATTATTGCTGGAACTGAAACAGCGTGGCCTGGATGTTCGCACAGATTTGTTTGAACCGGAAGCTGTAAAGGATGAAATCATGCGAGTGATAAAAGAGAAGGATGGGAGAGGAATATGTTAAAAGATATTACGATCGGGCAGTATCTGCCTGGCGAATCCTTTCTTCACAAACTGGATCCTCGCACAAAAATTATTGCAGTTATCATTTATATGATATCATTGTTCATTGTCAACAATTTCTGGGGACTAGGCGCTATGCTGGTGTTGTCATTGGCGGTTGTGCTGATTTCCAGGATACCGTTGAAATTTTTCTTCCGAGGGATTAAAGCGATTGTATTTATCATATTGCTAACTGTCGTTTTGCAGATGTTCATGACACCTGGCGAACCATTATGGGAATTCGGGTTCCTGAAAATCACAAAAGAAGGGGTTCGGCAGGCTGTGTTTATGGGGACACGTCTGGTTTTATTGGTTAGTGTGACATCAATTCTTACACTGACCACTACACCGATTTCTCTAACAGATGGTATTGAAACACTTTTGAAACCTTTTCAGAAAATCGGTGTTCCGGCTCATGAACTGGCAATGATGATGACCATTGCACTGCGTTTTATACCGACCCTGATAGAAGAGACCGATAAAATTATGAAGGCGCAATCGGCTCGTGGTGCTGACTTTGAAAGCGGGAATCTTCTGGAACGTGCAAAAGCAATGATTCCTTTGCTGGTACCGCTATTTCTGAATGCAATTAAACGTGCGGATGAACTTGCGCTAGCGATGGAAGCAAGATGTTATCATGGTGGAGACGGACGTACAAGAATGAAAGCGCTACAATATGAAAGCAGAGATGCTATTGCAGGAGCATTTTGTCTGTGCATGGCAGCTGGTGCGTTCCTGACCAGATTACTTTAGGGAGAGCCTATGCGAAATATTAAAGCAGTTGTACAATATGACGGGAGCCATTATTTTGGTTTTCAGGCCCAGCTGGATCCAGAAAATCTTCCAACAGTACAGGAGGAACTGGAAGCAGCCATTGGAGGGCTTTTAAAAGAAGAAACAAAAGTTCACAGTGCTGGTCGTACAGATCGTGGTGTTCACGCACTTGGCCAGGTGGTGCATTTTTTTACTGAATCTATGATTCCGGTGGATAAACTGGCAAATGCAGTGAATCAGCATTTGCCGAAAGACATTCATGTTCTGTCCACAGAAGAGGTACCAATGGAGTTTCATGCGCGCAAATCTGCGTTGGGAAAACATTATCAGTACCGTGTATGGAATAGTGATGATACAACCGTGTTTGGCAATCAGTATTTTTATCATTATCCCGGTGAACTGGATGATGAACTGATGCAAAAAGCCTGCAAACTTTTAGAGGGAACCCATAATTATCAGGGATTCTGTTCAGCTGGCGCAACAGTCAAAACATTTGTGAGAACTGTATATCATATGAATATGCGCCGCGAAGGTGAATGGCTGATTTTTGATGTGTATGGAAACGGATTTTTATATAACATGGTGCGGATTATGGTAGGAACTGTATTGGATATTGGTTTGCATCGCAAATCTATTGACGTAATTCCGGAAGCGCTTGCCACGCAGAATCGCCATCTGGTAGGGCGTACAGCACCAGCTAGCGGATTGTATTTAAAAAATGTATTTTACCCTTGACAGGGCGAAAGAAATCAGTTAAACTATATGAGTGTGTTTTGAGATATTGTTAGTCTATGATCCAGAGCCCCGGATCTTAACTATATCAACTCATTTATTATCAATTAAATTGTCGTTATTCTAAGGAGGGAATACAATGCGTACCACCTATATGGCAAAACCTACTGAGGTTGATAGAAAATGGTATGTAGTAGATGCAGCCGGTAAACCACTGGGTCGTGTAGCTTCTCAGGTTGCTGCAGTTTTAAGAGGGAAACATAAACCAACATTTACCCCTAACGTTGACTGTGGTGATTTCGTAATCGTAATCAACGCAAAAGACGCTATCTTAACAGGTAGAAAATTAGAACAGAAAGAATTCCGTCGTCACAGCCGCTATCCTGGCGGTCTGCGCTCCATTAAATATAAAGATTTAATGGCTCAGAAACCAGTTCTGGCTATGGAAACAGCTATCAAAGGTATGCTGCCACACAACCGTCTGGGCAGAAAAATGTACACCAAATTATTCGTATATGCTGGTGCTGAACACAAACATCAGGCTCAGAAACCAGAAGTACTGGAAATCATCGGTTAAGGAGGAAATGAACAATGGCAAATGATAAAGTACAGTTCTACGGTACAGGCCGTCGTAAATCCTCTGTTGCCAGAGTAAGACTGGTACCAGGTAACGGTCAGATTATTGTAAATGGTAAAGATTCTAAAGATTATTTCTGCAAAAAAACTCTGGAAATGATCATCAGACAGCCACTGGTTTTAACTGAAACAGAAGGTAGATATGATGTTTTAGTTAACGCTCATGGTGGTGGTACCACAGGTCAGGCTGGTGCTGTTCGTCTGGGTATTGCAAGAGCTTTATTAAAAGCTGATCCAGAATACCGTCCAGCTCTGAAAAGAGCAGGTTTCTTAACAAGAGACCCTCGTATGAAAGAAAGAAAGAAATACGGCCTGAAAGGCGCAAGAAGAGCTCCACAGTTCTCCAAACGTTAATCAGCGGTTTCGCAGTTACACATTACAAATCAAGTCCCAGACTATGTTCTGGGACTTTTTTCGTATGGCGGTGAATAAATCAGAACGGTAATAAGGATAGCAGATATGAAACATAATCTGTAAATGATAAATTTCAGTATCCCTTGAAAATCTCCGGAAAATACGGTACTATATCAAAGAATCTATGTATGAATTGCGATGCGGAGAGGAGGCTGTCATATATGGCAGAAAAAAAGACTGTCGGGTTTCACACATTAGGCTGCAAAGTAAACCAGAGTGAAACAGAGGCCATGACAGCATTGTTTTTAGATAAAGGCTATCAACTGGGGGATTTTGAAGAATTTTGTGATGTCTATGTTATTAACACATGTACCGTAACTCACGCAGGAGATCGAAAATCCCGTCAAATGATTCGTCGTGCAAAACATCTCAATCCAGAAGCGATTGTAGTTGTGACCGGCTGCTATGCCCAGACTTCTCCGGAAGCTGTGGCTGCTATTGAAGATGTAGATATTATTCTGGGCACCAACAAACGGCATCAGATTGTTGAGGAAGTAGAGCAGTTTTCTGGTGTACGCAAACTGCTGGTGGATGAAAAAGACACCTTGACTGATTTTGAAGAAATCTCCATGGACCGTGTTATTCAGAAAGCAAGAGCTTATTTGAAAGTGCAGGAAGGCTGTGAACAATTCTGTACCTATTGTATTATTCCATATGCGCGTGGCCCGCTTCGCAGCCGCAGCATGGAGAATACGCTGCAGGAAGCCCGTAAACTGGAGAAAGCCGGTTTTCGTGAGATAATCCTTACCGGGATTCATCTGGGCGCCTACGGGAAACCTGGCGAGGCTGAGGCGGCAATGGGTAAAGTGCAGGAAGTTACACTTGCCGATTTGTGTGAGATGTTGTTAAATGAGACATCGTTTGAACGGATTCGGCTTAGTTCTATTGAACCAACAGAGGTGGATGACCATCTGCTTCGCTTATTTGCTGAAAATCGTCGCATGTGCCGGCATTTACATCTGCCGCTACAGGCTGGCGATGACAGCGTATTAGAAGCAATGCATCGTCCGTATAATACAGAACAGTACCGGCAGGAAATGGCACGGATTCGTGCGGCAGTACCAGGGATTGCATTAAGTACAGACTTGATGGTTGGGTTCCCTGGAGAAACGGATGAGCAATTTGAAAACAGTCTTCGGTTTTGTGACGAAATTGGATTCAGCAGTATGCATCTGTTTAAATATTCTCCTCGCGAAGGCACACCGGCAGCGACTTATCCAGATCAGGTGCGCAATGAGGTGAAAGATATTCGCAGCAAACGCATGCAGGAGATGGCGGAAAAAAATATGCTGCGTTATATGGAAGAACATCTTGGGCAGACCGTAGAAGTTCTGATTGAAGAACAGCGGGCAGATGGAATCTGGCTGGGCCACACAGACAATTATCTGCATGTTGCAATAGACGGACCATGCCGGAAAAATACTATGGTGCAGGTTCAGTTGGATAAAATTGATGGAAAACTTATCAAAGGAAAATTTATTGAATAAATTCTGTTTTATATCTTGCATTTATGCCGAGAAATAGGTAAAATACTAGATGGACTGCATGGGAGGTGAAAGAAATGGATTGTATTTTTTGTAAAATCGCAAACAAAGAAATACCGTCTGGCATCGTGTACGAAGACGATGATGTGATTGCTTTCAATGATTTAAATCCGGAAGCACCTGTGCATATTCTGGTAATTCCAAAGAAACACATTGTGAACCTGAACGATGCAAAACCAGAAGACCAGCAGTTATTAGGGAAACTTATGCTGACAATTCAAAAAATTGCTGCAGAACAGGGTATTGCAGAAAGCGGCTATCGTGTTGTGACAAATTGCGGAGAACAGGGCGGTCAGACCGTTATGCATATGCATTTCCATCTGTTAGGCGGCAGAGAAATGTTATGGCCGGCAGGATAAGTTCTTGATTATTTGAAAAATATCTAGTATAATAATACAGATGTTTTATTTGAAAGGTCCCTATAACAGCCCGAAAGTTGCGGCTGTGTAGTATCGAGGGGAGGGAAAACCGTGGGAGAAGTACATGTTGGAAAAACTGAATCTTTAGATAGCGCACTGCGCAGATTTAAACGTTCCTGTCAGAAATCCGGCGTTTTAGCTGAATGCCGTAAACGCGAACACTACGAAAAACCAAGCGTAAAACGTAAAAAGAAATCTGAAGCAGCTAGAAAAAATAACAAAAGAAGATCTTTCTAATTTTTTCTGTAAAGTGGGGAATACCAGACAACTGGTATTCCTTTTTTGTTTGCTTTTACCGCGTTATAGACTGACGGCAGACGGTACAAGGTTTTATAGTATCGCCCTCTAAACATATGTATATTGTTTGTATAAATAACTGAATTTGCAATTTTGAAGAAATTATACAAAACAGATAGCGTTTTTGTAAGTATATGGTATAATTGTATCATTATTTGTAAGAAAACAGACATAATAAAAAATAGACAGAGTAAAAAATTAGACGCAGAAATGAGGAAACTTATGGAAAAAGTATTGTCGTTTCAGGATTTTAAGCAACAGCAACAGAAAAAGAACAGCAATGAGTATCTTTGTTATGTGACACCAAATCGTCTAGAGGGTTTTTGCGAATTATTCATCTGCGAAAAAAATCTTCAATATGCCGACTGGTTTTTTTTGAGTTTTTCTCCGAATGGACCGATGCATTATCTCTCGATGGAGAAGAAAAAAGTCATTCAGGAATGGCTGACGGAAGCATCGTACAGTCAGATTGATTACTCGCAGGCAATTATTCTGTTGAGAGATGCTGTACAGCAGCGATATAAATATCATTGCGAAGAAAAGTGGATTGAGGCGGAAAAATCGATTCATCTGCAACGCATCTGGATGGAGGAATATTATAATGACCAGAACTGCAATCTGAACTGGCTTTTATCCAATCAGGACTGCAGCGCGATGCTGCAAACCTACTTTCAGGCACTTAAGCATAAAGATGCTGCACTGATGTATGATCTTCATGCAGAATCGATAAAAAATGAAGCGTCCCGCAGTTTGTTTGCATATCACTGGAGTCATGTACTGGAAGATTTAAAAATTTTTGATGGCGAGGTTCATAAGCAGAGTGTCAGTTGTAATGGCGAAAATGATTATACCATACTGCTGACGGTCTACGGAAACAAGCCAGGCGGTCAGCAGATAGAAGTGGATTTGCGCCTTAGAATCGTGGAGGAAAAGGGTCAGTTTCGGATTTTGCAGGAACAGGTACTGGAGGCTCGGCACAGGGACATAAAAGGCTGCTGTTAATAAAAATATATTTTGATAAAAAGGACCGTAACGGTCCTTTTTATTTGCTGTTTTGCGGGCAGGAAAAAAATTTGTGCAACCGGAATGTAAATGTGTTATAGTGATAGTGTATATATTAATTTAAAAAGAACGTGAGGAATGTTTATGGCAAGAATCAGAAAAAAATCTGTTGTGCCGGTTTATACAGTAGCTGCAATCTGGATTTTCTGGGCGACCTGTATGCCGATGTATAAGCTTAGCCATTTTATCTGGCTGGCAGTCTGGTCTTTCCTGGCCTATAAGATTACCGGGTTCTTCTGGCGCGGGAAATGGGTTGAAGTAGCAGATCCGGAACCGGTATTTGAATCAACCGGGAATCCTGAACTGGATGAACTGATTCAGCAGGGGCATAGCGCCATTAAAGAAATGCGTGCGCTGAATGTGCGTATTAAAGACAAAAAAATCAGTGAACAGATTGATCAGCTGGAACGTCTGTCGGATGATATTTTTAGCCATGTGCAGAAAAATCCGGGAAAACTGTCCCAGATTCGTAAGTTTATGAGCTATTATCTGCCGACAACATTAAAACTGCTGAATACCTATGCGGATTTGTCGGAACAGAGCGTACGAGGCCAGAATATTAAAGCGACTATGGAAAAAATCGAATCCATGATGAACACAATTGTAGTTGCGTTTGAAAAACAGCTGGACAGCTTGTTTGGGGCAGAGGCGCTGGATATTTCCACCGATATTACTGTGCTGGAAAATATGCTGCATCGGGAAGGACTGACTGCGGAAGACAGCGGCCAGAATATCCGACAATTTATGAAGTAGAACTGGAACGATCTATATTAAAAATAAAAGGATGGATGAACTATGACAAATGCAATGCCACAGTTAACACTGGAACCACAGCTGGATGTAAATGCGGAAACACAGGCGGCAATTGAGAAAGAGGTGCCAAAAGCACCGGAAGTAGATATGAAAGATGCGTTGACTGCAGAAGAACAGCAGGCTGTAGATGCGTTTGCCAAACAGATTGATGTGACAAATGCTAATCAGGTGCTGATGTATGGGGCGAATGCACAGAAAAATATTGCAAATTTCTCGGAAAATGCATTGAATAATGTGCGTAATAAAGATTTGGGCGAGGTAGGCGAGGCTCTGTCTGGGCTGGTAGTGGAACTGAAATCTCTGGATTTCGATGATGACGAAGAGAAAAAAGGCTTTTTTGCAAAACTGTTCAAGAAAAGCAAAAATCAGCTGGAAGAATTAAAAGCACAGTTTAGTGAAGTAGAAGTAAATGTGGATAAAATCAGCGCAATTCTGGAACAGCATCAGATTGCTCTGATGAAAGATGTTGCCATGTTTGACGAAATGTACAATCTGAACCTGCAGTATTATAAAGAACTCACCATGTATATTCTGGCCGGGCGTAAACGTCTGGAAGAAGTTCGTGCAACTGACGTAGAGGCTCTGCGCAAAAAAGCGGCGGAAACTGGCAGTGCAGAAGATGCACAGGCCTATAACGATCTGGTGAATATGTGCAATCGGTTTGAGAAAAAACTGCATGACCTGGAAATGAGCCGTATGGTTTCTATCCAGATGGGGCCTCAGACCAGAATGCTGCAGAACAATGATGTGATGATGATTGAAAAAATCCAGTCTTCTCTGGTAAATACTATCCCGTTATGGAAAAGCCAGATGGTGCTGGCACTGGGTCTGGAAAATGCACGCAAAGCCACAGAGGCACAGGCGGCTGTATCGGAAATGACCAATGAACTGCTGAAGAAAAATGCAGAAAAGCTGAAACAGGGTTCTGTTGACATTGCGCGCGAAGCGGAGCGTAGCATTATTGATATTGAAACGCTGCAGCATACCAATGAACAGCTGATTGCAACTCTGGATGAGGTTATGCAGATTCAGCGTGATGGCGCTCAGAAACGGCAGGAAGCAGAGGCTGAATTACGCCGTATCGAAGGCGAATTGAAAGCAAAACTGACAGAACTCCGCTAAGGAGGTAGAAATCATTTATGAAAGAACTGTTGAAAAATCGAAAAGTGGCTGTAGGGCTTACCGTTGTGATTATGATTCTGTCTACTATACTGGGTTCGGGCCGTTCTATGGATGCGGCTGCCTATAAGGTGGAACGCTATTTTATTGAAGGTTCCGGTGGCTACAGCATTCAGCGGGATCTGGATACCCGTACGGGACTTGCAAAAAATCTGCTGGTTGTAGCGGAACGTAATCTGGATGATACGAATCTGGCTGTTGCTGAACTGGAAAGTGCTATTACAATGATGGAAGATGCGGAAACTGTAAAGGAAAAAGCAGCGGCCAACCAGCAGCTGACAGCGACGGCAGAGAGAATGTTTCTGATTCTTGAAGAGCAATCGCTTTATAAAGGCGATCATAAATACTGTCGCCAGATTCGTACCGATATGGCATCGTGTAACCAGACAATCAGCCACGATCCATATAATGAAATGGCAACAAAATATAATACAGAAGTTCTGGGCCGTTTCCCGGCCAATGTATTAAAAATGGTAAACGGGGTACAGGAGCTGGAAACATTTAATTGATTCTTCTTAGATGAATTCGCAGGATTTTAGACAGGAAGATGAGGGCGAAAGATGAAACATAAAAAATGGATAGCTGCGATATTACTGTCGGTTTTGTTTTTGTGCTGGCCAATGGCAGCATTTGCAGTGGTAGAGGCTCCGGCAGATATTTATGTAGGGGACTATGCCAATGTGCTGAATGAGGAGACAGAACAGTATATTATTTCACAGAATCAGCATCTGGCACAGGCAACAGGTGCTCAGATTGTTGTAATCACGGTGGATTTTCTGGATGGTATGGACATTGAGGATTATGCCTATACCATTTTTAACGACTGGGGTATTGGAGATGCGGAAAAGAACAATGGTTTGCTGCTTCTTCTTGCAATTGGCGAGGAAAACTACTGGGTGATGCAGGGTAAAGGGCTGGAAGGTGTTCTTTCCAGCGGAATGCTGGGTGATTATCTGTATGAATATCTGGAACCGGACTTTGCAATCGGGGATTACGATGCTGGCGTATATAAAGTATTTAATGCCTTTTTAGGATGGTTCCAGGAGTACTATGATTTCTCTTCCGGCAGTGTAAACGGTATAACAGCCAATCCAGGTGGCGGTGATTATGAAAGCAACACGTCGGAGCGATATGAAGAAAAGGATGATGGCGTCTCTCTGCTGCTGATTATTCTGATGGTTGTTATTATCATTCTGCTAATCAGCATAAACAAGCGAAATAAAGATCAGAAACGTAAAAATGACAGAAATAATCGCCCGGGCGGCGGTCGTTATGATGACCGTGACTATGATAAAAAATATGGTAGAAAGAAAGAACGGGATTATGGTCTGGATGAATGGGATGGCAGCGAAGAATATCAGCGCAGAAGGTCCGGCCGGGATGTGATTTTTGTACCGGGTTCTTTTGGCCATGGCGGTCATAACCGTGATTCCCGGGATGATAGCGGATTAGGCGATATCGGTGAAGTTTTTGATGATATCTTTGGCGGAGGAACCAGTCGCGGTGGTGGTGCTGGCAGAAGCAGCGGCGGTTTTGGAGGATTCGGCGGCTCGGGTGGCTTTGGCGGTTTCGGTGGAGGCTTCGGAGGTGGCGGAAGCCGTGGCGGCGGCGCTGGTCGAGGCTAGCTATTGACAGCAAAACGGGAATACGGTACAATGGAAGGGTATGGGAAAGCCTTTTATTTTATTAAAATATTTAATTTTTTGAGGAGGAATTTATCAAATGGCAAAAGCTAAATTTGAACGTACAAAACCACATGTAAACATTGGTACCATCGGTCACGTAGACCATGGTAAAACCACAACAACAGCAGCAATCACAAACGTATTAGCACAGAGAGGTCTGGCTAAAGCGGAAGATTT
>JAFQEO010000005.1 GCA_017399005.1 Peptococcaceae bacterium | reverse complement strand
GCTGGTGGTAACAGTGGCGTGGGTAATCTACGGTGCTCTGATTACCGGTATTCTAAACTCTGTAATTGCAGTTGTGGCGGTAGCTCTTGCAGCTCTGTGCCTGATTATTGCAGTGGCACTGCAGTGGAAAGGCAGAAGCGGCCTGGCATTTGCAGCCTCCATCGCAGCGATTTTATTCGTAACCGTAATGGTGTTTGCAACCATGTTCCCGAATGTTCTGATTTCCACACTGAATCCGCTGTGGAGCCTGACCATTTACAACGCAAGCTCCAGTCCATACACATTGAAAATTATGACAATCGTTGCGCTGACACTGGTTCCAGTCGTGCTGTGCTACCAGGCATGGACCTTCTGGATGTTCCGCAAACGCGTAACCAAAAACGATTTACATTATTAATCTGTAACACAATACTGACAGGTTAGACCACAAACTATAAGGGCTTCTCATCGGATTACCATCCGGCGGGAAGCTTTTTTAGTGCATTTGCACAGGAAAAATAGAATCAGAGGAAGATAATACGGAAGATAGTACGGAAGATAGTGTGCACGATGTAATAAGCTGCAGGAAATTGCAAAAAAATTTGTGTAAACCATCACAAATCGGGGTACATATTTATTATTGAATTGTGCGAAAGGGGGCCGGCGGTATGAAGATGAAGATGCCTGTGAGTTTTCAGAAAAAAGATAAATACTGTTTAGCGGGAATTGTGCTGTTCGGGCTCCTGGAGGCGCTGATGATTATTCTGCAGATATACGTAATCAGCGGGATTGCCGATGCGGTGTTTTTGAAAGGGACATCGGTGATTCTTCTGCAGCATGAGTTTGCTGTGCTGGCTTTACTGATGGCTGGTGTGGTGTTGAGTGCCAGAGCTGGCGGTTATCTGGCAGACGGGCTGGCATTTTCGGTTAAGGATGCGGTTGCGTCGCTGCTTCTGGATAAGATGGATCGTCTGGGCGGTGTATATGGAAGCGGAACAGACAGCGGAAGCTGTATGATGCTTTTAACTGATGGTGTAGAACGGCTGGAGGAGTTTTTTGCAAGGCTTCTGCCGCAGGCTGTTAAAACAGCGCTGATTCCTGTTTTATTTTTTGCGTTTGTGTTTCCGGTAGACTGGATTAGCGGTTTGCTTCTGCTGATTACGGTACCTATTATTATTGTGTTTATGATGCTGATTGGCCGGTTTAGCAAAAGTGCTTCGGAAAAACAATGGAGTGTGCTGAATCGTATCAGCGGATATTTGCACGATGCTATGGTTTATCTGCCATGGCTGAAGCTGTGGGGCAAAGCGGAAGAAAGTGCCTTAAAAGTAGAGAAACTGGCGGATGATTTTCGTGTACGCACATTGAAAGTGATGCAGATAGCGTTTTTATCAGCCTTTGTGCTTGAGTTTTTCACCATGATTGGTGTGGCCCTGGTGGCGGTAACACTGGGGGTACGGCTGGTGGAAGGTATGGTGGATTTTCGCATGGCACTGTTTGTAATTCTGCTGGCGCCGGAATTTTATGTGCCTCTTCGCACACTGGGTGGCAAATATCATGACAGCATTCGGGCTATGAGCGCTTTTAAGGATATCAGCGCTTTTCTGAATCGCAGAGAGCCAGTGCGGGGGGAGGAACAGCTTGTATTTTCTGCTGCTCCTGCAGTGAAACTCTGCGGGGCTGGTTATCGTTATGATGATAGCGGTTTTGCGTTAAATAATATGAATCTGGAATTAAAGGCGGGAGCGGTTACCGTTATTTTCGGCAAAAGCGGTTGCGGCAAATCCACGCTGCTGGGTCTGGCCAGTGGCATGAAAATAGCCGAAGAAGGATTCGTAGCGTGGAATGGAACTGATGTAAAAAATCTGTCGCTGGAAACAGTGCGGCAGCAGGTGGGCTTTATCGGGCAGGAGATTTATGTGTTCTCCGGTTCGGTGTATGAAAATATTGCGCTGGGGGATGCGTCGATTACCCGGGAAATGGTGAAAGAGGCCTGTGAAAAGCTGGGCTTCGATAAAATTGTGAATTCCCTGGAAAATGGTTATGATACCATGCTGGGGGAAAGCGGCCGCGGATTATCCGGTGGACAGAAGCGTATGCTGGGTATTGCCAGAATTTTTGTGAGGGACCGTTATTTTGTAGTCTGTGATGAACCACTGACCGGGCTGGATTATATCAGTGAGCGGATGGTTTATCAGGCATTGCAGATTTTACTGAAAGGGCGCACAGCGCTTCTGGTAAGTCACAGGGAAGAGATTATCCATCTGGCCGATGAAGTTTACTGGATGGAAGACGGCGTATTGCGAAAATAAAAAAACGAAAAACAAAGAAGCAGGAAAAGGAGGTGTCAGTATGGACGGCATCAAACAGTTAATCGGATTTATTAAACAGTATAGAGCGCAGGTGTTTCTGGCAGGCGTACTGGGTGCCTGTACCATTCTGTGCAGCGTAGGGCTGCTTGGCGCCTCTGCTGTGCTGATTTCCAAAGCGGCTATTGTGCCGGCGATGCTGGAACTGATGACACTGGTTGCCCTGGTTCGTTTTTTCGGGATTTTCCGTGCGGTATTCCGTTATACAGAACGGCTGGTGTCCCATGATGTGACATTGAAAGTGCTGGCCGATTTGCGCAGCTGGTATTATCGCCGGTTGATGCCTCTGCTGCCGGGTGCGGTTGGCAACCGGGGGGCAAAATTATTCAAAAATATTTTAAACGATGTGGAAATTCTGCAGTTTTTCTATCTGCGTGTGGTGGCGGCTCCGCTGGTTTGTATACTGGTGCTGGCTGTGATGAGCCTGATTTTATGGGTTCTGGTTCCTCAGGCGGCTGTTCTGCTTCTGGCAGCGTTTGTACTGGAGGGTATTGTATTTCCGCTGGTATTCGGTATGCGGCAGAAAAAACATGCCGAGGCAGAGCAACATGCGCAGGATACCTTTTATCAGTTAACCAGCGATTTTCTGCTGGGTTTTGACAGTGTCTGGTTTGGCGCGGCAAAGAAAGTGGACGATGTAAAACAGGCGCGGCAGAAGTTGTATCGGCATCAGCGTGGAAGCAGAAATCTGGATGGTATGTTGCAGCTCTGCAATGGTCTGACGGGGGCTGCGGTGCTGGTGGGCAGTTTTTATGCGGCGGCGCTGGCAGTGAATGCCGGCACATTGAATGGCGTTTATCTGGTGATGATTCCTCTGATTGCCTGGAGTGCTCTGGAGGCTGTTCAACCTATGCCTCTGGCTGTACGGTTTTTATTTGAAAGCCAGCTGGCTATGGATGATATGCTGCAGGTGGTTCATACACCGGTGCGGGGGCGCGAGGAAAACTGCCATGCTCCTGCGTGGAAAAACGAAGGCATTGTATTTGAAAATGTATCCTTTGCCTATCAGAACACGCCGGTACTGCGTGATGTTTCGTTTTGCGTAAAGCCGGGTGAAAAGGTGGCAGTGCTCGGCGGAATCGGCAGCGGCAAAAGTACTATGCTGAATCTGCTTCTGGGTTTCTACCGGCAGGAGAACGGGCGAATTAGACTGGACGGTGTGGAGCTGGATGATGTGAATGTACAGCAGCTTGGTGAACACATTGCTGTGGTGCGGCAGGACTGTGCTTTATTCAGTGGCACCATACGGGAAAATCTGCGCTATGTGGCCGACGCTTCCGAGGAAGAAATGAAGGAGGCACTGCGTAAAGCAGGGCTGCTGGATTATGTGGAACAGCTTCCGGAAGGTCTGAATTATGTGCTGCAGGAAAGCGGCAGCAATTTATCGGGCGGTCAGAAGAAACGAATGGCTCTGGCACAGCTGTTTTTACAGGATAAGCCGATTGTGCTTCTGGATGAAGTGCTGGAAGGTCTGGATGAGGAAAACACCAGTTATATTCTTCCGGCACTGATGGAATACTGTAAACAGCGCACACTTATATATATCACCCACGATTTAAGTGTGCTGGATATCTTTGATCGAATTATTGAATTCCGTGACGGGCAGATTGTATATGATGGTGTGCAGCATACATGGACGATGGCACAGGAAAAATAAACGATAGCATCGAAAGGAATACGGGTAATTGTGCTGGCAGTTGCCCGTATTTTTTGTACGCAGTACATAGAGGATAATATGGAAAATTGTTAGAGAAATCATTTGTGAACAGCGAATTCGAAAACCAGATGGACTTTGCCGAAGAATGTTCAGCTGTGGCGGATTACCGAATCCGCCTGAAGCGAACAGACGAGGGAATGTCCAGATATTTGAGGAGAGCTGTGAGAACAAATGATTCTCTGACAAATAGCTCGTAGAGACGAAGAGAGCAGATTGACATGGATGATGGAAATGCGTACACTGGAATCAATAAAAATTCTGAGGGATATTACGATTATCTATTAAGAAAGAGGCTGATTGACTATGGTGAAAATTGATATTATTTCCGGTTTTTTAGGTGCCGGTAAAACAACACTGATTCAGAAATTATTAAAAGAGGCGCTGGCCGGCAGTAAAGTGGTGCTGATTGAAAATGAATTTGGCGAAATCGGTATCGACAGCGGATTTCTGCAGGAAAGCGGTGTGGAAATCCGGGAGATGAATTCGGGATGCATCTGCTGCTCTCTGGTAGGTGATTTTAAAACATCGCTGCAGGAAGTGCTGGCAGCCTATACACCAGACCGGATTATTATTGAGCCATCGGGTGTTGGCAAACTGTCTGAAGTAGTACAGGCTGTGGAAGGTGTTGGAGAAGATATTCAGATTACCGGCAAGGTGACTGTGGTAGATGTAAACAAGTGCAAAATGTATCTGAAAAATTTCGGTGAGTTTTTCCAGAATCAGGTGGAACAGGCCGATACGATTCTGTTGAGCCGTACCGGCACTGCCAGTGCGGAAAAAGTGCAAAAAGCAGTGGAACTGCTGCGGCAGCATAATGACCATGCGGTGATTGTAACCACACCATGGGAGCAGCTGGACGGCGCCGATTTACTAAACGAAATGGAACGCACCGGCAGCATGGAAGAGGAACTGCTGGCGGAAGTTCATGTTCATGAACACCATCATGAACATGGAGAGCACTGTACCTGCGGGCATGAACATCATCACGAACACCATCATGAACATGGAGAGGACTGTACCTGTGGGCATGAACATCACCACGAACACAATCATGAACATGGGGTGCACTGTACCTGCGGGCATGAACATCATCACGAACACCATCATGAACATGGGGAGCACTGCACCTGCGGGCATGAACATCACCACGAACACCACCATGAACATGGAGAACATTGTACCTGCGGACATGAACATCACCATCACCATGCAGATGAAGTGTTTGTGAGCTGGGGGATGGAAACACCGGCGGTTTACAGCAGAGAACAGGTGGAAAACATTCTGGCGGCGCTGGAACAGCAGGATGTATACGGGATGGTTTTACGTGCAAAAGGAATG
Organism: Peptococcaceae bacterium; assembly: GCA_017399005.1. Lineage (GTDB taxonomy): Bacteria > Bacillota > Peptococcia > Peptococcales > Peptococcaceae > UBA7185. Next base: position 52,819 of record JAFQEO010000005.1, on the reverse strand, counting down.
CTGCCATCTGCAGACGGAACCTGGACTTATTTTGATTATGTGCCGGGTGAATGGGAAGTACGTTCCGGAAAACCGGCCGTTACAGGCAAAATCTGTGTTATTGGTTCCGGGCTGAAACAGGATGCCCTGCAGAGCCTGTTTACGGCGTAAGGAGGCGTTAGAATGACAATTCCGGTATATTTTATCAACGGACTATTAGAAAGCGGTAAAACCGAATTTATCAACTTTACAATCGAAGAGGATTTTTTCAAAATTGATGAACTGACATTGATTATTGTCTGCGAGGAAGGCATTTCGGAATACGAGGACGAGGCACTGAAAAATGGGAATGCCGTGCTGGAGTTTCTGGAAGACGAAGCGGATTTCAATGTGGAAAAACTGACTGCTTTGTCTGAAAAGCATAAACCGGAGCGCATTATTATCGAATACAACGGCATGTGGAATCCAAAGGATATTGTGCTTCCGCCATCCTGGCATCTGGAGGAGCAGATTACTTTAATCGATGCTACCACATTTCCGGTGTATTATGCCAATATGAAGTCACGTATTGCTGAAATGGCTCGAAATTCCGATGTAGTGGTGTTTAATCGCTGCGATGATATCACAGAACTGCCTAGTTACCGGCGCAGTATCCGGGCAGTGAATCAGTTCGGCGATATTATTTTTGAAAATGCCTACGGTGAAATCGATGATTTGGGTGATGAGGACCTGCCATATGATTTAGAAAGCGATACCATTTCGCTTACCGATGACAGCTATGCGGTCTGGTATCTGGATTCCATGGAGCGTCCGGAAAAATATCAGGGCAAGACCATTGAATTTACCGGTATGGTAATGCACAGCGAAGAATATCCGGAACACTGGTTTATCCCGGGGCGCATTGCTATGGTATGCTGTGAAGAGGATATAGCTTTTCTCGGCTATCCCAGCTATCTGGAAAACGGCCACAAACTGCAGGAACAGCAGTGGATGAATGTGCGTGCAAAATTTGATATAAAAGAATGGTTTGAGTACGAAGGCGAAGGCCCGGTATTATATATTGAAAAACTGGAACCAGCCAGCGCACCGGAAAAACAGGTGATTGATGTACGATAAGGAGGCGGAATCTTATGAGCGCTATGATGGAAGAAATGCTGAAATACAACGAAACCTTTGTAGCCGAAAAACAGTATGAGAAATATCACACCAGCAAATATCCCGATCGAAACGTCGCTATTGTTGCATGTATGGATACACGCCTCACCGAACTGCTGCCGGCCGCACTGGGCATTAAAAACGGTGACGTAAAGCTGATTAAAAATGCCGGCGGCGTGATTCTTCTGCCTTTTGACAGTGTTATGCGCAGTCTTCTGGTTGCAATTTATGAACTGGGCGTTAATGAAATTATGGTGATTGGTCATTATGACTGCGGTGTGCAGCATATGGACGGTGAACTGATATTAAAGCATATGAAACAGCGCGGTATTGACGACCGAAGCATCGAGTTTCTGGATTACTGCGGCATGAATGTAAAAGACTGGCTGACTGGTTTTTCCTGTGTGCAGGAGGCGGTTCGCAAGAGCGTGGAACTGGTGCGTGACCATCCGCTGATTCCAAAAGACATCACTATCGAAGGATTTCTGATGGACCCTGTCACCGGTCGTGTTGACCGGCTGGATGCTGTATCGGTACTGCCAGTTAGCCCACAAAATGCGTAAATTGTTGGTTGAGTTTTGTCATAAAATTCAGTATAATTACAGGGATATGGTCTTGAGACTGTTTTCACATTTATGATTTGGGGTGCAAGTATGTATAAAATCGGGATTGATGTAGGTTCAACCACTATCAAATGTGTGGTTCTGGATGAAAAACATAATATCGTATACAAATCGTATCATCGCCATCGTGCCATGATTAAAGAAAAAGTCAACGAGCTGGTTTCCATGATCAGCCGTGATATTCTGCGCGGAGAGAAAGCTCATCTGGCTCTGACCGGTTCTGCATCTCTGGGTGTGGCAGAACGATTTGCAATTCCGTTTGTACAGGAAGTGGTTGCAACTCAGATTGCAGTGGAGGAATATCCGGAAACTATTGACGTGGTAATCGAGCTGGGCGGCGAAGATGCGAAAATTCTGTTTTTAACAAACGGGGTTGAAGTTCGCATGAATGGTACCTGCGCAGGCGGCACCGGGGCTTTTATTGACCAGATGGCTGTTCTGCTGGATGTTCCGGTAGAAGAAATGGACAAACTGGCACTGCAGGCAGAGCGCATTTATCCGATTGCCTCTCGCTGCGGTGTATTTGCCAAAACCGACGTGCAGCCGCTTTTAAACCAGGGCGCACGCAAAGAAGATGTGGCGGCGAGTATTTTCCATGCCGTAGTAAACCAGACAATCGGCGGTCTGGCACAGGGCCGTGAACTGAAAGGCAAAATGATGTTCCTGGGCGGTCCGCTAACCTTCCTGAAAGGGCTGCAGAAAAGTTTTATTGATGTGCTGAAACTGGACAGCAACACTGGTGTATTCCCTGAGAATGCACAGTATTATGTAGCTTACGGGGCAGCGCTGTATGCCGGTAGTGAACAGCCGGTAGATTTTGCTGCGCTGGAAAGCGATATGCAGAATGTTGGCGAAATCAAACAGTACGAAGGCGGTCTGCCGCCTCTGTTTTCCAGCGAGGAAGAATACAATGCCTTCAGAGAACGTCATGCAAAAGCGGTGATTCCGGAAGGAAAACTGGAAGGCTATACAGGCACAGCCACCATTGGGATTGATGCCGGGTCTACCACAGTAAAATTAGTTGTTATCGGGGAGCAGGACGAAATCCTGTTCCAGAAATATATGCTGAGCAACGGCAAACCGGTAGAGCTGGTAAGAGAAGCTCTGCAGGAAATCTATCGCATTAATCCGGGTCTGCGTATTGTTGGCAGTGCCTCCACCGGCTACGGGGAAGAACTGGTGAAAAACGCATTCTCACTGGATGACGGGCTGGTAGAAACCGTTGCCCATTTAACCGCTGCCCAGAAAATGATGCCGAATGTTGATTTTATTATCGATATCGGCGGGCAGGATATGAAATGTTTTAAAATTCGCAATAAGGTAATCGATACCATTTTCCTGAACGAGGCATGTTCCTCCGGTTGTGGTTCCTTTATCTCCACCTTTGCTACAGCACTGGGCTACTCGGTAAAAGATTTTGCCGCTCTGGGGCTGTATTCCAAACATCCGGTGGATTTAGGCTCCCGCTGCACCGTATTTATGAATTCCTCGGTAAAACAGGCGCAGAAGGAAGGGGCAGAGGTGGAAGACATCTCCGCGGGCCTTTCTATCAGTGTTGTAAAAAATGCGTTATATAAAGTAATTCGCGCCACCTCGGCTGAAAGTCTGGGGCGTCATATTATTGTACAGGGCGGTACCTTTCTGAATGATGCTATTCTGCGTGCCTTTGAACAGGAAGTTGGCGTAGAGGTTATCCGGCCGAATATTGCAGGGCTGATGGGTGCTTATGGCGCAGCGCTGTATGCCCGCAGTCTGAATCTGAAAGATTCTACCATTCTGGATGCGGCAGGGCTGGATAATTTCAGTCACGAAACCACAGAGCGCATCTGCCAGTTGTGCGGGAACCACTGCAAACTGACCGTAAACCGCTTCAACAATGGTCGTGAATTAATCGCCGGCAACCGCTGCGAGCGTCCGATTAAGAGCCAGGATAAAAACTTTATCAATATTCAGTACAATGCCTACCGTTACAAACGGGATTATATTCTCAAACGGAAGGCGGAAAAAGGCAAACGGGGCCGTATCGGTCTGCCGATGGGCCTGAACATGTACGAAAACTATCACTTCTGGCATCCGATTTTAACAAAACTGGGCTATGAAGTGGTGCGTGCGCCATTTGGCAGCCGTGACCTGTTTCTGGAAGGGCAGGCAACGATTCCATCGGATACCGTATGTTATCCGGCAAAAATGATGCACGGCAGTGTGACCCATCTGATTCAGAAACAGGGTGTCAACCGCATTTTCTATCCATGTATGCCTTACAACTTTGATGAAAAAATCAGTGACAACCACTACAACTGCCCGGTTGTTGCCTACTATCCGGAAGTTCTGGATGCCAACATGTCTATTCTGCAGAATGTGCGCTTCTCCAAGGACTATCTGGGGCCGCACAATGAAAAACATTTTGTGAAAAAACTGCAGCAGGCATTAAAACAGGACAAAATTCCTCTGAAAGAAGTGAAAGAGGCTGCGGCATACGGCTATCAGCAGCAGGAGGAATATTTAAAAGATTTAAAACGTTACGGCAAGGAAGCCATTGCTTTTGCAAGAGAACATAATCTGCCGATTATCGTTCTGGCCGGTCGTCCATATCATGTGGATCCGGAAATCAACCACGGTATTGACCAGCTGATTACCAGCTATGGTGCGGTTGTTATTTCCGAAGACTGTCTGCCGCTTGCAAAAAACAAATTCCATACCAATGTACTGAATCAGTGGACCTACCATGCCCGTCTGTATAGTGCAGCGCATTATGTAAGTCAGCAGCCGGATATGTATCTTGTTCAGCTGGTAAGCTTCGGCTGCGGTCTGGATGCAGTAACCACTGACGAAGTGCGTGATATTTTAGAAAAACACGATAACTTATATACACAGATTAAAATTGATGAAATCAACAATCTGGGGGCGGTAAAAATCCGTCTGCGCAGTTTATTCGCTGCCATTAACCAGAAAAACAGAGCAAAGGGGTGAGCAGTACATGGCAAAACTGGAATATGATAAAAACGGTCGTTTAATCTTTACCAAAGAAATGAAAGAAGAATACACCCTTTTGATTCCTCAGATGCTGCCGATTCACTTTTCCATGCTGAAAGCTATTTTACAGCGGGAAGGCTACAAAGTAGAAGTACTGGAAACCCAGAACAGCAATATTATCCAGATGGGCTTAAAATACTGCCACAACGATATCTGTTATCCGGCGCAGCTTACTATCGGGCAGCTGATGGATGCGCTGCAGAGCGGCAAATACGATATTCATAAAGTGGCTGTTGTGTTAACCCAGACAGGCGGCGGTTGCCGTGCATCCAACTATATCAGCCTGCTGCGAAAAGCGCTTGACAGAGCCGGGCTGGGCTTTGTGCCGGCAGTTTCGGTAAACTTCAGCGGGCTTGAAGAAAATCCGGGCTTCAAAATCACAAAAGAAATGGTTTATGAAATGGCCAATGCGGTTATTTACGGCGATTTATTAATGGCGCTGCATAATCAGACTCTGCCGTATGAAAAAGAGCCTGGTGCTTCCCAGCGTCTGGTTGACCATTTTGTTAGTATGCTGAACGACGATTTTGCCAAGGGGGAAAGCATGGGACCAAAGGCCATCCGCAAAAAAATGGACGAAATCGTTACCGCATTTACAAAAGTGCCTGTGCATGAAAAAAATAAAGTGCGTGTTGGCATTGTAGGCGAAATCTATGTAAAATTTGCGCCGCTGGGCAACAACAATCTGGAAGCATTTCTGCTGAAAGAAAATGCCGAGCCGGTTGTACCTGGGCTGCTGGATTTCCTGTTGTATACCATCGATACCGGCATTGAGGACTATGTTCGTTATGGCGGCAAACTGACAAAACCAATCGTTACCAAAGTGCTGATGAAAGTATTCACCGGTATTCAGAACGATATGATTAAAGCCATTGAGAAACCAGGCTGTTTCCATGCGCCATCCAGCTTTAAACGCACCAAGGAACTGGGCGGCAAAGTTATCGACCACGGCGTAAAAATGGGCGAAGGCTGGCTGTTAACCGGTGAAATGATGGCGCTGATTGATGAAGGCGTAAACAATATCGTATGTACTCAGCCATTTGGCTGTCTGCCAAACCATGTGTGCGGCCGCGGTATGATGCGCAGAATCAAAACCATTCATCCGGATGCCAACATTGTAGCAATCGACTATGATGCCGGTGCAACCAAAGTAAATCAGGAAAACCGGTTGAAACTGATGCTGGCTACAGCACGCAAACTGCAGAATAACTAAGACTTGCTCTTTTTCCGTGTAACGTCGTTGTTTTCAAATTTTTTCGCCTTGCGTACCTTATGTACGCGTCGCTCAAAAATTTGAAAGCCGCCTGGTTACACAAAAAAATTGCTGTGTCTTGAGTACAGGGCAAATAATATAGTTTTTTAATCCCTCGCTTTGGCGGGGGATTTTTTATGTGGTAGATAATTCTCTGCGGTGCTATAATGGTCTTAACAGAATTAGACCGAGGGGGAATAAGTATGGCAGTTATCAATGAACCGAAAATTAAAAATCCGTTGATTGTGGCAATTCGTGAACAGCTGGAGCATCGCGCCTTGTGGATGTATCTGCTTTGCGATGAGGCAAAGAAAAAAGGGCTGGATTCCAGCGAATATGCACCGGCAGCAATTCGTCGCTGCGGGCTGTATCAGGGAGCCAATCTGCGGGAAAAAGCCGGTGGTTCCGATTCGCTGAAAGGATTAAAGAAAACACTGTTCAGCAAACCGGCACAGATGGTATTTGAAATGAAAATCCGCAGTTGTACCGATGATGAACTGTTTATCGATTTTCATTACTGCCCGCTGGTGAAAGCATGGCAGAAACAGGGCTGTACCGATGAGGAAATCCGCATCCTGTGCGACCAGGCCATGTGCGGTGACCGCGGTATTGCAGAAAGCTTTGGAGCAGAACTGCAATTACCGGCTACCATTGCAAACGGTGACGGCATCTGCAAAATTCGCTTTATGCGTAAAAAATAGGAGGAATCGTTATGCGTAAAAATTTTGGTGCAAAACCGATGCTTTACCCGATGCCGGTGCTGGTAATCGGCAGTTATGATGAAAACGGCGTTCCAAATGCGATGACCGCAGCCTGGGGGTCTATTTCTGATATGAATCAGGCGGCTGTGTATATCAGTGCCGGCCATAAATCCATGAAAAACATTCTGCAGACAGAGGCCTTCACCATCAGCATGGCCAACGTGGAGCACATGGTAGAGGCTGATTATGTGGGTATGGTTTCCGGCAATGCTGTACCGGATAAAGTTGCAAAAGCAGGGCTTCATGTCACCAAAAGTGAATTTGTAAATGCGCCGCTTTTTGAGGAATTCCCAATGAGTCTGGAATGCAAGCTGGTAAGCTATGATCCGGAAAGTGAATTAGCGTTAGGTGAAATTATCAATGTCAGCGCCGATGAAAGTATCTTAGGCGAAAACGGACACATTGACCTTACCAAACTGCAGCCGATTACCTATGATCCTGTGCATCATGCATATCGTGGCCTTGGCGAAATCGCCGGCATGGCTTACAAAGTAGGCGAAGCACTGAAAAAGAAATATGAATAAACAGGAACTTTACGCATTTTTAGATGCTAAGCAAATTGCCTATTCGGCAATAGAACATGCACCGGTATATACCGTGGAGGAGGCAGAGGCTTTAAACCTGCCGGAACCGGAAGCCGGAGCAAAAAATCTGTTTCTGCGCGATGATAAAAAGCGGAACTATTATATTTTCACCATGCGGGATGCCCTGCCGGTGAACCTCAAAACACTGCACGAAAAAATCGGTTCCCGGAGGCTCAGCTTTGCCTCAGAAGAAGACCTGATGCACCATCTTAAACTGATAAAAGGCGCAGTTACCCCATTCGGCATCTTGAACGATGAATCCAATTCCGTACAGGTGTATATCGATGCTTATTTTCAGGGCAGAACCATTTCCGTACACCCTAACGAAAACAACGCAACGGTATATCTGAATGCTGATGTGTTAGTGGAAATTCTACGTGAACACGGCAATGCTGTGAATTATCTTAATTTTGAAGAATAAAGAAGCGAAATCCCGGAAGATCTGTATAATGCAGATTCTCCGGGATTTTTTGTGAATTCATGTTCTGTTTAACTGTTTCTGTTCTTTTTCAATCTGTCGGATGCTTTTTTCTGGTGTGGGTAAATCCTCCGGCATGGTGCCGCCTAAATCAGCAATGGTCTGGCGTACTTTCTTACCAACTTCATAATGGGTCTGGTTGGCGTTATCTTTGCTTTCGATATTGTCACGACGCAGCTTGGCTTCGGTCTGCGTGGCACGAAACAGATTGGCTGCTAGTTCCTCATAATCCATGTGGTCAAGAATATGCTGACTTTTCTTTAACCCTTTTCGTTCATGGATATCTTTTGCTTTTAAGCCGCCGTATAAGCCCTGATAACCGTAATTCTGAAAGATTGCATAATCCATAGTTGTTTTCACACCGGCATCTTTCGCCGCTTCGCTCAGCCGTTTGTTATGCTCCCGCATTTCGTTGCGAATGGCAAGGCGCTTCTGGTCTTCCGATAATTCATTGTAATTTTCAATCAGTTCCTGCTGACGGGTTTTAACTGCAAAATAAGTCTGCCCCAATGCAATAACTTCCTTGCGCGGGTCGCCGTTCATTACAATCAGATAACAGGCGTAACGCGAAAGCATAATATCCTCGATTTCTCGCTCTGCCCCAGAACCGAGGGTGACCATTTTGCCGACGCCAGCAAAATGGTCTAAGGTGCGTTGTTGAGCATTTTTGCATGCCTCTTTTGCTTTATCGATTACCTTTAAAAAGTTCCCCCATTTAGCATATTCCAGTACAGCCTGCAGCTCTCTTGCATACCAGAACTCGATGCCCTCCTCAGTAAAATGTTTGATATCTTCGAATATTTTTTCAGAATATAATTCGATATCCGTCATATAATTGCTCCTTCCCATAGAAGATAATAAAATAATGAGAACAATTAATTGCTAGATAGAATCTGTGAATGCTGCAGCATTTTGTCACGATTATATTATATACCCGCTCGTTCCTGGTGTAAAGAATGAATCTGGAAACAATTGGTTAAGCAGTTTTGCGGCATTTGAATACTTTGAATACTAAGAGAAATCATGTCGAAACCTGCAGATTTATAAGAGGCTGATGTGTGGAATATTGTTAGAGAATGTCGAAGAATTGAGAAGCCAGACGAAAAAAATGAAATCTGATAAACAGCATTTTAGGGAATGGATAAGAAATGTGGATAGTAAGAATACGGCTGAGAAAAAGAAAGGCTATACACTTGTTCAATTATTGCAGGAACACGGCAATGCGGTAAGTTATATTGATTTAGAAAAATAAGAAAATCCCGGAGAATCTGTGTTATGCAGATATTCCGGGATTTTTTGCGCCCTGTAAATCCATAAAGTCTCTTAATAACAGCGATATTACGTAAATATGTGCTAAATACACGAAATCTACAAAAATCAGGAAATTACAGAAAATATTTGCTTGAAAAATGAGGTTTTATACACTGAATTGCAACCATAAATACCAACAGATACCAATAAATAGGTAAAAAAGAGGGCGAAAATACATTTAGCACGATTTGCAATACATATGTAGAATAAACTATCCTGTTGGAGAGAAAACAAAGAGGCTGTATGACAGCAGAACTGACAGGAGGCAATGCAGAATGAAAAAACCGAGTTTTGTAATGTATGTGGAACATGGGGAACAGATGGAAGATTTGACAATGGAACAGCGCGGGATGTGGATTACGGCTATTTATGATTATGTGCGATATGGGAAAGCGGAGATTACGGATCCGGTTGTAAAAATGCTGTTTACCACTAATCGGCAGCATCTGGACAGGGATGCAAAGAAATATGAGGAACGAATCCGCAAGTGCAGTGAGGCTGGTAAAAAAGGCGGCAGACCGCCAAAGCAGGAGCCAGACACGCAGCCAAATGATGAGAAAAAAGGGATGGCTTTTCTGGAAAACCCTCTTGAAGGGACAAAAGCGGATAATGTATATGAATATGAGAATGTGAATGATTATGTGAATGGTAATGTGAATGAATATGAAAATGAGAATGCGAATGATTTTATGAATTGTAATATAAGTCGTCGTCTTCCTCTGGACGGCGGAAGCCGGGAACCGAGTGAAGCAAAGCATGAAATGATTCTTTACGGGGAAGAACAGATTCCCACTACCCGTGTGGAGATTCAGAAAAGTGAGGCACTGGCTAGAGAACTGTTCAGCATTTATCTGCAAAAATCACCGAGCCGGTTTGATATGGAGAAGGTATTTGCGCGATGCTACTATGTGGCAGAAACACCGGATGGTCAGAATTATGCTGCATTCAGCAAAGAAAAGGCCGATTTGCTCCGTTTTGTAATGAAACAGGCATCGGAGCAGGGCAATGTTACATGGCGTTATATGGACGGCATTTTTGATAATTATGAACGCCGTGGTGTGCGCACGGTGGAGGATGCTATCAGCAATGAATACCGCTGGAACCGGGGCGAAATCGCATAAGGGCTGTATAAATTCTCCCCTGATTTCTCATACTAGTCAGATATCGTATGGAAATCAGGAAGAGGAGGAATCAGTATGAGTGACACGCAGAATCAGGAACCGGAGGTGCTTCTTTCGGATTATGGTACAACGGCACTGCCGGTGCCGGAAACGGCTCCTGTTCAGTGTTTGACCATTATCGGGCAGATTGAGGGGCATATGCTGCTGCCGCAGAATAATAAAACCACCAAGTATGAACATATTATTCCGCAGCTGATTGCGCTGGAGCAGGACCCGGAGGTAAAAGGGGTTCTGATTGTGCTGAACACTGCCGGGGGTGATGTGGAGTCGGGGCTGGCTATTGCCGAGGCTATCCGGGGACTTTCCAAGCCCAAGGTAAGTATTGTGATGGGCGGAGGCCACAGCATTGGAGTACCCATTGCGGTTTCCAGTGATTATTCGTTTATTGCGCCAAGTGCCAGCATGACGATTCATCCCGTGCGGCTAACGGGAATGGTAATCGGGGTTCCGGCTACTATGGAGTATATTGAGCGGATGCAGGACCGTGTGGTGGCCTTTGTGACAAACAATTCGCGGATTGACGAGGCTACATTCCGCAGCCTGATGCTGACGGTGGGGGAACTGTCGCAGGATATCGGCACGGTTGTAGTTGGCAGACGGGCTGTGGAATTAGGGCTTATCGATGAGGTGGGCAGTATTCGTGAGGCTATGAATAAACTGAATGCCATGATTGATGAGCGGGAGGCAGATTGTCATGATTGACTGCTATTACACCACCATGCCGCCGCAGTTTGAGAATCTGGAAAATCCACTGGAGAAACCGGCAGAAATTCGCATGGTCTGTTATCAGGGGGTGCATGTGTATGTACGGCCGTATGATGCCGCTCACTATCAGGTTACGGGGCTTTGCACCACCAATCCGGCTCATTATCTGCGAGAGGATTTAAAGCCGGGAGCGCTGATACCGATTCTGTGTGAGCGGTAGCATGAGCGCTAGTCGCCAGTATTGAAATAATGGCAGAAGAGTAACATACGTTTTCCGAATTCCGACTATAGATGGACAGTATTCCAGTCTGTCATAAGTGCGAAGGACAGCATTCATGCTGTCTTGAAGCACGGGACAGGCTGGATATAATGTCCAGGTATGGAGGGAGAGGAAAAAAGTAGTTACTCTTCTGTCATTAAAACATACATATTCCCCGAATCACCAGAAATCTTATTTTCACATGCTTTGAATTATGTTATAATTACTTGTTATGAGTCTGACTGCACTCAACGGAACATTGTGATAAAATAAATTGTAGAAAATACAGGGAAGGACGTGGCGAAGATGGCACGGGAACAACAGATGCATGATATGACAGAGCAGAAGGAAAAGGCAGTTCTGGTACTTTTGCCGGAGCCGCGGGAAAACTGGGAGGAGGAAGAACTCTATCAGGAACTGGCTGAGTTAAGCCGTACTGCGGGGCTTGAAGTGGTGGATTGCCTGATTCAGCACCGTAATGCGCCTGATGCGGCATATTGTATCGGTCGCGGCAAAATGGAGGAACTCCGCCAGCTGTGCATGATGCATGATGCTGACTGTGTTATTTTTGACCATCAGCTTTCTCCTTCCCAGCTGTTCAATCTGGGGCAGGTGCTGGATGCCAAAGTACTGGATAAAACCATGCTGATTCTGGACATTTTTGCGCAGAGAGCGCGAAGCCGTGAAGGGAAACTGCAGGTGGAGCTGGCACAGGCCACATATCTTCTGCCCCGTCTGTTAGGGCAGGGGATGAATCTGTCACGCCAGGGCGGTACCAGCAAAGGCGGCGGGGTAGGCACAAGAGGCCCCGGGGAAACCAAACTGGAAACCGACCGCCGGCGGATTCGTCAGCGTATTCAGATTATCGAGCAGGATTTAAAAGAGGTGCGAAAGCATCGTGCTGTTCAGCAGAAAAGCAAACTGCGCAATCATCTGCCGCTGGTGGCGCTGGTTGGTTACACCAATGCGGGTAAATCATCGCTGTTAAACAGTATCACCGATGAGCAGATTTATGCCGAGGACCAGCTGTTTGCCACACTGGACCCTACCACCAGAGCCTTTTATCTGCCAAACGGCAGCAAAGCCTTATTAACCGATACGGTAGGTTTTATTCGTGATTTGCCGCCGCAGCTGATTAATGCGTTCAAAGCAACGCTGGATGAACTGCAGTATGCCGATTTGCTGCTGCATGTGGTGGATATCAGCAATCCAAACTTTGATAATCAGCTGGAGGCTGTGGAAGCGATTTTACAGCAGCTTGGTCTGGAGGAAAAACCTCGCGTGTATGTGTTTAACAAGATTGACCGTCTGGAGGAAATTCCACCGGTAAGTGCACGGCTGGAACGGGAAAGCTGCTGTTATATTTCGGCAGAGCAGAAGCTTAATCTGGAAGGATTAATGCAGGTAATTGAGAGCCGTCTGATGCAGAATATCAGCTGTCATATTGCATTGCCGATGACCATGGGCGGATTATTGAACCAGGCATATAGTACCGGTCAGGTGGATGAACTGGAATACACAGAAGATGCCATTCGCTTTACATGGAGCGGTTACAGGGAAACCCTGCCGCAGGCTCTGATGCAGTATGAGGTGCAGGACGAGGCCTGGCAGGAATAACGGAACAGCTTTAAAATAATGTGCTTTAAACAGTTTTAGAAATCATTTAAGAAATCATTTTGAAATAATTGGAGTCGAGACAGAAATGAAAGAATATTTTTTAAGTTTGAAGGATAAATATCATATCAGCGACGGGCTGATGGAGGAAATCTATAAAGCCTACGATGCGGTACAGCCTTACTGGTTAACCGTAAACAACAACACGGCAACAGCGCAGATTAAAATTCTGAATGCGTTTCAGAAAAATCAGGCATCGGATTTCCATCTGAACGGTTCCACCGGTTATGGATACGGGGATACCGGCCGTGATATTTTAGAATTAATCTGGGCAGATATTTTCAAAGCGGAAAAGGCGCTGGTGCGTTCCAATATTGCATCGGGCACTCATGCTCTGGCTCTGTGCCTGTTCGGGATTCTGCTGCCGGGTGACACATTTGTATCTATCAGCGGGGAACCATATGATACCCTGCAGACCATTATCGGCCGCAATAAAGAGATGGGCACGTTATCCGAACTGGGTATCCATCATAAAGTGGTGGAACTGGTAAATGACGAGTTCGATTTTGACGGTATTGCAAAAACGGTAACACCGGATACCAAAATGGTTTGCATTCAGCGTTCCAGAGGCTATAACTGGAGAAAATCGCTGACCATTGCACAGATTGAGGAAGCCATTGCCTTTGTGAAAAAAATCAATCCGGAGATTATCTGCTTTGTGGATAACTGTTACGGGGAATTTGTAGAACTGAAAGAGCCACTGGAAATCGGCGCCGATTTAATTGCCGGTTCGCTGATTAAAAATCCGGGCGGCGGTCTGGCTCCACGCGGCGGCTATGTGGCAGGGAAAGCACATCTGGTAGATCGTGCCGCTGCCCGCTTAACCGCCCCGGGTATTGCAGAGGATGTTGGTTCTGCGCTGGATTTCAACCGTCTGGCTTATCAGGGGCTTTTTATGGCACCTCTGATTGTAGAACAGTCCATGAAAGGGGCTATTTTTGCAGCACAGCTTCTGACACAGCTGGGTTATAAAGTATCGCCTGCAGCAGATGCAGTGCGTACTGACATCATTCAGGCCATTCAGCTGGATGAGCCGGATAATGTTAGAAGATTCTGCCGCGGGATTCAGATGGCATCTCCGCTGGATGCCCATGTAACACCGTACGATGCGGAGCTTCCGGGCTATGATGACCCGGTTATCATGGCGGGCGGCACTTTTGTGCAGGGTTCCTCTATTGAACTGAGTATTGACGGTCCGATGCGTGAGCCGTACATTGTATATATGCAGGGTGGTTTGTCGGTTGCCCATGTGATTGCCGGTGTGGTGGCCGCAGTAGGGCAGATGGAACAGGCTTAAGCGGAAAATGATATCCAGTCAGGATGGAAAATAGAAAAAGAAAGAAGAAAAGGGCTGATTGCAATGAAAAAGAACGTTGGTTTACTGTTTGGCGGACGCTCCGGTGAACATGAAGTATCGCTGGTATCGGCCAGTGCCATTGCACATAACTTTAATAAAGCCGAATTTGAAGTGATTCCGCTGTTTATCTCCCGGGAAGGGCGCTGGTACGGACCGGTGGCTCTGGAGGATATCAAAACAGCCAGTGCAGAACAGTATGCGGAGAACGAAGTGATTCTGGCACCGTATCCAGGCGGTCATGTGATTTCTGCCGCAGACGGCACGGAAGTATGCCGGCTGGATGTGGCATTCCCGATTAACCATGGTACTTACGGCGAAGACGGGATTCTGCAGGGGCTTCTGGAAATGGCCGGGGTTCCTTATGTTGGTGCCGGGGTTGCAGGTTCTGCTATCGGTATGGATAAAGCTGTGATGCGTAAAATTCTGGCTTATCACAATATTCCGCAGGTGGGCTTTACCACTGTGCTGCGCAGTCAGGTGGAAAAAAATGTGCAGGAGGCAATAAACTGCGTGGAAGCTGCTTTAAAATATCCGGTATTTGTGAAACCGGCAAACGGTGGCTCCAGTGTTGGCATCAGCAAGGCACATAACGCTGCAGAGCTGGTAGAATCCCTCCAGCTGGCAGCAAAATACGACCGCAAGATTCTGGTGGAACAGGGTGTAAACGTGCGTGAAATCGAAATCTCCGTGCTTGGGAATGAACAGCCAGCCGTATCGGTGCCGGGTGAAATCAAGGCAAGCAATGAATTTTACGATTACAAGGCAAAATATATCGATAACAAATCGGTATCGGTGATTCCAGCAGAGATTCCAGCCGACATTACTGCAAAGATTCAGAAACTGGCAGTGGAAACCTATCTGGCTCTGGAATGTGAAGGGTTTGCCCGCGTGGATTTCTTTATCGATCAGGACAATGGACAGATTTATCTGAATGAAGTGAATACTCTGCCTGGCTTTACTGAAATCAGTATGTATCCGAAAATGTGGGAAGCAGCAGGGCTGCCCGTTGACCAGCTGTTAAAAAAACTGGTGGAACTGGCAGAAGAACGGTTTGCAGACCGTGCGAAAAATTCTATCGACTGCTAATCAAAGAACCTGTAAACAGAAAATATAAAAATCGAACAGATTTTCTTTTTATCTGGTAAATTCTGTTGACAGCAGCGCCAGACTGCACTATAATACAGACATAAATACAAACATACATTTGCAAAAAAAGACGAATGCTGTCGAAATCTGTCTGATAGACATAATTTGGCGGTAAAGCGTAAAACGATAATGTCACATATAGAATTTGCACAATGCGTATGATGATGGAGGCTATTTATGGCAGATATGAATCGAAATCAGGACAGAGCTGCGGCTCTGGAAAATGCATTAAAACAGATTGACCGTCAGTTCGGGAAAGGTACCCTGATGCGTCTGGGGGATCAGGAAAAACTGGAGATGGAAGTGATCCATACCGGCTCTATTGCACTGGACAGTGCGTTAGGGGTTGGCGGTGTGCCAAAAGGCAGAATTATCGAAATCTACGGGCCGGAATCTTCCGGTAAAACCACCGTTGCTCTGCACATTGTGGCAGAATGCCAGAAAGAGGGCGGTATCGCAGCGTTTATCGATGCTGAACATGCACTGGATCCGGTTTATGCAAGAAAAATCGGCGTAGATGTGGACAATCTGCTGGTTTCCCAGCCGGACTACGGTGAACAGGCGCTGGAAATCTGTGATGCGCTGGCACGAAGCGGTGCGGTAGATATCATCGTTGTTGACTCGGTTGCGGCACTGACTCCTCGTGCGGAAATTGAAGGCGAGATGGGCGACAGCCATGTAGGGCTGCTGGCTCGTCTGATGAGCCAGGCGCTGCGCAAAATGACCGCCAATATCAGCAAAAACAACACCACCATGATTTTCATCAACCAGGTGCGTGAAAAAATCGGCGTTATGTATGGCAATCCGGAAACAACCACCGGTGGCCGTGCGCTGAAATTCTTCTCCTCTGTTCGTATGGAAGTGCGTAAAGGGGAAGCGTTAAAACGCGGCAGTGAAGTTGTGGGTAACCGTACAAAAGTAAAAGTGGTAAAAAACAAAGTGGCTCCGCCATTCAAAACTGTGGAGTTTGATATTATGTACGGCGAAGGGATTTCCAACGAAGGCAGCATCGTGGATGTTGGTGTAGAACTGGAAATTATCCGCAAGAGCGGCGCATGGTATTCCTATGAGGGCGAAAAAATCGGTCAGGGCCGTGACAATGCCAAGGAATATCTGAAAGCAAATCCGGAAACCAGAGCTGAAATTGAGGAAAAAATCCGTCAGCGTTCCCAGAACATCGGTATGGTGGTAGAAGTGCAGGACGATGACGATGATTTCTTCGATGCCGAGTAATAAAGGATTATCTGTATGAAACAGATAGAATCTATGGATTTCTGGACCGGACCGGAAGACGGGTTCGGGTATCCGGAAGAGGCTAAACAGCTGGAAAAGGCGAAACAGGTCGGGCTGAAATATGTGGCTGCCCGTATGCATACCCGCAGGGAAGTGAAGGAACATCTGCAGAAAAAGGGTTATGCCGGGGATACTGTTCGTGAGGTAATCCGCTTTTTAGAGGAGTACGGCTATCTGAATGATGCGGCCTACTGCAGAAGCTGGATTCACGACCGCATTCAGTTTCATCCCTGCGGACGGCAGAAAATGGCTTTTGAACTTTCTAAAAAAATCAGTGACCGCTCTCTGATTCAGCAGAGTCTGGAAGAATACTTCCCGGAAGAACAGGAACAGGAGCTGGCACTGGCGGCTGCGCTGAAAAAAATCGAAAGCAGCCGGTCTGGTGTGAGCCGGGAACAGCTGGGGCGGTTTCTCTATACCAGAGGTTTTGGAGGCAGTCTAATTCGCTGTGTGTTAAACGATGCAGAACTCTGTGAAAAGCTGGAATGCTGAAAACGGAATTGAAAATGGCAGGACAGACAGAGTAAAATGAAATGCGATTGAGAAATACAATCGAATAAAATGAAACAGAACCAGCCGGGATTGTGCGATAATAATTTTTAAGTTTAAATATGCCACTTGACAGGTGATACTAGAACTTATAAAATTATATAGATAAGAGTTATTGTCTGAGATTGCACCTGTCCCTGGCAGGTTGTATATATAAAATTGTAGCATGGTTGATTCTGTAAGAAACATATAAATAGATTACTGTGAACTGCATATTTATATATGGATGAAGGAATGGTCTGACTATTTGGCTGACCGTTGCTTTGCAATTTCAGCAAATCGGTCTCCGGTTTGCTTTTTTTATTGAAAAACCGGTACGCCGATTCTTCTATTATTACTAAGGTTTAACAAATTTTTAGAGAAGTATGAACGAAAGGAGGAACTGCGAACAATATGACCACGATTATTTATATTATCATTGCTGCCGTAGTTGGTCTGGCAGCTGGCTATATTGTGAGAAAACAGGTTGGCGAATCCAAAATCAAGTCTGCGGAAGAGGAAGCAGCGCGTATTATGGAGGAAGCCACCAGAAATACCGATGCTATCCGTAAAGAAGCAATTCTGGAAGCAAAGGATGAGGCTTACAAGATTCGTAATGAAGCTGAACAGGAAGTAAAAGAGCGCCGTGCGGAATTACAGCGTTCTGAAAAACGTCTGATTCAGAAAGAAGAGTCTATGGACCGTAAGTATGAAGCGCTGGAACAGAAAGAGCACAGCATGCAGAAAACCGAGGCTCAGATTGAAAAAATCAAAGCGAATGTGGAAGCGTTACATGCAAAGCAGGAGGCTGAACTGGAACGTCTGGCCGGCTTAACCTCGGAAGAGGCAAGAGAACAGCTGCTGAGCAAAGTTGAAGAAGAAATCCAGCATGAAACTGCCATTATGATTAAAGACATGGAAGCTGCAGCAAAAGAAACCGCTGATAAAAAAGCGAGAGAAATCATCTCTCTGGCAATTCAGCGCTGTGCGGCTGATCATGTGGCGGAAACCACTGTATCCGTTGTTGCACTTCCGAATGATGAGATGAAAGGCCGTATTATCGGTCGTGAAGGGCGTAATATCCGTACACTGGAAACTCTGACCGGTATCGATTTAATTATCGATGATACACCGGAAGCGGTTATTCTGTCCGGTTTTAACCCTATCCGCCGTGATATCGCCCGTGTAGCACTGGAAAAACTGATTGTAGATGGTCGTATCCATCCGGCTCGCATTGAGGAAATGGTGGAACGCGCACAGAAAGAGATTGACCAGAAAATCCGTGAAGAAGGGGAACGCGCTACCTTTGATACAGGGGTGCATGGCCTTCATCCGGAAATTATCAAACTGCTGGGCCGTCTGCGTTACAGAACCAGTTATGGTCAGAATGTGCTGAACCATTCTATCGAGGTTGCGCATCTGGCTGGTATGATGGCTGCCGAACTGGGCGTGGATGTACAGCTGGCAAAACGTGCCGGTTTACTGCATGATTTGGGCAAAGCTGTTGACCACGAAGTGGAAGGACCTCATATCTCTATCGGTGCTGATCTGGCAAAACGCTACCGTGAATCCAAAGCGGTTATCAATGCCATTGAAGCCCATCATGGTGATGTGGATCCACAGAGTGTGGAAGCTGTGTTAGTAGCGGCTGCGGATGCTGTTTCCGCTGCCCGTCCGGGTGCACGTCGTGAAACCCTGGAATCTTATCTGAAACGTCTGGCACAGTTAGAGGAAATTGCCAACGAATTTGACGGTGTTGACAAATCCTTCGCAATTCAGGCTGGTCGTGAAATCCGCATCATGGTGAAACCGGATAAAGTGGATGATGCCGGTGCTGTAAAACTGTCCCGCGATATTGTAAAACGCATTGAAAAAGAACTGGAATATCCAGGTCAGATTAAAGTAGTCGTTGTACGCGAAACCCGTTCCGTAGACTACGCAAAATAAGATGTACAATACAGAAGTAAATGAAAAACCGCTGTCTCAAAAAAGACAGCGGTTTTTTTGCGTCTGGATATGGCATTATCGTTCGGTTACTTTAACCGACATGGATTTGAAAATAGCATAGAGCGTATCGCCAGGCTTTATCCCCATTTCCTGTACGGAGTAAGGAGTAAGCGCCACATGAAGAGGAATACCAATATCAAGTACAACCATACAGCGGTTTTCCTGCTGTATAATGGAAGAAACGGTACCTTTATGCACATTCCGTGCGCTGCAGATTAGCTTTGTCTGGCTGATAATAATATTTTCCGGTTCAATACATACCTGCACCGTTCCGGTGAGATTTGTGGAAACATGAAACATAACATCACTGCCTGACAGTTTTGCATATCTGCCGTTATCGGTTTCTATCAGCAGAGCCTGAAATGTATTTACCGCCTGATTACTGGCGGTATCCGGATTCAGATACATTTCCAGCTGTTTTGCACTGATGCGCAGGCCCCGGCCAATGCGATGCGCTTCCAGGTCGCCTCGTTTAATCATTTCGTAAATGGTGTATTTAGACAGCTTCAGTTTTGCTGCTACCTCTTCCGGTGTGAACAATTCTTCGTTCATGGAGCGTCACCTCGTTTCAAAAGGGCGTATCGGTAATAGCCTTTGCGAAGGCTATCATTTGCGTCAGATTCTTTCTATCTGTTTTTATTATATAGAAACCCGGTGCAGCAGGCAAGATTCAATTGCAAGGTTCTGCCGGAAATATCTTGACATAATATCAGATTTGTTTATATAATTTCAATATAGTTAGTTTTAGTTTGGTTTAGTTTGGTTTATAAAGGCGAAAAACGGAAAGGACAGTGCTTATGAAAAAGAAACTGGCAGTGTTACTGGTTTTGTGTCTGGCTATGATTTTAGTGGCAGGATGCGGAGGGCAGCAGAATGAGGAGCAGGCTCCAGCTGAAATTTATGTATTTGCAGCGTCAAGTTTGACAGACTGCCTGAACGAAATCATCACGTTATATGAAAATGAATATGATTATCAGGTTGTGCCGGTTTATGAAGGCTCCGGTACTCTGAAAAAACAGATTGCAGAAGGTGCTGACTGTGATATTTTCATCTCGGCTAATCAGAAACACATGGATGAACTGGAGCAGGAAGGTGCAGTGAATACAGAAACCCGCAGAGATTTGCTGAGTAATTCTCTGACTCTGATTGCATCTGCGGAAAAAGCAGAAGTGATTACAGATGTGCAGTCTTTACTGGATGATGGTATTTCACTGGTAGCAATCGGTGAACCGAATGATGTTCCTGCAGGGCAGTATGCAGAAGAATTGTTTGCCAATATGGACATCAAAGAAGACATTCAGCCGAAACTGGTATATGCCAAAAATGTACGGGCTGTACTGGAATATGTGGATGGCGGGGATGCCGATGCAGGGTTTGTATATCGTACCGATGCGATACTGATGGAAAACGGTGTAATTATCGGCGATGCACCGGCTGCATATTACACGGCTGTGAATTATCCGGCAGCGATTATGACCAATGCACCACAGCCGAAAGCTGCTGCTGATTTCTATGCATTTTTAGAAAGTGATGCGGCGAAAGCTGTGTTCGAAAAATACGGTTTTACCGTTTTGTAGTATTTGAACATATCGAAAAATCAGATGTTACAAATAAATCGGTAAAAGTAAATCTGTAAAATAAAACAGAAGTGAAAATCAGGCAGAATGCCAAAAGGAGAGAGAAATATGTGGGGGCCAGTGTTATTATCTTTAAAAATTGCATCGATTGCTACCATATTCTCTTTCTTTTTCGGGGTTCTGCTGGCGTATATATTAAACAGAAAGTGTGTGCCTGGTAAAAATATCTGGGAAACACTGATTACGCTGCCTATGATTCTGCCGCCTTCTGTAACCGGTTATTTTCTGCTGATGCTGTTAGGAAAACGGGGGGTAATCGGCAGTGTATTGATTGATTTATTTGGCTTTAAAATTATTTTTACATGGTATGCAGCGGTTATTGCAGCGTGCATTGTATCGCTGCCGCTTATGTATCAGAATGCCAAAGCTGCTTTTTTAAATATAGATCCGGCATATGAAAAAGCTGCAAAAACACTGGGAAGCAGTGAGTTTCGCATTTTTTGCACCATCACATTTCCACTTGCATGGCCGGGCATTATCAGCGGCATTGTGCTTGCTTTCTGCCGTGCAATCGGGGAATTTGGTGCCACATTAATGGTGGCTGGCAACATTCCTGGAAAAACCCAGACCATGCCGACGGCAATTTATTATGCGGTGGAAACCGGCAATACTTCAGAGGCCAATATGCTGGTTATGATGATGACGATTTTCAGTTTTGTACTGATTTTTACACTGAATAAATGGCTGGAAAAACGTAATTACCTTGGAAAGTAGGTGCGGGAAATGAGTGTATCCTTTACATTAAAAAAACAGCTTGATCAGTTTCTGCTGGATGTATCCTGCTCTTTTCCTGATGGTGTTCTGGTGATTCAGGGGGAATCAGGCTCGGGTAAAAGCACGATTTTAAACTGTATATCCGGGCTTTTAACACCTGATAACGGCATTGTTGCGGTAAATAATCGTGTTGTATATAACAGTAATCAGAGCATAAATATTCCGGTGCAAAATAGAAACATCGGCTATGTGTTTCAGAATTATGCGCTGTTTCCCAATATGACGGTTGAGAAGAACATTCTGTACGGGTTAAAAAATCAATCCGAGTACAAAATGAAGGAAAAACGAGAGGAAATGCTGCAGTATATGGAATATATTCTGGATACATTCCGCATCGGGCATTTACGAAAAAAATATCCGTATCAGATTTCCGGCGGTGAAAAACAGCGTACAGCTCTGGCACGTGCCATTGTAACAAAACCGGATTTACTGCTTCTGGACGAGCCTTTCTCGGCTCTGGATCTGAAAACAAAAAAAATCGTATATCAGGAATTTCTTGATTTAAAACAGCAGATGCAGATGCCGATTATTTTAATCAGTCACGACCCGAAAGAAAGTGATTTGTTTGCTGACCATAGATTATATCTGGAACAGGGTCGTGCAGTTGAACCGTTTGTATAATCAAGCTCCTCTTTGTCATAAATGATATTTGTAATAAAAAGAAGAACAGACAGTATTGTTTCACAGCTTTCCTCAAATATCCGGACATTTCCTCAAATGTTCGCTTTTGATGGATTGACCATCCATCACAGCTGAACATTTTTCGTCAAAGTCCGTCTTGTTTTCGAATGCGCTGTTTTACAATATCTGTCTGTTCTTATTTTATGAATTATATTATCTTATTTGCCGAATCCGCAGTTCGGGAAATGACAGGTGGTACAGTTGAGGCATAAACCGCCGTGCCCTAAAAGTGCTAAATCATGCGGAGTCAGGGTTTCATCTGCCATAATACGAGGCAGCACTAAATCAAAAATAGTACGCTTTGCATACATGACGCAGCCTGGAAGCCCCACAATCGGCACATGGCCTTTTTCGTGATATGCCAGTAAAAACATTGCCCCAGGCAGTACAGGAGCTCCGTAAGATACAATTTCCGCACCGGATTTTTTTATAGCGCTTGGTGTTGTATCGTCCGGGTCTACACTCATACCGCCGGTACAGCAGATAATATCGGCTCCGGCTTCAATAAAATCATTGATGGCTTTGCTGATGCGTTCCGGGTTATCATCGCAGATGGTCTGGCCTAGAATTTCAGCATCGTATTCACGCAGCTTTTGAAATACGACAGGCCCGAAAGTATCTTTGATTCGTCCGTGAAATACTTCATTACCGGTGGTTACCACACCGGCTTTTTTATGTTTAAACGGCAGGATTTCCATCAATGGTTTATCACCGGCTAATTCTACTGCTTTATCCAGCTTCTCTTTCTCGATAATCAGTGGAACTACACGAGTACCGGCAATTTTGTCCCCTTTTTTTACAGGAAAGTTACTGTGGCGTGTGGCAATCATAATATCGCCCAGTGCATTGATAGCATTTAACCGTTCTACATCAATTTTTAACAGACCGTCTTCTGCAGCGACCAGTTCGATTTTGCCCTCTTTTACCGGTGTCGGTGTCATATGGTCATTTTTACAGATATTATAAAGAATTTCAGCAGCTTCGTTTTCGTGAAGCATCCCTTCTTTTTTCTCCCAGATATAAAGATGGTCTTTGCCCATCGAGAGTAGTACAGGAATGTCTTCTTCCGTAATGATGTGGCCTTTGCGAAAAACTGCGTCTTTAATGACACCTTTGACAATCCGTGTCAGATCGTGACAAAGTACATGACCGACTGCATCGGTTGTTTTGATTAACTTCATAAAATCCTCTCCCGGCAACCGTTTGTAAAAAACGATTGTATATTTAAGTTTTAGCCTGTTCTGTGTCCGGCAGTTCAGGCTGTATATAAAAGCATGGCTTGAATTGTTATCAGGTGAGTTCAGCCCGCACCAGAATCAGTTCCGAGGCAATGCTGATGGCAATTTCCTCTGGAGTCACCGCTTTGATAGAGAGACCAATCGGGGCATGTACCCGGTTGAAGTCATCATCAGAAAAACCATCGGCAAGAAGTTTTTCACGGGTGGTTTTCAGCTTGCTGCGGCTTCCAATCATGCCAATATAACAGGCCTCTGTCCGTAATGCCTGCACCAGCACATCGTAGTCATTGGCATGTCCCCGGGTCATAATGATAATATAGTCGGAAGACTGAATCTGGACAGCCTTTGAATAATCTGTGAACGGAGCCAGAATCGTTTCTTCTGCCAGCGGAAAGCGTGTTTTATTCGAAAATTCCGGTTTGTCATCAATTACAACGCTGCGAAAACCGAGCGGATATAAAACCGGTACCAGACTTTTACTGATATGTCCGCCGCCGAAAATGTATACCCGGCCGGATGTCTGGAATGGTTCAGCGTAATATTTGCTGCCTTCGTATGTCACGATAGCCGTTTTATTGGTTAATGGCGATGGAAATCCCATTTGTGCCAGCTTTCTGCGGTCGGTAAGGATTGTCTGCTCTGCCCAGTGTCCATTTCTGGAAATTCGGGTCACAAGCCAGCTGTCCGTGTTTTGCTCCAGTGCATCTGAAAGCTGCATGAGCAATGCAAGCGTTTCGGGTTTTGAGGCATCAACATATTGAAAATATACTTCAACATCACCACCGCATACCATGCCCAGATCTGCAACCTGATTCGGATGTAGTTTAAATTCCATGGTATAACTCTGTTTTTTCTGCAATGCCTCCACGGCCATCTGCTGTGATTTATATTCCAGAGCTCCGCCTCCAATAGTGCCAATAGAGCTTCCGTCAGCAAAAACAGCCATTTTTGCTCCAGCTCCTCGCGGTGTAGAACCGGAGCCGGCGATTACCGAAAGCAACATGCAGTTTTCTTTATTTTGAATAACCCGTGCTATGGAAGAAATAAGTATTTTCATAAAATCACCTCTTTATTTCTGGTTCTTCCTGTGCTATACTGCGAATATAGATATATCTTATATAGAATGGTAGTTTTTTGTTATGCCGTTCGCATATATCTATCAGGAGTGTGTATGACACTTGTCTTCATCCGGGCCTTTGCCCATCAGGTCGTTGATACGGCGAATACTTTCTGCAGTGTAAAAAACCATTTGCAACGGTTTCCCGTATAAATCTTCAGCGGTCAGTTTGATGCCGTTACCGTTTTCTTCGAAATCAATCGGCAGCTGGCGGCGATATAGCAGACCAGAGGTTTCATCTGTAATTTCAACGGTCACTTCGTGTGCCGACAAATGACTGACAGGCTGTGGCTGCACCGGCAGCTGATCAAAAAAAAGATTGACTGTTTCCATGCACTGGACACGCAGGGAAGCAATCTGTTCCGGGCTGAGCCCTTCGGCATGTTCTGCAAGAAGCTGTTGCAGTTGAGTTGTAATAGTATTCATGAATAAGCACTCCTTTCAGAATTTGCAAGTGATACTGTTTTCATTATAACCAATCAGAATAGAAATGAAAAGAAGAATTGCAAACAGTTTTATTGATTGTCCTGCTATATAAACGGATAATAAACGGACTCCGTTTTTTATAGAATACATTTACTTTTTTATTCATTTATGCAAAGGGGAGAGGCAAATGATTAAGAAAAGATTAAACATCAATGGTGTTAGCCGTACCGTATTCTGCGAAGCAGACGAAATGCTGGCTGACGTATTGAGAAAAAGACTGATGCTGACCGGCTGTAAAGTTGGTTGCCGTCAGGGGCAGTGCGGTGCCTGCAGCATCGTTCTGGACGGGAAAGTTGTTCGTTCCTGTATTACAAAAATGAGCCGCGTAGCTGATGACGCAGTAATCGAAACCATCGAAGGTATCGGTACTGCAGATGATCTGCATCCACTGCAGGTTGCATGGATGGCGCACGGCTGTGCACAGTGCGGTTTCTGCAGCCCTGGTTTTATCATGTCTGCAAAAGGTCTGTTGGATGAAAATCCATCTCCAACAAGAGAAGAAGTTAGAGACTGGTTCCACAAACATCGCAATCTGTGCCGCTGCACCGGTTACAAACCTTTAGTTGATGCTGTTATGGATGCAGCAAAAGTAATGCGCGGTGAAATGAACAAAGAAGATCTGCTGTTCAAACAGGTTGACAATAACAGTATTGTGGGCAGCAAATATGTTCGTCCGTCTGCAGTTGCAAAAGTTACCGGTACATGGGACTTCGGCTCCGATATGATTCTGCAGATGCCTGACAATACTCTGCATCTGGCTCTGGCTCAGGCAGAAGTGGCACATGCAAACATCATCAGCATTGATACTTCCGAAGCAGAAGCAATGCCTGGTGTTGAAAAAGTTCTGACCTACAAAGATGTAAAAGGTAACAACCGTATTTCCGGTCTGATTACCTTCCCAACCAACAAAGGTGACGGGAACGAACGTCCAATTCTGGTTGACAAAAAAATCTTCCAGATTGGGGATGCATATGCAATTGTAGCAGCTGATACCGAAGAACATGCAAAAGCAGCTGCAGAAAAAGTAAAAATTGAACTGGAAATCCTGCCTGCTTATATGGACGCTATGTCTGCTGCAGCTCCAGATGCAATTGAAATTCACCCTGGTACACCAAACGTTTACTTTGAAACCAACTGTATCAAAGGGGAAGAAACCGCTCCTATCATGGAAAACCCAGACAATGTGGTTGTAAACATGAAAGGCTATTCCAGCCGTCAGCCTCATCTGCCTCTGGAACCAGACTCTGGTTTCGCTTATATCGATGAAGAAGGCGTTCTGAAAATTCATTCCAAATCCATCGGTATCCATCTGCACCATGCTATGATTTGTGCAGGTTTAGGTGTTGAACCTGAAAAAATGCACATCGTGCAGAACCATGCCGGCGGTACTTTCGGCTACAAATTCAGCCCTACAATGGAAGGTCTGCTGGGTGTAGCTGCTCTGGCTACCGGTAAACCAGTTGCTCTGAATTACAATATGTATCAGCAGCTGATTTACACAGGGAAACGTTCTCCTGTATTTATCGATGTAAAACTGGCAGCCGACAAAGAAGGTAACTTCCTGGCTCTGGAAGGCGAAAACTATCTGGATCATGGTCCATACTCTGAATTCGGTGATCTGGTAACCATGCGTCTGACCCAGTTTGTAGGTGCTGGTTATGATATTCGCAACATCAGAAACAAAAACTTCACTGTATGTACCAACCATCAGTGGGGTTCCGCATTCCGTGGTTACGGCGGACCTCAGTCTGCTCTGGCTACAGAAGTAGCAGTTGATATGCTGGCTGCTGAACTGGGCATGGATCCATGGGAACTGCGTTATAAAAACATCTATCGTGAAGAAAGAGAATCCACAACTCCAACAGGCTGCAAACCAGAAGTTTACTGTCTGGAAGCTGTTATGGACAAAGCAAAACCTCTGTATGATGCAGCGAAAGAACGCGTAGCTGCAAAACAGAAAGACGGCTATAAATATGGTGTAGGTCTGGCAATCGGTGTATACGGCTGCGGTCTGGACGGTGCTGACTCTGCAGAAGCTTATGTAGAGCTGACAAAAGACGGCGTAACTGTTTACGACTCCTGGGAAGACCATGGTCAGGGTGCTGATATGGGTACACTGGCAATGGCTCACGAAACTCTGCGCGAAGCAGGCTTCAAACCAGAAGACTTTACACTGGTAATGAACGATATGGCTGTAACACCTAACTCTGGTCCTGCAGGCGGCAGCCGTTCCAACGTTGTTGTTGGTAACGCAATCCGTGTAGGTAGTGAAATGCTGCTGAAAGCAATGCGCAAAGAAGATGGCACCTATCGTACCTTTGATGAAATGGTTGCAGAAAACATTCCTCTGAAATATTCCGGTAAATGGGTAGCTTCCAGCTGCACAGACTGCGATCTGCAGACTGGTCAGGGTGCTCCGTTCAGCAACTATATGTACGGTGCATTCATTCCAGAAGTAGAAGTAGAACTGGCTACCGGTAAAGTAAAAATTGAAAAAATGACAGTTGTTGGCGACTATGGCGTTATCATGAACAAACTGGTTGTTGATGGTCAGATTTACGGCGGTGTTACTCAGGCAATGGGTCTGGCACTGAGCGAAGACTTTGAAGACTACAAAAAACACAACACCCTGGCTGGCTGTGGTATTCCATATCCAAACGATGTTCCAGACGACTTTGAACTGCATTATGTGGAAACTCCACGTCCAGATGGCCCTTACGGCGCAGCTGGCTGTGGTGAAGGCCCACTGGTAGGTCCTGCACCAGCTATCCTGAATGCAATCTACAATGCAACAGGTGCTCGTATTACAACCATTCCTGCAAGACCGGAAGTTGTAAAAGCTGCTCTGGATGAATTAGAAGCGTAATGAACGTTTCTTAATGCATGCATCTTTTGTGCATGTGACTGAATGATGAATAGAGGGTGTTTCCTTTGGGGGACACCCTCTTTTTACAAATATGATTGCAGTATAGACGGGATAATAGCAAAGAAATGAAGTGTTTTACTGCAGTTATTTTTATTAGGAACGAATCCAAAAGGAGGGGGCTTATGTTTGAACTGACTCAGGAATCTCTTCATGAATGGGAAGCGCTCTGTACGCAGGATCAGCCTCCGTACTGTACCGCACAGTGTCCATTACATGTAGATGCAAAAGGACTCTGTTCTGCGGTTGAGAAGGGTAATTTTAACAAAGGTCGGGAAATCCTCGAAAAATATATGGTGCTGCCGCGCATTTTATCGGCAGTATGTGAAGCACCGTGCCGGAATAAATGCCGGCGGAGAGAAGCAGGCGATGCTGTTCAGCTTCAGCTTTTAGAACAAGCATGTATGTCGTACGGCAAAAAAAAATCCACAGGAAGCCGTCTGGCTTTTATGCGTAAAAAAGAAGAAAAAATCGCGGTAGCAGGCGCTGGTATGGCAGGTTTATGCACTGCTATGGAACTGGCAAACCGCGGATATCAGGTTACACTGATTGAAAAGACTGATAACCTCGGAGGTCGTTTGCTGCTGATAGATGAGCAGATATTATCCCGGGATGATTTGGAAAAAGAATTAAAAAGATTAGAACAGACTGGAATTAAAATTGAATACAACAGCTGTGTGAATGAGGAAAAACTGAAGGAACTGTGTCAGCAGTATCATGCTGTATATCTTTCGCAGGCCGTACTGGATGAATTAGAACTGGAGATTCAGATTGATCGTACCACATTGCTGACCAATATAGAAAAAGTGTTTGCCGGCAATACCAATCCGGAGGAAACAAAGTTTATCAATGATGCCAGTGATGGCAAAAAGGCAGCTATTTCCATTGAGCGGTATTTGCAGAATGCGTCGTTGACATTGAAACGGGAGCTGGAGGGCTCTTATGAATCAAAGTTGTTTACGCGCGTGGAAAACATTGAGCCGAATACAGAAATTCTGCCAGAAGCAGTGCATTATACGGAGGAAGAGGCGCAGCAAGAGGCTTCGCGTTGTATCCAGTGCCGCTGCACGGAATGTCTGGATGCCTGTGCTTTTTTAAGAAATTATAAACGCTATCCGAAAATGTATGCCCGTGAAGTATTTAATAATTTTACCATTGTAATGGGGATTCATGGAGCCAATGGCATGATTAATTCCTGCAGTCTGTGCGGGCAGTGCAAAGTAATGTGTCCAAACGGCTTTGATATGGGACAGATTTGCAAAGTAGCCCGTGAAGATATGGTGGCACGAGGCAAAATGCCTCCATCTACCCATGACTTTGCGTTAATGGATATGGCATTCAGCAATGGTGATGATTATTTTATGGTTCGTCATCAGCCGGGCAGGGAAACAAGCCGTTATGCATTGTTTCCGGGCTGTCAGATGGGCGCTTCCCTGCCGGATACGGTAAAAACAGTATATCAGGATTTGACCAATCGTTTAGAAGGCGGTGTCGGGCTGATTCTGGGGTGCTGCGGAGCAATTGCTGACTGGGCAGGAAATCAGCCGCAATTGCAGAAGGAACTGGAAAAAATCCGCGATGCCTGGAACAGTCTCGGGCAGCCGCAGATGATTACTATGTGCCCAAGCTGTTATATGACATTTCAGCAAGCAGAGATTCCGGTTATAAGTATTACAGAGATTCTGATGCAAATCGGAATTCCGGTTTCAATGTCTGAGCAGAAAAAAGTTTTAGCGGTTCATGATTCCTGTACGACGCGGTTTAATCGTAAGCTGCAGGATGAAGTGCGGGAACTTGCAAAAAGCGCTGGATATGAAATTGAAGAACTGCCGTATTCCCGGGAAAAAACGCATTGCTGTGGATATGGTGGACTGACAAGCTATGTGAACAGGGAAGTCAGCGAGGAAACTGTAAAACAGTGTATCAGCCAGAGTGAAAATGATTATCTGACCTACTGTGTCAACTGTAGGGATCAGTTTATGAAGCAGGGAAAAACCAGCCGTCATATTCTGGAGCTGCTTTATGGAATTCAGGAACAGCCGGTGGCTGATTTAAGTCAGCGAAGAATTAACCGTCAGCGGATAAAATATGAACTACGTAAAGATATCTGGGGAGAGGAATTAACCATGCCAGAAGCAAAGATTCAGTATAAAATATCGGACGATGTACGACAGAATATGCATGACCGCATGATTCTGGAGAGTGATGTTGTACAGGTGCTGGAGCATGCGGATGCAACAAACGAGATGCTGTATAACAAGGCAAAAGATGTATACTTTAGCAGCCTTCGCATTGGCAATGTGACATTCTGGGTGGAATTCCGGAAACAGGATGATTTCTATGAAGTCCTGCATGCATATAGTCATCGAATGAGTTTTGAGGAGTGTGACGTTAATGGCGCAGTATTATGAATCAATTGACCCGAACGGGGAATTAATCTGTATGAAATGTGGTGTGCCTTTTGAAAAAATGGAAGTCACACTGGCATATATGGATAACAGCTTTCCGGTGGAACTGCCGAGATGTCCGGTCTGCAAAATGGTGTATGTACCGGAGGAACTGGCAGTAGGAAAAATCTCTCGCGTGGAAAAATCGCTGGAGGATAAATAATGATAGCGGAACAGTGCTGCCTGCATCCAGGCGGGCTGGCTTTCACGGAAAAAATAGTGCAGGAGGCAGAAATGTCTCCTGCTTCTAAAATTCTCGATGCCGGATGCGGTGCAGGCAATACCGTAATGTGGCTTCGTGAGCAGGGCTACGATGCCCGGGGAATCGATAAACATTCAACAATGGATGTGCCCTGGATTCAGCAGGGTACCTTGCAAAAAATGCCTTATAAAAATGGCTCGTTTGATGCTGTCATTAGTGAATGTACGGCTTTTATCTGCGGCGATACGGAATCGATGCTGAAAGAGTGTTATCGTGTTTTGTGCTGTGAAGGTTTGCTGCTGCTGGCAGATGTATATTTTAAAACGGATAAGCCATTACCGCAGTTTATGGATAACCGGCCCGTTACATTAGAAGCATGGCAGAAGCTGCTGGCACAGTGCGGTTTTGAAATTATAATGGTAGAAGATGTATCGGAGGCCTGGAAGCCGTTTGTGATAGAACAGCTCTGGGCCGGTCGTACACTGGAGGATTTATGGGGAGGATGCATGGCGGAAGGTCAGGCATCTCTTGGACAGTATAAGCCCGGATATTTTTTGCTTCGGGCTCGAAAAAGGAGTGAGCAGCAATGAGTAATCAGGATCTATTTATGCGGCTTCTGGATTTAACCTCAAAGGGCTATGCCTGCAGTCAGATTCTGCTGATGATGGGTATGGAGTTAAACGGAGAGGAAAACAGTGCGGTAGTACGAACAATGGCAGGTCTTAACGAAGGGATGTATGGCAGCGGGCGGTTATGCGGATGTTTAACCGGAGGAAGCTGTCTGCTAGGTTATTTTTCTGGAAAAGGGCTGGATGAGGAGGAACTGGAACATCCTGCATTTCGGAAAATGGTGGCTGATTTCTCCGCATGGTTTGAAGAAACCTGGGGCGGGCAGTACGGCGGAATTAACTGTGATGATATTTTAGAAGACAATCGTGCTAATCAGATGTCTCGCTGCCCGGAAATTGTGCAGTCCAGTTTTGAAAAGTGTATGGAACTGCTGGAGGAAAATCAGTGTCTGGGTTAAAGGCAGTGGGCCTTATTTCTGCAGCCGGGCTGTCATCCAGAATGGGGGCGTTTAAACCTTTTTTGAATCTGGACGGCACTCCTTTGCTTTGCCGTACGGTAGAAAGTCTGCTGGATGGCGGAGTACAGGAAATTGTGGTGGTAACCGGGCGTAATGGGGATGCGGTTACGCAGATGCTTAGTCGCTATCCGCAGGTGAAAACCATTTACAATGAACATTATGCGGAAACGGCCATGTATGATTCGATAAAACTGGGTTTGCAGCAGATACAGGATTGTGATGTACTTTTGTTTCTTCCGGCGGATGTTCCTGCAATCCGGCCTGAGACAGTGCAGGTTTTATTAAAACACTGGATGCAGAAGAAGCCGGATGTACTGTTTCCGGTGTATCAGGAAAAACAGTGGCATCCACCTGTGATTTCGGGAAATCTGCTGTCGAAACTTCTGGAGTATTCAGGTGAGGCAGGGCTCAAAGGGGCATTGGAAACAATCTGCGAGACTCATGAACAATTGCTGGTTCCAGACAAAGGATGTACAATGGATGCCGACTATACAGAGGAATATCAGGAAATATGCCGTTACTGGAAACAGCGGGATATTCCGGATGCCGTAATCTGTGAAACACTGTATGAACTGGCGGAGACACCGGAACCGGTACAACTTCATTGCAAGGCAGTGGCAGAAAAAGCAATGGAACTGGCGAATATTGTGGAAAAACAGGGTGTAACACTGAACCGGGAACTTTTGTATGGTGCCGCTCTGCTGCATGATGTGTGCCGTACCGAAAAGAATCATGCTGAGGCAGGTGCCGTATTTCTGCGCCAGTATGGTTTTTATCGACTGGCAGATTTGATAGCGGTTCATATGGACTGGCCGGAGGATAAGGTGTTAGAGCTGAATGAAGCGATAATTCTCTATCTGGCTGACAAACTGGTATCCGGAAATCAGGCGGTGTCACTGGAGCAGCGGTTTGCAGAAAAAATAGAAAAATATGCGGAACAACCGGAGATTGCAGAAAAAATCAGACAGAGGCTGAAAACCGCTATTGCCATTCAGCAGATGATAACGATAGCAGATACAGGCAATGAAACATAGTATATCAGAAATAATATATCAGAAAAGAAGGCGAAGAACGTGCAGGATAGAAAAATTATCAGCGCAACAGCAAGTGTATGCCCGGTATGTCTGAAACAGATTTCAGCACAGCGTGTGGCGGAGCATGACGGAATTTATATGGAGAAATCCTGCCCGGAACATGGAGATTTTCGTGTTCTGCTCTGGCGTGGCAGTGAGGAAAGCTATCGCAACTGGGAACGACAGAAACAGCAGCCGGCGGAGCATTACTGCCATACCCATGTGGATAAAGGGTGTCCGTATGATTGCGGTTTATGTGAAGACCATCTGCAGCAAATCTGCTGTGTGCTTCTGGAAGTGACACAGCGATGCAATCTGCACTGCCCGGTATGTTTTGCATCGGCTGGCGGATATTCTGAAGATCCTTCTATAGAGGAAATCAGTGAATGGTACGACGAACTGATGAAAGCGGGAGGTCCGTTTAATATTCAGTTATCCGGTGGAGAACCAACTATGCGCGATGACTTGGCTGAGATTATCCGGCTGGGAAAAGAAAAAGGATTCACCTATTTTCAGTTGAATACCAATGGTTTGCGTATTGCAGAGGATTATGACTATCTGAAGCAGCTTGTGGATGCAGGTTTAAGCAACGTTTTTTTACAGTTTGACGGCCTGACAGAGGAACCGTACGAAGTGCTGCGTGGAAAACCGCTGCTTGCAGTTAAAAAGAAAGCTGTTGAAAACTGCGGCAGAGCAAAAGTGGGGTTAACGCTGGTGCCAACGGTAGCTCCGGGCGTGAATGACAATCAGGTGGGCGATATTTTAAAATTTGCTATGCAGAACATGCCGGTAGTACGCGGTGTTCATTTTCAACCGGTTAGCTATTTTGGCCGCTGCGATTTAGAGCAGAATGAACAACGCATTACTATTCCGGACATGCTGCGCTATATGGAAGAACAGACTGACGGAATGATGAAGGCGGAGGATTTTCTGGGTGGCGGTGCGGAAAATTCGTACTGCTCGTTTCACGGTAATTTTATGCAGATGCCGGATGGAACGATTAAATCCATTAAAAGTGATAATACCGGGTGCTGCTGCACTTCATCAAAACAGTCTCGCGATTTTGTAGCAAAACGATGGTCGGTAGCTCCTGTTCTTGCTTCGACTGAAAGCAGCTGTTGTAATATTGCACAGACAACAGCCGTTAACAATAGCTGTTGCAGCACATCACAGCCTTCTCTGTTTGATGTATTTCTGGAACGAATCGAAAACTACACACTGGCCGTTTCCGGGATGCTGTTTCAGGATGCGTGGAATTTTGATTTAGAACGGGTGAAATCCTGTTATTTATGTGAACTCAGTCCGAAGAAAAAGATTGTTCCATTTTGTGCGTATAATCTGACCAGTATCAGCGGCGAAACTATTCACAGGGGGAAATAACCATGTCAAAACTGGATGGTTATATAGCAGAACAGTTTCATATAGAAGCGGAACAGCTGAACCGTGCAGTTATTGAACAGGAACAGTTGAAACGCTTAAATGAACTGCTCACATGGTGTAAAAATAACAGTATGTATTATGCCGGTTATCCAGACAGCCTTTCAGCTTTAGATGAAATCTGCACATTGCCTTTTTTAACTCCGCAGATGCTGGCTGAAAATCATCAGGAACTGGTCTGCGTATCACAAAGCGAAATCAGTCGTATTGTAACAATGCAGACATCCGGAACCAGCGGGTTGCAGAAGCGTCTGTATTTTTCAGAACATGATCAGCAGCTTACTGTAGATTTTTTTGCCTGCGGGTTATCGGAACTGAATGTGCCAGGTGACCGCTGCATGATTCTTATGCCTGGAAATCGGCCTGGCGGTATGAGTTATTTAATTGGGAAAGCACTGGAGAAACTTGATGCGGTTCCGGTACCGTGCGGTCATGATAAATCATTTGCGGAAATGGCAGAACTGTTGCAAACTCAGCAGGTAACGACTCTGGTAGGAAGCCCGGTGCAGATTTTGTCGCTTGGCCGTTATCTGCAGCACTTTCAGCTTTCGCATAACATAAAAGCAGTACTGGTCAGCAGCGACTATCTGCCGGAAACCGTACGTTGTGCCATTCGGGAAACGTTGCAATGTGATGTTTACGACCATTATGGCATTACGGAGGCGGGGCTTGGGTTTTCCATTGAATGTGAATGTCATCAGGGTTTGCATATACGGGAAAATGACCTTCTGGTAGAAATTATTCATCCGGAGACCGGACTTCCTGTGCCGGACGGAGAGTGGGGCGAGATGGTTTTTACCACTCTGACACGTCGCGCAATGCCGTTAATCCGTTATCGTACAGGCGACAGGGCGCGGATTCTGCCAGAACCATGCACCTGTGGCTCTGTGGTAAAACGAATGGATAAAATTTCGGGGCGTATGCAGCAGCTGGATGCAGATTACTGTATGCCTGTGCTGGATGAACTGCTGTTTCAGATTCCAGAGATAATTGATTATCAGGCACGGTATTACAAAACCGGGCAGAAACTTTATATTTATGCGCTGGCGATTGCTGGCGAAGAACGACTGGCTGAAAAAATAAAAGATTTTCTACAGCCGGTGTTAAAAGACGGGCACACACTTACACTTTGTTGCGAGCGGCTGGATGAGACAAACCGGTATATGGCAAAGAGTCTTTATGCAGCAAAGCGAACGGTGATTGCGGAGGAATAAATTATGCAGAATTCATTGCCAAAAACCGTATGGCTGGTGCGGCACGGGCATATACAGATGCCTGATGGGCGAAAATATTATCTGGGTCGTACGGATATTGCCTTGTCGGAAACAGGAATTATGCAGGCAGAATGGCTGCGGGATTTTTTTTCGGATAAGGCGATTTCTGCTGTTTATCACAGTTCGTTGCAGCGTTGTGTGCAGACAGCGGAGATTCTTGCTCAGAGAAAAAGTCCCTGCCGGGCAGTTGACGATTTACAGGAAATCAATATGGGTGACTGGGAAATGGTGCCCATGGAGAGGATAAAAGAAGAACAGCCGGAGGCATATCGTTTGCGCGGCGAACAAATGGATACCTTCTGCCCGCCGAATGGCGAGAACTTTGCGGAGTGTCAGAAACGAAGCGTAGAGGCGTTTTTGAATATCGCAAATAAACAGAAGCCGGGCACTGCCATTGTAATTGTGGCACATGCCGGTGTAAATCGATGTCTGTTAAGCTGGGTTTTACAAACACCGCTGAATAATCTGCTGGCGATTCCCCAAACACATGCCTGCATTACAAAAATGACAGAAATAGATGGCTCATGGCAGATTACCGATGCTATAGAATGTCCAGTAAAATAAAGAAAGTATATGGCATTTGAGAAAAGGAGCGGCACAGATATGGAGAAAACACTGGAGATATCGGGGATGACCTGTCCGCATTGCTATGTGCGGGTGGAAAATGCGCTGAATAGTGTAAATGGAGTATCGGCTCGTGTAAACGTGGCTGCAAAAACAGCTTTGGTTTACTGCGATGGTTCCGTGGATGATGTTACACTGATTCGTGCAGTGCAAAAAGCTGGCTATCAGGTGAAATCAGTAAAATAGAATAAAGAAGCTATAAAAAATAACGTGTTATTATAGCGCTGTGCTTCTGGTACAGAAAATAGCGCAATATAATCCCGAAATCGATAGAGAAAGCTGTCTGTTTCGGGATTTTTTATTTGCCCTGCTGCACATAGTATCTGACGGTTCTGCTTATACTAAGCCGGAATAAACAGCGGGAGGTTTTGCAATGGCTGGGGCATGGATGATTTTTCTGCAGACGGTGCTGTCTTTTATCGTGCTGCTGATTTTAACGAGGATTCTGGGCAAACAGCAGGTGAGCCAGTTAACATTTTATGAGTATCTGAACGGGATTACCTTTGGTTCTATCGCGGCAAATATGGCGACCATCGAGCCGGAACGGGTACCGGATCATTTGATTGGGATGATTACTTACGGATTTCTGACGCTGGCGGTGTCGTGGCTGGCGGTTAAAAATCGCAAATTCCGCAAAGCGGTAGCCGGGGAACCGGTGATTGTAATTCAGGACGGCAGTATTCTGGAGAGCAACATGCGAAAAATGCATCTGGATTTAGATGAACTGACCACTATGCTGCGCAGCCAGGGGATTTTTGATTATAAAGAGCTGGAACTTGCCATTGTGGAGCAGTCGGGTGAACTGAGTGTTCTGAAAAAGCCGGAGTATCAAGAGGTAACACAAGGTGACCTGGATGTGCATGGAACATCAAAAGGTCTGGCGGTGGAAGTGATTGTGGACGGGCAGATTATTTATGAAAATCTGCGGGCCATGGGGCTGGATGGCAAATGGCTGATGAAACAGTTGAAAGAAAAACAGATTTTCCGCATATCGCAGGTTTGTTTTGCCACGGTGAATAAACAGCACGAACTGCAATATGATTTATACGCAGACGATATTCCAGGCATGATTGATATTTCAGAGGAGGATACACCGGAACTTTCGCTGGATGGTATTCAGCTGAAGCCGAAGGATGAACCAAGCAGCCAGATTCCCTGACGGTCTGGCTTTTTTGCTTATACAGTTTAATTTTAATGTTGATAAAAAACTATACTTGAATTATATAGGCGAAAGTGATAGTATAAAATTAACGATGTAGACTCTTTTGTATGCACGTGGTTAAAGAAATGAAAGGACTTATAGAAATAAAACAGTACAGGAGGTGGCAGTACTGTTTTTTGCTTTGTTGAAAAGCAAATAGCAGGCTATATGAATAAAAAAATACTGAAAATTCTGAACGGTGTCAGCACAGGGCTTGTGGCCGCTGTTGTAATACTGGCATTTCTACTGGTAGGGGTGCGGTTTATTGGCTTTGATGTGTATGTGGTGTTATCCGGCTCTATGGAACCAACCTACCAGACCGGTTCGCTGATTTATGTAAAAGAGGTAGACCCGATGACACTGGAAAACGGTGATCCGGTTACCTTCCGTGTATCGGAGGATACTCTGGTAACCCACCGTATTGTAGAAGTGGTGCCGGATACGGAAAATCCGGATAATCAGTATTTCCGCACCAAAGGTGATGCCAACGAACTGGAGGACGGCAGCTTAGTGGCCTGTAACCAGGTAGTCGGGAAACCGGTGTTCAGTATCCCGCAGCTTGGCTATCTGGCAAGTTATATCCAGCAGCCGCCGGGAATGTACATTGCGGTTTCGGTGGCAGCAGGGCTGATGCTGTTTGTATTGCTGACCGATTCTCTTGCCGGTGAGAGCGACAGGTCAAAGAAAAAGAAAAAACGCAAAGAGAATGAACCGGAAGAAAAACCGGAACAGGCGGAATAATCAATCATGCTGTTATGTTTAGAGTTTTACCGGCTCTGAACTGCAGATATACACTCAGAGAAGAAAGCAAACCGCTTTTTCTGAAAAAATGATAAAAAGGAGGTGCAACGAATGAAAGGAAAGTCTAAAAAAGCTATGCTGTTTATCAGCCTGGCACTGATTCTGTCTACCGCACTGTTCGGTACCCTGGCTTACCTGACATCGGAAGCAAAAGTAACAAACACATTTACTGTGGGGAATGTAGAACTGAAACTGGATGAGGCGATTGTTGACGAGTACGGGAATCCATTAGATGCAGAAGACGGCAACATCGTTGACAAAATCGATGATGCAGCTCGTACTGAAGAAGGTAACGAATACAAACTGATTCCTGGCAAAACTTATACAAAAGACCCTACTGTGACTGTAAAAGCTGGCAGTGAGGAAGCGTATGTTCGTATGCTGGTAACTGTAAACTGTGCTGATGAACTGGATGAAATTTTTGCTATTCTGCGTGCTGCAAATGCGAAAGATGCGGATTTAAGAAGCATTTTTGAGGGCCATGATGAAACAGTATGGATGTATGCAGGTGATAAGCGTTCTGAAGACGAAAACGGCAAATACATTACTTATGAATTCCGTTATAAAGAAACTGTAGACGGTGTTGTTTCTATAATTGATGATGCAGGCAATGTAACTGAAGGAGATGGCGATGTAGAACTGACTCCGCTGTTTGATTCCTTTACTCTTCCAGGTTTAATCAACAACGATCAGCTGAAAGCATTATATGACAACGGCTTTGAAATGGTTGTCACTGGCCATGCAATTCAGGCAGAAGGTTTCGACAATGCAGATGCTGCATGGGCAGGTTTTGACGACCAGATGAGATTTAACCCTCAGCCGGCTGATGATGCAGATGAAGAAACCAGCACAGAAGGCGAAGGTGAAACACCTGTGAAACCTGAAAACGGCGAAGCTGTTGAAGGCGAAACCCCTGCTGGCGTCTCCGGCGATGACGATGGGTCTAATGAATAATTTAAAAAAATCTCGGCTGAAAGGAGCAGAAGGGCATGTATTGCATGTATCATGGTAAACATGCCAAAAAGGCAGCGTTACAGATGAAAACGATAAACAAATTAATACTTTCGCTGGTGGCTGTGGCACTTATCTGCTCTGTATCCATCAGCGGAGTTCTGGCCTGGTTAACCGGCCAGACTGGACTGTTAGTAAACACCTTTACCTATGGCGATGTGTGGATTACTCTTACCGAAACCACAACCACTCCTGACGATGATTCCGAGGATAACATCATTCCGAATGAATACCTCATGCTGCCGGGCAAAGCCATTATCAAAAATCCGGTGGTTACCGTATCCGAAGGTAGCGAATACTGCTGGCTGTTTGTGCAGATGGAAGAGTCTGATAATTTTGAACATTTTCTGACTTATGACATGGCCGATGGCTGGATTTCTCTTGCCGATGCTACCGAAAACCCGGATTATGACGGCGTATATTATCGGGAACTGGTGGATGAAAAATCCATGGAGGAAGCAGTTCAGGGTCTGCATGTGATTGCGGATGATGTTGTATATGTACAGGATTCCGTAACCCGTATAGACCTGCAGATGCTGGCAGAACGTTATGAATCAGGTGACGGAGAATACCCGACCCTGACCGTAACCGCGTATGCCGTACAGCGTGAAGGCTTTGACGAAGCGGAAGACGCATGGTTTGCAGCCATTGATGCTGCCGGTATCGAAGTGGAAGAGGAAGATCAGATGGAAGAATCTGATGAAAGCGTGACCGTATAAAACACATCACAGAACAGGCGAAGTGAATACGAGAGATAAAAAATTATCACTCGAAACAACAAGAAGCAGATTTACAAAGAAAGGATGAAGATTATGAAAAAATTTGCAACAGTAGCACTGAGCGTTGGCTTAATCGGTGCTATGGTAGCCGGTGGCTCTTTAGCTTATCTGACTAGCGAAGACAACGATGTAAATGTTATGGCATTAGGCGATGTAGAGATTGCGCAACTTGAATTTGAACGCGGAATGAATGCTGATGGTACTTACCAGACTGAAACAACATCAAGAGGTACTGGTTATAAACTGGTTGAGTTTACTCAGAACAAACCTCTGTATCCAGCTGTTGGCGAAGTGACTGGCTGGGATAGCACAAGAGTATTCTATGAACAGTTCGGCGAAGGGCATGAACTGGGTGCAATGGATGTTCTGGCAGGTTTGAATAATGTTCAGGATAAATTCGTATTCGTAGAAAATACTGGTAAAAGTGATGCATATGTTCGTACTTACATTGCTTTTGAAGCAGGTAGTGTGACTGAAGAAGAATTTGACAAACTGATTTCTACAAATGCTCATAGCTTCTGGGATTACAATGATGTTGGTATTGTCGAAATCAATGGCAACAATTATTCTGTTATGGAATGTGTATATTCTGGTGCTAATGGTGAAAATGGTCGTCACCCAGATGGTATTGTACATCCAGGCGATTACACATACAACAACTTAGCGCAGGTATATATGTCTAGTAATGCAACTAGTGAAGATGTTGCTAACCTGGATGGCAATGGAAATGGACAGTATGATATTTTAGTTCTGTCTCAGGCAGTTCAGGTAGCAGGCTTTGAAGATAAAGGTGCTGCAGTAGCATTAGAAACAGCTTTCCCGAAAGGTGAAAGTAATGCTAATGTTGCTGAATGGTTCAAAGATATTGTTATTCCTGTTTACAGTAGCAATGTAGATAGTTTACCGGAGGACGGGAAAATTATTCTGTCTGACAATGTAAATGCTGGCGGCTATACTGTTGGCGCAGATAAAAATGTTGAATTGGAATTAGCTGGTAATACATTTACAGGTACTGTTGCCAACGATGGTGGTAGTGTAACTATCGCAAATGGTAATATCGAACAGGCTGGTGATAATGTTCTGTATAACGAAGGTAATGCAGAAGTAACCAATGTTACAGCGAATATGACTGGCAGCACTGGCTATATCACTAATAGTAGAACAGAAGATTCTGTAACTGTGTTTGAAGATGTAGATTTCACATCTACCGGTGGCGGTGTGAATGTGTGGCAGGGTGAAGCGATTTTCAAAAGCGGTAAAGTAGTTACTAATTCCACCTCTACCAGTGCACGTCATGTATTCTATATTGCCGATGGCGGCAAACTGACAATTGAAGATGGTGAGTTTACATTTAATCCTACCAACCTGACTCGTAAAGGTTCTTACATTTGTGCACAACAAAATGCTACAGTTATCGTAAATGGTGGTACATTCCACAAACCATCTACAAGAACTGCTCCTATTCAGGCTCTGGAAGGTGCAACTGTAACTATTTACGGCGGTAAATTTGCATTTGACCCATCTGCATTTGTAGCTGACGGCTATACAGCTGTACAAGGCGCTGACGGTTACTGGACTGTTTCTGCTGAATAAGTTTTCTGCCGTCCCTGCTCTTATGAGCGGGGCGGTAATCAAAGGGCATTGGGAAATGTCAGTGCCTTTTGATTGCCGAATATATAAAAAATAAACGATAACATAACTAATTACGAAAGAGGGTGTGCTTATGAAGAAACTGGCTGCGATGACATTCAGTATTGTATTGATTGGCATCATGGCTATCAGTGGTTCTCTGGCATATTTTACGGATACCGTCATAAGTGG
Source organism: Peptococcaceae bacterium (assembly GCA_017399005.1). GTDB lineage: Bacteria > Bacillota > Peptococcia > Peptococcales > Peptococcaceae > UBA7185. Next base: position 10,880 of record JAFQEO010000005.1, on the reverse strand, counting down.
CAATAATGTAATCACAGCGGGCAGTGTGCAGGTGCAGCAGATTGAGCTTCAGCGAAATCCCGACGCAACTGGGGATGTGTTAATCCCTTATCAGCAGAATCAGCCGTGTTTTCCTGTATATGCAAAAGGCGATGCTAGTGGCTATGTTCCATCCAAAGCGTTTCAGTGGAATGAGTATGTAACAGCGGAAAATGCGCACAGTTTACTGTGGGATGAGGACAAACTGGTTGGCAGTATTGACAAGTTTGTGTTTGTTAAAAATATCGGCACATCACCGGCATATTGCCGTACGCTGATTGCTTTTGAGTGTCCGGATGGAGTGCAGTATGGCACTGCATATACTGAAAACGTTGACATTGTGCTGAACCTGAATGCAGATAACAGCATCCAGTGGAACGATTTAGACGAAAAAATTACGATTGACGGCACACAGTATCAGGTAAAGGTAGCCACCTATCTGGCACCGGTAAAAGCCGGGGAAACAGCACTGCCATCGCTTTTGCAGATTGCCATGAGCAATCATGTGACAAATCAGCAGGTAATGACTATGGGTGATACCTATGAGGTGCTGGTGCTGACACAGGCCTGTCAGACTACCACATTTATTGATGCAGCCAATGTGCCTGATGAACAGAAAGCGGCCAATGCACTGGATACCTGTTTTGATAAGGTTACCCGGGCATCGGCAGAAAACTGGTTTAACAGTATGCTGCAGGCAGATAACGCTGCAACCGGTTCAGAAACAGGCGGCAGTGCAGAAACATTGTAAAGAGCAGAGGTGACTGGTGATATGAAACGATTTAAAGCGGATCAACTGAATACAGCTCAGAAACTGACTGCTGGCGTGATACTTACGGTGTTTTTATGCATCTGCCTGTCTGGTGCCACCTTTACGCTGCATCCGGCCTATGCAAGCGGAATGGAGCGGGCAGCAAAACCGTGTTTGAATAACGGGAATCCGGTGTTTAAAAATGAAAAAGATGATCCTAAACTGGAACCAGGTATGACCATCCAGCGAGAGTTTATCATTAAAAATATGATTACAGATGGTGAAGGCAAAGATGTTTACTACGGCTTTTACTTTGTGCCCCAGGATTTTATGAATATAGGGAAAGAACATTCTAGAATACTGGAAGTAACTATTCTAGATACAGCTGGTAATGTGTTGGTTCCAACTGACACAATGGAAAATATGAATCGCAGTAATGTCAAAAAGGCGGCAATCGGCAGTGTGGAGGATGTACTCAAAGCCGGTGATGAAAAAACATTAATCCTTCAGATTCATTATCCAGAGGAAGCTGGCAACGAGGCCATGGGGAAAACATTTGATTTTGATTTCTGTTTAGTATTTTCCAAAGAAGCTGCAAGTGCTACGCAGGATAATACAAGTACCACATAAAGAAAGGCTCCGTAAATGAAACAGACACTGAATACTATTAAGAATATTTTTGTTACAGCGGTGGCTATGTTTGCCGTTGTGATGATGATTTTCACCATCTTTTCGGTGTTTACCATGGATCAGTCCCAGCGAAGCATACTGGGCTTCCGGGCAATGATTGTACAGTCCGACTCCATGGCAGCTACCGATTTTAAAGCCGGTGATATTATCTTTGCTAAAAAAACAGACCCGGCAACACTCAAAGAAGGGGATATTATCACCTTCATATCGCAGGACAGAAGCAGCTATGGTGAAACCGTTACCCATAAAATCCGCAGCCTCACACACGATGCAGCGGGTAATCCGGGCTTTATCACCTACGGTACCACAACCAACAGCGATGACAGCACCATCGTGACATATTCCTATGTGCAGGGCAAATATATCGGAAAAATTCCAAATGCCGGAACATTCTTTCAATATCTGAGAACCACACAGGGATATATTCTGTTTATCTTTATTCCGTTCATGCTGCTGATTCTGTTTGAAGGCATCAACTGCATCCGTCTGTTTAGACAATACAAACGCGAACAGCAGGAAGAACTGGATGCCGAGCGCAAACAGCTGGAAGACGAACGGAAACAGACCGCTGAAATGCTGAGCGAACTGCAGGCACTGAAACAGCAACTGGCAGAAGCAGGCATACAGCCACACAACATTGATACAAATAGCGACAAAGGCTAAATGTATATATTCGTCAAGCAAAAAAATATAAAAAAGGAGGAATAAATATGACGAATAAAAACTCTACTAAGAGATCATTGTTCAGCAGCGTAGTTGCCATCATGCTCTGCTGCACAATGTTACTCGGCACCACCTTCGCGTGGTTTACAGATGAGGCCTCTACTGGCCGGAATACCATTCAGGCAGGGAACCTGGATATGAAAGTTTCCTATAAGCCTTACAACTCTGCTCAGGACTGGACTGAAGTTGATTCTACAACACCTGTGTTTAGTGATCAGACACTTTATGAACCAGGTTATACCGAAGCAGTCTGGTTAGAAATTAAAAATGAGGGAAGCCTTGCCTTCAGATCTGAATTAGGTATCGACATTTATTCTGAAAAAGAAGGCGTAAATGTATACAATGATTCTTTTAAACTTTCTGATTATCTGGTTGTAAGACATTCTCCTATTGAGAATATCGATTTAGCCGAATCTATTTATTCTAGCCGCGAAAGCTTTAGCGGTTTAGCTTATGAAGGCAAATTCACCGAAGGTGAAAATATTCTGGTTGCCAATAACACAGTTCTTAAACCAGGCGAAAGCTGGTATTACCTTGTAGTGATTCAAATGCCTACTAGTGTTGGAAATGAAGCAAACCATAATGGAGAAGTTAATAGTATTCCTGAAATTGAATTTGGCTTGAATGCCCGTGCGGTTCAGGTTCCTGAAGAATCTGACGCTTTTGGTAATGACTATGATGCAAATGCAGATTATGTAACTGGCCCACAGGCTTCTGTTGGTGTATTAGATAAAGATGCTCGTACTGTAAACATTTATCAGGGCGAAGAGGGTGTTGTTTTAGATACAGCATATCAGTTTAAACCAACAGAAACATATGAAGAAGCACAGCAAAGCCCATACAGATACTGGCATGCTGATTTTGTTGTTTCTGCTGACAAGGATGTAGCAGCAGAATCCATGATGCTTGCTGGCTACTATGAATTATATGCCGATTTAGTAACAGATGGAGATTGGGTAGGACTTACTAGTCCTGATGCTATTCCTGCTGGAACTGAAATCCGTCTGGTAGAGGCGATGAGTGGCGGAGCTGTCAGCGTAAATTACGAAGAATTGTGCAACTTCGGTAATGACGGAACCGGTTTCTTATGTGGTGCAAAAGATATGAATGGCAGTAATGACGGTACAACAATTACTGTAGAGTTGCGTCTGTATGAAACAGAAGAACCTTCTGATGAAAACGGTAATTCTCACAACGTTGAAACAGGAAGAGCCATTACAGTTGGTACTTTCAAATACACATTCTAATCTAACTAATAAGCCATCCGTCCTTCCATTCAGAAGGACGGGCGGCAATCAAAGGGCATTGATATACAGTGCCTTTTGATTGCTGATTACATAAATGAAACATGAAATCATATATAAATAGCAGTACAAAAGGGAGGAAATTATGGGCAATACAAAAAATCATTATTTACCAGTGCGGTGGCTTTAGTATTATGCTTTTCGATGCTGTTAAGCAGTACACTGGCTTTGTTTACCAGCACGGTAAGCTCTGGAACCAATGTAGTGACAGCAGGGAACTTAAAAATAGAGCTACAGCATGATAATGCGTTTACAACCGGCTATGAAGAGGTTCTGGACGGTGAAGTAACGGAAGAGGGGGAGACTCGGCCGAAAACCAGACTGTTTGTAGGTGCAGACGGTAATGATATGAAATGGGAGCCAGGTGCAGTGACCTGGGAAAACTTCCGGATTCTGAATGTTGGCGACCTGGCACTGCTGTATCAGTTTATCATCAGCACAGCAAATGAAAACTATGTGGTAAATGCTGATGGTACAATCACTGATTACGGCCTGTCTCAGGTATTAAAAGTAGGTATCGTTGATGGCGGTTTATCCGATACGCAGGTTACCAGCCGTGAAGCAACAATCGCCGCGGTAAATGAATGGAAGCTGATTGCAGATTTTACCGAAAAAAGCTGGGCAAAAAAATACACAAACGAAGCGGTATTACCTGAAAAAACAGCATCCGCTGAACCGGGAACAGCTTCTGAAATAGATGAAGAAAATGGAACACAAACAGCAGATGAAACAGGAATTGAACCTGGCAAAGGCAATATTGTTGGTGTTGTAGTATACTGGGAACCAACCGCAAACGATAATAACTACAATGTGCAGAATGGGAAAACAACAACTACTACCGTTGAAGGGCAGCCAGTTGATCCGCTGCGTATTGACTTAGGGATTCAGGTAATTGCCACACAGGCACCGGATGAAGAAGACAGCTTTGGCAAAGATTATGATGCCGAGGCAGCCAATGAAAAATTCCAGGTGGAATTCCCAAAAGACAATGTAAATGAAAATACATCCGTGGATATTCCGGCAGATAAAGTAGAAGGCAATGTTCTGAAGGCGCCAATTATCCTCAAATCCGGTCAGGTAACCGCTACTGTTCCTGCGGGTGTATTGCTGGATGACGGCGTGGAAGAATTAACAATGACTATAACCGAGTTGAACGATACAAATGGGGATATTCAGCTTGGTGAAAACGAAGAAAGCCGCTCTTTAGATGTGCATATTGGCGGTGTATCTGCAGATAATACCGTGCCGATTATCATCGATTTAGGCGAAGTAATGCCTGCCGGTTTAAATATGGGCAGTGCTACACTGTATCATGTGCAGGCTGATGGCCCGGCAGAAATGACACAGGCAGACAGTACTGAGGAAGTAGACGAGCATAATGAGTTTTACTATAATCCGGAAAACGGTTCTCTGGCAATTGGTTTAGCCACATTCAGTGAAGTAGCACTGGTTGCTGATACTGAAAATGCGTGGGAAGGTAGCTTCGACTATACATGGTATACCAAGGCTGATGGAGACAGTACAGCTAGTTATACCCTCGCTAATGCCGATCAGCTGGCAGCCTTCGGTGCAATCGTAGGCGGTATGGATGGTCAGACACGAGACAGCTTTAAAGATAAAACGGTAAGACTGATTAACGATATCAACTTAGGTGATGCTGAAAAGACTAACAATCCAGATATAATCTTCTATCCAATCGGTTATTACAACAGTGAAGGTACATATGAAAAAACTAATACTGCTATTACCAGTGGTCTTAGAAACTTTGAAGGTATCTTCGATGGCAATGGTCATACCATCAGCAACTTCTACCAGAATACATGGGAAATGAAGGGCGATCATGACTGGTATGATGCAACACTTCAGTATTACCGCGATGGTATGGGGCTGTTTGGTAAGGTTTATGGCGGTATCGTCAAGAACCTGACTGTAGACAATTTCTCTTCCGACGGTGAAATTGCTACAACAGGTGTTATTGCAGCTTACGCTGACGGTGCAACTTTTGAGAACATTGCAATAACAAACTGTAACCCGCGCGTATACAACATTGGTAATGGCGGTATTGTCGGCTGCGTAGGCTGGTATGCAAAAGAAGCAGATTTAAAAACCACCTTCAAAAATATCACTGTTGACAACTCTAACAAGATTAGTGCTCTGTGGGGCAGTTATGACGTAGCTTGCGGTGGTCTGGTAGGGCAGTATTACCCAACCAGCGGTCAGACTAGCGCTAGCAGTCCTAAAAACGCAGGTGTTGATTTTGAAAACTGTCATGTAGCAGCAATAATGGATGTTTACAACGATGTATGCGGGAACTACCAGTACTATGCATATCGCTATGCCGGTATGATGATTGGTTCCATTCGTGAAAATACCACAAACGAAAATGGTAAAACCATTCCAGATATGACCGGTATCAGCGCAACAGGCTGTACCGTAAACTATGGTGACTGGAACGATTACTACTACTGTGAATTTGAAAAGAACGGGCATCCAAGTTATTCCGGCCCGGACGACTATAAATTCAGCCGTGTACCACATTCTGAATTAAATTTTACAGACTCTAACGATAATGGCCTCGTAGATGCCGATGAAAGAGCTTCTGTGACAGGATGTAAACATAATCATACCGATGCAGAAAATAACCAGGCAATCTATTTGCCATTCCATCAGCTCTTCACCGGCTACAGCTGGGGCGTAAGCAGCATCGGGCTGAAAGAATACAGCGGCATTGTGACGGATTTAGGTATTACCGAAGGTGACCAGGAAGAATCCGTTGAAAAGTTTGAAAAAGTAGAAGCGGCAGAAAATTCCTATGTAACAGGAACAACTGTAAATATTGATGATTTATTTAAAGCCGATGAAAACGCTGACGTTGCTATTGATGTGGACAATGTTCAAGTAACAGTATCTCCAGTTGGCGATGACAGCACAGCAGGTGCAACATATACTGCAAATACAAGTGACTGGACACAGGGTACACTGACATTCAGCGGTATTGGTGCAGCAACAATTACAATTACAGACTACTATTTCTGCACACCGACAACAATTGAAGTAACCGTTGAACCGGTTGATAAATTTAGAACTGTATTTGAAAATACCGATAAATATTTATATCGTGTAGGTAACAAGAATACAGTCGCTTTAGGCAGTTTATTCGAAGAACTGCCAGAAGTTGAAGTTGGAAATGTGAAAGTTTCTGTTGAAGCGCTAAATAGAGCAAGTGTTTCTGGCACATATACAGCCAATGCAACTGATTGGGCAAGTGGCACTATTCAGTTTAGTGGCACAGGTCCAGTAGAAGTAACAATTTCTGATGAAACTTCGACAGAGTATACATTGAATCTTGAGGTTGTAGATGCATATAATGCGACAATATATAGTGAATTGAAAAACCAAAACAGTGTATTATTAGATAATATCGTGATGCCAACTGGCGCGTACTATCTCTCCGGTTCTACATTGTATGGTAATGGCTTTAAATTCGATTGTACCAACGCTGCATACAACGGAAGCGGTAGTGTTTCTGAAAACTATATTATTGGATTAACAGATGCACATCTTGATAATGTAGAGATTATTGGTGCTGTTTATACCGAATATGGTGCTCAGGCATCGAATGATTATAACCGTGCATTAGTGGTTAGTAAGGGTGATAGTACAATCACAAATTGCTATCTTTCTAATACTGCATCGCCTGTTCGTTTGGTTGAGGGTAATTTAGCAATCACGGGTTCTACCTTAAAGGGTGGTAACTTTGCAAATATTGATGTTCGTAATGGCCACTTAACTATTGAAGATATTACTACCATTAATCAGGAGAATAGCAATGATAAGGCGATAGACGGAACAACCGTTGTTGGTCTTGGTATTGTGGTATATTACGAAAATGTAGATATAGCTTCCACTTCGATTGATATTAATGGAACACTTAAACAGTATAATCATATTTCTCAGAATAATGAATTTACGAATGACTATGCTAATCAGCTTGTTAGTAAAATGTTTAGTGATGAATATTCTGACTTCCAGTATGGAGAGAGTCCTAAGTGGGTAAACACAGGGATTATTTCTATGACAGAAGGTATGAATGATAACATTAGAGATAATAGAAACGATACTGCTGGTTATGATGAATTGAAACCTGAGTTTTACGGCAGAACAGGATATGTTTATACAGTGAAGCCTGACGCAAACAGTACCATAGACACACCGGTAATAGATAATACAAACAGTCAGAGTTTTATCGCTCCTGAATATCATTTTGATTACACAAATAACAACTATATCGCAAAAACAGAAGGTTCGAATGATTATTGTTATTATGAAAATGGCAAAGTTTTGATTTCTATGGACCAGGGTGACACTTTTGAATGGGATCCATTTATCTTAATAGTAACCAAGTTCGGTAACTCATTAGCTTATGAAGTTGTTATGGATGGAAAAACATATAGTTCTGGCAATAAAATCAGCTTTAACGAGTCGGGCGATTATGTAGTTACTTATACTTATACCGATGATAACAATTACACAATTGATGAATCTGGCAATCTCCAGAAAGTATCGCGGAGCTATACAAAGACTGTAAATATCAGTGTTTCTGTTATCAAACCAACAACACAGCATGCAGCATTTACTTTTGCTGATACAAATACAAATACAGAAAAATTAACTTTGAATGACAAAACATATATTTCGGCAAAAGGAGTTTCAGCTACAGATAAAGAATGGGGCTACATTACTGTCAATGGTACTAAGATTTTTTATCCGATTACCGAAGCTCAAATGAAGAAAAACATGCTTGGAACGGAAGTTCAGGTGTATTATTATGTATTCAAAGATGCTGTAACCATAACAGATTATAAAGATGGTGGAACTGGTAGTGCAGAAAGCTATGATAGTAGCACAACAACAATGCCATCTAATCTGGCAGTAGTTAACGGTATGGAAGCTAAATATACAGACATTAATAGTGCATGTGTAGATATTAGTAAGCTGACCAAAGATGGGCCTAGTGGTGAGGTTTGGGATTTCTCTGCATCTACAACAGTTTCAGGAACGACTAAATATAATAACTATCTTGCACATTCATCGCCTTCTGGACTTTCAATAAAATCCGGGACACGAGACTATGATGCAATAACCGTTGCACAGTTTAGTTATACAGATGAAGCGGGCGCTACTTACTATTATTTTGTTGGATATTTTATGCCGAATCAAGTGAGCAGTGGCAGTTCTGGCGATAACTGCATCACCCCTGATACTCTCATTACTCTGGCAGATGGTTCTCAGAAACGTGTGGATGAACTGACTGGTGATGAACTGCTGCTGGTATGGAATCTGGAGACAGGCGGTTATGATGTGGCTCCGATTGTGTTTGTTGATAACGATGCGGAAGCTGCATATAATGTAATTCATTTGAATTTCTCTGATAACAGTGAAGTAAAAGTTATCTATGAACACGGTTTCTTTGATATTGACATGGGTGAGTATGTGTATATCACTGAAGAAAACTGTGCAGATTATATCGGTCATAGATTTGTAAAACAGGGCGATATGGATGAAAACACATGGGAAGTAGTTACTTTAAATAATGCATACATTGAAACAGAGGTAACCACTGCGTGGTCGCCGGTTACTGCGGAGCATCTGTGCTACTACACCAATGGTGTTCTGTCGATGCCTGGTGGCATTGAAGGTCTGTTCAATATCTTTGAAGTGGATACTGACATTATGGCTTACGATGCGGAATTAATGGTGCAGGATATTGAACAGTACGGCTTATTTACCTATGAAGATTTTGACGATATGATTCCGGAAAGTGCTTATGAAGTATTTAACGGCGATTTCCTCAAAGTTGCAATCGGTAAAGGTATGCTGACATGGGACGATATCGCATATCTGGCTGAACGCTATGTTCCGTTAATGTAAGCTTATATAGCAATATAAAACTGATAATTTTACCACCCCGCTTTTGCGGGGCGGTAATCAAAGGGCATTAAGAAAACAGTGCCTTTTGATTGCCGAAGAAATTCGGGCAAAAGGAAATAATGAGATATTTTTGAAATAGATTCATTTCTTACAGAAGGGGGACTGTTTCCTTGAAACATAAAATACGGGAACTGATAAAAAACAGAAAAGGGCTGGCGGTTTTATTATCGGCCGGGCTGGTGCTGCTGGTGGGTGTTCAGGCTACGATGGCGTTTTTAGTAGCTGGCACACCGAGTTATGTAAATACGTTTAAACCGGCGACCTATGTGCAGGGCACATTGAGTATTGCGAAATCGGTGCAGCATCCGCTGGGTGCGGATTATGTGTATCCGCGTGATTTGGCGTTTGAGTTTGAGGTAAGGTTTGAAAATATGACAGAATCTCAGCCTACGGAGGAGTATGCGGGTTCGCAGGAGAATCTGCTGGATGATGCAGAGGACGGTTCTGCAATGGAGCAGCCTTCTGTAAGTGAACCGGAAACAGATGGAATGGAGCCACCGGCAGAGGGCAATGCTGTGATGGATAATGTGGCAGAACCGGACGTTGTGGTTGAACCTGATACATCTGTGGAACCGGATGGTGCTGCGGATGTGGTGACCAGTGAAATTGCAAAAACAAATTTTACCGGTGCGGAGGTATCCGGTGGTGAAGCTGGCGGGGCTGAGGGGTCTGTAAGTGAACCTGCTGGTGAAACACAAGGCATTGAAGGTCAGAACGATGCAGTGCCGGGTAATGAATCACAGAATAGTGAAGTGTTAAACGATGAATCTCAGGGTAGTGTGGTTCAAAATGACGAATCGCTGAATAACGACTCTCAGAATAATGAGAATCAGAATGACGAAAATCTGAATAATGATTCTCAGAATAACGAGAATCAGAATGATGAATCGCTGAATAATGGTTCTCAGAACAATGAAAGTCAGAATGACGAAAGTCTGAACAATGATTCTCAGAATAATGAGGGGCAGAACAACAAACCTCAGGACGAGGAACAGGCTGCAAAAGAAGAAGATTCTGAAAATTCCTATGTGAATCGTACTTTTAAGGCAGTGCGTATTCTGGGGGAAGAACGTACAGATGATGAGGTTACTACCGATGAGAACGGTGTGCTGCTTATCACTCTGAAACCGGGTGAACAGATTGATATTGAAGGCGTGGATGCCTACACCAGAGTAACGGTTACCGAATTGAGTGCAATGCCGGGCTTTAGAGTAAACGGTGATGAACCGGTGCAGATTATCGAAATCGGTGAAGATGGTGAAACGGTTGAGTTTATCAATATCTATGAACCGGCACCGGCTATTGGCGACAATATCAGCATTACTGCCCGCAAAATTCTGCAGGGTCGTGACTGGAAACACAGTGATGTGTTTGTCATCCAGATGGAATATGACCAGGGCAAT